>CAMEQD010000035.1:0-29033 GCA_945932615.1 uncultured Prevotellaceae bacterium | reverse complement strand
TACAACAATTTTTATTATCTGCAATACCTTGACGAACTTTTTTTCTCTTTTTTATAGAAATATTGTGCTTTTTACACTTGAAAAGAGGGTTTATGGGGCTGTATACATTATTATATAATATATCTCACGTAGTCGGGTTTTCTTGGCTTTGGCTGGGGAGCTTCCTGCGCACTATAGCCGATTATACAATTGCCGATTCCTTCGTAATCGCCTTCTATCCCCCACTCTTTCAGGAGTGCTTTTCCTTCTGGGGTATCAAAGACCTCTTTTGCTCGATGTATCCAACAGCTCCCCAGCCCTACAGCATGTGCTGCATTTAGGAGGTTGCCCATCACCAATGCGCCATCGTAGAGATAGGTCGGATATTGTCTGTCGGCCAACACCACCAATACTACTGGTGCGCCGTAAAAGGGGTCTGAGTCGCACCCCATGATGCGAGCATTGAGCTGCGACAAACGGTCGCGTACCTCGCGGTTTGTGACTGCCAAGATAATGGGAGACTGTCTGCCCATGCCCGTTGGCGCATAGGTGCCTGCTTCCACTATTTGCTCTATCAGATCCCTCTCTGGCATTTTGTCTTGATACGCTCTGATTGCTCTACGAGTCTTCAGGACTTCCAACGCTTCATTTTTACTCATATTTTCTGGTGATTTACTGTTTGTGCTTGATTTTGAACATGATGCTGTTAATACTGTGATAACGGCCAGCAATAAAATTTTGTACCTCATAAGCGATTCGTTTATAAAATTAGACATTCGACTACTCTGTATGTTATAGGATATGCGCTGAAGCAGTTCCTTAAAATATCGGTTGCCGCCCTGCTTCAATCGCTTGTCGTCCATAGTGAATCCCTTTTGGAGATACTCATGCAGCCGTTGCGTGGCTCAACGGCGAAAGCGTACAGCAATAGGCGACTGTGCACTATAGTCCAGGGCAATTATCATGTCCAGATTGTAGTGATCAATCTCCCTCTGCACCTACCGTTTGCCCTCTGCGTAATAGAGAGATATTTTATTCATATTGGAACGCTCTCGTTATAATGTTCTTTCTTGCTAATGCGCAATCTCTCGCAAATATACTAATTTCATATCTCAAATCATGGGACAAGCAGCAGGGTGTTTGGTTTTTTAACATATTTTGTTGTTTGGTTTGAGGTTTTGAGGTTGGTTGGTTTGTTGTAAGGCCAAGCATTCGGGATGAGTTCGGGATGAGTTCGGGATTGTGCACATTTTCCGTGAATCACGATGCAAAGATACGACAGCGAAAAAGGGTCGAGTTGGGCTGTCGTTGGTTTCGTTGGGAGAATTATTACAATTTACATTTGGCTTTGTCGTTTTGTCGTTTAGTTGACTTTACTTAGGGTCTGCTGAATTAATACCTCGCCACAATTCGAGGTATTAATTCAGCAGACCCTAAGTAAAGTCAGTAGTTGTATGCTAACTTAACAAAACTCGATGCGCGAATTAACAAAACGGGGGTCGAGAATGATAAAAACGCAATTCTTGTGATTCTCGATGCAGAGATACGACTACGCGAGAGGATGGGTTTCTGACTTTTTGTAAATTGACAATATGTAAAACTCGAAGAGAGCCCCCTCCGAGGAGTGTTGTTTGGTTGTTTGGTTGTTTGGTGGTTTTGTTGGTTGTATTGTCTTCTTGGTGGTTTCGCCTTCGTCGGTTCTACATTGGCGGATAGTCGCTATATCCAACCAAAAAACCAAAAACCAAACAACCAAAACATCACTCTCCTTTTTGTGCTATTCGCTCTAATGTCTGGTATACTTGCATGAGTCCGCGGGGGACGTGGAAGCAGCCTTTCCATTTGCCGCCTTTGAGGGTGAGGAGGACTTCGCCGCGCCTGTTGAGGTAGCCGTACCATTCGGGGTGTTCGGGGTCGTGGAAGTGTGTCCAGACGTAGTCGTGTACTCGCTCAAACCATGCGAGACAGTCGGGGTTGCCGGTGAGTTCGTAGCCTTTGATCATGGTGATGAGGGTCTCGATGTGTACCCACCAGAGTTTCTGATCCCATTCGAGCTGCTGGAGGGGGCGTCCGAGGCGATCCATGAAGTAGAAGATGCCGCCGTACTGCTTGTCCCATCCGTATTCGGCTTCGGCGAGGGCTATCTTGACGGCTTTGTCGATGAGGGCGGTGTCGCCGATGCGTCGGCCGAGGTCCATGATGAACCACATGGCTTCGATGGCGTGACCGGGGTTGAGGAGGCGGCCGTCCATGCTGTCGACGAGGTGACCGTCGGTGCTGAGGTGCTCAACGATGAGGCCTATCTCGGGGCGGTAGAAGATGTCCATGACTTCGTGGAGGCAGGTTTTGATGGTCTGGTCAAGGAAGTCTTTGTCGAGGAGGGGCTCGATTTCGAGAGCTACGTTGCATAGTATCATGGGGAGGGCGAAGCTCTTGAGGGAGCGCGAGCCAGGGCTGGCTTTGGTCCAGCGGCCTTTGGGGTTGTCGACTTTACTTAGGACGATGTCGAAGGTGCGTTTGGCGATGTCGGCGTATTCAGGGTTGTGGGTGGCGAGGGAGAGCTGGCCGAAGGCTATGACGGCGAAGGTGTAGGAGAAGATGTTGTATGGCTCGACGAGGGGGTGACCTTGACGGTCGATGGCGAAGTACCAGTTGAGGTGGCCGTCGTGACCGTGGCGCTTGAGAAATTCGGCGCCTTGTATGGCGGCGTCGAGCCATTCCTGGCGGGCTTCGACTTTGTTGTAGAGGGTGGCGAGCATCCATACTTCACGGCATTGGAGCCAGATGAATTTGTCGGTGTCGAAGACGGTGCCGTCGCGTTCGAGGCAGGTGAAGTAGCCTCCGTACTGGGTGTCGATACTGTGTTGGAGCCAGAAGGGCATAACGCGGTCGAGGAGTTCGCTCTTGTATTGAGCGGCGAGTTGGCTGAAGTTTATCATATTTCTTTGGTTTTTATGTTTTACTTATATATGAGGTGAGGTAGGCTATGATTATGCTTACTATCATGCCTGTGGCGCCGTAGAGGAAGAGGCTGGCGGTGGTGTAGTGGCTCATGAGGAAGACGATGATTTCGCCTGTGATGAAGCCTGTGAGGGCTGCGTGGCCTTTGACGCGGGGCATGAAGACGGCGATGAAGAAGAGGCCGCCGAGGCCGCTGGTGAGCAGGCCGAGGATTGTGTTGAAGTAGTCGAGGAGGGATTGTATGTCCCAGGTGGCCATGAGGAGGGCGATGATAAGGCCTATGAGGCCGCTGGCGATGCATGTCCATCGTGCTACGCGGAGGAGTCGGTCGTTGGTGATGGTGGGGCGGAAGCGTTGGACGAAATCTACGCTGATGGCGGTGGAGACGCTGTTGATGTTGCTGGAGATGGTGCTCATGGTGGCGGCGAAGATGGCGGCAATAAGCAGGCCGGCGATGCCGGCTGGCATCTGGCTCATCATGAAGAAGGGGAAGATGGCGTCGGATTGGGTCATGGTGATGTCGAGGCTCTCGGGGTGGGTCTTGTAGAAGGTATAGAGGCCTGTGCCTATGACGTAGAATGCGACGGAGATGAAGACGCTCATGAAGCCGTTGACGAGGATGCTGCGGCCTGCGGAGCGTTCGTCGGGGGTGGTCATGTAGCGTTGGATGACGGTCTGGTCGGAGGTGTAGGAGATGAGGTTGTTGGCGAGACCTCCGATGATTACGACCCACCAGGTGGCGCTGGACCATGTGTTGCTCCAGTCGAAGAGGCGGAGTTTGTCGTTGGCAAGGGCTATGTCGATGCTGCCTGTGATGCCGCCGGCGGTGTTGGTGGCGAGGTAGAGGGCGGCAAAGATGGCTCCGCCTACGAGGATTATGCCTTGGACGACGTCGCCCCAGATGACGGCTTCGACTCCGCCCATAGTGCAGTAGATGATGGTGACGATGCCCATGAGGAGTATGCAGAGGTAGATGTCGATGCCGGTGACGGCGGTAAGGGCGAGGGAGGGGAGGTACATGACGAGGGCCATGCGGGCTATCATGAAGGTGCTGAAAAGGGCGGAGGCCATGAGGCGGGTGGCGAGGTTGAAGCGGTTTTCTAAAATTTCATAGGCGCTGGCTACTTTGAGCTTGCGGAAATATGGCAGGTAGTATTTTATCACTGGTATGCCGACGATGGGAATCATCCATAGCATGGGGTAGTAGGTCCAGTCTGTGGTGTAGGCTTTGGCTGGTATGGCCATGTAGGTGATGGCGGAGAGCATGGTGGCGTAGATACTGATGCCGGCTGCCCACCATGGTATGCGGCCGCCGCCACGGAAGAAGTCGTCGGCACCACTCTCGCGTCGCATGAAGTAGAAGCCCATGCCGAGCATGAGAATGAGGTAGAGGGCGAGGACTGCCCAGTTGAGAGTGCCGAAACTGTGCTGGTGGGTGATTTGTATCTTTGTGGTGGTGGCGGTGCGTATGCCGGGTTTTGTTTCGCCGCCGGAGTATATCAGGGCTCCATCGGGGGTGTGGGCTATGGAGGCGCCGGCGCGTGCCAGAAGTGTGTCGCCTGGGAGTAGTGCCCATGTGTCGGTGATGGTGTGGTAGGTGAGTACGTCTGTGCGGAACTGGTACCACTGGGAGGGATGGCGTAGGTAGAGGCTGTCTTGCTGGCCTGTGATGGCTCGGAGGAAGATGTCGTAGTTTACGCCTCCGAAGAAGAGTATGTGGCTGTAGCCTGATTTTGTGCTGGCGGTGCCGACGATGGCTTGGCGGGTGAGGGTGTGGGTGGTTTGTGTGGGGTCTTCGGGGGTTTGCTGGTCTATCCATACGGAGCAGGGGGCGGTCCTGCGCCATTGTGCTTTTTGGCTTGGTGTGATTTGGGGAATCGGAGCGTAGATGCCGTCAGTGTGGACTTGGGGGGAGCGTGATGTGGTGGGGTCACCGGGGTCGTATCCGCCGAAGATGTAGAGGGCAGGACCTGTGGCTGTGTTTTGCACTTGAAGGCAGGGTTGGAGGCGGCATGCATCGGGCATGGTGTCGGCGACTTGCCATTCTATGTCGTGGCTCCAGTGGGCTTTGTAGATTAGTTGGTTAGGCTGTCCGTTGCTTTGGCCTCCGGCTATGTATATTTCTCCTTGATAGTAGGTGGCAGCGAAGTTGTCGAGGGGTATGGGTAGAGGGGTGAGGTCTTGGGGTTGTCCTCCGTTCGTGGCTTTTGGGGGTATGTAGCGGCATGTGGTGAGGCTGCCTTGCTGGTCTTGACCGCCGAGGAGGAGGACTCCGTTGTCGATCTCTATGCTTGCTCCGTAGGCTTGGGGGTAGTAGTGTTTTGCTCCTCCGTCTGCACAGGGGATTTCTGGATAGTTGCAGCCTCCCCAGGTCCAGTGCTGGCCGTCTTTCCACGCTGTATAGTGGCCCGATACGGGGGTGGGGAGGGGGGTCTCTGGGGTGATGGTGATGTGGTTCTGTCCCATGACAATCATGGGACAGAGTGTGAGTAGTATCTTGATTAGGTTTTTCATCTATCTGTGTGGGTTAGAACCTGTTGCAATGTGTGAAGAAGTCGATTGCCTGGAGTTCGTCGCGGAGTTGGGTTTCTTCTTGTGCTGTGAGGTTTTGGAAGGGGGTGCGGTTGGGACCGAGGTCGAGGCCGATGAGTTTCATGATGCGTTTGCCGCCTACGATGTTGCCGCGGTAATGGCAGATTATGTTGATGACTTCTTGGGAGTAGTTTTGGAGCTGGCGGGCTTTTTCTATGTCGCCGGCGTTCCAAGCTTCGATGATGCCTACGAGGTTGCGGCCGTTGTAGTTGGTGGTGCCGCCGATGCCGCCGCGGGCTCCGCCCATGGCTAATGAGGGGAGTATGGTCTCGTCTTGCCCGTGAAGCATGTCGTATTTGCCGTTCTTGTAGAGGCGGCATTGGTTGTATTCGTAGATGGATTCGTAGGTGTATTTTATGCCTGCGAAGTTGGGTATGCGGCCGTCTACGGCTTCTAAGAGTTTGACCATGGGGAGGTAGGCTCCGTTGAAGGCTGGGATGTGGTAGTAGTAGTATGGGAGATTGGGGGCTCCGGCGGCGATTTCTTCACAATATTTTACGAGTTCTTCGATGCGGCTGATCTTGGGAAATGGGGGGGCCATGGCGCCTATGCCCCAGGCTCCGATTTCCTGGGCATGCTGGGCGAGGGCACGACTCTCGCGTACGCTGCATGAGCCTACGTGGACGATGACTTTGAAGCCTTCGGGGGCGGCTTTTACCCATGCTTCTGCGAGCTGGCGGCGTTCGGCGGTGGTGAGCATGTAGCCTTCGCCGCTGCTGCCGTTGATGAAGACGCCTTTGAGGCCGTTTTTCTGTAGCATGGCGGCGTAGGCGGGGATTGGCTCGAGGTTGATGTCTCCGTTTTGGTGGAAGGGGGTGAAGGGGGCGTTGATGAGACCTTGAATTTTTTCGTATTCCATAGTTGTTTATGTGTTTATTGGTCGTTGCGTTTGATGATTATTTTGTCGCCTTTGCGGGTGGTGGGTATGATGATGGTGTGGGGGTCTTTAGTCTTGTAGCGTAGCTTGCGTCCGCGGTCGTTGATGACTTGCATCTTGGTGATGTCTTTGTGTTTTATGTAGAGGGGCATGGCGGCGTGGCTTTCGATGATGGCGAGGGTGAGCTGGCCTTGTTCCCAGGTCTGGTCGACGGTGAAGTTGCCGATGGCTTTGAGGCCTTCGATCTTGCCGTTGCGCCAGGTGCTGGGGAGGGCGGGGAGGAGCTGGAGGGTGTCGGTGTGGGACTGGAGAAGCATCTCGGCGATGCCTGCGCTGCAGCCGAAGTTGCCGTCGATCTGGAATGGGGCGTGGGCGTCGTATAGGTTGTAGTAGATGCCGCCTGCGTGTTCGTTGCAGCCGTAGTCGGTGGAGTGGCGGAGGGCGTTGTGGAGAATCTGATGTGCGTGATCGCCGTCTAAGGCGCGGGCCCAGAGGTTGACTTTCCAGCCCATGCTCCAACCGGTGGCTTGGTCGCCTCTCAGTTTGAGGGAGTTGACGGCGGGCTGGAAATAGGGGCTGCTGGGGGCTATCTGGGTGAGGGGGTAGAGGGCCATGAGGTGGCTCATGTGGCGGTGGTTGGGGTCGTCGCTAGCGTCGTAGGTGGCGTATTTCCATTCGCGGAGGATGGGGTCGCCTTGGTGTATGCCGTTGCGTGGATTGGTCCATAGGGGATGCTTGGCGCTGTTGGCGGTGTAGGGCTCGATGTGGAGTCCTTGGTCTGTGTGGGCGAGGTAGTCTTTGAGGCGGGATATGTCGTCGCTGGTCAGTCCTGTGCGTTTGCTGCCAAGGATCTTTTGGGCTTGGTCTACGTTCGTGAAGAGATCGTAGATGAGTTGCTGGGCATGGGCGGTGGCGTCTTCTTTGGGGTGGGCGTTTTGCTCGGGGCTGTATTCGTCGGGGGCTTCGTAGGTGCCGTCGGGGGCTCGCTTGAGGCGTTCGAACCAGAATTGGGCGCAGCTCCACATGGCGGGAAATGCTTTTTCGAGGTATTGCTCGTCGCGTGTGTAGCGGTAGTGTTGCCATAGGTGGCTGCAGTACCAGGCGTTGGCGACGAAGTAGTTTGAGCCCCATATGCTCATGCCGCCGAAGAGGCTGCTTTCGGTGAAGACGGTCCAGCCGTTTCGGACGCCAGCGTAGGTGGTGGCGGCTTTGTGCCAGTTTTCATCGCTGGCGTTGCGGATGATGTAGTTGAGCAGAGGAAGGTGTAGCTCGCTGAGGTTGGTGGGCTCGGTGGGCCAGTAGTTCATCTGTATGTTGATGTTGGTGTGTATGTCGGCATTCCAGGGGGCGTTGCTTTGGTTGTTCCAGATGCCTTGTAGGTTGTTGGGGGCTTGGAGCTTGCGGTTGCTGGAGATGGCAAGGTAGCGGCCGTAGTTGAAGTATAGCTGCTCGAGGTAGCGGGCGTCTTGACTGGTGAGATCGTCGAGGGTGTTGTAGTGGTCGATGAGTTGGGGGGTGGTGCGGTAGCGACAGATGTCAATCATGAGCTTCTTGGAGAACCCGAGGTTTAGGCGGACTCTGTGCGTGTATGATGTGAAGTCGTTGATGTGGTCGGACATGATGCGTTCGTAGCCTTTGGCGCTTGCTCTCTCGACGGTGGCCTCGTGGCGTTTGGCTAATTGCTGGGGGGTGATGCCTTGGGTGCGGGTCTTGGCTTCGGGGGAGAAGTCTGTGCCTGCTGACAGGTATATCACGACCGATGTTGCGTCGGTGACTTCGAGGCCTTGGCTCGTGGGGCGTATTTGGCCGCCTTGGGGTATGGCGCGCATGTGTGCGTGGTAGGATATGGTCTGGAGACTGCCGTGGAATTGGGCGTAGGGCTGGGCATCGGCGCCTACTTTATATGTGGGCTCGGTGGCGTTGATGTCTTCGCCGGGGACGAGGCTTATCTGAAGATGTAGACGGTCGGGACCGATGGCTCGGTAGCGCACGGCGATGACGCCGTCGGGGCTGCTGGAGAGGTATTCGCGTTCGTATGTCGTGGCTCCGTTGGCTGAGAGGTAGTGTACGCGAGCTATGCCTTCTTCGATGTCTAGGCTGCGCCAGTAGTCGCGTACGTGTGCGTCTTGGCCTTCGATAAAGCAGCCGCTGAGGTCGCGTACTATGATGCTACCGAAGTTCTTGTATTGGCCGTAGCCTGAGCCGTAGCCTTGCATGTCTGTGGGGGTTCCTGTCCAGAGGCTTTTTTCGTTGAACTGGATTTCGTCTTCGTAGACGCCGCCGTATAGGCTGGCACCGAGCTCACCGTTGCCTATGGGGAGTGAGTATTCCATCCAGGGGTTGCTTACTCCAGTGGCTTTGGCGGGGAGTTCGTACCAGAGGGTCATGGGGTTGTGGGGCTTGAAGCTGTCTCTCCATGCTGACGCTGGGGTCAGCATGGTGAGTAGGGCGGTGGCTGCTATGATGTATTTCTTCATTACCGGGTGTTGTTTGTTGGTGTGTGATGTTTTTGTGTGTTAGGCTGTCTTATTTTTTTGTCAGTGTTTGTTCGATGTTGTCGTCGTATTGTTTTTGTAGTTGTTTGAGGCGGGCGTGCATTTGTTTTTGGACTTTTGCGTATGCGGGGTCGCCGTATAGGTTGTGCATCTCTGTGGGGTCTTCTTGGAGGTCATAGAGTTCCCATGTGTCTATGTCGTTGTAGAAGTGTATGAGTTTGTAGCGGTTGGTGCGGACACCGTAGTGTCGTTTTACACTGTGTTCGGCTGGGTATTCGTAGAAGTGGTAATATATGGCGTCGCGCCATTTGGCGAGTTGCTTTTCTCCGCGCAGGACTGGGACGAGGCTCTGGCCTTGTATGTCGGCGGGTATCTTTGCTCCTGCGAGCTCGAGAAATGTGGGGGCGTAGTCGATGTTTTGGACCATTTCTTGTATCTCACCGCGGCGTTTGAGTCCTTTGGGGAGGTGCATCAACAAGGGGGTGTTGAGGCTTTCTTCGTACATGAAGCGTTTGTCAAACCAGCCGTGTTCGCCCATATAGAAGCCTTGGTCGGAGGTGTAGACTATGAGGGTGTTGTCGTATAGATCGTTTGCTTTGAGGTAGTCGAGGAGGCGTCCGACCTCGTCGTCGAGCGATTTGGTGACTTTGGCATAGTCTCTCATGTATCGTTGGTACTTCCAGTCTGTCACGGCTTCGTTTTGGGGGGAGTCTTCGGTATAATTGCGGTATTGGGGGAAGCGACGGAAGAAGTCGCAGGAGAGGCTGTCGTGGAATGCCCAGTATGTCTGCTGGTCTTCTGGACTTTGGCGATTGACGTAGGCGAGGTATGTCGCGGTCAGGCGGCTGCTGTCGCCTGGCAGATAGGCTTTGTTGTCGTAGGCGAGGTCCATGTCGTGCTGACTGGCTATGGTCATTTCTTGTTGCTGGGCTGCCTGTCGTCCTTCCCAGCGGTCGTTGAAGTTTGCGGGTTTTGCGAAGGTCTGGTTCTCGTATTCTCGCATGTATTTCAGCTCGGGGAGCCAGTCGCGGTGGCAGGCTTTGTGGTGAACGAAGAGTATGAAGGGCTTTTGTCTGTCGCGTTGTTCCATCCATCGGATTGCCTTGTCGGTGATGATGTTGGTACAGTAGCCTTGTGCTTGCTGTGTGGTGCCGTCCATCTGGATGAAATCGGGGTTGTAATACTCGCCTTGTCCGTGGAGTATTTCGAAGTAATCAAAACCTGTTGGGGTGCTGACGAGATGCCATTTGCCTATGAGTGCGGTCTGGTAGCCTGCTTGCTGCATTAGCTTGGGCATTGTCTGCTGGCTGCCGTCGAAGATGCCGTGCTCGTTGTTGGTGAAACCGTTCTTGTGACTGTGCTTACCTGTCAGCATGCAGGCGCGGCTGGGACCTGAGAGACTGTTGGCGACAAAGCTGTTGCGAAAGAGAACTCCGTCTTGGGCTATGCGGTCTAAGTTGGGGGTCTGTACGGGACTGTTGCCATAGGCACTGAGCATCTGGGCGGTGTGATCGTCGGTCATGATGTAGACGATATTGGGGCGTTGGGCTTGCTGGGCGTATGCTCCTGCTGCCATCGCTACGAGGGGTAGGAAAATGGTTGGATTTTTCATGTTATTTTGTTGTTTGGTTTTTTTGTTGTTTGGTTGGTTGGTTTGTTGTTGGTTGGTTAGTTATTGTTTGCTTTGTTATTTGCTTTGTTGTATTAGTCGTTAGAACCAACTAAATAACTAAACAACAAAACAACTCTATTCACCTAATATTTTCTTTAGATATTTGCTGGTGTATCCAATTTTTTGTTTTGCTATTTCTTCCGGCGTGCCCTCTATCAGTAGTTGGCCTCCCCCTCGACCTCCATCGGGACCCATTTCTATTATCCAGTCTGCGCATTTGATGACGTCAAGATTGTGCTCTACGATTATCACGGTGTTGCCTTTGTCTACGAGTCGGTCGAGTACGCTGAGGAGCACTCTGATGTCTTCGAAATGGAGTCCGGTGGTAGGTTCGTCAAGAATGTAGAGGGTGCGCCCTGTATCTCGCTTGGATAGCTCGGTGGCGAGCTTCACGCGCTGGCTCTCTCCGCCGGAGAGGGTGGTGCTCGACTGTCCTAATTTGATGTAGCCCAGACCTACGTCTTGAAGGACTTTGATTTTTTGTAGTATCGATGGTTGGTTTTCGAAGAATTCTACTGCTTGGTTGACTGTCATGTCGAGGACGTCGGCGATGCTTTTGCCTTTGAAGCGTACTTCGAGGGTTTCGCGGTTGTAGCGTTTGCCCATACATTGCTCGCAGGGTACCATGACATCGGGTAGGAAATTCATTTCTATGCTGCGGTAGCCATTGCCTGTGCATGTTTCGCATCGGCCTCCTTTGACGTTGAAGGAGAATCTGCCTGGCTTGTAGCCTCTGACTTTTGACTCGGGGAGTTCTACGTAGAGGTTGCGTATGTCGTTGAATACGTTGGTGTATGTGGCGGGGTTGCTACGTGGGGTGCGACCCAGAGGACTTTGGTCTACGTCTACGACTTTGTCTATGTTTTCTATGCCTTCAAGGGTGTCGTATGCCAGAGGCTCTTTCTGTGAGCGGTAAAAGTGTTGTGACAAGATGGGGTGTAGCGTGTCGTTGATTAGGGTTGATTTGCCTGAGCCGCTTACGCCTGTCACGCATATTAGTTTGCCTAATGGGAATGTGGCTGTCACATTCTTGAGATTGTTGCCTCGCGCTCCTTTGAGTATGATGCTTTTGCCGTTTCCTTTGCGACGCTGGGTGGGTATCGTGATTCGCAGGCTCTTGGAGAGGTACTGGCTCGTGAGGGTCTCTCGTTTTAGCATTTCTTTGTAGGTCCCTTGGTAGACTACTTCTCCGCCTTTGCGGCCTGCTCTCGGGCCGATGTCGACAATCCAATCGGCGTTTTCCATCATCTCTTGGTCGTGCTCTACGACTATTACGGTGTTGCCGATGTCGCGCAAGGCTTTCAGCGAGTTGATGAGTCTGATATTGTCTCTCTGGTGGAGTCCTATGGAGGGTTCGTCGAGGATGTATAGTACGTTCACTAATTCTGAGCCTATCTGGGTGGCGAGCCGTATGCGTTGGCTCTCTCCACCGGAAAGTGTCGAGGTGGCTCGATTTAGTGATAGGTATTCTAATCCCACGTCTATCATAAACTTGAGTCGTGTGCGTATCTCCTTGAGTATCTCTGATGCTATCTGGCGTCGCTGCGATGTGAGTCTTCCTTCAACCGTTGTGGCCCACTGGTGTAGGTCGGTGAGATCCATCTCTGCAAGGTCTGAGATGTTTTTTCCGTCGATGAGGAAATGTAGTGATTCGCGCTTCAGTCTCTTGCCGCCACACTCTGGGCATACTGCTGTATGGTTGAATTGGTCTGCCCATTTCCTGGCTGCTGCACTCATCTCGGTGTCGGCCATCTGACGGATATATGCTGCGAGGGTGTCGTTGATGAGCTCTGCCCGTACCTCTTGTGGTATTTCTCCTATGGGAGTGTCTATGTTGTACCCTGCTCGTTCGAGGACGTGTCCTACTTGGCCGAAGATGGGACTTTGGCGCCATTTGCCCAGTGGTGCTACCCCACCCTGTCGTACGCTTAGTGTTGCGTCGGGATAGACTTTGTCCATGTCGATTAGTTGTACGTATCCCAAGCCTTTGCAGTGTGGACATGCTCCTTGTGGTGAGTTGAAGGAGAAATCGTGTGGTGCCGGGTCTCGGTATGCTATGCCTGAGGTGGGACACATCAGGCGTCTGCTGTAGTGGCGTACTTCCATAGTCTCTGCGTCGCATAGCATTATCAGACCCTTTCCTACTTGCATCGCTGTGGCGACGCTTTGTGCCAGCCGTTTGTCGTCTTTTGTCTGGACGCGCAGACGGTCTACTACGACTTCGATGCTGTGGTTCTTGTAGCGGTCTAACATCATGTCTGGGACGAGCTCCATGATTTCGCCGTCGATACGTACGTGTAGATAGCCTTTTTTCCGCACGCTCTCCAGGACCTCTCGATAATGGCCTTTACGGTTTTGTACGATGGGAGCCATCACGTATACCTTGAGTCCGTTATACTGGTCGAGGAGGAGATTTACGATTTGCTCTTCTGTGTAGCGAACCATCTTCTCGCCGGTCACATAGGAGTATGCTTCTCCCACACGGGCATATAGCAGACGCAGGAAGTCATAGACTTCGGTTGTGGTCCCTACTGTCGAACGGGGATTGCGGTTGGTGGTCTTCTGCTCGATGCTGATGACTGGAGAGAGTCCTGTGACTTTGTCGACATCGGGTCGCGACATGCCACCCAGAAAATTGCGGGCGTATGCTGAGAAGGTCTCGATGTACCTGCGCTGACCTTCTGCATAGATGGTATCGAACGCCAACGATGACTTGCCCGAACCGCTCAGTCCGGTTATCACCGACAGGCTGTAACGGGGTATGGCTACGTCGATGTTCTTCAGATTATGTTCTCGCGCCCCTTCTATCTTGATAATCTCTTCACTCATTGAAATCCTCTGAATAGTTCGAATTATAGCTGGTCAGCACCGTTATTGTCTTCTTGATGCGATATCGGGTGCCATCTGCACCTTTGGCATTGCATACTAAATAATATGCTCCGTCTTTGGCCCATTTCCCTCCGATTCGCCCGTCCCAGCCGTCTGACGTCACGTCGTCCCAAGCGTAGACCCTCTGCCCCCAGCGATTGAATACAGCTGCGTGAAACTCTACTATGCTCTGATACTCAATGGGGCGTAGGTAGTCATTCTGCCCGTCGCCATTGGGGCTGAAGGCGTTCGGGAAGGTCAGTCTGCTGTCGCTGATTTGCAGCGTAAAGATTGCCGCGTCTTGACCTTCGGCGGGGAAGGCTATCGTACTGCTCCCTTTGGTACATGATGCTGTGAATGTGATTCGATACAGGCCTTTGTTGCTAAACACGTAGTCTATGTCTGCATCGTATGCGCGCCTTACTGACTCAAAAGCACCGTTCATTGCCGTATCGAGCTCTATTTCCCAAAAATATGATACGTTCCACCCGTCAGTGTCTACGCCTCCTGCAGAGAAACGCCCTTCGAGTGGGGCATTCTGCACTTCAGTCAGAGAGAGCATACCAGGATATGAGACTGTTAGTGTCTTCGGGTCGGGATTCGACTTGGACGGTGATGTAGTATATTCGGCGTATGGTAGGAAATCGGGTAGGTTCTGAGCACGCGTAAGGCCTTTACTTAGCAGAGACAGACATAGTATGGTTATCAATCGTACTGACATCGGATAATGGTTTTTTCGACATATGGTAAAGTCTTTTGACAGCCAAAGGTAGAGAAAAAAATGCATAAAAGCAAATAAAACAAGTTTTATTTTATACGTAGCGAGATTCTCAATATTTTTTCGTAACTTAGCGACCGATTACAAATAGCTGCGATATACAATGCGTATAATACTGACGACAATAATAGCTCTTGTCTCTACTCTTAGTGTTACGGCGCAGGTCGGCGAATTTCGCAATGATCTCGCCATCGGAGGGAGTGCTGGTGTCAACTTGAACCGTATCAGTTTTGATCCTCATGTGAGCCAACAGTTTCACATCGGACCGGAGATTGGGGCAAGCATACGATACACTTGTGAGCGTTACTTCAAGCTTGTCTGTGCCGTTCAGGCCGAAGTCAACTTTTCTCAAAAGGGGTGGAAGGAAATTATGGACGACGAGGTGCATTCCTATAGCCGCACCACCAACTATATCAACATTCCCTTTCTGGCACGTCTCGGCTACGGTCACGAGCGCAAGGGATTTATGGGATACGTGCTCGCAGGACCTCAGCTCGGTTTCTTTCTCAGCGAGAGCCAGTCGTATACGGGAGACTGGAGCGATGAGTACAAGGCCAGCATACAGGATCGCCGCATAGCCCAGCACGACATCAGTACCAGCAAGAAATTCGAGTATGGTATCACGGCAGGAGCAGGTATCGAGTATAGTCACCCCAAGGCAGGGCATTTCAGTCTCGATGCCCGATATTTTTTCGGACTTTCAGATATCTTCGGCAATTCAAAAAAAGATGCGTTCGGCCGTTCGGCGAACACATCTATCGCAATCAAATTATCCTATTACTTTGATGTCATCAAGACAAAAGCTCAATACAGATAGCCCTATCTCAAACGATCAAGGCTACGCACGAGCATTTCGTCCTTCAGTATGCCTCGAAAGGCCAGATATAGCAGCACGGCATTCACGGCAGGTATGGCAGTCCACACCGCTGGTCTCCACTCCCCCACGAGACCCTCGCCCATGAGGTATGCCATCGCAACATACACGCCATACCAGCCAAACTGCAGTATGATGCAGAACGAGCAAAAGCGCATCTGGGTGGCGCGGCGTCTGAACAGGAAAATGGCCATGAACTCCAGTACGAGGCACAAAGCCATGATGGCCGTCAGAGCCCAAGGGTGACCCTCAGTCCTCAGTTCAAAGAAAATACACAGCACGCTGAGTACTATGCATGCCAAAAGATAAAGCGACTGTATACGCTGGATCATGCTTCCTCCTCGGCCACGTCTTGAGCCAGACTACGGAAATAGACCTTGCCGTGCTCAAACTCGTCCAGGGCCAATAGCGTAGCCTTTGGCAGACGCTCGTAATAACGGCTGATCTCTATCTGCTCACGGTTTTCGAACACTTCGTCAAGCGAATCTGTACTTGAAGCGAATTCCTGAAGCTTCTGGTTCAGTTCCTGCTTTATCTCAGCACTGATTTGGTTCGCACGCTTAGCGATGATTGCCACACTCTCATAGATATTTCCCGTCTCCTCGCAAAGATTCATGATATCACGAGTCGTGGTGTTGGTAGGTGCTGTAGTTTTCTTGTAGTCCATATACTTGATTTTATATTTATCGTTTTTGTTGTTTTCTGACAATCAAATTCCCTCGGTGAGTTTCAGTCAACCACTTCGTCTCCCTTGGAATGAGTCCGAACAAATTCCGAACTCTTCACGAAGTACCCCTCCGCCTCCTTCATAAACTTGCTCTCAGGGAAATCATTCTTGAAGGCATAGTATTCATCAATACAGTCACGATAGCGATCCACACGCTTTACCTCGACGCTATTCTGAGCCAACTGAAACTTAGATCGCAGAATCAGCACAGACAGAGCCTCGCGACGCTCTGTCGTGGCGTAAGGGAAATCACGCAACGCATTCTGCGAAGTGACCACACAAGCCTCATAATTATTGCCTCCGAAAGCACAATTCATCGTGTAGGAGCCAAGGTCATAATAAAGTTTAGCCGCAAGATACTCCTTCTCGACTAACCTGTCCTGGAGGATGTAAATCATTTCCTGAGTCTCATCCTTGATTGACGAATTTGGGTAATACAACAAGAAATCCTGAAACTCCGACAAAGCAGCATACGTGCTCGTCTGGTCCAGACGAGGGTCGGGAATCAGCCGATACATGGCCAGACCACAATTATATCTCGCCAGTTCGACATTCTGCCCTTTCGGATAAGACTCATAGTACTTGCGGAAATATTGCGAGGCAGACTCATAGTCGCCCGAGCGGAAATGCGACATAGCAGTCATGAATAGTGCCTCCTCAGCATAAGCTGTCCCCCTCATCAGCGTCACGACATCAGAGAACAATACCGTCGCCGCACTATACTTTCCCTCAAAATAATACTGCTTGGCCACTTCGTACTTGTACTCGAAATCACGAGTGGTTTCCAAAGCACTCTGCTTAGAGCAGGATACCAAAGCACTCACAGCGAGCAAATACAAGACAAAAGCATTTTTCATACGAGACTCAAGCAATTTCGCGCATAGGCGCACAATTCAGCGTGCAAAGATACAAACTATACTCCGAAAAAACAAAGAAAACAAAACTTTTTTTCTCTTTATCACCCACAAAACCACCCCACCCACCAACCAGCAAACGAAAAATATCCTAACTTTGAGGCGATGAAATATCAACTCACCTCAAAATTTCACCCTACAGGCGACCAACCCGAAGCCATAGAGCAGCTCACCCAAGGCCTCAAGCAAGGTCTTGACGCTCAAGTCTTGCTCGGAGTCACGGGTAGCGGAAAAACATTTACAATAGCCAACGTCATAGCCAACGCTGGCAAACCCACCCTCATACTCTCACACAACAAGACCCTCGCTGCCCAACTCTACGGCGAGATGAAGCAGTTCTTCCCATACAATGCCGTAGAATACTACGTCTCCTACTACGAGTACTACCAGCCAGAGGCGTACAATCCACATACCGACACGTACATTGAGAAAGACATGGCCATCAATGCCGAGATAGACAAACTGCGTCTCTCAGCCACTTCCGCACTACTCTCAGGTCGCAGCGATGTCATAGTAGTCAGCTCCGTATCGTGTATCTACGGCATGGGCAACCCAGCCAATCTCAGCGAGAATTCCATTGACATACGCATAGAGCAGCGTATCGACCGCAACGAACTCCTACGCCGCCTCGTCACCGCCCTGTACACACGCAATGACATCACCTTCGGGCGAGGCGACATACGCGTCATCGGCGACACCATCGACATATGGCTCGCCTATGCCGACACAATCGTGAGGGTCACCTTTTGGGACGATGAGATAGAAAGTATACAAGAGCTCGACACCGCCACCATGCAAAGCACGGCACAGTTCAGCGACTATCGCATCTATCCCGCCAACCTTTTCATGACCAGCAAAGACACACAGGAGCAAGCGATACGCCAGATTGAAGAAGACCTCGAACAACAAATCCAATACTTCAACAGCATAGGCAAGACCACCGAAGCCACTCGCCTCGAACAACGAGTCCGCTACGACATCGAGATGATACGCGAACTCGGACACTGTTCAGGCATCGAAAACTATTCACGCTACTTCGACGGCCGTAAGGAAGGCCAACGCCCATACTGTCTCCTCGACTTTTTCCCGAAAGACTTTCTCCTCATCATAGACGAGAGCCACGAGACCGTCCCACAAATAGGAGCCATGCACGGAGGCGACCAGTCGCGCAAGCGAAACCTCATCGACTACGGATTCCGACTCCCAGCCGCACGCGACAACCGCCCCCTAACCTTCGAAGAATTTGAGAGCCTCACCCCTCAGACCATATACGTCTCTGCTACCCCCAAGGAATACGAACTCCAAAAGAGCGGAGGCCTCATCGTCGAACAGCTCATACGCCCCACAGGCCTCCTCGACCCCGTCATCGAAGTCCGCCCAACCACCAATCAGATAGACGATCTGATGGAAGAAATCCAACAACGCATCGAACGCCACGAGCGCGTCCTCGTCACCACCATCTCCAAACGAATGGCCGAAGAGATGAGCGAATACCTCTCCCGGCACGACATAAATACCGCCTATATCCATTCCGACGTAAACACCCTCGAGCGCATTCAGATCATGGACAACCTCCGCAACGGCACGTTTGACGTCCTCGTCGGCGTCAACCTCCTTCGCGAAGGTCTCGACCTGCCCGAAGTATCACTCGTAGCCATTCTCGATGCCGACAAAGAAGGCTTTCTCCGCAGCCACCGCAGCCTCACCCAGACCATAGGCCGAGCAGCCCGCAACGTCAACGGCCGCGCCATACTCTATGCCGACCGCATAACCACAGCCATACAACAGACCATCGACGAGACCAACCGCCGCCGTGCTAAGCAGATACAATACAATCACGAGCACCACATCACCCCCACCCAGATACAGAAAGCACGCACGATGACAGACCTTCTCGACATACAGCGCGAAATCGGAGACAGCCGCGCCTACGTCGAGACCCCACCCACCACGCAACGCGTCGCCGACCCCGTCATACAGCAAATGAGCATACCCCAGCTTCGCAAGTCCATCGAAGCCACACGCAAGAAGATGCAAGAAGCAGCCAAGAAGCTCGACTTCACCCTCGCAGCACAACTCCGCGACGAGATGCTCCGCATGATGAGCCTCGTACCCGAAGACTAGGATCAGCTACGCTCCAAGCCCTACAAAGCCGACAATACAGCGTCAGCCAACCCCTCTGCCTTGACCGCATTCTGCTCGCCGCTAACCATATTCTTGAGCATCACCACCCCGTCAGCCATCTCGTTTTCTCCGACCATAGCCACCAAAGGAATCACCTTGGCATTAGCATACTGCATCTGCTTCTTCATCTTCACACAATCAGGATAGATCTCAGTACGGATTCCCCTGTCACGCAGTTGCCCCGCTAGAGTCATACAGAAATCAACCTCCTTCTGGCCGAAATTGACGAAAAGCAACTGAGTTGCAGAGCCCAGGTCCTTCGGATACAGATCAAGCTGGTTAAGGACATCATAAATACGGTCTGCGCCAAACGATATCCCCACGCCGCTCAGCCCAGGCAAACCAAAAATACCCGTAAGATTATCATAGCGTCCCCCACCCGTGATACTGCCTATCTGCACGTCCAGAGCCTTCACCTCAAAGATACACCCCGTATAGTAATTAAGTCCACGAGCCAAAGTAAGGTCAAGTTCGAGTTCAGAATGCAGATTAGCAAGTTTAGACACAACGAACTCCACCTCATCAACCCCCTTGAGTCCAGTCTCACTCATAGCGAGCACACTACGCATTGTAGCAATCTTCTCATCATTGCTCCCCGACAGCGATATTATAGGCTGAAGCCTTTCCACCCCATCAGCAGGAATCCCCACAGCAAGGAGCTCCTCGTTTACCCTGTCAAGCCCAATCTTATCAAGCTTGTCAATAGCAACAGTAATATCGACGATTTTGTCAGCCTGTCCTATAATTTCAGCGATGCCGGTCAGAATCTTTCTATTATTGATTTTGATACACACACGGATTCCGAACTTAGCAAACACCTTATCCACAATCTGCATGAGTTCCACCTCATTCAAAAGAGAGTCACTCCCCACGACATCAGCATCACACTGGTAGAACTCACGATAACGCCCCTTCTGAGGTCTGTCAGCACGCCACACAGGCTGGATTTGGAAACGTCTAAAAGGCATCTGCAGCTCATCACGATGTTGTACCACATATCGTGCAAAAGGCACGGTCAAGTCATATCTCAAGCCCTTTTCCGAGATAGCAGACGTCAACTGCCCTATAGATTTTCCCGTCCAGTCCTCAGCAGAGACACCAGAGCGGAAATCTCCACTATTAAGGATTTTAAACAACAGTTTGTCCCCCTCCTCGCCATACTTACCCATCAAAGTCGACAGATTTTCCTGCGCCGGAGTCTCTATCTGCTGGAATCCATACAAAGCATACACGCCACGTATCGTATCAAAAATATAATTGCGACGAGCCATCTCGACAGGCCCGAAATCGCGAGTCCCCTTAGGAATAGAAGGTTTCATCTCAATATTTAAGTTTATTATCTAAAAAACACCAATTACGCCACAAAGGTACGGTTTATTTATAATTTTTACAAGCAACAAAAGCGAAAGTTAAATCAAATAAATTTGGAATTTCGCTCGCTTATACGTATCTTTGTGACAAAATCGTAAAAAAAGATGACTCAGTCAGACCAAGATATAGACAGCATACGCCAGCAGCGCACACGCGACATGCTACGTTTAGCCCAGACCAAAGAGCAGAATTTAGAAGAAACGCTCAAGACGCTCCACACCCTACAATCCAAGCTCGCCCACCATCACGACCTGAACATCGAGTTGGAAGCACACTCAAAGAAGTTATACCTCCTCACCAAAGAAGGAGCCACACTCTCATCCCTCGCCGACGACCTGGAGAGATTTGAGACATTCGAGAGCATCATGCCACCATTTCTAAAAATGCAGATACTCCAAGCCGAAGCAGAAGACGCACGTCGTACAGGCAAAGAGTTAGCCCATCAAATCCGCCAGAGCGAAGAGCAGGTACAGATGCAAGAAAAGCTACTCACCCAAAGCGACGACACCTATACCGAAGCCCTCCTTCACCATCAAGAGACCTGCACCATCCTTGAGACCGTAAACCGCCTCGACGGAGAAGCCCAGTCGCTCGAGACATGGATAAAATCACTCAAGTCAAACATAGCCAAGACCCGCGACATCTCAGCAGCAGTCTCGTCCACTATCCACGAAACAGAAGCCAGCATACACCAAGCCGAAGACACACTCGAATCACTCAAGACCAGCCGTCACTCACTGGAAAGCCACGAAGCCATGCTCGGGCATACAGAAATAATCATCTCACACCTGCGCAACCTGAAGTCCATCTCACAAGAAGTCGAGCGCCTCACCGCAGCACGCGCCTCATGTCTACGAGAGCAAAGCCTCGAAAACGAGACATTAGGACGCATCTACACTCAATACAACGACATCAACCAACAGATACTCACCTTAGGAGACGAAGTCGGAGTACACCGAACCTCCATACGCGGCCTTGTCAGCTACGACATCCAAGAACGCGTACTCTCGCTCAAAAGCCGCATGCAGATGCTCATGGCAGCCAAAAGTCTGTGGAGGAGAATCCATTCCGGCTACATCAATATCGAAGAGAAGACACACATCATCAACACACTACGACTCAACATCGAACACGACCTAAAGTCCGAGCAAGACCTTGCCATAAAAGTAAAACAGCTCCAGCGTCAAGTACACGAGAAAGAAGACTCGCTCACCATGAGCAAGAGCCAAGACGTCATACAGTTGCGAGCCGACCTACGCGAAGGCGAAGCCTGCACAGTATGCGGAGCCACCCATCACCCCTTCCACAGCGACACCATGCTTGAGCAAAGCAAACTCATAAGCGACATACGCAGCGAATACGACACCCTCAGTCTCGAGCTGCAAGGCTGGCAACGCCAGCTCGAAGCCGTCCACGACAAGCTCACCCAAGCATTAGGTCAGCAAATAGCCGAGCAGCAAAACCTCGACACCGTGAAACAACGGCAAGACGAAGACGTCAAGGAATGGCAAGTCTTCGCCCAGCTCGACAGCACATTTCACGACTGCACCCCCTCCACCGATGCAGAAGGCCGCATGGCCACCCTGCGCCAGCTCATAGACAACACCAGCCGCGACGTAGCCTCAGCCAAAGAAGAACTCGGCGAATACATATACCACACCTCACAGATAGACGTACTATCAGAAAAAATCACCACCCTCGAAGAAAGGAAAGAAGAAATCTCAGTACGCATGAACGAAGTGAACACCGCATGTCAAGTACTCGCCATACAAGTAGAACAAGCAGACAGTCTACTGAAAAACGCGAAAGAACAATACCGCAGCCAGTACGAACAGATTAGCGGCGAGATATCCATCCCCGACTGGTACACACTTTGGCAGCACAACATGGACGCCCTCTGTATGTCAATAGCCGAAATGGACACAAAATGGCATCAGTTAAACGTCAGCATCCCAGTCCAAGAGAACATCATCAAGACCCACACCCAAAGGCGCGAGCTCCTCATCTCCCACTCCAAGAGCATACAAGACATCCTCGACACCCTCACCTCAGACCTCCAATCCGCCACCGACAAATACGACAGCAACCGCAAGACACGATCAGACCTCATGGGAGCCACAGCCACAGGCCAAGTCCTCGAAGCCACACTATCAAAGATGTCCGAGACCTTCAAACACAGAGAAGACAACATCAGGCACATGCACGAAGCCCTCATTCACCAAAGCAACCTACAAGGCCAAAGCCAAGCCCTCAGACAAAACAGCGAAGCCTTAGACGCCAAGACCTCAGCACAACGCAGCATGGTAGACCTGTGGATACACGCCTACAACGCCACCCACCCCCCCGTCCAATACGCCGAGCTATCCCAACTACTCACCCAAGACATCGACTGGAGCAGCAAGCGCAGCATAGTCAGACAAAACCAAATGGACACCCAACTCGAACAACAGAAAGTAAAACAACTCGAAAGCGAGATACTCGCCCTCGAAGTCGACACAGGCCCCCTCACCCTCGAGCAGACCAAAGCAAAACAAGCACACATACAGCAACAGATACACGAAGCCGAACAAGCCCAAAGGCAGACCATGATACAGATAGCCCGCTACAGCCTCGCCCTCGGACTGGAATAAGCCAGAATACAAGAACAGACATATTATACATTATATTATATACAATATCATCAAACAATATGGCAAAATACAACATTACCCCCAAACAGACACGCGACGTGACCTACGTCTCCGCCCTCAGCACCCAGACAGTAGAAAACATCTACGAGCAGATAATGCTCAAATTCGTAGTCGAGAAGAAATACCGCGACCCCTCCTATACCGCCAGCAAGATGGCCCAGGAATTAGGAGTCAACACACGCTACATCAGCGCCGTAGTCAACCTACGCTTCCACGACAACTTCTCCCAGCTCATCAACGAATTCCGCATCAAGGAAGCCATGTACATGATGAAAGACAAACACTACGAAGACAAGACTATCGAAGAAATAGCCAGCGCATGCGGCTTTTCCAACCGCCAGTGCTTCTACGCCGCCTTCTTCCGCAAGAACCAAATCACCCCACGCGAATACAAACTGCTACACACCGGAGAAAAGTGAAAACCGACACACACATCGACATACGCTTCGCCGACATACAAATGCTACGCTACGACGTGCCGGCATTTGAGACACTGACCCTAAATCAAAAGCTCTACGTCTACCACCTCTCCCGAGCCGCACTATGGGGTCGAGACATACTATGGGACCAGAACTGCCGCTACAATCTCAAGATACGCCACATTCTGGAAGCCATCTACACCGACACGACCATACCACGCCAAGGCAAAGACTGGGAAGCCTATCAGACCTACCTACGCCAAGTCTGGTTTGCCAACGGAATCCACCACCACTATTCAACCGACAAATTCACCCCAGGCTTCACCCGTGAGTGGCTCATCAAAGCCTACCCAGGCCCCCAAGACCACCTCGACGAAGAAATCCTCGATGTCATCTTCAACCCCGACACCTGCCCCAAGCGCGTATGTCAGACAGGCAAAGACCTCATACAAGCCTCAGCCAACAACTACTACGCCCCCGGCATCACCCAACACGAAGCCGAAGAATACTACACCCGTCAGAAAGCCACAGCCCCCGACCCCAGCCAGCCAATCATGTACGGTCTCAACAGCCGCCTCGAACGCGACCCCCAAGGCCGCCTCACAGAGAACACCTACAAGACAGGAGGACTCTACGGTCAGTACCTCAATCACATCAACGCCGCACTGTCAGCCGCCCGTCCATACGCTGAGACACCACAGCAGCAACACATCATCGATCTCCTCACACAATACTACCAGACAGGCTCTCTCCACACCTTCGACCAATACACAATCGAATGGGTCAAAGAAACCCAAGGCACCATAGACTTCATCAACGGCTTCACCGAAGTCTACGGAGACCCCTTAGGCCTCAAAGCCAGTTGGGAAGGATACGTCAACATACTCGACACAGCAAAGACCCACCGCACCGAGACCCTAAGCCACAACGCACAATGGTTTGAAGACCACAGCCCCGTCGACCCACGCTTCAAGAAGAAACAATGCCGAGGAGTCAGCGCACGAGTAGTACAAGCCGCCATTTTAGGCGGCGACCTCTACCCCAGCAGCGCCATCGGCATCAACCTCCCCAACAGCAACTGGATACGCGCCGTCCACGGCAGCAAGAGCGTCACCATAGGCAACCTCACCCACGCCTACGCCCAAGCCGCCAAAGAAAGCCAATTCCTCGACGAATTTATCCCCGACCCCACCACCCTCGCCATGGTACGCAAATACGACGAGCAACTCGACGATCTCCACACCGACCTCCACGAATGCTTAGGACACGGCAGTGGCCAACTCCTCCCAGACACAGACCCCGATGCCCTCGGCGTACACGGCAGCACCATCGAAGAAGCCCGCGCCGACCTCTTCGGTCTGTACTACATCGCCGACGACAAACTCCTCCAGCTCGGGCTCACCCCCGACAGCCAAGCCTGGCACAGCCAATACTACACCTACATGCTCGCCGGACTCATGACCCAGTTAGTCCGCATACAGCCAGGCCGCACCATCGAAGAAGCCCACATGCGCAACCGCAGCCTCATAGCCCACTGGTGCCTTGAGCAAGCAAGCCACATGCCCCATCCACCCATGAAACTCGAAAAGCAAGACAATCGCACCACACTCACCATCAGCGACTACGACACACTACGCACCCTCATAGGCCAGCTCCTTGCAGAGATACAACGCATCAAGAGCGAAGGCGACACCACCGCCGCCGCCCACCTCGTAGAGCAATACGCCATACACATCGACCCCACCCTCCACGCCGAAGTCCTCCAACGCTACACCCACCTCAACCTCGCCCCCTACAAAGGCTTCATCAACCCCCGCTACACCCCCGTCCACGACGCCACAGGCGACATCACAGACATCACCATAACATACGACGAGACCTACGACCAGCAAATGCTAAGATACTCCACACAATACACCATCTGACAGACATGCATCAGACCCTCACCGACATCAAGAAAGAACTCCGCGCCAACATGAACGGCATCGCCAGCCAAGTCATGCGCAAAGCCGGCATGGACTACCACATCATCTGGGGCATCGAGATACCACGACTACGCATCATAGCCACCGAATTTACCCCAGACCGCCGTCTTGGGCAAACACTATGGAACGAAAACGTACGCGAGAGCCGTCTGCTCGGCATCATGCTCACCCCACCCGACCAATTCCTCCCCGAAGTCGCCGACATCTGGGCCAGCCAACTACGAACCAGCGAAGAAGCCACCATGCTCTCGATGGAACTCGTCCGCAAGCAGAAATGGGCCAGCGACATAGCATTCCGCTGGATAGCCACACAAGAATACCCCCAATCCCTCTGCGGTTGGCTCACCATCTGCCACCTCCTACGCACAGGAAACAAACTCATGCCACGCTCCGAACAAGAGCTACGCGACCACGCCACAGCGATCCCCCACGACTCGCCACTCCCACTCATCAAAGCCGTCCTCAACACCATCCACACGCTCGACGAGATCACAGAACCAACCCCACCCACCCAAACAACATAATAACAAAACAACAACTAAATAACAACACAACTATGAGTACAGGAAAAGTTGATGCCCTCTTAGGCATCGTATTCGGCGACGAAGGAAAAGGCAAAGTCGTCGACGTATTCACCCCACGCTACGACATAGTAGCCCGCTTTGCAGGAGGCCCCAATGCCGGACACACCATCATCTTCGAAGGCAAGAAATTCGTACTCCGCTCCATTCCCTCAGGAATCTTCGACCAAGGCAAGCTCAACATCATCGGCAACGGCTGCGTCATAGCCCCCGACCTCTTCATGGCAGAAGCCCGCGAACTCGAAGACGCCGGCTACCAGATCAAAGACCGACTCCACATCAGCCGCCGCGCCCACCTCATACTGCCCACCCACCGCGTCCTCGACCGAGCCTACGAAGCAGCCAAAGGCAAGAACAAAGTAGGCACCACAGGCAAAGGCATCGGCCCCACCTACAGCGACAAAGCCAGCCGCACAGGCCTACGCGTAGGCGACATACTCGAGAACTTCGAGCAGAAATATCAGGCTCTCAAGCAACGCCACCAGCAGATACTCGAAGACCTCCACTACACCGACTACGACATCACCACAGAAGAGCAACTCTGGATGGAAGGCATACAATACATGCGCCAGTTCCACCTCACCGACACCGAGATAGAAATCAACCAAGCCCTCGCCCAAGGCAAAAACGTACTTGCCGAAGGAGCCCAAGGCACCATGCTCGACATCGACCACGGCACCTACCCATACGTCAGCTCCTCAAGCACATGCTCCGGCGGTGTCTGCACAGGCCTCGGCGTAGCCCCCAACACCATCGGCGAGATCTTCGGCATCTTCAAAGCCTACTCTACACGCGTCGGCAGCGGCCCCTTCCCCGTAGAACTCTTTGACGAGACCGGCGACAAGCTGCGCGAAATAGGCCACGAATACGGAGCCGTCACCGGCCGCAACCGCCGTTGCGGCTGGGTAGACATCGTAGCCCTCCGCTACGCCATCATGGTCAACGGCGTCACCCAACTCATCATGATGAAATCAGACGTGCTCGACACCTTCGACACCATACGCGCCTGCATCGCCTACGAAAAAGACGGCATACGCACCACCACCATGCCCTACGACACCGAAGGCTGGCAAGCCGTCTACGAAGACATACCAGGGTGGCAGACCGACCTGACCCAGCTCACCACAGCCGCCCAGTTCCCCAAGCGCTTCCAGGACTACATCAACTACCTTGAGCAGCAATTAGAGCGCCCCATCACCATCGTCAGCGTAGGTCCCGACCGCGCCCAGACCATCGAACGCTAAACCAAGACACACACATGCTGACCGAATACACCATACAGACCCTCACAGCCCTGGCCGAAGCCTACGAAGGCTGCATACCCCTGCACCACGCAGGCATAGCACAAGTACGCACCGACGACGAGCTCCAAGTCTACATAGACCTCGAAGACGGCACCACCCTTCGGCCATCACAAGCCGACGAGCGCCAAGTCAACGAAGCCATACTACAATGGCGCGACACCCACGGCGCATACTTCCAGAAAATCATAGGATCAATGATGTAACACACAAGAGCCAGACGCCCGTTCCTTCACAATCGAAAGAACGGGCGTCCGTCTCTCCACACCAAGAGCATCACCCCCTCGTAATCTCGCCCCTCAAGTCAGTATCCATAAGTCCACGCATCTCCTCGACCGGCAGATTCAGCCCAATCAAGAACATAAGCTTAGTGATAGCACACTCAGGCGTGCAGTCATATCCGCTCACCACCCCAGCCTGCAAAAGCGGCAGACTCGTCTCATACAGCCCCATCTGCACACTCCCAGCCTGACACTGCGTGATATTCACCAGCAAGATACCCCTCTCAGCAGCGTCCTTCAGTTCTTCCTTCAACCACTCATGCTGCGGAGCATTACCCGCCCCAAACGTACGCAGCACCACCGCCCTAAGTCCAGGAATATGCAACACCGCATGCACCAGACTCCGCTGTATGCCAGGAAAGAGCGTCAGCACCGTCACATTAGGGTCGACCACATGATGCGCCACCAAAGACGTCCCCGCCGCAGGTCTGCGAATCAAATGCTCATTATACTCGATATTAATACCCACCACAGCCAGTTCCGGAAAGTTAAACGAACGGAAAGCATTAAACCTGTCAGCATAAATCTTAGTCGTACGATTACCCCTCAGCAGCTTATCCTTAAAATAAATACACACCTCAGGCACCATCGGCGAACCATCGCCACGCCGTGCCGCAGCAATCTCAATCGCCGTAATCAGATTCTCCTTACCGTCCGTGCGCAACATACCTATCGGCAATTGCGACCCCGTCAGAATCACCGGCTTACCCAGATTCTCAAGCATGAAGCTCAGAGCCGAAGCCGTATACGCCATCGTATCCGTACCATGCAAGATGACAAACCCATCAAAATAACCATAGTTAAACTCGATAATACGCACCAACCTCTCCCAATGGTCCAAGCTCATATCCGAAGAATCAATCGGAGGCGAAAACGTATACGTCGAGATATGGCAATCAAAACGCCTCAACTCAGGCACCTGTTCCAGCAACCTGTCAAAATCAAAACTCTCCAAAGCCCCCGTCTCCTCATTACGCACCATACCAATCGTACCACCCGTATAAATAAGCAGCACACTCGGTCCCTTACAACTTATAGCAAACTCCCTCTCCCTATTACTCACAGGTTCTGGCATACCATACTATCCTAAACGATTAAACACATCAGTCATCACAATCACAGACAGCCAAAAAGAAAAAAGGAGGTCACATCTGACCTCCTCCTGCGGTGCGGACGGGACTCGAACCCGCGACCCCTAGCGTGACAGGCTAGTATTCTAACCAGCTGAACTACCGCACCAATCTTTTCTTCGCATCTTGAGCGGAAAACGAGACTCGAACTCGCGACCCCAACCTTGGCAAGGTTGTGCTCTACCAACTGAGCTATTTCCGCATATCACCGTGGGCAGGGACGGATTCGAACCGCCGAAGGCGCAAGCCAACAGATTTACAGTCTGCCCGTTTTAACCACTTACCTACCTACCCGACACAAAGTGACTCCGACAGGATTCAAACCTGTAACCTTCTGATCCGTAGTCAGATGCT
>CAMEQD010000034.1:0-30947 GCA_945932615.1 uncultured Prevotellaceae bacterium | reverse complement strand
TGCCGAGCGTAGGAAACGAAGGCGAAGCCAACCAAACAGAAAGCAAAAAACCTCACAAACCAACCTCAAAACCTCAAAACCTCAAAACCTCAAAACCTTATAACCTTAAAAATAACCTTAAAAATTATGCTCACTATTAATTTCGAAAACATCAACCTATCAGTCACACAGCGTGACTCAGAAGTAAAATTGGAAAGACGCGGCATGAACGGCAGAATCGTAGTGTCGCCCGAGGAGAACCACGCGTGGTTTATGGAAGCGGTCAGCGAGTCCATACCTCGAAACCCAATAGTGATGCGCGGAAAGCGGCTCAGACTGCGCACGAACAGCGACGGACGCATTCGCGGAACTTTCATGCTCGACGGCATCGACAACGAGGACATTGAGACTGTCGGCAAGGAAATTGACTCACTCATCGTAGACTTGCAGAGCGAGTATGGTGTAAAGACTCTTAGTCTGCGAAGGAGCAAATCCAAGTCCATCAACATTGAGATGAGAGCTTAGAGCTTAGAGCTTAGAGTAAAAACCTGACCTTATAACCTTAAAACCTCATAACCTTAAAACCTTACAAAATAACCTCAAAACCTCATTAAATAACCTTAAAACCTTATAACCTCAAAACCTTATAACCTCACCAATGAGTTGTCATTTAATTCAATACCGCGAAGGAGCAAAGGTGATGCTGCCTGTGAGCTCCATACAGGACTATATGTCTATCCGTAGAGAAAAACATCATGTCGCAATGGTCGAGAGTGCCCGTCAGGGGCACTCCGACGACAAGCGGCGTCTGACCCAGTTTAACTATTCCTGCATTCCCGGCGAGGACGGCTTGCTGCGTGGCTGTCGAACTCCCTCCAACTCTGTCGGCATGGACATCGACTTCGACGATGCTGACGAGAGGAAAATCAAGTCTACCATCAAACGCATCATCAGGCTGCGCGACAAACTCGGTCTGCTGCTCTTGGAGCGAAGCGTCAGCAAAGGACTGCACCTCGTATTCCGCCGTCATGAGGAGATGTCGCAAGAGGACAATCTGCGATGGGCGAGCGACAAAATCGGAGTGGCTTACGACAAGGCTGCGAAGGACATCACGCGTGTGTTCTTCGCCACAACGGCGAGCGAGTCTGACTTGCTCTATCTGCATCAAGACCTCTTTACAAATGAAGCTGCAAAGACTGCTGCCACAGAGAGCAACGAGGGAGTCCGAACCGCCACCTCAGAGAACAACAAAGCCGAATCTAAAACCGATGCTAACAATGTGGGAGAAAATGGGAGCAAGACTCAGGGCGAGCGCGAAGCGCAGGACGCTGCGCCTGTGGACGCAAGTGGCGAAGCCGCTGCCGACGAGCAGGACGATTACTCGCTGCCGTACGACGAGATTATCGAGACGTGGGGGCGCATCAAGGAGCCTACTTTCCCCAATGTCCCCGTAGGAATGCGAAACACTACGCTCTTTACAATCTGCAACGGTCTGCGCTATATCTGTGAGCACAACGAGCGCAAGCTTCAGTCGCTGATATGGCCTAAGTACTCGCTGGGGCTGGAGCGCAACGAGGTGGAGAGCATAATCCGCTCGGCTTTGGCTCGCGAGCGCGGGCTGATGCCGCGCGACCTCAAAGAGGTGCTCCACTTCAAATTGCTGGCTCGCGAGGGTGGAGAACTGTCGGAGTCTTCGGCTCAAAATAGAGAAGAGTCGGGCGGCGGCGGTGGCGTAGCCCTTGCCGATGTGAGCGCTGCGGAGATGTGCGGAGTGTCGTCGCCGTACCCGAGCGTGGCGCGTTGCATCGTCGACGATATGGATTTGCCTACGCTGCCGCGTTGGGTGGACGTGCTGCTCACTCCCGTATTGCCGGGCTACAGATATTTGACTCTCTGCGGTTCGTATACTGCGATGCTGACGCTGCTTAGTGATGTGCGCAGAAAGTTTGGCTCTAAGGGCGTGGCAAGGCTCAACGGCTGGACGCATTGGGATGGTCTGTCGGGCTCGGGCAAACGTCAGCTGCGCGAAGTTATCGAGGCTCTTATCAAACCGCTGAGGGCGCAGGACGAGCGTACGCGGAACATCATCAACAAGGTGATTGAGGACAACAAGACGGCTAAGGACGGTGAGAAGCAGAAACTGCCTCAGTTGGGGCTGCGCATCTTGGAGTGTGACACTACGCGCAAGGCTCACATTCAGCAAATGTCTTACCTCGGTGGGAAGAAGACGTTTACGTTTGCGGAGGAGATTTCGTCGCTCAATCTCAACCGTCAGGGGTATTATTATCGTGGTGATTTCTGCCGCCTGATGTTCGACAACGGCAACGTTGGTTCGCTGAACGCTACGGGGGACAGCGTGACGCTCCAGACTCCTTGCAACTGGGACGTGACGACGTCGGGGACTCACGACCAGACAATCAAACAATGGGCTAAGAATCTGAGTGACGGCTCGGCTCAGCGTGTGCTGATCTGCCTTGTGCCGGACAATACTTACCAACGTCTGCCCGTCTACAGGCAGTATGGCGAGGAGGACGTGGTGTACATTGACCGCGCCACAAATCTGATGATGAAGATGTCAGGCTTGCTGCTGACGCCGATGCTGGACAGGGCTTTGGAGGCGTGGTTGGAGCGTGTGCGTACGGAGTTGGAGGCATTACCCTTGGGGCAGCGCAACGATGAGAGGGCGCGTTTCCGTTTCCGCTCGGCGGAGATTGCTCACACGATGGGCGTGACGATGCAATGTGCATGGATTGTGCAGGACATCTTGGACAGGGACGATGAGCTGATGGCGAAGATTGAGGGCATCAAGACAGAGTTGGAGAGGGCTAAGTCGGACATCTCTGTCTCTGAGGAGGAAATCGTAGCTTTGGAGCGCAAGCTCATTGAGGTAAGGGCTGAGTATGATGAGTTTAAGGCTCACGCCTTGGAGCTCGACAGATATAAGGAGCGCAGAACAGCGTCGGACTTGGCGGTGCGTACGGCGCAGTATTGCCTCGATGTGCAGGATATGTTGTGGAGCAGGCGTCTGCGCACGGAGCAGATTGCGAGCTACGAGGGGATTAACTTGTCGCACACGGGGGCTGGCAGGCCTAATGAGACGCTTGATATGCTCGACCGACTGCCCGAGAGGTTTACGGTGGCGCAGGCTTGTGAGGCGTTGGCGGACAAGTCTAATAGCGCGGTGAAGAATATAGTTTCAAGGCTCATAAAGGCTGGTCTTGTACGCAAGGTGGGGACTGTGAACAGGAATGCTTATTATGAAAAGACTTGATGTTCGCACGGTGTGGGGTTCGTCTTTTCTTAAAATCTTAATATTCAAAATTCGAAGAGAGACCCCCCTCCTCTGTAAGGTCGCTTCGCTGGTAAGGTTTTTAGGTTTTAAGTTTTTATTCCTTTGACCTCAAAGACTAAGATGAGAGCTGAGAGATGAGAGCTGAGAGCTTAGAGATGAGAACTTAAAACCTTAAAACCTCAAAGAACAACTTCAAAACCTAATAACCTTACAAAATAACCTTAAAACCTAATAACCTCACAAGCGAAGCGACCTTAAAACCTTACAAAATAACCTAATAACCTTAAAAATGAAATCCAAAACCAAATCAGAAATTGCACAGGCTGCTGGTATCAGTCCTGAGTTGCTGCGACGCTGGATGATGGAGCATCGCAATGTGATTAGTGCTATGGGAGTCAGGCCTACGCGCAGGCTGCTCCCTCCGAAGGTGGTGCGCTATATATGTAGCGAGTTGGGGATTGAAGATGAGGATTTCTATACAAAACCAATTAACCTTAAAGTCAACTAACCTCAAAACAAGATAGTGTTGTCTGGTTGGTTCCTTGTGTGTTTAGCGGACAGTAATAACTAAAAATGGACAATTTCGTGACATTTTTATACTTTTTAACTTAATTTAACCAAATAAGGAGGGGTAAATCCAATGTTTTATGTAATTTTGCACAATAAATTTAAAACTATTATCAAAAAGGACATTACTAACAACAAATAATTACAACTATGAAGAAGATTCTTTTTGCAATGGCAGCTTTCGTCTGCTCTTTGTGTGCTAACGCACAAGATTTGTTGGTCAAGACCAATGGTGATATTTTGAAGGTAAAGGTGATTGAGTTCGCTGTAAAAGAAGTCAAGTACAAGCAGTATGACAATCTCGATGGTCCAACCTACTCTATCAGCAACTCTGAGGTTACATCCGTACAGCTTGAAAATGGTACTATCCACAAGCCATCGGCTGCGTCTAAAACGAGCGGTGCTTTAGCAGTCAGCGGTGATGGTTACAGTTCATCTCGCAGCGGACTTGGTTCATACGATTCAGAAGCACAGTGTTATGGTCGTGGCGTAGACCATGCTCTCAGCCTCTACCTGCAAGACGGTTGGGGTATCGGATATGATGTCCGTTACAATTTCAACAAGTACATCGCCCTTGACATTGCTGGAATAAACTTTTATTCAGGATTTGCCTCTCCAGAGGAATGGTGTCAGCTCAACATCCGTTTTGGTGGTGTGAGAGGTTATACTCCTAACTGGAAAATGATACGCGGATATGCCAATTTTGACTTGGGCTACACCATGATTCATTCTGACGGTTACTATGGCTCTGGGGAGACCCATCACTTCGGCTTTGACTTTGGTGTTGGTGTACAGGTCTACAAGTCAATCACCGTCGGTTACAACCTAAACTGCATTGCTATGGAAGGTGGAGTCGGCAAGTCTCACTGGGCAAGAATCGGCTTCGTATTCTAAAACGTAGTCTTTTTATCATAAAGGCTCATTCGTGAGTCGGATAACATCTCATTCCGCATATCAGGACCTTCGCCCTGGTATGCGGTTTGTTTTCCTCAAACATTACCCGAGATGCTTTTTATAACAGCATCTGGGCTCAAAATTCGGGCAGAAAGCGTGATAATTCATAATATTGTGGTATCTTTGTGCGCGATATGGATAAGATTGGCAGTATTACGAGCGTGCAAAACCCTCATGTCAAGGAGGTGTGCCTGCTCCAGCAGAAGTCTGCGCAGCGACGCAAAGAGGGGCTTTTCGTGGTAGAGGGTAGGAGGGAACTGATGCATTGTATGCAGCACGGCTACGAGGTGAGCGAGATATATGTTTGCCCCGAGATACTCTATGCTGCCGACACTAAGCTACGCTCGTCTAAGGGCGAGGAAGCCCGACGGATAGAGGCTCTGATAGCGGACAGGCCTACGTATAGCGTATCGGTACAGGTTTACGACAAGATGGCGTACCGGGGCGGAACGGAGGGCATCATAGCTGTAGTGAGACAGAAGTCTCACGCTCTTGACTCGCTCAGTAGGGACTGTGACAATCCTCTCTACGTGGTTATCGAGGGTGTGGAAAAGCCTGGCAATCTGGGAGCTATACTGCGCACCGCCGATGCAGCTGGGGTAGACGGAGTGATCGTGTGTGACCCTCATGTGGACGTCTACAATCCCAACCTCATACGTTCGTCGATGGGGGCTGTGTTCTCTACTGACATCGCTGTCTGTACGAGCGAGGAGTGCATATCGATGCTCAAAGAGCGCGGCATCAAGATTCTGACGGCGCAGCTCCAGGACTCGCGCCTGTATTACGACACCGACATGACTTGCCCTACGGCTATAGTCATGGGTACGGAGGATACGGGGCTGACGCCACAATGGCGCGAGGCGGCTGAGGCGCATATCCGCATACCGATGCTTGGCGCGATGGACTCACTCAATGTGTCGGTGTCGGCTGCCATACTGATCTTCGAGGCTGTAAGACAACGTAACTCTATACCTGACGTATAAAAAGATTTTCTTATGAAACGATTTCTGACTGAAAGTGCGAAGCCTCTGCTCGCTCTGCTCGTTTTCCTCATCATGCAGGTCTTGGCTGGTGTGGCGATGGTGTGTATAGGACAGCACATGGACATGAGTAGATCCATGGCTATCTGTCTGGGTTTGGCCAACTTGGTGACAATTCTCGCCGTATGGGGCATATTCAGACGCTCTGCGCCTATGGACGGGGCTTCGGCAGCCTTGGGTTGGAAGGAGCACTTGCTCGCGCTCGTGGGCTGTTGCTTTGGGGTCGTTGCTCTGGACTTTTGCGCGGAGATTCTCGACTTGCCCGACATGATGGAGGATATGTTCATCGGTCTTGGCTCTGACCCTTGGGGGATAGTCTCGATTGCCATCATAGGTCCTGTCGCTGAGGAGGTGCTGTTTCGTTGGGGTATAATGCGTCACTATATGCCTGGCGGTGCATGGCGTGCGATTCTGATTAGTGCGCTCGCCTTCGGCATAATTCACATGAATCCGGCGCAGGTTCCCTTTGCTGCAGCAATGGGTGTGCTGCTCGGCATTCTATACTGGAGGAGCGGCAGCATTGCGTGGCCGATTGCCCTACACATACTCAACAACTCATTGGCCTGCGTCCAGATACTATTGCTCGGAGATAAAGTCAAGGAGTTCTCAATAATAGAAGCCATGGGAGGAATGGCAATAGGCTCAATGACAGCATTGGTCTTCGCTGCAATATCAGTAAGTCTGCTATGGAGATACGCAACGATAGAATAGACCCTATACCTTGATTTATGCATTAAAACAAAATAATACGATTATATAACATGACCTTCCAAGAACTCGGCCTTTCCGACAACATACTACGTGCCATCACCGAACAAGGCTACGAATATCCTATGCCTATACAGGAGGCTGCAATTCCTGTGCTCATAGGCGAGGGCGACAATGCTACGGAGCACCACGACCTCATTGCCCTGGCACAGACGGGCACGGGCAAGACTGCTGCGTATGGTCTGCCTATCATACACTTGCTCAGCCAGCACGACGGCGTGCGTGAGGGTAGGGGAGAGGCTCTCATACTTGCTCCGACTCGCGAGCTATGTCTGCAGATAGCAGACGATCTTGAGGGCTTCTCAAAATATTGCGACAATCTGCATATTCTCCCTGTATACGGGGGTACAAACATCGAGACTCAGATACGTGCGCTCAAAAGGGGTGTGGACATCATAGTGGCTACTCCAGGGCGACTCATAGACTTGATGAAGCGCGGTGCGGCAGACCTCTCGGACATACATACGCTCATACTCGACGAGGCCGACGAGATGCTCTCGATGGGATTTCAAGAGGATCTTGATACTATTCTTCAGGGGATTCCTGAAGGACACAAGACTCTCCTATTTTCTGCGACGATGAGTGCGGAAATAGAGCAGATTGCCAAGAAATACCTTCATGACTACCGCGAAATACAGGTAGGGAGCCGCAACGAGGGTGCGGAGCACGTCAACCACATCTACTATATGGTGCGGGCGCAAGACAAGTATCTCGCCTTGAAGCGCATTGTGGACTACTATCCGCGCATCTATGGCATTATCTTCTGCCGTACGCGCATGGAGACTCAAGAGATAGCGGACCAGCTCATACAGGACGGCTACAACGCTGATGCCCTACACGGCGACCTCTCGCAGCAGCAGCGCGACCTCACGATGCAGAAGTTCCGCCAGCACCGCACACAGCTTCTCGTGGCTACCGATGTGGCGGCTCGCGGTCTCGATGTCAACGACCTCACTCATGTCATCAACTATGGTCTGCCCGACGACACGGAGAACTATACGCACCGTAGCGGACGTACGGGGCGTGCAGGCAAAAAGGGGACGAGCATCAGCATAGTCCATGTGCGCGAGAAGGGCAAGATTCGCACCATAGAGCGTATCATACAGAAGCAGTTCGTCAAGGGCTCTCTGCCCGACGGCAAGGAGATTTGCCAGAAACAGCTCTACCGCGTGGTCGACGACATTGAGCGTGTGGAGGTCATGGAGGACGAAATAGCCGAAATCCTGCCCGAGGTGATGAGGCGATGGGAGTGGCTCGACAAGGAGGAGCTGGTAAAGCGTGTGGTGAGCCGCGAGTTCGGACGTTTTCTGGCTTACTATGCCGATGCTCCTGAGATTGAGGAGGTGAAGGGCAGCGAGGAGGGTGGCTCGAAGTCGCAACGTGGCAAGAAGGGCTCTCGCGCTTCTCATCAGGCTGAGGAGGGCTACACTCGCCTGTTTATGAACGTAGGCAAGATTGACGGCTACTACGCCAAGGAGGTACTGTCGCTGATAAACCGCGCTACCAAGGGAGCAAAGATTGAGATAGGCAGGATAGACTCTATGAAGAGTTTCACCTTCGTCGAAGTTGCCCAGGAGCAGGCTCACGACATCATCAAGGCGATGAAACACGGCGTGACCGTCAAGGGTCGCAGCGTGGTATGCGACATTGCCGACAAGGACTCTGAAAGTCAGGAAAAACGCCGTCAAAAGCGTACGTCCAAGCCCAAGCCTTCAAAACACACCACCTACCCCACAGAGAAGCGACACTTCACCAAGGAGGACTGGAAACAGTTCTTCGAGCCCCAAAATATCGTCGAAGGATCGGCACGCCGCCGACCAAAAAAGAAATAAGCCATGGGCAGAAACAAATTTTCACAACGCGAGATAGACATCATAGGCAAGCTACTAAAGCGCAAAGTAGCTGGCACACGCTTTCAGCAAAAGATGGTGCGCCACACTCTGCGCACGGTCTTCGAGTTCAACATCGTAGACTTTGGCATACAGGGCAAGGCCTTTGGCTACGAAGACCTGCAGGAATGTATCAGGCGCGGACGTATAGAGATACTCGACGAGGAGACTATCGAAGCCATGAAGGCACGACACGCTGAGAAACGCCGCCGCGACGAAGAGCTACGCATGGCGCAGGCTGTCAGCGAGGGCGAAGCGGTAGACTGGGAGAAGGTACAGGCAGAATGGGATGCATACTACAAACAACATCCCGACGAATTGCAAACTGAATAAATCCAAAATAATAAAACAATCATGAAGAAATTCATCATGCCGCTACTCGCGGCCATCTTCTGTATCAGCATCAACGCCGACGAAGGTATGTGGATGCTAAACAGAATCGACCCAAAAACAGCAGAGGTAATGAAGGGGCTGGGACTCTCTCTCACACCTCAACAACTCTACAACCCCGACGGGGAGAGCCTGAAAGACGCAGTCGTGGATCTATGCGATTTCTGCTCGGGCGTAGTGGTGTCTCCACAGGGTCTCATGCTCACCAACCACCATTGTGGCTACAGGGCTATACAGGCTCTCTCTACCCCCGAGGACGATATTCTCAAGAACGGCTTCGTGGCACACAGCCTCGGCGAGGAGCGTCCTGCTCCAGGCTATTTCGTGCGTTTTCTACAGCGTACCGAAGACTGTACGGAGCGTGTCATGAGCGAGTTCGCCAAGGTCAGCGAACAGCACGGAGGCAAGCTCAGCCTTGCCGAAATTGAAGCGAACTACACGGACAGTATCTGCATCGCTCTCGAAAAGGAGTTTTCCAAGGCCAACGGCGACATGGACTGCAGCATTGCTTCCTTTTACAGCGGCAATGCCTACTACGTGTCGTACTACAAGGTGTATCGCGACGTGCGACTCGTCTTTACGGGAACGGAGACTCTCGGCAAGTTTGGTGGCGACACCGACAACTGGATGTGGCCGCGCCAGACCTGCGACTTCTCGATGTTTCGCATCTACGCCGACAAGGACGGCAATCCTGCCGAATACAGTCCTGACAATGTACCTCTGAGTACTCCTGGCTATGCTCCCGTCAGCCTCGAAGGCTACAAGCCAGGCGATTACTGCATGACCATAGGCTACCCTGGAAGCACTGACCGCTACCTCTCTTCGTGGGGCATCATAGAGCGTGCCGAAGCGCAGAACCAGGCTGTCATCGACGTGCGCACCGCCAAGCAGAACGTCTGGAAACATTGGATGGACTCAGACCGCGCCATCGCCATCAAGTATGCGAGCAAATGGGCAAGCAGCAGCAATTACTGGAAGAACTCTATCGGCATGAACAAGGCTATCAAAGACCTCGATATCGTAGGTCACAAGAAAGTGATCGAGCAGGGAATAAAGGACTGGTATAGCAAGGATGCCGAGCTTAGCGAGCGTTTCAAGGACGTACTGCCTACGCTCGAACAGGCCTATACCGCACGCAAGGAGACACGAGCCGTAGCCGTATATTTCAGCGAAGTATTCATGCGTGGCATCGAGCTACATCGCATTGCATCACGCCTGTCACGACTGCCTCACGATGCTAACGACGACGATGTCGCTCTGTGCATCAGCGACCTCAAGGCTATCTATAAGGACTATGACCCTCGCCTCGATCAGGAGACGATGGGCACTCTTCTGACCAAATACCGCGAGTGGACAAAGGGTCAGTACCTCCCAACCTTCTACTCTCGCATAGACAGCATCTATGGCGGTGACTGCATGGCATACGCCAAGGACGTTTTCGCCAAGACCTGCATACTCGACACCACCTGCGTCGGCCGCATCGTGTCTGACAGCACGCTGCGTCATACTGACCCTGCAATAATCTATGCCGACGATGTCATGACCACATTCTACGACGTCTTCAACAGCCTCAACAAGAGCTATACTACCATCAACTACAACGAGCGTATGCTGACTCAGGCTCTGCTTGAGATGGATCAGGAGCGTCCGCACTACAGCGACGCCAACTTTACCATGCGTCTCTCCTACGGCTATATCCAGGACTATACTGCCGGAGGTACTCACTACGACTATTTCACAGACAGCCAGAGCCTGCTCAACAAGGCTGCGAAACAGCACGAGATTGAAGACTACGAGCTCGAAGACAACATTGTGGCTCTACTGAAGAAAGGGAAGTTCGGCAGATATGCTGACAAGGAGACAGGCAAGATGCAGCTCTGCTTCCTCTCGAACAATGACATCACTGGGGGCAACAGCGGCTCGCCTATGTTTGACGGACAAGGCCGCGTCATAGGGCTTGCCTTCGACGGCAACTGGGAGGCTATGGCTGGCGATATCAGCTTTGATGCCAGTCTCCAGCGCTGTATCGGCGTCGACATACGCTTCGTACTCTGGGTCATTGACCAATGGGGTGGGGGCAAGGAGATAATCAAGGAGCTCGACAAGGCTCGCAAGGCAAGGAAGTAGCATGAACATCGTAGTATTGGACGGCCACGCAGCCAATCCCGGCGACCTCAGCTGGGACGGGCTGCGCAAGTTCGGCAACGTGAAAGTATATGAGCGCACCGCGCAGAGCGAGGTCGTAGCGAGACTCGCACACGCTGACATTGCGCTGACCAACAAGGTCTATCTCGGCGAGAAGGAGATGCGCCAGCTTCCTGAGCTCAAATACATAGGTGTCAACGCCACGGGCTACAACGTCGTAGACGTCGTGGCAGCTCGCCGTTACGGCATCGTGGTGACCAACGTCCCTGCCTACAGTACGATGTCGGTGGCTCAATGCGTGTTTGCCCACTTGCTCAACATTGCACACCAGGTTGAGCAGCACAGCCAGCTCGTCATGCTCGGAGAGTGGGAGAGCTGTCCGGACTTCTGCTTCTACTCACCGACTCTGCTGGAGCTCGACGGCAAGACGATGTCTATCGTGGGCGTAGGACACACGGGGCTCGCCGTAGCACGCATAGCTCAAGCCTTTGGCATGAAAGTTTTGGCTCTCAGCAGCAAGAGCCGCGAGGAGCTCGCAAAGCTCGGCATTGAGAAGGCGCAGGACAAGGAGGAGCTTTTCAGGCGAGCCGATGTGCTCTCGCTACATTGCCCCCTCACCCCCGACACCAAACATATCGTCAACGGCGAGACTCTCTCGGTGATGAAGAAGACGGCCGTCGTCATCAACACGGGGCGCGGTCCTCTCGTCGACGAGGCTGCCCTCGCCCAAGCCCTCAATAGCGGGCAGATATTCGGAGCCGGTCTCGATGTGCTCGCTCAAGAGCCTCCCGTAGACGACTCGCCTCTCATTGGGGCACACAACTGTCATATCACTCCGCACATAGCGTGGGCCACCAAGGCTGCGCGCAAACGTCTCCTCGATGTGGTAGAGCAGAACATCGGAGCCTTCATCAAAGGAAATCCGCAAAACGTGGTAAGCTGAGCGGCATAGCCTACACGCAGAGTGTATACATACTGCCTGGCAACATTTGCACTACACCCGCCATCTCCAAGGTAAAGAGCATTCCGCTCAGACGACCGATGGGGATGGCGGTCTGCATGGCGATTTCGCTCAATGCCACCCTCTCGCGTCCGCGCAGCACACCGACGATACGCTCTTCGTCTGACGTGAGCTCATGAAACATCTCAGTCTGCACTCCGACTCGCAGACTCTCGCTGCGTCTGTGTGCGTCTTGCCACCCCATAGAGGCGACAAAACTCTCGGCATCGAGCAAAAGCGAAGCCGCATTGCGTGCAATCAGATTGTTGCACCCCGACGAAGTCTCGTCGGTCACACGGCCAGGAAAGGCGTAGACCTCGCGTCCGTAACTTGACGCCATGCTTGCCGTCCAAAGGCTTCCGCCCTTGAGCGCGCTCTCTACGACTATCGTGGCGTCAGCACACCCGGCTACGATACGGTTGCGCTGCAAGAAATTGTAGCGTGTGATGCCTGTCCCCGAGACAAACTCCGTCAGCAGCCCTCCATGCCCGACGATTCGAGCCGCGGTGTCGCGATGCAAGGCAGGATATATACGATCCAGTCCGTGAGCCAGCACGCCCACAGTATCCAGACCATAGTCCAGAGCGGCACGGTGGCAATGCACGTCTGTCCCGTAGGCCAAGCCGCTCATCACTATCACATCGGGCACCAGCTGCGACAGGTCTCTGACAAAGCTGTCACACAACCTCTTGCCGTAGTCTGAAATCTTGCGTGTACCGACCATGCTCACGATGTGGGAAGCATTGAGGTCGGCCGTCCCACGATAATAGAGCACCAAGGGAGCGTCTTCACACAGTTTGAGTCTCTGCGGATAAGCCTCGTCATTGATTGTCAGACAAGAGATTTTGTTGCGTTCTGCCCATTCGAGTTCCTGCTCACAACGGGGCAGATATTCCTCGAGGTGCGACAATGCCTCGACGACCTTGCTATTGGCCCTACTCACGACGGCATCAAGCTCAGCCCTGTTGGCGTATAACTCACCAGCACTACCGACAGCGTCTATCAGCAGACGCTGATTCTTGCAGCTCAGCCCCGGCACCATACTCAGAGCCATCATGTAAAGAGGCTCGCGAAGATCTGTATCCATATCCAAAAACAATCTGTGACGAGCCTAAAGATACAAAAATAAACCTAAAGAAATGTCATAACGGCTAAAAAAGGCTAAGCTTTGGGCAAAAACAGAGAAAAAAATCGTAACTTTGGGCGGACAATTAACATAGAAGACATGAAAATCGCACTAATAGGCTACGGCAAAATGGGTCGTATGATCGAAGAGATAGCAAAAAGCCGAGGACACGAGATAGTAAGCATCATCGACATCGACAATCCCGAAGAGTTTGACAGCGCAGCCTTCAAGGGCGCAGACGTGGCCATCGAATTTACCGCCCCCGGCGTGGCTGCCGACAACGTACGCAAGACCATGGACAGAGGCGTCAAGGTTGTCAGCGGCAGTACAGGCTGGCTCAAAGGTTCTGTACTCGACGAGATGCGCCAGCGATGTGCAGACGGAGCCTCACTCATGTGGAGCAGCAACTACAGCGTAGGCGTGGCCATCTTCCGCTCCGTCAATCGCCACCTCGCCAGAATCATGAATGGTTTCGGGCAGTATGATGTGAACATGGTCGAGACCCATCACGTCCACAAGCTTGACGCTCCCTCGGGCACAGCCATCACTCTCGCCGAGCAAGCCATAGCAGAACTTGACCGCAAGGATCGCTGGTCGCTCCACGAGACCGCCCCCGAAGTGCTCCGCATCGACGACATACGACGTGGCGAAGTGCCAGGCATACACACCATCACCTACGACAGCACTGAGGACTATATCGAGATAACACACTCGGCCTACAATCGCCGCGGTTTCGCCCTCGGAGCCGTGCTCGCAGCCGAATATATGGCCACACACACAGGCTGGCAGACCATCGACGACCTGTTCCGATTCTAAACGACACATACTTACACTCATGAACAAGACTGAATACAAGCCTACATGGAAAAACTGGCTCATGGGCGCGATTGCCTGCGGCCTGCTCATAGCCTTCTTGGTATGGATACAGAGCTGGTGGGGCATCATAGCCCTCCCCTTCGTCTTTGACGCATACGTCACCAAATACATACGTTGGGACTGGTGGAAGGACATCGAAGACCCCGTCATGCGCGGCATCATGTCGTGGGTGGACGCCATCGTCTTTGCCCTCGTTGCCGTATACTTTGTCAACGTATACTTCTTCCAGAACTACGTCATACCGTCGAGTTCGCTCGAAAAGAGCCTCCTGGTCGGCGACTATCTCGTTGTGAGCAAAATGTCATACGGGCCGCGCGTGCCCCAGACACCCCTCCATGCTCCCCTCTGTCAGCACACCCTCCCCTTCGGCTGGGGCAAGAGCTACATCGAGTGGCCACAATGGGAATACAAACGTGTCAGCCCCAAGCAGATTAGTCTGAACGACATAGTAGTCTTCAACTATCCCGCGGGCGACACCGTCGCGATGAACATGCAAAACGCCGACTACTACGGCTTGTGTAAGAGCATTTATCTCGACAACGTGGGCTACCCCACAGGCTTTGACAGTCTCAGCACACTCCAGAAGTACCGTTTCTACAACTATGCCATACAGACAGCCAGCGATGCCATCAAGCAGAATCCCCAGCAGTTTGGCGAAGTGACATGGCGTCCCGTAGACCGCCGTGAGAACTACGTCAAACGCTGCGTAGGCCTGCCTGGGCAGACCCTTGAGATACGCGACCACATCATCTATCTCGACGGCAAAGCCAATCGCGAGCCACGCGACGTGCAATATAACTACATCGTCAAGTGGAAAGGACGCATGGCCAAAGACGACCCCTTTATTAAAGAGCACGACATCAGCTATGAAGACCTGTACGGACGCGACCAATACGGTATGGCCAACAATCCTGACATCGCAGCCTGCGAGACCGTCCTGCCCCTCACCGAGTCTGCACGCAAAGCCCTCGCCTCGCGCACCGACCTCGTAGAGAGCATCACATACTGTCCCCAGCCCAGCGGTGAGCACCTCTATCCGCTCAACGCCGACTACGGCTGGAGCACAGACAACTACGGTCCAATCTGGATACCTCAGCGAGGCAAGAGCATAGAGCTCAACCTCGACAACCTCCCCATCTACGAACGTCCCATACGTATCTACGAAGGCAATGACCTGCGTGTCACCGACGACGGCCAGATACTCATCAACGGCAAAGCCGCCACACGCTATACCTTCAAGATGGACTATTACTGGATGCAAGGCGACAACCGCCACAACAGCGCAGACAGCCGCTTCTGGGGATTCGTCCCCGAGGACCATATCGTAGGCAAACCCATCATGATATGGCTCTCTACCAACAAAGACAAGAGCATCTTCGATTTGGGCTACATACGCTGGAACCGAATCTTCTCACTCGTTAAAAACCACAACTGACCTTGCCACAGAAAGTTGCCCTCACCCTGGCCAGCGGAGGAGCTAAAGGCTTTGCCCACATAGGCGCCATCGAAGCCCTCGAAGAAGCAGGCTATGAGATCACCTCAATAGCCGGTACCTCGATGGGAGCCCTCGTCGGCGGTCTCTACGCAGCAGGAGGCCTCGACAAGGCCAAGGAGTGGATGTATGACCTCACGGGAAAGAAAGTTTTCTCGCTCGCCGACTTCACCCTCAGCCCCCACGCCCTGCTCAACGGCAACCGTCTCATGCAGGCTCTCAAGGCCCAAGTCCCCGACTGCAACATCGAAGACCTAAATATCCCCTTCTGCGCCGTCGCCACCGACCTCAAGGAAGGGTGCGAGTACGTCTTCCGCAGCGGCAGTCTCTACGACGCCATACGCGCCAGCATCTCAATCCCCATGCTATTTCGCCCCGTCGAGATGGGAGATATGCTCCTCATCGACGGAGGCATCACCAACGGTCTGCCCTTAGAGCACGCACAGCGCACCCCGGGAGATATCCTCGTTGCCATCAACCTCGAAGACTACAAATGGGAAGACGACCAGGACAAGCCCACAAAGGCCGTAAAAGCCCCCAAGAGCTCGCGCCTCGCCTCCCTCAGCGAGAAGCTACACAAAGGTATCAACGCACTAAGCAACAACTACGTCTCGATGACCTACGACACCATCTCCATACTCATGAAGCGCAATATTGAACTCTCTCTGCGCCTCACCCCTCCAGACCTTTATATCAACATCGATGTCGGTCAGTACGGCAGCTATGACTACGACCACGCCGAAGACATAAGCCGTTTGGGCAAGGAACAAATGAAACAACTACTCGAAAACACCCACGCAAGATGAAAGACAGCATCATAATACTCTCAGGCGGCATGGACTCGGTCACCATGCTCTATCAGTACAAAGACCAGATAGCCCTCGCCCTAACCTTCGACTACGGCAGCAACCACGCCCCCAACGAGATAGCCTGCTCGCGCATACATTGCCAACGCCTCGGCATACCCCAGATAGTCATACCCCTCGACTTCATACACCAATACTTCAAGAGCAGCCTCTTAGAAGGTGCCGATGCCATACCCGAGGGGTACTACACGAGCCAAAACATGGCCTCCACGGTAGTCCCATTCCGCAACGGCATCATGCTCAGCATAGCCTGCGGCATAGCGGAAAGCAAAGGTCTCAGCCGCGTCATGATAGCCAACCACGGAGGCGACCACACCATCTATCCCGACTGTCGCTCCGAGTTCATTCAGTCCATGTCGGCAGCCATGAGTGCAGGCACAGACACCCACGTGAGCATCTATGCCCCATACACCGACATCACCAAGAGCGACATTGCCCGCACAGGCAAACAACTCGGCATAGACTACACCGAGACATGGAGCTGCTACAAAGGCGGCACCCACCATTGCGGCAAGTGCGGGACATGTCAGGAGCGCAAAGAAGCCCTCGCCGAAGCTGGCATCATCGACAAGACCGTATACCTCGACGAATAGCCACCACTCAGACGCAAAAAAGCATACGGAGCGCAGCGTCCTCAGCCTCCTCCATACGCGCACGCTCATCAGGCGATTTGTCATCAATACCGCACAGATGCAATATGGAGTGAATGATGACCCGGCATAGCTCATCGTCATACGCCTTGTCAAACAATACTGCATTGGAGCGCACCGTATCGAGCGAGATAAAAGTATCGCCAGCTATACGGTCAGACACAGAGTAGTCAAAGCCGATATGGTCAGTATAATAGTCGTGCCCCACGAACTCACGATTGATGCGCAGTATCTCCTCATCGTCTACAAACACATAGTTGATCGTCCCGACACGTCTGCCATAAGACTCAGCCACACTCCCTATCCAAGCCCTCACCATCTCCCAGTCCAAGTCAGGCAGAGCCACATTGACACAATTAAAAGTAATCATCACCTCTGCAAAAGTTCGACAGCCTTGAGCACCATCTCATTGTCCTCATAGATGATGGCAAAATACTCGCTCATATCCCACACATCGCGAGCCAAGAGAGCCTTTAGCAGCAATGAGATACGCTCCGTGGTCAGTCGCTTCTCCTCGGGGCTCACATCGACATTAATCCCCTTGTCCTTAGCTTCGCCATACACCCGGTCTATCAGCCACTGGGGCACGCTGTACCCCGCCTTGTAAGCCTCAAACGAGTCATAGTCCTTGGTGATACGCTTGCGCAGCTTGTCGAGGTAGCGCAACGAATTGCTCACCACCAGATTACGAGCCGAAATCTCGCGATACAGGCGCGTAGCCTTAGTCGTATCGAGCGGCACGAAATAATCAGGCATGATACCACCGCCGCCATACACCGTACGCCCCTCCTTCAAAGTGAAGAACTTGAGCGAGTCAGGCAAGTGGATACTATCCGCATTGGTCAGCTCTCCATTATTGAAACGATTGATCAAATCCATGTGGTACTCCATCTGCTTGCCCTTCTCGTAAGGTTTCTGTATACAACGTCCCGACGGAGTATAGTATTTAGCCACGGTGAGCCTTATCATGCTCCCATCGGGCAAGTCAAGAGGACGCTGTACCAGACCCTTGCCAAATGTGCGACGCCCAATCACCACCCCACGGTCATGGTCCTGAACCGCGCCAGCCAAAATCTCAGCAGCTGAAGCCGAATACTCATCGACGAGGATAGCCAGCTTCCCCTCCTGAAAGGCATTCCCACCCCTGCTACGAAACTCCTGACGAGGGAATACACGCCCCTGCGTATAGACTACCATGTCTCCTGCCGGCAGGAACTCACTCCCTATCTCAGCCGCAGCCTGAAGGAATCCGCCGCCATTCTGCGTCAAGTCTACAATCAAGCTCTTCATGCCCTTAGCCTTGAGCCCATTGATAGCCTCAAGCATCTCACCATGAGTTGTCTGAGCAAAATTGTTGAAACGTATCAAGCCAATCTCGGGCGTCACCATAAAAGCAGCATCGACCGAGTGTACGGGAATCTTGTCGCGCTTGACATCGAAATAGATCAAGTCCTTCAGACCCTCACGCTTCACACCGAGATGAGCGATACTGCCCCTTCTGCCACGCAGACGGCTCATAATCTCCTCGCGCGACATCTTCACTCCAGCAATCACCGTATCCGCCACCGACACTATACGGTCGCCAGCTACGATGCCAGCCTTCTCCGAAGGTCCCTTAGGCACAGGCTGAATCACCAGCACCGTATCCTCAAGCAAGTTGAACTGAATGCCAATACCATCAAACGAGCCCTGCAAAGGCTCATTCAACTTCTTCGTCTCCTCAGCATTCGTATACGACGAATGCGGGTCAAGCTTGAGAAGCATACCCGAGATAGCATCCTCGATAAGCCTATGCGTATCCACACTATCTACATAATAATTGTTGACCGTAGCCGTAGCCATAAACAGCTTGCGAAACTCCGTCTCCATATCCTGAGACTGAGCCGCGACAGAGCCAGCCACCAACAGCGACAACACTACATAAAATAATCTAACCATACGAAACTACTATTTATCAGGCAGAAATTCATCAATCCGATGCGAAAAGCGAGCCAGTTCCCTCACGACACTACTCGAAATGCACGCCAACTCAGGCTTGGCAAAGAGCACCACAGTCTCAATCCCCGGCGAAATCCTCCTGTTCACATCAGCCATCTGCAACTCATACTCATAATCCTTCACACTACGCACCGCCCTGACTATCGCCCCACAGCCCTTCTCCGCAGCAAAGTCAGCAGTAAGCCCCTCGTAGCACTCCACCGTCACACGCCCCACACCCTCATACAAAGCCTTGATGCGCTCCACGCGATCTGCGGCAGACAGCCACCCGTCCTTGCCGACATTCACACCCACTCCGATGAGCACCTCGTCAAAAAGAGCGAGCGCCCTCTCCACCACATCAGCATGGCCGCGAGTAAAGGGATCAAACGACCCAGGAAACAAAGCTCTCATACGCCCATCACCTCCTCGTCCTCAGCCAAATCCTCCTCAATCACAAGATTGTCAATGATGAAGTTCTGACGCTCCATAGTATTCTTGCCCATATAGTACTCCAGCAATTCCTGCACCTGATCACTCTTATTGAGCGTCACCTGCTCAAGTCGAATATCCTGCCCGATGAAATTCTTAAACTCATCAGGACTAATCTCACCCAGACCCTTGAAACGCGTAATCTCAGGATCAGGACCCAAATCAGCAATAGCCTGCACGCGCTCCTCCTCACTATAGCAATACTGCGTGATGAAATCCTGCCCCAGCGTCAGATGCCTGCGCACCCCACCATGCCCCGAGACCTCAGCAGCCTCATCAAAAGCACGAAGCTCAGCCTCAAGCTCCTCAATCCTCCTCTTGCCCACCTTGGAGCGGCGATTCCTCACCCTAAAAAGCGGAGTCTGCAAGATAAACACATGCCCCTTCTTGATAAGGTCTGGGAAGAACTGAAGGAAAAACGTAATCATCAGCAGTCTGATATGCATACCGTCCACATCGGCATCGGTAGCCACTATCACCTTATTGTAGCGCAAACCCTCAAGCCCGTCCTCGATGTTGAGCGCAGCCTGAAGGAGATTAAACTCCTCATTCTCATAGCACACCTTCTTGGTCATGCCAAAACAGTTCAGAGGCTTGCCACGCAGCGAGAACACAGCCTGCGTATTCACATCCCTACTCTTCGTAATCGAGCCACTCGCACTATCACCCTCGGTGATGAAGATACACGACTCCTCCTGCAGCGAGCCCCGCACGTCCGACAAGTGTACCCTACAGTCACGCAGCTTACGATTGTGCAAGTTGGCCTTCTTGCTCATCTCGCGAGCCTTCTTGGCCACACCAGCCATCTCCTTGCGGATACGCTCACTCTCCTGCACCTTAGAGAGAATCACCTCAGCCACGTCAGTATTCTTGTGCAGGAAATTATCCACCTGCTCCTTGACGAAATCCCCCACAAACTTGTCGATGCTCACCCCACCCTCAGGCGCAGTCGTCAGCGAGCCCAGTTTCACCTTAGTCTGACTCTCAAACAGCGGCTCCTGGATATTGATACTGATAGCAGCCACCAGGCCATTACGAATATCTCCATACTCATAATTCTTGCCCGAATAGTCCTTGATGACCTCTGCGATATACTTCTTGAACGCAGCCTGATGCGTACCCCCCAGCGTCGTATGCTGACCATTGACAAACGAGTAGTACTCCTCGCCGTTCTGCTTCGTGTGTGTAAAGGCAATCTCGATATCCTCACCCGTCAGATGGCAGATAGGGTAGAGGGCATCATAATCCATACGGTCATTCAGGAGGTCAGACAAGCCATTGCGCGACATGATACGCCTCCCCCCAAGCATAATCGTAAGCCCCGTGTTGAGATAAGTATAATTGCGCAACATCGTCTCGATATACTCACTCCGAAACGCATAATGCTTGAAAAGCGACGCATCAGGCTCGAAGAAAATATACGTACCATTCTCCTCCTGCGTATCCTCCGTCACATCGCTCATCAGGCCCCCCTTCTCAAAGACCGTACGCCTCACCTGCCCGTCACGATACGAATGAGCCTCAAAACGCGAGCTCAAAGCATTCACCGCCTTAAGACCCACACCATTCAGACCCACACTCTTCTTGAAAGCCTTAGAGTCATACTTACCACCCGTGTTGAGCATCGACACCGCCTCGACAAGCTTACCCAAAGGAATACCACGCCCATAGTCGCGAATCGAAGCCCTGAGACCATCCTCAATCGACACCTCGATACGCTTGCCAGCATTCATCTTAAACTCATCGATACTATTGTCAATGACCTCCTTGAGTAGCACATAAATACCATCCTCAGCCTGCGAGCCGTCACCCAGACGCCCGATATACATACCAGGACGAGTGCGCACGTGCTCCATATCCGACAAATGCCTGATATTACCCTCATCGTAGTTAGTCACAGCCGCACTCTCGAAATCCAATTCCTCCATACGCAATCACACACACATCATCATCAGATATCCTTCCTCCACGTCCTCCTCCTCTTCGTCACCTTAGAGTCCAACGACTGCCAGATACTCAACGCCTTGGTATTCGTCTCAAGCTGCGGACAACACTCCGCCCTCTCGAATCCCATACGACGTGCCGAGTCAATAATATCAGCAAAAATCAGACTCACGCAGCCCGTGTCCTGATACTCCGGCAACACCCCAATCAGCAGCAAATCCATAGCCTCACTATGTCTGAAATACAAAGCCCTCAGCAAATGCCACCATCCCAGCGGCCACATCTTAGCCTTAGCCCTCTGCACCGCCTTAGCCAAATTAGGCATACACACACCCACCGCGATAGGCTCCCCCTCCCTGTTGTCCACCACCGAAATCAAGTCGATATTCATCATCGGCAGATAAGACTCCGCATACTTATCCATCTGCTTTGCGCTCATCTCGCTATACCCATACAGATTGCGATACGACGTGTTGATAATCTCAAACATCTTGCGTATATAGCCACTCGAACGCAACTCCCCCTTGCTCGCAAACTTGTGAAGACGAAAGCCATACCTCTTCTCCACAATCCGCGCCACCCTGAAGAACTTCTCCGAGTTAGCCACATGATCACCCTTAGGCACATCAATAGTACGATCCACCCACACAGCCTCAGGCACAAAACCCAGAGCCTCCATGTGGTCATTATAGTAAGCATAATTGTAGATCGTAGGCATAGTCCCCAGATGCTCAAAGCCCTCAAACATCATTCCCTCAGGGTCAAGGTCAGTAAAGCCCAACGGCCCCACGATCTTCGTCATGCCCCTCTCACGTCCCCAAGCCTCCACAGCCCCCAGCAGAGCCCTGCTCACCTCGCGGTCATCGACAAAGTCGATCCACCCGAAGCGCACAATCTTAGTCGCCCAACGCTCGTTAGCCCTCTTGTTGATAATAGCCACCACACGTCCCACAATCTCCCCGTCCCTATATGCCAGGAACCACTCCGCCTCGCAAAACTCAAACGCAGGATTCCTGCCCGGATCAAACGTATCCAGGGTATCCTCCAGGAAATCAGGCACAGCATATGGGCAATCCTTATACAGCTCGTAGTTGAAGCGCACAAACCTCCTCTTGTCGCTTTGCGAAGAAATTTTCCTTATCGTTATATCAGACATGTCAATCAAAAAAGCTAATTCAAGGGCATCACATATATGTAACAATCGGTACAAAGATACGAATAAGAGAGCGGAAAAACAAATCAAAAACGAGTTTTATTTGGAATTGTTCTCGCTTATTCGTAACTTTGCGCCCGATTGTGTAATTTTTATATATAAAATGGATAAAATCAGTTACGCTTTGGGCTTAGGTATAGGCCAGCAACTTAAGAGTATGAACATCGACAACTTCAGCATCGAAGACTTTGCCAAGAGCATCGCAGACGTGATGAACGGCAACGAGACTGAGATGAGCGCTACCGAGGCACAGAAGTTGCTCAACAAGTATTTCCAAGAGAAAGAGGCAGAGAGTGCCAAACAGAATATCGCCTCAGGCCGAGCCTATCTCGAAGAAAACGGCAAGCGCGAAGGAGTCATCACCACCAAGAGCGGCCTGCAATACGAAGTGCTGACAGAAGGCACCGGCGCAAGCCCCAAGGCCACAGACAAAGTGAGATGCCACTACGAAGGACGCCTGACCGACGGTACCGTATTCGACAGCTCATACAAGCGCGGCGAGCCAGCCGACTTCGGACTGAACCAAGTGATAGCAGGCTGGACCGAAGGCGTACAGCTCATGAAGGAAGGTGCGAAATACCGTTTCCACATCCCATACCTGCTCGGCTACGGCGAGCGCGGCGCAGGAGCACAGATTCCACCCTACGCCACCCTCGTATTCGACGTAGAGCTTATCAAGGTGCTTTAATAAGGTTATAAGGTCGCTTCGCTTGTGAGGTTTTAAGGTTTTTAGGTTATTTACTTTAACCTCAGAATCGAGCAGAAAAAACAGAGACCTAATAACCTAATAACCTTAAAAAAACAACCTCATAACCTAAAAACCTCATAACCTAATAACCTTAAAAATAACCTAAAAAAACAACCAAACAACAAAAATATGAAAAAGATTTCAGTAATCGTTGCGGCAGCAGCCGCATTAGTGATGGTCTCATGTGGCAACGGCACACCAAAGGCCGACATGAAGAACGACGTAGACTCATTGTCATACGCAATCGGTATGGCGCAGACCCAAGGCCTGCAAGACTACTTAGTGATGCGCATGGGCGTAGACACCACCTACATGGACGAGTTCGTAAAAGGTCTCAACGAAGGCGTCAACACAGGCAGCGACAAGAAGAAGCAAGCCTACTACGCAGGTCTGCAAATCGGTCAGCAAGTTTCAGAGCAGATGATCAAAGGCCTCAACATGGAGCTCTTCGGCGAAGACAGCACCCAGACCGTCAGCCTGAAAAACTTTATGGCAGGCTTCGTTGCCGGCACACTAAAGAAAGACGGCAAGATGACCATGGAAGAAGCCACAAAGTATGCCGAGACCACCATGCGCACCGTTAAGGCACGCCAAATGGAGAAGAACTTCGGCGAGAACAAGAAAGCCGGTGAAGAATTCCTCGCAGCCAAAGCCAAAGAAGAAGGCGTAAAGAAAATCGAAGGAACAGGCGTGCTCTACGAAGTACTGACCGAAGGCAACGGCGAGATACCAGCCGACACATCAGTAGTCAAAGTAAGATACGAAGGCTCACTCATAGACGGCACCGTATTTGACGGCAACATGGACGCCAAAGAGCCAATGAGCATACGCTGCACCAACGTAATCCAAGGATGGACCGCAGCCCTGACCCACATGCCCGTAGGCTCAAAGTGGAAAGTCTATATCCCACAAGAAATGGCATACGGCGAGCGCGAAGCCGGCGACAAGATCAAGCCCTTCAGCACCCTCGTATTCGTAATTGACCTCGTAGGCATCGAGTAATGATGAAGAGAATTATCATTGCAGCCCTCGCGGTAATCATCTGCTCCTCGGCTGCGGCACAAGGCAAGAAAGCCAAGAAGACCAAGCAGCAGAAAGCCCCAGTAGAGAAAGTCGACACCGTCGACATGAAGACCTTCTCCTACTTAGCAGGACGCATCAACAGCCAAGGTCTGATGCAATATCTGACCCAAAAGGTAGGCATCGACGTCAAATACCTGCCCCAGTTCGTCGAAGGATTCAACAGCGGCAACATCAGCGGCGAAGAGAAAGCACGCCTCACCGGGCGCGAGATACGCACCCAGGTAGAAGGAATGATCTCCAACCTCTCAAAGCAGATCAACGACAGCATCGACCCCATCAACCGCGAAGAGTTCCTCCGCGGCTTCGTCGAGAGTCTGACCAACGTAGAGACAAACATCTCCGCTGACTCAGCCCAGCAGATAGTAGAGAAACAGATGAAATACTATCACGAAGCCAAGATGGAGCGCAAGTTTGGTCCCAACCGCAGAGCAGGCGAAGAGTTCCTCAAGGCCAACGCCAAAAAAGACGGCGTACAGACCACAGCCAGCGGCCTACAATACAAAGTGCTCACCATGGGTACAGGCGAGAAGCCAAGCGCGACGTCAAAAGTCAAAGTCAACTACGAAGGACGCCTGATCGACGGCAAAGTCTTCGACTCGTCATACGAGCGCGGCAAGCCCATCACTTTCGGCGTCAACCAAGTGATAAAAGGCTGGACCGAAGCCCTGCAACTCATGCCCGTAGGAAGCAAATGGGAGCTATACATACCCCAGGAACTCGCCTACGGCGACCGCGACCAAGAGAGCATACCAGCATTCTCGTGTCTCATATTCACAGTAGAACTGCTTGAGATAGTTAAGTAAACAAACGGCGTCCCTTGAAATTCAAGGGGCGCCATTTGTTTACTCAGGTTATTAGGTTATGAGGTTATAAGGTTTTGAGGTTTTATACCTTTAACCTAACAACCTTATAACCTTATAACCTCACCAACGAAATACTGATGAATCGAAGTATCGTCAGTCAGTTCAGGGTGGAAAGCCGTCACAAGCTGTTTGCCCTGACGAGCAGCAACAATATGCCCGTCTACGGTAGAGAGTACCTCAACACCCTCGCCAACCTCCTCGATATACGGAGCACGAATGAAGACCATCTCCGTCTCACCGATGTGCGACATCTCAGCCTTAGTCACGAAACTGCCCAGCTGACGCCCATAAGCATTGCGACGCACCTTGATGTCCATCGTAGCAAGGTGAGCACCATCGAGCATGATGAGGCCAGCACACGTGCCAAACACAGGCAGACCAGCCTCAATATCGCGCTTCACAGGCTCATAGAGACCAAGGTCGCGAATGATACGCATCATAGCCGTACTCTCACCCCCAGGTATAATCAGACCGTCCTTAGGCTGATCCCAATCCGCAAGCTTACGTACGAGAAAAGACTCCACCCCAAGACGCGAGAGCATCTGCTCGTGTTCGGCAAATGCTCCCTGTAGTGCAAGAATAGCTATTCTCATTTTCCACGCTCAGCCATCAGCAGCTGAATCTCGCTCTCGTTGATACCTACCATAGCCTCGCCAAGATCCTCGCTCAGCTCAGCGATAATCTTAGGATTGTCATAGTTCGTGACAGCCTTGACAATAGCCTGCGCACGCTTCTCGGGATTACCACTCTTGAAGATACCGCTACCAACGAACACACCTTCAGCACCGAGCTGCATCATCAGCGCAGCATCAGCAGGAGTAGCCACACCGCCCGCAGCAAAATTTACCACAGGAAGCTTGCCATTGTCGTGAACATACTCCACGAGGTCGTAAGGCACACGCAGCTGCTTGGCAGCCTCGTAAAGCTCATCAGCAGTCAGACCCTGCAAGCGACGAATCTCACTCTGCATCATGCGCATGTGGCGCACAGCCTGAATGATGTCGCCCGTACCAGGCTCACCCTTAGTACGAATCATCGTAGCACCCTCGTTGATACGGCGCAGAGCCTCGCCCAGGTCCTTCGCACCGCAGACAAAGGGGACCTTGAAATTGCGCTTGTTGATATGATAGATATCATCAGCAGGGCTGAGCACCTCGCTCTCATCGATATAGTCAATCTCGATAGCCTCAAGAATCTGAGCCTCCGCAAAATGACCGATACGGCACTTGGCCATGACAGGAATGCTCACAGCCTCCTGAATACCCTTAATCATCTTAGGGTCACTCATACGGCTCACACCGCCCGCAGCGCGAATATCGGCAGGAATGCGCTCAAGCGCCATGACAGCACAAGCACCAGCTGCCTCAGCAATACGAGCCTGCTCCGGAGTAGTAACGTCCATAATCACACCACCCTTGAGCATCTGCGCAAGCTGGCGGTTCAAAAGTACTCTTTCTTCCATAATACGTAAATCTATAAAATTCAGTCTTATCAGTTTTCGCGATGCAAAGTTACGCATAAAACTCGTATGCGACAAACCATTATTCCCAAAACGAAAAACATTGTTCCGTTTTTATTTGTTATTTGGTTGTTTGACGTTCGTTAGAACTAACTAAACCACAAAATAACCAAACAACTAAACAACATTTGTAAGACTAAGCCTTCGGGATGAGTTCGGGATTGTGCGCATTTCCCGTGAATCACGATGCAACCAACCAAACAACCAAACAACAAATTAACAAAACACGAAGCGCGAATTAATCAAACAGGACCCGAGAATGATAAAAACGCAGAATTCGTCTTTTCACAAATCACAAATCACAAAACTCGTAGCCACCCCCCTCCTCCCTGTTTCTCTCGCGCGTATATAAGGTTAAAATAATACATTATTAATTTTTATTTATATATAATGTATAAGGTTATAAGGTTTCTAGGTTATGAGGTTATAAGGTTAGGTCTTTTTGATGGTTTTGGTCATTCTTTCTACTCGGTTCCGTGGTTTGAGGTGTAAAACCTTAAAACCTCAAAACCTCCCCGGAGGGGGGGTGGCTTTGAGTTTTGTGATTTGTGATTTGTGAAAAGACGAAGTATAGCAAGAAGACAATCTGGTCTCACACGTAAAAGTTGAAATCGTGAACAGGGTTGCTTGCTATGAAAGGAAAAGGCGTGAGGCTGACGGCTGTCTTTTCACAAATCACAAATCACAAAACTATCATAGTGACCCCCTCGGGTGGCGTGGTTTGGTTGTTCGGTGGGGTGTTTGCGCTTCATAATAATGGAGTCATGTAAAGAGGGAGATATGTAACCTCTCCTTCTACTTTTAAGTCGGCTGCATGTAAAATAGTTGGGGTGGTCATATTCTCGCCAAACCTCTTCATACATTTTGTGAGGGAGGACAATGTGTAGTTCTTGCCACTCTTCACTTCTATCGGGCGGATATTGTGGCGGCTGGTCACTTTGTCTTTTTGGAGAAGGAAGTCTATTTCCATACGTTCCTCGGCTTCTTCTGATGACTTGCTGTAGAAAAAGAGCTTGTTGCCGCTGGCTGTCAACATTTGAGCTACGATATTCTCAATGAGCATTCCTTCGTTCACCTCCAACTTCCCGAAGAGTAGTTTCTGGTAAATCTCTGATGAGACTATGCCCTTTTCGTCGAATGCGTGACTGACCAGCAGTCCCGTGTCGTTCATATAGCACTTCAATGTCGTGCGGTCTTCGTTCATCTTCAGCCCTATGTTGGGCTCTGTAGAATTGTAGCAGATGTTGACAACTCCTGCGTCTTTCAGCCAAAAGAAGGCATCGTCCCAATCACGATATTTTGCACCGGGCTTTAGGGCAGAGAGGCGGAACTTCTTTTCGTGCTTGGAAAGCTGGGGTGGTATCTGGTCATAGATTGATGCCACCTTGTCTGCTATCTCGACGGCATAATTGAAGATGTCGTTGCGATAGATGGTCAACACATCACGTTTGGCGGTATCTACGGCATCGAAGTCTTTGGTCTCGACATATTTCTTGACGGCTTGTGGCATTCCTCCTACTATCATATAGAGACGAAAGGCGTCCATGGCTTGACGATGGAATGCCTGACCCATTGGTTTGCGCTCTGCGTACATTTTTCGTATCAAGTCCATCAGCATGTCGTTACCTATAGCCCATAGGAACTCTTCGAAGTCCATAGGGTACATCTGTATATGACGTTCTTCTGATGGGAGTACGATGCCTTGTGTGTTTTTTTTGATGCTTACCAAGGAACCTGTTTCAATATAGTCGTACCTTCTGTCTGCTACCAGAAATTTGATGGCGGCTCGTGCCCTGGGACACAGCTGGACTTCGTCAAAAATGATGAGTGACTTGCGCTCGTGGAGTCTCACTTTGTAGTGCTGACTCAGATAGAGGAACAGCGTGTCGAGGTCTTCGAGATAGAGGTCAAACCAGTCTCTGACCATCTGGGGAGCCTTGTTGAAGTCGATGAGGATGTATGTCTCATACTCTTTCTTTGCAAACTCTTCTACGATATAGCTCTTTCCGATGCGTCGCGCTCCTTCTATAAGTAGTGCCACTTCTCCATTCCTTTTCTCCTTCCAATCAAGGAGTTGCTGATATATTTTGCGCTTCATAATAACACCTCTTACACCTTTTTGAGATTTTTGCTGGTGCAAATATACACCTTTTTGAGATTTTTTGCAGCACCAAAATACACCTTTTTGAGATTTTCTGCGAGTTTTTGTTGGAAAACTGTATAAAAGATTGCTTGAAGCCTACTATTATGTCTCATATCCCTTTTTCCAGATTCCTAAGAAATACTTGTCACACAACCATGCCGTCAGGAGTATCAATGGTATCGATATGATTATCTTTGCCACGGCGGTGTTTAGTCCTATATAACCGCATACGGCTTCGACATAGGTGATGACTATCTGGTGTGTCATGAATATTGGAAGGCTCTTTTCTCCTATCCATTCGAGAAGTCTATTTAGCCTTCCTTCGACTCTGTCGGTCATGATGCTGCTCATCAGTATGACAGAGATTGGCAGCCAGTATACTGCGGTTATCCTTCGGGTGTCTTTCGATAGGACGACGGAGGTTAGCACGGCTATGACTATCATGGCTATGGAGATTGCCTCAAGAGATTTCTTTCGGGTAGGTTGCTGTACTTGTCCGCCTGCTGTTGTCGCCCGATAGAGTAGGTACAGATAGATGCCGATAGTAAAGTCTACGACTCTTACTAATGGGTTGATGTACAATATGGCATGGCGGTATTCTACGTGGAGAAAGTATACGAGTGTAGAGTATGCTGACAGCATTAGTATGAATGTTATTGCTTTTCCTTTGTATGATAGCCTATCGAGACTTTTGACGATGAAGGGGTAGAGTATGGCGAGTATCATGGCGGAACTCAAATACCACGAGACGGCATTGTATGAGAAGTATATGGATTTTATGGGGATTAGGCTCTGGAGCAATAGTACGTTTGGTATGAATGCTGCCACAGCTGTCTTGACGTCGACGATTCCTCTGATGATGGGCAGTAGGCTTAGCGGCATGATTGCAAGCAGACATAGCCAATGGAGCGGGAAGAACTTTTCGCACCTTCTCCTGATATATTGCGAATATTCAAAATCTGGTCTGCACACTCTTTCGTAATAGCCTAACGACAGGGTTAACCCTCCAAGCATAAAGAAGAATGCGACTCCGAGTGTTCCTCCTTCACTATACAGGCCTAAGTGATGGAGCACTACCATTATGATGAAGATGCCTCTAAGTGATGTTATGGCATTATTCCTGTGTTTCGTGTAGGGGCTGCTCATAGGTATTACTGATTTATTCTTTTGTCGCATGTAGAGCAAGTGCTGACAAAGTTAGCAATATAATCTGAGAATCTCTCTCCTTGAGGTGCCATTTTTCTATCATGGCGGTGTGTCTGTGTGCTTTTGTGACTGTCTGGCTTGGCTGCTCGCGGCTCGTAAAAATGTCTGTTTGAGGCTAAGAGGGCAAAAAAACGCCTTGTCTTTCAAAAAAAATATGTTTTTCTCTTGTGCGTTCCAAATTTTTTATGTACCTTTGCAGCGCAAAAGCGGAAATGCAATGCACGGTGCCCACATTTCCCCTCCTTCCCTCCCAGCCGTGTGTTACCTCCGCTTTTGCTTTTTTTGGACTTGTAGCTCAGTTGGTTAGAGCAACAGACTCATAATCTGGAGGTCCCTGGTTCAAGCCCAGGCTGGTCCACAATAAGAAATCAAGCACTTACGAGCAATCGCAAGTGCCTTTTTATTTATTATTTGTTTGAGGGATTTCCTTATGTTTCTTACCATCTTCGCTGACCAACGGAACCAGGGTACAAATTGTACCCCAGTTAGCCTTGAGACTTTCGTTCCATCCCAATACAAATATAAGCATCCGTGCAAGACTTTTGTCGGAACAATAAAGACTTGTTTATAGTTGCAGTCAAGATGCCGGACAGGCGGTACCACACTTCCGCTACACACGCTGCTGAGCCATCATGTCATAGAACACTTTCTGGAGCGGTACCACTTAACCGATATGAAACGTACATGAACGGCTTTCGCCAAAGGGAATGAAAATGTTGCAACTC
>CAMEQD010000033.1:0-32391 GCA_945932615.1 uncultured Prevotellaceae bacterium | reverse complement strand
CACTCGACCAAATCAGAAGGAAGGACTACCCTGCGAAGATTGCGGAGTATACTGGTGAGATCCTTCTCGTAGGGATTAACTACGACAAGGAGACGAAGCAGCATTCGTGTAAGATAGACAAAATGAGGTTATAAGGTTTTGAGGTTTTGAGGTTTTGAGGTTATAAGGTTTTGAGGTAAGCTCGTGAAATTTGTAGGTGATGGGGCTTCTACCCTGTTAATCGAACTTCCCTAATTTGACTTTCACTCCCCAGAACCTCATAAACTTAAAGATAACCCAAAACCCTAACAAAAAAATAACCTTATAACCCCAAAACCCAAAAACCTCATAACCTAAAGAATAACCTAAAAAATAACCTTATAACCCCAAAACCTAAAAACCTAATAACCTAAAGAATAACCTAAAGAATAACCAAAAAAAATAACCTAATAACCTAAAAACCTAATAACCTTATAACCTTATAACCTTATAACCTTATAACCTAAAAACCTAATAACCTTATAACCTCATAAAATATGTTCCATCCTGAAAATTCTGCCGAGTTTGCCGGTCTGACTGTCAATAAGGGGGTTGCGCAGCCTTCGAGCCGCAATCCGTATCTGAAGCGTGGTTCTTATGTGCGTCGACGTCTTAGTGCTGCTGAATATGTGGAGGGTATCCTCAAGGGAGATGCTTCGATGCTGGGGCAGGCGGTGACTCTGGTGGAGAGTACTCTGCCTGAGCATCACCAGATTGCGCAGGAAGTGATTGAGAAGTGTCTGCCTTATAGTGGAAAGAGTGTGCGCATCGGCATCAGCGGTGTGCCTGGGGCTGGCAAGAGTACGAGTATAGATGAGTTTGGCATTCATGTGCTGGACAAGTGGGGCGGCAAACTGGCTGTATTGGCCATAGACCCGAGCAGCGAACGTACGAAGGGTAGTATCTTGGGCGACAAGACTCGCATGGAGAAGCTTAGTGTACACCCCAAGTCGTTTATACGCCCGAGTCCTTCGGCGGGCAGTCTGGGTGGTGTGGCGCGCAAGACTCGTGAGTCTATCATCTTGTGTGAGGCTGCGGGTTATGACAAGATTTTCGTGGAGACGGTGGGAGTCGGACAGAGCGAGACGGCGTGCCACTCGATGGTGGACTTCTTCCTGCTGATACAGCTGGCTGGTACTGGCGACGAGCTGCAGGGTATAAAGCGTGGCATTATGGAGATGGCTGACGGCATCGTGATAAACAAATGTGACGGCAGCAATGTGGAGAAGTGCCACTTGGCTGCGGGTCATTTCCGCAATGCCTTGCACCTGTTTCCTACGCCTGACAGCGGCTGGAGTCCTGAGGTGCTGTGTTATAGTGGTTTTTATGGCACTGGCATCGAGGAGGTGTGGGATATGATCTACCGTTATTTTGACTTTGTCAAGGCTAACGGGTATTTTGAGGTGCGTCGTGCTGAGCAGGCCAAATATTGGATGTATGAGAGTATCGATGAGTGTCTGCGCAATAGTTTCTATGGCAATGCCTCTATCAGTTCGATGCTGCAGAGGGCTGAGGGCGAGGTGCTCTCTGGCAGGAAATCGTCATTCGTGGCTGCGACTGAGCTGCTCGACTCGTACTTTGCACTCCTCCATTAGCCACTTGGGGGTGCTGGTGGCTCCGCAGATACCTACGGTGTCGCATTGCTGAAACCACGATGAGTCTATCTCGCTGGCAGTCTCTATCATGTAGCTGCGGGGATTGACGTCTTGGCATTGTCCGAAGAGGACGCGTCCGTTGCTGCTCTTGCGCCCGCAGACGAATAGGACTACGTCGTGGGTCTGGGCAAAGCTGCGTATGTTGGGCATACGGTTGGCTACCTGACGGCAGATGGTGTCGGCGTATTTGAAGTTGACGTGGGGACTGATGTGGGTCTGTATATAGTCTACTATCTGACGGAAGCCGTCGAGGCTTTTGGTGGTCTGGCTGTAGAGACTGATGTCGGTGTTCATGTCGAGCCGGCTGACTTCGGTGGGGCTTTCGATGACGATGGCAGTGCCTTGGGTCTGTCCGACGAGCCCGAGGACTTCGGCGTGTCCGTTTTTGCCGAAGATGACTATCTGCTTGGGGGTGGCGGACTGCTGGCTCTCTTGGTATTCTTTGCGTATGCGGTCTTGGAGATGGAGGACTACGGGGCAGGTGGCGTCGATGATGTGTATGTTCTGCTGCTGGGCTTGGTGGTAGGTGGTGGGGGGCTCGCCGTGGGCTCGCAGCAGGAGGTTGCAGTCGTGGAGCTGGCTGAGCTGGGCGTGGTCTATGGTCTGCAAGCCCATGTCTTGCAGGCGGCTGCACTCGGTGCCGTTGTGTACGATGTCACCGAGGCAGTATAGTGGTTTGCTGTCTTTGAGTTCTTCTTCGGCCTTGCGTATGGCTCGGGTCACTCCGAAGCAGAAACCGCTTCCTTCGTCAATTTCAATAACCATGCTTGCTGTTGGGGGATTGTCATGTCGCTGTTGTCGAGCACGATGGCATCGGGAGCCTGGGTGAGGGGCGAGATTTCGCGGTGGCTGTCGATGTAGTCGCGCTCCTGTACGTTGCGGAGTATCTCTTGGTAGTCTACGGTCTGTCCTTTGGCTGTGAGTTCGTCGTAGCGTCGCTTGGCGCGTATCTCGGGGCTGGCGGTGACGAAGATCTTGAGCTCGGCGTTGGGGAAGACTACGGTGCCTATGTCGCGGCCGTCGAGTATGACTCCTCCTTGCTGTCCCATCTGGCGTTGCTGCTGTACCATGGCCTGACGTACGAAGCCCAATGTGGCGATGGGGCTGACGTGGTTGCTGACTTGCATGGTGCGTATGTCGTCCTCGACGAGCTTGCCGTTGAGATAGGTGTCGGGGCGTCCTCGCTGGGGATTATAGCGGAAGGTGATGTGTATGTCGGGCATGGCTGCCTGAAGTCGCTGGGTGTCGATGTTGCCCTGTGGGTCTATCATGCCGTTTTGCATGGCATAGAGGGTGACGCTGCGATACATGGCGCCGGTGTCGATATAGACGTAGCCCATCTGGCGTGCGAGGTCTTTGGCCATGGTGCTCTTGCCGCAGGAGGAGTGGCCGTCTATGGCTATGGTTATTTTTTTCATGTTGTTTGGTTATTTTGTTGTTTGGTTGTTTGGTTGGGTCGATTGTTTTTTGGGTTGTTGTTTGGGCTTTCTCGGGAAGCTGTAGGCGAGGGTGAAGTCGAGCGTGGGGGCTCCGTAGTGGTAGTTGCCGTATGCTATGCCAAACTTGATGTTCTTGATGCTGAGGCCTGCACCGAGGGTGAGACCTGCGGCGTGTGAACTGCCTGCGGCTTTCATTTCGTAGCCGCGACGGAAGTTGTAGCCTAAGCCTACCCATATCCGGTCTTGCCACAGGAGTATGTCGGCTCCGAGGTCTATATGGCTGAGTATGACCTGTCCTGCTCCTACGGGTTCGCCTCCGTTGCTGTAGTTGGAGCTCTTCCACTGAAACATGTCGAAGAGGGTGAGGTGCAGCCTGACGGGGAGGAATGTGAGGCCCTTGCTGATGCCTATCTGCATGTCGATGGGGAGCCGCTCCTTGACGTCGCCAAAGGCTCGCACTTGTCCGCCGAGGTTGGCAAAGAGGGTGGAGATGGAGAGGTCGTGGTCTTCGTCGTAATAGTTGATGCCGAGGTCTACGGCGAGGCCTATGGAGGTGTAGCCTGCGTAGTGGCTGTATAGGAATTTGCCGTAGACTCCGCCTGTAAATCTGTCGGAGAGCATGTAGCTATAGCCGCCGTAGAGGTTCATGTCGAGGGCTGTGAGGGTGCCGAGGCGGTTGCCTTCGAGGTCTGTCTCTATGATGCCTCCGTAGCCTACGAACTGGGCTCCTACGCCCCAGTTGCCATACTTGCCGTGGTTTTGGACGTAGTTGAGGGAGCCTGCATTGCTGCCTTTCATATAGGTAAGGAAGTTGAAACAGAGGCTGCGGTCGGTGACATTGGCCATGAGGGCTGGGTTGATGGCTGCGAGCGAGGCGTCGTCGTCGACGAGGGTGATGTTTTTGCCTCCGAGGGCAAGGGCGTGCGATGAGGTGGGCAGATTGAGGAAATTGAATATGCTGCGACCTTCCTGTGCATGACCGAGGACGTGCGACAGGAGGGCGACGAGCAGGTATATTATGGCTCTATTACGATACATGGAGTGCATTTTGTCTTCAAAGATAACGCTTTTTGGAGCAATATTAGTGCTGTCGGGGTGAAAAATGTATTTCTTGTCTAAAAAATAACTGTTTGTTTGTGTCAAATATAAAAAAAAGTGCTACTTTTGCGAATGCAGCAACGTGAAAAATAGAAAAAACAATATATCATTATGGAATTTATCAAAACTGTGAACGACGATTTCCGCAAGCAGAAGTCTACTAATATCCTGATTGGATATGTGGTAGTGCTTGCGGCTATGTTCGTCTCTTTCGAGTACACTCAGCGCGAGGAGAAAGTAGTGGAGGAGGAGAAGATTTACGACTTCGTTATGGAGGAGGACATGATTCCTATCACTCAGCAACAGGAGGTCGTGGCACCTCCACCTGCTGCCGTGACTCCTATCACTCCGGAGGTGCTGAACATCGTGGACGACAACACTGAGCTGCCTCAGGAGGAGATTGAGACGAGCGAGGAGGTTAACCAGGCTATCACTACGGTGGTGGGTACGGGTGCTCCTTCGGCTGCCGTGGCTACGGGTCCTGTGGGTCCTGTGGTCGAGGAGGTTGACGATGAGCGCATCTTTGACGTGGTTGAGGAGAATCCTCAGTTCCCCGGCGGTGAGGAGGCTCTCTACAAGTGGCTGAGCAGCAATATACGCTATCCTGAAATCTGCCGTGAGCAGGGTGTGCAGGGTCGTGTGATTGTGGCTTTCGTGGTCAACAAGGACGGTTCGATCGTCGATGTGAAGGTTGTGCGCTCGCAGGACCAGCACCTCTCGGACGAGGCTGTGCGTGTGGTCAAGACCATGCCTAAATGGAAGCCTGCACGTCAGGGCAACAAGCCTGTACGCGCGCGTTTCAACCTCCCTGTAATGTTCCGCCTGAGCTAAATGCTTATGTTCACGCCCGAAGAGATTCTGGACTTTATAAATCAGGGGCTGGCTGACCTCGATCTGGAACGCCAGCCCTCTGGTCTGTACAAGCCTATAAGGTATGTGCTTGACATGGGTGGCAAACGTTTGCGCCCGGTACTGATGCTCTTGGCTTACAACATGTATGACGAGGACGTCAGGTCGATTCTGCCTGTGGCTCTTGGTCTTGAGACGTATCACAACTATACTCTCCTGCACGACGACGTGATGGACAGGGCTGAGGTGCGCCGGGGACATGCGTGTGTTCACAAGGTATGGAACGACAATACTGCCATACTGAGTGGCGACACTATGCTGGTGCTTGCCTATCAGATGGTAGCCCAGTGCAAGTCCGGACATTTGGAGCGTGTGCTTGATGTGTTTACGAGGACGGCTCTGGAGATTGGCGAGGGGCAGCAGTATGATGTGGACTTCGAATCTCGCCTGGACGTGACTACCGACGAGTATATCGAGATGATTCGTCTCAAGACGAGTGTGCTACTGGCTGCTGCTCTGAAGATTGGTGCCTTGCAGGCTGGGGCTCCTGATGGGGACGCTGACTTGCTGTACCAGTTTGGCGAAAAGATTGGCCTTGCTTTCCAGTTGCAGGACGACTTGCTCGATGTGTATGGCGATTTTGAAACGTTCGGCAAGCGCATCGGCGGTGATATACTGTGCAACAAGAAGACGTATCTCCTCATAAATGCCTTGCTCGGAGCGGACGAGTCCCAGAGGGCTGAGCTTGTTTCTTGGATTAATGCCGAGGACTTCGACGAAGAGGAGAAGATTAGGGCTGTAACGAGGTTATACGACGTGATTGGGGTTCGCTCTCTGTGTGAGGGACTCATCAACGATTACTTCGGTCAGGCGAAGGTGCTGCTCGACAGGGTTGCGCTCCCTGAGGAGAAGAAGGCGGTACTTTGGCAGTATGCCTTGACTCTGCTGGGCAGAAAGTTCTGAGGGATTACTGTGATTGACACACATACTCATATATATGAGCCTGAATTTGACATCGACCGCAGTGAGATGATGTCGCGTGCTGCGGCGGCTGGGGTGAGCCGTATGTTGCTGCCGAATATCAACGAGGAAAGCATTCCGCGTATGATGAGCATGGTGGCAGACTACCCCGAGGCTTGCCGGGCGATGATGGGGCTTCACCCCGAGGACGTGAAGACTGACTGGACTGAGGTGCTGGACAGAATGGAGCTTGTACTGAGGTCGGCTGAGCGTGGCACTTTCGTAGCAGTGGGTGAGGTCGGTCTGGATTTCTACTGGGACGAGACGTTCCGCAAGGAACAGATTGAGGCGTTTGAGAGACAAATAGGCTGGGCTCGCGATTTGGACTTGCCGCTGGTGATACACACACGCAAGGCTGAGCCTGAATTGCTGAGGATTATGGATCGGCACCGCAGTGATGGTCTTCGTGGCATCTTCCATTGCTTCGGCGGAAGCATTGAGACGGCGGTGAGGCTATTGAAATATGAGGGGTTCTGCCTTGGTATCGGTGGCGTGGTGACGTTCAAGAAGAGCCGCTTGCCTGAGACGCTGCGTCGTGTGCCTCTCGACAGGATTGTATTGGAGACTGACGCGCCTTATATGGCTCCCACACCGCATCGGGGCAAGCGCAACGAGCCTGCGTTCGTGCGAGACATTGCGGAGTTTGTGGCTGGGGTATATGGGACTGACATCGATGTGGTGGAAAGGGTGACTGACGCAAATGCTCTGCGTGTATTTGGGACGCTTTGACTCTGCGTTTGTCGTATGAAAGAGGAAAAAAGTCTATCTATGGGTAACTTTTTTCAATAAAAATGCCGAATTATAAACAAAAAATGATATTTTTGTATTCGGAAACCATGTTTGGAGAGATGCTCGAGTGGCTGAAGAGGCACGCCTGGAAAGCGTGTAAACGTCAAAAGCGTTTCGGGGGTTCGAATCCCCCTCTCTCCGCAAACTGACTATAAATTATTAATAACAAATAAATTTAAATTACCAAAACAATGAAAAAGTTATTTGCAATTGTTGCTATGGTTGCTGCTGTTTCTTTTGCTGCAACGTCAACTGCAATGGCTCAGGAGGATGAGGTGGCTGCTGCTGCTGACACGACTGAAGCTGCTGTGAACGATTCTGTAGAGGCTGACTCGGCTGCCGTCGAGGCTGCTCCTGTCGAGGCTGCTGTGGCAGAGGAGGAGTCTGAGAGCATTCACAAGGCTCTGAAGACAAAGTTCATCGAGGGTGGTGCTGACTTCATGTCGCTCGTGGCTATCGCCTTGGTACTCGGTCTTGCTTTCTGCATCGAGCGTGTTATTTACCTGAGCTTGGCTCAGATCAACACTCGCAAGTTCTGTGCTGAGCTCGCTGGGCTCGTGGCTGCTGGCAAGGTTGCTGAGGCTATCGAGAAGGCCAAGAATACTCGCGGTCCTGTGGCTCAGGTCAGCCGTAAGGCTCTTGAGTGTCTGAACTCTAAGGAGCAGAACGACATCGCTACCATCGAGCGTACTATCAATATGGAGGCTGAGGTACAGGGTTCTTACCTCGAGGAGAACTGCTCTTGGATCACTCTGTTTATCGCCATGGCTCCATCTCTCGGATTCCTTGGTACTGTGATTGGTATGGTCATGGCCTTCGACCAGATCCAGAAGGCTGGTGATATCAGCCCGACAGTCGTGGCTGGCGGTATGAAGGTGGCCTTGATTACTACTATCTTCGGTATCGTCGTTGCCTTGATTCTGCAGGTGTTCTACAACTTCATTCTTGCTCGCGTAGAGGCTCTGACTGGTAATATGGAGGAGGCTGCTCAGGAACTGCTCGTAATGTGCGTGAAGAGCGACAAGTGCCAGAAGTAATCCTTCGGGGTCGTACCTTAAATATTAAAGAATCCACTTATTTCATATTAAGGAGAGACAAGTAATGAAAATACAGAATATATCAAAATACGCAATGTTGGGCGTAATCGGCCTCAGCCTTGTTGTCTTCATTCTCTTCTTCCTGTTGGGATGGGACAACTACGAGGGCGACTATGTGGCTCCGACTTGCACAGGCCTCCTGCTGGTATGGATGTACCTGATGGTGGTCGCTGCAGCTGGTCTCACCGTGTGGTCTGTAGTGAAGAGCGCACAGAGTACCAAGGGTAACGATCCTGCTGCCACTACAGGCGTACCTGGCGGCAAGGTGATTATGGGTACCATCGTGCTGACTATAGTTTCTCTGGTCGTAGGTCTGCTTCTTGGCATCGGCGAAGAGGATTTCACTGCTGCTGACGGCACCGTGACTACCGGCGGTTGGGTACAGGTCGTAGATATGTTCATCTGGAGCATATATATCCTTACTATAGTGGCTGTTGCTGCTGTCGGTGTGGCTATGTCTGGCATCCTGACCAAGAATGCTTCTAAGTAAAACAGTTTAACACAGCGAGAAAGATATGGCTAAGAAGAAAAAGAAAATGCCCGGACTGAACACCAGTTCTACCGCCGATATCTCTTTCATGCTGCTCATCTTCTTCCTGGTGACTACAAGTATGGACACCGACATGGGTCTCGCCCGTCGTCTGCCACAGCCACCAGATAAGGAACAGGAACAGGCTCAAATGGATATCCATGAGCGCGACATCATGTGTGTGCGTATTAACTCTCAGGGTTTCCTTTGGGTATCTGACGGCAACGGTAGCGGATATGCCGAACTGGCTGACCTCCGCGCACGTGCCAAGGTATTCATCGCAAACGAGCAGAACTTGCCTAAGTTCCCAGAGCGTGTGGCCAAGAACATCGACCTTCTGGGTATGTGCTACGTCACGGAGAACCATGTGATTTCAGTACAGACTGACCGTGGCACTCCATACGACGTGTACTTCACTGTACAGAACGAGTTGGTGGCAGCATACAACGAGCTCAGAAATGAATTGGCTAAGTCCAAGTTCCATCGTGAGTATGCGGCTCTGACAGAAGAACAGAAGGTAGCAGTACGTGCATACTATCCTCAGAGGATATCTGAGGCCGAACCTAAAAACTATGGAGGAAACTGATAATGGCAGGATTTAAGAAAAAGGCAAGCCGCGAAATGCCCGAGATGAACACTTCATCTCTCCCTGACTTGATCTTCACCATCTTGTTCTTCTTCATGATCGTGACGACGATGCGTGAGGTCACTCTCAAGGTTAAGTTCACCGTGCCTGCGGGTACAGAGCTTGAGAAGCTGGCCAAGAAGAGTGCGGTAAGTTTCATCTATGTCGGTCCTCCTACTGACGCTCTGCGTGCTCAGATGGGTAGCGGTACACGTATACAGCTGAACGACCGCTATGCTGAGCCTCGCGAGGTGATGGACTTCGTGGCTGCTGAACGCCAGGGTATGGCGAATCAGGCCGAGCAGACCATCTCTATCAAGGCTGACCAGCGCACTCAGATGGGTTATATCACAGATATCAAGGAGGTACTGCGTAAGTCTTGGGCTTTGCGTATCAACTACTCTGCGTCAAAGCGCAATTGATTTAACATCTTAAAAATAATAAAGTCTCTGAGAGCTTCCATTACCAGATGGAGGCTCTCGTTTCGTTTTGTTCGCGACGTTCAGAGCATTCTGACTTCCTTGAATGCATATCTGCGCTGCCATCCCTGATGGTCGAGGATAATAATGTGGCCGTCTGGCTCGACCATCTGTATGATACCTGTAAATATGCCGTCGTGGTCTGCATAGAGACGTTCCACATCTCTTTGATACAGGGACTGGTGGTATTGCTGGCGTATGGTCTGCCACTCGCGGTCTTGGACGAGAGTGTAGTAGTGCTGAAAATGTGTGAGAAAGTCATCAAGTACTTGCATGACCGGTATTGTTCGCTGTGTGAGCAGACGTAGTGATGTGGCTGGGGCAGCAAGACCTGGGGGAAAACTGACTTGGTTGATGTTTATGCCTGTGCCTATGACGCATTGGTGTATGTTCTTGCCTGAGAGGGAGTTTTCGATGAGTGTGCCGCATATTTTCATCTCATCGGCATATATGTCGTTTGGCCACTTGACCGACACTTCTGGGAGGTATGCCATGAGTGTGTCTCTCAGGGCAAGGGCATTGGCTTGGCTCAATATGAACCCTTGGCTGGCAGGAATGCCGTCTGGCTGTATCTTCAAGCTGAAGAGGAGGTTCTGCCCCTGGTCGCTAATCCATGCTCCGCTTTGTCCTCGTCCCTTGGTCTGGTATTGTGTGGTGACTACGATTATCTTGTCTGTCTGCCCGACTGATTTAATATAGTCGTTGGTAGAGGTGGTCTGGCTGAGGTGTATTATCTTCATGGACGGAATGCTTGTTCGAAGTGTTTGATGTAGGGCTTGTCGATGCTGCCTGTGATGGTTATCACATCAAAGCGTACGGGGAGGTCGATGGCATGGTATCTGAGGTATGCATCGGCGGCATATATGAGGTTGCGCATTTTTTTCCAGTCTACCGCGTCCTGTGGTTTTCCGTAGAAGTCGTTGGCTCTCGACTTGACTTCGACAAAGATGATGGTGTCTTTGAATCTCGCTATTATATCTATCTCCTTGTGTCCGCTCCGCCAGTTTGTGTCAAGTATGGTATAGCCCTTGAGGCGGAGATAGTCGGCTGCTATCTCCTCGCCTTTAATTCCGAACTGGTTGTGTGCTGCCATTGGGTCAGAGACGTTTGTTGACAAAAAAATGTTGTATCAGGCTCTTACATTCGTCTTGGAGTACTCCCTGGGTAATGCTGCATTTGGGGTGAAGGGCACGGGGCGCGTAGGTCTGGTAGCCACGCTTGACATCTGGACACCCATAGACCACTCTCGACACCTGTGACCACCCTATGGCTCCTGCACACATGGTGCATGGCTCTACGGTGACGTAGAGGGTGCAGTCTTGCAGATACTTGCCTCCGAGATATGATGCCGCTGCCGTAATGGCCTGCATCTCGGCGTGGGCGGTGACGTCCTGGAGACGCTCAGTCATATTGTGTCCTCGCCCTATGACCTGTCCGTGGCTCACTACGACAGCACCTATAGGTATCTCACCCTGCAGGAGTGCCTCTTTGGCCTGCTGCAGAGCAAGACGCATGTATTTTTCATCGTCCATCGGCTATGTGTGCTTGATTGATGAGGTGAAAGGCTATTCTTCGGTTTCCCAAAATTCGAGCTGACCGTCTACTATCCAGCGTACGTCTTCGGCTTCGAACTGTCCGATCTTGTCTTTCTTGGCGAGCTTGACCATGAAGGCTGCTGCCTCATCAATGTCCACCTCTGTCTCTTCGCCCTCGTTGTCAATGAGACCTGCTTCTTCGCAGTACTCGGCAAAGGCGTCGAGCATATAGTAGATATCATCTTCGGTGAACTTTTCCTTGACGTCCTGCGGCAGGTATTTCTGTATGAATTCTACCGCCTTGCGGTCTTCTTCGGCAAACAAGAGTTCTTCCATTACAACAAGGCTTTTAGTTTGTCTTCCAAAACTGCCTTGGGACAGAGTCCTATCTGCTTGTCTGCCACTTTTCCGTCTTTGACGAAGATGATGGTGGGAATGCTGCGTACTGAGAACTGTACGGGGAGTTTGTCGTCCTCCTCAATGTCGCACTTGCCTATGATGGCTTTGCCTTCGTATTCCTCTGCCAATTGTTCTATTATCGGAGCCATACGCTTGCAGGGACCGCACCATGTGGCCCAAAAATCTACCACTACCACTTTGCCTGTGTTGCAGAGGGCATCAAAATTCTCGCTGTTAATTAGTTGTGACATAATTTTTGTTATTTAGTTATTTGGTTATTTAGTTATTTTGTTGGGTGGTTGGGTGGTTTGCTATTTGGTTATTTAGTTATTTTTGTTGTTTGGTTGTTTGGTTGGGTGGTTTGCTATTTGGTTATTTTGTTGGTTATTGCTATGATCCTTTTATTGAGCGTTTTTGATGAACGTTCTGATGGTCGTCAGATCCAACAAAACAACTAAACAACCAAACAACTCACTCAACTAATCTCGTATGCCATGTTTTCGCTCTCGTCTATGAAGTCAAGGAGCTGGCGTGTGACGTTTAACTGCGACTCACGGGGCTTGAGGGGCAAGCTTTGACCCTCGCAGTCTGTCAGGACTAATGACAGTTCTACCTTGCCTGGGTTCTCACGCAGGACTTCTATGAGATTGTTGACTTCGTTTTCGGTGATGTTGTCGGCTTGTATGGATATCGTTATCTTGTTGATGAGGGTGTCCTTGACTTGGTGCAGGAACTGCACTTTACCTATCATCATCTGTACACGGCTCGGATCGAAGCGTCCGGGCTGTATCTGTCCTGTCACATAGATGGTGCTACCCTGCATCATGTAGCCTGCCCATGTGGCCCAGTCCTGTCCGAACAGGGGTATCTCGCCCTGCCCCGTATAGTCCTCGATGGTGACTATTCCGTAGGGGGCACCACGTTTGCTCACTCCCGTCTTTACGTGGGTGATGATACCGCCTAAGGAGAACTCGCAGTTGACAAAGGGCGAGAGGTCTTCGAGGTCGACGGCGTGCACGTTGCATACATGACGTACTATCACGGCATATTCGTCCAGAGGGTGACCGCTGAGATATATTCCTACGAGGTCGCGCTCCTTGTTGAGACGTTCGAGCGTACTCCACTCTTCGGCCTGGGGTATCGGGGGAGTGGTGACTTCCACCATCTCGGCTCCAAAGAGAGAATATTGTGCCTCCATCATGCTCTGCTGATAACTGGTGCCGAACCGCGTCAGCACATCAAGGAAGGGCTCTCCCTTGGCATTGGTAGCGAAATACTGCTCTCGCTTTATCTCGCTCTTGAATGCGTCGAGCGCACCGCTCAATGCCAGACTTTCCATGCCGTTGCGTTTTATGGCTGACATGGGGACGCGCTCCACAAAGTCGAATATGCTTTTGTACGGCCCGTTGCTTTCGCGCTCCCTGACTATACACTCTGCTGCACTTTCACCAAGTCCCTTGATGGCCATGAGCCCGAAGCGTATCTGAGACTTGTCGTTGACGCCAAAATTGCAGTGTGACTCATTGACATCGGGACCGAGTACCTCGATTTTTAAGGATTTGCACTCGTCGAGGAGCTTGGTTATCTCCTTGATGTCGTTCTTGCGGCGTGTGAGCAGGGCTGCCATGAACTCTGCCGGATAGTGTGCCTTGAGATAGGCTGTCTGGTATGCCACCCACGAATAGCAGGCTGCGTGGGATTTGTTGAAGGCATAGGAAGCGAACTTTTCCCAGTCTGCCCATATCTTCTCAAGTATCTTGGGGTCGTGACCTCGCTCTACCCCACCCTGTATGAACTTGGGCTTCATGGCATCGACGATGTCTTTCTTCTTCTTACCCATGGCCTTGCGCAGGGCGTCGCTCTCGCCTCGGGTGAAGCCTGCGAGCTTGCGGCTCAGGAGCATGACCTGCTCCTGATAGACGGTGATGCCGTAGGTGTCTTTGAGGTATTCTTCGCAGTCGGCGAGGTCGTATGTGATCGGCTCGCGACCGTTCTTGCGGGCTATGAACGAAGGTATGTAGTCCATTGGACCCGGACGATACAGGGCATTCATGGCGATGAGGTCTTCGAATACCGTAGGTCTGAGCTCCTTTAGGTATTTCTGCATACCTGCACTCTCAAACTGGAATGTACCTATGGTGCGCCCTTCCTGATAGAGCTTGTATGTCAACTCGTCGTCGATGGGGAGTTTGTCAGGGTCTATGTCTATGCCGTGAGCTTCCTTGATGACACGACATGCTTCCTTCATCTCGGAGAGGGTCTTCAGGCCGAGGAAGTCCATCTTGATGAGACCCGTAGACTCGATGACGTGACCATCATATTGCGTGACGGCGGTCTTGATGTCAGGGAAATCCGGATCATCGGCGGTTGATACGGGGACATGGTCTGAGATGGGGTCACGACAGATGATGAAGCCGCAGGCGTGGATTCCGGTGCCTCGTACGGTGCCTTCGAGCATACGGGCATATTTGATGGTATTGGATTCGCGCGGGTCGGGCGATACAGCTGCCTTTTGCAGTTCCGGGCATATAGGATTGCCGTTCTTGTCGTTGGCAAGATAGTTGGCCAGTTTTGGTTTCATCCCGTCAGGCAAGCGTTCGGGCATGGCCTTACAGAGAGCATTGCTACGTTCGAGTGGCAACTTCTCGACCCTTGCCACATCCTTGATGGAGTTCTTGGCCGCCATGGTGCCATAGGTGATGATATGGGCGCAGTTTTCGTGGCCGTACTTGTCCATGACCCATTGCAACACCTTGCCACGTCCGTCGTCGTCGAAGTCGGTGTCTATATCCGGGAGCGAGATTCGGTCCGGATTGAGGAAACGCTCGAAAAGCAAGTCATACTTGAGGGGGTCGAGACGCGTGATGCCCAGACAGTAGGCTACCACGCTTCCGGCTGCCGAACCACGTCCCGGTCCTACCCATACGCCGAGCTCCTCGCGTGCCGAGTTGATGAAATCCTGCACGATGAGGAAGTAGCCGGGGAAACCCATGGTCTTCATGATGTGCAGCTCAAAGCGTATGCGGTCATCGACTTCCTTGGCTATGCCGTGTTCGGCAGCCCATGCCGACAGCTCCTTGGGCTGCAGTGCCTTGCCCTCTGGTATTTGGCTGTATGCCGTACCATACAGGCGTGAGGCTCCTTCGTATGCAAGTTTGCCGAGATAGTCCGCTTCAAACTTTATGCGGTAAAGCTTGTCGTACCCTCCCAACTTACGAATCTTCTTCTCGCCCTCGTCCTGAGGCAGGGGGTGTTCGGCATTTTCATCTGAAGTAAACTCGGCAAACAAGTCCTGTTCTGAGAATGTCTGACGCCACTGCTGCTCCGTGCCGAACTCTGCGGGTATGGGGAAGAACGGCATAATCGGGTCGGACTCGAGATTGTAGGTCTCAACCTTGTCGAGTATCTCGCAGGTATTGGCGAGAATCTCAGGCATATCAGCAAAGACTTCATTCATCTCCTCTCGAGTCTTGAACCACTCCTGCTTGGTATATAGCATACGGGTAGGGTCGTCGAGGTCCTTGCCCGTAGAGAGACAGAGCAGATGATCGTGAGCCTCGGCATTGTCCTCGTCTACGAAGTGTGAATCATTGGTGGCAATCACCTTGACCCCATGGCGCGCAGCGAGGTCTATGAGTATGGGGTTGACCTTTTTCTGCAGTTCGTATGTCTCACGATTGGCACGCTGCCGCGGGTCCTTGACTTCATGACGCTGTATCTCGATATAGTAGTCTTCGCCCCAGATGCTCTTGAACCACTCTATGGTCTTCTCGGCTTCCTCTATATTGCCGGTAAGTATCTTACGAGGCACCTCCCCGCCTATGCACGCGCTCGATATGATGAGTCCCTCATGGTACGTAGCGAGATCCGTGTGGTCAGTACGCGGACGCATGTAATATCCGTCTACCCACGAACGGCTGACGAGCTTGATAAGATTCTTGTATCCGACCTCGTTTTTCGCCAGGACAATCAGATGCCAACCGCTGGAGTCTATCTTGCCCTCACGCAGGGATTTGTCGCCTCGGCGCGCACAATACATCTCACAGCCGAATATCGGCTTGAAAGGCTCAAGACCCTCTTTTTTGCGCTTGCCGTTAATCTTGTTGCAATAATCGAAAAGGTCCTTCACTCCGAACATGTTGCCATGGTCGGTAATGGCCATGCCACGCATACCATCGGCCACAGCCTTGTCTACGAGTTTCGGTATGCTCGCCTGACCATCGAGCAGAGAGAACTGAGTATGTACGTGAAGATGTACGAAGTCTTGCATCAACCTAATATTTTATTGCTTTCAGAGATTTTCGGTTATAAAAGTACAAAAAAATACGCAAAAACCGCCCTCAGGCATCCTTTTTTGTATCGCAAGTGTCAAAAACACCATACCGTCTGTTGGTTTTCCCCCTTTTTTTATTTATTTTTGCATACGAAAGCGTTCAAATTTCACAAACATTGTAATGGGCAAAAGACTCCGTAAGCTAAAAAAAATACGTCTGCATCGCGAGGGTGCTGACACCCTTGTGTTGGGATTTCTTGTGGTAGCATTGTTTAACGCACTTGTATTTAGCGTCACATATCCCACGCATTCGTCAGTCACCATCGTCACCGTAGGCATAACCTCTGCCCTGTATCTGGTGCTCGTCAATTTCTTCCGCTGCCCCATACGACGTTTCGAAGCCGAGGATTCGCCGAATGTCGTCGTAGCACCCGCTGATGGCAGAATCGTAGTGGTGGAGGAAGTCGAAGAGAACGAATACTTCCACGACCGCCGCATGATGGTCAGCATCTTCATGAGCCTGTTCAATGTCCACGCCAACTGGGTGCCCGTAGAGGGCACAGTCAAGATGGCACGACACAATGACGGACGCTTTCAGGCAGCATGGTTGCCTAAGGCCAGCATCGAGAACGAGCGTTCTACGGTAGTCATCACCACCCCCGATGGTCAGGACGTACTGGTACGCCAAGTGGCCGGAGCCATGGCTCGGCGCATCGTGACCTACCTGCAAGAGGGAGACCAATGCTGCATAGACGAGCACATGGGCTTCATCAAGTTCGGCTCGCGCGTAGACCTGTACCTACCACTCAGCACCAAGATAGACGTCCAGGTAGGGCAAAAGACAACAGGCAACGAAACAGTCATAGGCCATTTGTAAGCAATCAGAGGAAGAAAAGCAATGATCAAGAGACATATCCCCAACGCCATTACTTGCTGCAACCTAATCTGCGGCTGCATAGCCACGTTCTACGCTTTCCAAGCGTCATTCTATCTGCTCGACAACGCCCTGTCGTTTAGGATGAAGATGTCATTCTACGCCATTGCAGTAGGGTTTATCATACTCGGCGCAGTATTCGACTTCTTCGACGGAATGGTAGCCCGGCTGACAGGAGTGTCATCGCCGATAGGCAAAGAACTCGATTCGCTCGCAGACGTAGTGACTTTCGGAGTCGCCCCCTCAGCCTTGGTATTCACCCTGTTTCAGGAAGTGCAGTACCCCGACTACATAGAGCCCATACGCAGCATACTCCCCTACTCCGCTTTTCTCATGGCTGCATTCTCAGCCCTACGTCTGGCAAAATTCAACCTCGACACTCGCCAGACGAGCAGCTTCATCGGACTGCCTACGCCAGCCAACGCCCTGTTTTGGGGCAGTCTCATCGTCGGGCAGCACGCATTCCTCGTGAGCCCCAAATTCAATGCCCTCTTCCTGCTGCTGTTCATGCTCCTGTTCTGTATGCTCCTCGTAGCAGAGATTCCACTCTTTGCCCTGAAGTTTAAGAACCTGTCGTGGACCGACAACAAGGTCAAGTATATCTTCATCATAGGCTGCGTGCCATGTCTGCTACTTGCAGAAAGCTGTTTCGCCGGAATCATAATGTGGTACATAATTCTCTCTATCATCAACAATGCAAATACCAATCCCGACAATCGATAGTCTCCACGAGGCAGCACGCCAGTTCGTTGCTCACATAGACGGCCACCAAGTATTTGCCTTTTACGGAGAGATGGGCGCAGGCAAGACCACCTTCATCAAGGCCATTTGCGAACAACTCGGCGTGACAGATGCCGTAGCCAGCCCCACCTTTGCCATAGTCAACGAGTACATTTCAGGAGACGGCAACCCCATATACCATTTCGACCTATACCGCCTCAAGCGCATCGAGGAAGCCTTTGACATCGGTCTTGAAGACTACCTCAACAGCGGCAGCCTATGCTTCATCGAATGGCCGCAGCTCATAGAGCCGCTCCTGCCCTCAGACACCGTCAGCGTGAGCATCACAGAGCAGGACGACGGCACGCGATCCGTACTCATAGAGTGAGACCTACCGCTTGGGCGTCAGCGTGATGAGAGGTATGAGCATCTCCTCCATCGACACGCCGCCGTGCTGAAACGTGTCGCGGAAATACTGCACATAGTAGTTGTAGTTGTTGGGATAAGCAAAGAAGCCCTGCTCGCGCGCGAAAATGTATGATGTAGAGATATTAGGCGCAGGCAGTCCTGCCAGTTTGGGATTGGTGATGGCAAACACCTCCTTAGCATTGTAAGAGAGATTCCTTCCCAGTTTGTAGCGCAAGTTAGTATTAGTGTTTCTGTCGCCAATCACCTTAACAGGGTCGACAGAGCGAATGCTGCCATGGTCAGTAGTTAGAATCACGCGGCAAGGCAGCATCGATATAGCCCGAAACAGATCCTTCACCGACGAGTGTCTGAACCAACTCAGAGTGATGCTGCGATAGGCAGCCTCATTGTTAGCCAGCTCACGCACCATGCGGCTCTCAGTACGCGCATGCGAGAGCATATCCACAAAGTTGAGCACAATGACATTGAGGTCGAAATGCTGCAGGTTGCTCATCTGCTGAAGCAGCCTTTCCGCCCCTTGCGAATCGTTCACCTTGTGATACGAGAATGACTCCCTACGACGGAAACGCCTCATCTGAGTCTCGATGAGAGGCGACTCGTTGAGGTTCTTACCCTCCTCGCTATCCTCGTCGACCCACAAGTCGGGAAACATACGCTCAATCTCGTTAGGCATGAGACCACTGAAGATGGCGTTGCGAGCATACTGCGTAGCCGTAGGCAAAATACTGCAATACATATCCTCCTCGACGTTGAACATACCCGTCAGCTCAGGCATCAGCATCTTCCACTGATCCCAACGGAAGTTGTCCATCACGATGAGAAACACCCTCTCCCCATTGGAAAGGGCAGGAAACACAGCCCTCTTGAAGATGTCTGGACTCATGAGCGGACGCCCCCCATCGTCAGAATGGTTTACCAACGCCCCAGCCCAGTCCATATAGTTGCGGCTGACGAACTTTGCAAACTCGAGGTCAGCCTCCTTCTTTTGCATCTGCAGCATCTCCCTGACCTCGTTGGCCGAGTCCTCGAGCTCCAGCTCCCAGCGCACGAGCATACGGTAGACATCGACCCATTCCCCCATGCTCCGCGCCTCGCTTATCATCATGCTGAGACGACCGAAATTCTGCTGATAAGCCGTCTGAGTCGTCTCAGATATTATCTCGCGATGATGGATATTCTTCTTGAGCGAGAGCAGTATCTGAGTCGGATTGACAGGCTTTATCAGATAGTCAGCAATCTTAGCACCGATAGCCTGATTCATGATATCCTCCTCCTCGCTCTTGGTCACCATCACCACGGGCGTCGCAGGCGAAATCTCCTTAATCCTATCTAGAGTCTCCAGCCCCGAGAGCCCAGGCATATTCTCATCGAGCAAGACAAGGTCATAGTTGGCAGTCTGGCACATCTCCAGAGCATCGTATCCATTCGTAGCAGTATCCACCGCATACCCCTTCTTGTTGAGAAAGAGTATATGAGACTTCAGCAAGTCTATCTCGTCATCTATCCAAAGGAGAGTGTTGGGCATTTTTGGTTGTTTAGTCGTTTGTATGCTACAAAGATAAAAATGATTATCAGAATATCAAAATTTTATCAGAAATATTATTTATCTATACCAATATTTAACAATTTCCAAAAAATGTAATGAGAAAGGCGACTTGGCGTATATGCTGCGACATTCCTTTGTGTACTTTAGCTGGACAATATGATGCTGACGGAAAAGCGGTGTTGTTTGCGTTCATAGTTTAACCTATCATAATCGCAGTATGTATTTGGTTGTGCGGCGGTTTTGTTATTTGGTTGTTTGGTTGGATCTAACAATAACCTCATAACCTTACAACCTAAAAACCTTATAACCTCACAACCTCAAAAATGAAATCATCTTTCGCCTGCCCACGAAGACGAAGCCCTCTCGATAAGAGTCTGCGACTGTCTCTCTCCCTACCGGCAGGAGTGTGATATGCCACATGGAAGGCTCTGGCACGATGCTGTCTACGACGTATCTGACGTCTCCTACTGCGGTCTGCACCACGAGAAGAGTATCGCCCCGATGTACGCCGAAGCCCTCGTGTCTGGCGACATACCCATGCCAACGCTCTCCTTCGCCGTCATAAAACAGGTGTATAGGAGTCCTGACTCTGAGCTCAAAGCTACACACGAACACCATCATGCCTGCACACATCAGCACAAGCAGCACAAAGACCCCGTAGCGCAACACTATGTTACCGAATCGTATTTCCATGTCAGTACAATCTACTATCTCTGTTCTACAATCTCATTCCTGCATTCTCAGTCTGCCGCAAGCTCCAGCTGGTTGTGAACGAGTTCGAAATAATATCCTCTTGTGCTTATCAGTCTGGCATGTGTGCCTTGTTCCACTACTCTGCCTTGTCGCAGGACTACAATCCAGTCTGCATCGCGAACGGTCGACAGGCGGTGAGCTATGACGATACGTGTTCGCTTTCCGAAAGCCTTGGATATGTTGTCTGTGATTCTCTTCTCATTCTCGGCGTCGAGCGATGACGTGGCTTCGTCCAGCATAAGGTAGACTGGACGCTTGTAGGCTGCTCGTGCTATCATTATGCGTTGTTTCTCGCCTCCGCTTATCCCGATGCCCTCTGCGCCAATCTTGGTGTTCACTCCCAAGGGCTGTCGCTCTACGAAATCCTCCAAACAGGCTGTGGACATGGCCTGTGCCAGACGTTCCTCATCGTCTGCCTCTCCCAGTATAACGTTGCGCCTCACGGTGTCGGAAAACACGAAGTTGTCCTGCATGACTATGCCTGAGGCGCGTCTTATGGATTTCGCTGAATAGTCTGACAGGGGCTTGCCTCCGAGAAGTATCTCTCCACCATTGGGTTCGTAGAACTTCAGCAGTAGTTTCATAAGTGTGGTCTTGCCGCTTCCGCTCTCTCCGACTATGGCAAGCATCTTTCCTGCCGGTATTGTGAACGACACGTCTTCCAGTACGTTTTTTCCGATGCTGCCGGCATAGGAGAATGTCAGATTGCGCACCTCGATGTCCAAGGGTTCGTCTGTCGGGACTTCTCTTTGCGACGGGGTGTCTTCGTTGGCACAGAGGTGGACTTCTTCCGAACGCTCCAGGCTGATTCTGGCGTCTTGAAACTGTTGCAGAAAGCTTATGAGCTGTGAGAGTGGTCCGTTCACCAGTCCTATGATGGCTGAGATGCTCATCATCATGCCGAGGGTCAGGTTGCCGTTTACTACTTCGGCTGCTATCCAGCATGTGATGAAGATGTTGCGCAGCTGTCCTATCATGGTAAAGCCTGTGTCTTGTATCTGACCGAGTTTGAGAATCTTTACGTTCATGCGGTAGCTTCGTTCTTGCAGATTGCGCCATTCTTCCATCTTGTAGTCATCGTAGGCGTTGAGCTTGATGTCGGTGATGCCTGACATTAGTTCGTATTGCTTGTTCTGGTTTTCTGCATTTATCTTGAACTGTTCGTAGTCCATTGCTTTGCGGCGGCGGAAGAAATGGGTCATCCATGCTGTGCTGAGTCCTGTCAGTAGTAGGTATGCTCCCAGTATGACTGGGCTGTAGCACCCTATGATGGCGAGATAGAATGGTACGGAAATGATGGAGAAGAGGGTCTGGAGGGTGCTGTATGTTACGAATCCTTGCAATCGTCCGTGGTCGCCAAGACGCTGCTGGTAGTCGCCGACGCTCTTGGTGTCGAAGAATGTCATGGGGAGCTTTAGGAGCTTTGTCAGATAGTCACTCAGCACGTTGATGTTGATGCGGGTGCTCATATACAGGCTCACATGGCTGCTGATGAGTCCCATGAGGAAGGTGCCTATGAATATGAATACTTGGGCTAAGAGGATATTCAGGATTAGTCCCATGTCGCGCATTCCGATGCCTTCGTCTACCATGGCTTGTGTGAGTAGGGGGGTGACGAGCGACAGGAGCATGCCTGAGAGCATACCGAATGCTGACTGCGACAGTTCCCATCTGAATGGCCACACGTATTTGCGTGCGAAGCGTAGAAGGCTGTGCTTTTCCTTGACGGGCTTCCTGTCGAAAAAATCTTCACGCGGCTCGATGCCTATGGCAACTCCTTTGCTTCCGCTGAGCCAGAAGTGTGAAAAGGTCTCCTCACTGAAGGCGTGCTTGCCGTAGGCGGGATTGGCTACGTAGTATTTCCATTTTCCTGTCCAGCGGCTTCTCTTTACGTCATATAGTACCACAAAGTGGTTCTGCTCCCAGTGCAGGATAGCAGGCAGGGGGCATTTCTCTCGCAGCTGTACGATGGTCATCTCGAAGGTTGCGCTTTCCATTCCTATCTCTCCGAGGGCATGGCGTATGCCTGCTACGCTCACTCCCTCACGGGTGAGGTGAGAGAGCGAACGCAGGTAGGACAGCGGATAGTCCTTGCCGTAGGCAGAGGCTACCATGCGGATACATGCTGGACCGCAGTCCATCTGGTCAAACTGACGGGTGAATCGCATTGGTTAATCTGATTGTTAAATTAAAGGTATTTCAGATTCATCTAAAACAGCGATACAACTACAAACGTGCTGTCTCTTAAAACGCCTTTCTGTTGCTTGTTCACTTCTTCTGTTTTTTAGGTTGCCTGTCAAATTTATACAGAAGGCGTAGCATGACGTAGCGTGGGATAACGTTGGTGTAATATTCCCAGCGACTTCGACCGTCAATGCCTGCGTTGACGTTGGACAGGTTGCCCAAAATGTCCCATGCGTCAAGCATCAGACTGAGACGATTCTTCAGGAATCCCTTCGAGATGCGTGCGTTCCACACCAAGTCGTCTCGGTTCATTGTGGAAGATTCGTAGCCTCTACGGGTGAACATGGTCAGTTCGGTGGATATCTGGAACGCCCATGGTAGGTCTATTACTGCGTTGGCACCGTAGTGGATGTTCCAGGTGTCAGCATTCACAAAGTCATTGCGGTCGGCGGTGGCATGGTTCCAAGAGGCATTACCCTTCACCCCCACGTCTACTCTACGATAACGATAGTTCAGCCGTAACTCTTCGCTGAGGGAGGCGGTTTGAGTGGTGTTGCGCAGGGGAGCGACAGCTGGGTCGCTTCCAGAGAAGTCGACAAGGTGGTAATAGTTGACTGCTGTGGTAGTGGAGAGCGTCAGGCGTCGAGCCTTGTCCAAAGGGGTGGTATAGCCAACGTTCAGCCATGCGTTCCAGTTTCCGTCCACATTGACGGGGCGGTTGGTTGTCGCGCCTGTTCCTTTGTCATAGACGTAACTGACGGATATGGCTCTTGCGGCATAGTGCCATCCTGCATTGCCGTAGAGTTGGCGTTCCTTGCGTTGCAGCCAGCGGTCGGACTTATAGCTGAAGGAGAGATCTATGTCGGTACGCTGTTTCAGGTCGGGATTGCCTAACATCACGTTTAGAGGGTCTGCCGCGAATGTCTTGCTGACCAGACTGGTCATGGATGGCGAACTGCTGCTGAGGGTGGCTGCAAAGTTCAGTTCGTGACGGAACTCATGTGTATTGCGCTTCAGACTGAAATGGGCTTTTGGCAGCACGTAGGTCTTGTGTATATGCTGGTCGCTCTTTCCCCCGACGTAGTCGGTGAAGCGGAAACGGTTGTCCTCCAGCATGACAGACAGGCGTAACCGTAAGTCCCAGCCTGCAGTACGACGGCCTTGTGCTGTCTTGCTGTAATGCTGCCATTGCCAGTCGAGCGTCAGGTCGTGGCGATAGCGGTGCAGCAGTCCTTCATAACTATTGTCTGAGTCGAGAGCCTGCCTCTGCATGGCAGCCTCGGAGGGTAACCAACCGAGGGGCTGGTCAGCACTTTCATCAAGCACGTCGAGGCGGTAGTGCATGCGGTCGCCCGATTCGTATTTATAATCAAAGGTGTAGCTGGGGTTAAGCATAATTTCTTGATTCCAATGCCAGAAGTACTTCGTCCGCACCTGGGCTCCAAAGTTGCGTTGGGGTGATTCGTCGTAGCGGTTACGCCAATCGGTGCGCAAGACTTCACCTTCATAATAATTGTACAGGAAATGGTTGAAGTCTTCTTGCCGCTTGTCGTTGTAGGAAAGGTTGCCATCAACTGACACTCCGTCCTGCGAATAGGGTATCTTGAAGAAACTCCAGAAGGACAGGCTACCGTTTGTAGTGCGGCTGTTGCCCATAGCTTGCTCTCCGTTACGACGGATGAGATTGCGCATGGTGGTGGTCCAATCGGGTGAGAACAGGCTGTCGAGGACGGAGACGTAATCACCTATTGGGCTCACGCTGAATGTCCCGTTCAAAAAATTATAGTTATAATCGTTCTTACGATAGTTGAAACTGGGGGAGAGGCTGAATGCGTGATGTTTCTGTTGGAAGTTGAATTTCAGCTCATGCTGTGTGCTTATGGAGAGATTACTGCTGTTAGTGCGGCTTGAAGTCACATTGTAGACATCGCCTCCGGGGAGGAAGTTGGTGGAGTTGCCACCCCATGCGTCCTCATTGTCGGTGTAGGTGATGTCTGCATTGCCCGACAGTTGGAAGCGGTCGCGCTTGTCGAATACGGAATAGTCCAGGCCTCCGCGTTTCGTTGATGTCTGTCCACCTGAAATGTCGAAGTCACCCCATCCTCCGTTGCCGTCGGGCTTGCGGCGATCGTTCACATTGTTGAGGTTGCCAAAGAGGGATAGGCGTGATTGTGGCGTATAGCGCATAGCGAAGAGACGAACGAGATAGCGGTTCTTTGTGCCATAGCCTGCTTCTGCGTTGGCAAGCCAGCCGATGGCGTACTGCCTTTTCAACTTCACGTCCATCACAAACCGGCCATCGTCAACTTTGCGACCCAGTAATTTGCTTGTCTCGCTTTCTTCGGTATACACTTTAACTTGATGCACCATATAAGCGGGCAGGTTGTCGAGCAATACGGTGTTGTCTCCCTTAAAAAAGTCGCGTCCGTTGAGCAGAAGACTCTCCACGAACTTGCCGTTCACCATGATGCGTCCGTCGGGTTTCAGCTCTGCGCCTGGTAGTTGCGCTATTAACGCGTCAAGCATTGAGCCTTCCCGTAGTTGGAATGCGTCGGCGTTGTATATCAATGTGTCGCCTTTCGTGTAGAACTTCACCTTGGTAGCTGTCACCACGACCTGGTTCAAAGATACGTCGTCCGTCGTGTTTGTGGCGCGTCGCATAGGTATATTCCAGAGAGTGACTTCAATGGGTTTTGATTTCCACACTAATCTTGTGGTCTTGTAGACGGTCTCATATCCCTTGGCTTCCAGTTTCACGATAAAATTCCCTTCCTTCTGTTGGGACACATCAAATTTGAAAAACGTGCGGACTGTGCCGTTGCTACGATCCGTATGCTCATAGCTTTTGGTGGTCAGCATCACTGTGCTGTCTGGGCGGAGCAACGAACAGGTCACTTCACCTCTGATAGCCTGACGCGTGAAAGCGTCTACAATGGTACCGTTGAAGTTCACTGGCGCTTTCTGTGCGAATGTATGTAGAGAAACAGAAATAAGGAATAGGAATAATTTTATGAATTTGCTTGTGAATGCTGGCATAAATAGAGATTAATAGGAGGTGTCGTGTCTAATCTTTCTTCTTGGGCTGTTTGCTAAACTTATATGCGACTTGTATAACTGCATAGGATGGCAGCGAATTATACCATGTCTCAGTAATACCTTGTGCATTGATGATTTTGGTTACATTGCTCAGTCCGTGAAAAATATCAAAGGCGTCGAGTGCCAATCCCAACCTACCTTTGAGCAATGTCTTTGACAGACGGGCATTGGCTACAAAGTGACATTCATTCAGACTTTTGTCTGTATATCCTGTACGATGGAAGAGCGTAAGGTCGGTGCTGAATGCAAAGCCTGCTGGCAAGGGAATTTGGGCTGATGCGCTGTATTTGCAATCAAAGCTATTGATGTTCTCAAACTGAGCATTGGGTGATGTAGCATGTAGGTATTTTACCGCCACACTCAAATCTATGATATATTGCTTGAAACGCGTGTTCAGATGCAGACTTTCGCCGACGTTCAGATTGCGTACAGAACTGCGTTCTGTCACATAGTCCACGCTGTTGCGATAGCTTAAATCGGTGACAGAGGTAAGAATGAAACGTTGATTCTTGTCAAGTGGTTTTTGATAATCTCCTGAAATGTATGCTCCCCAGTTTCCGTTTACGTTGCGTGGCGAAAAGGTGCGTATACCTGTAGTTGCATCATAATCCATGGAGTGGGCTATGGCGTTGCTAATCATCTCCCATCCGCCTTTTAGGAAGAAGTGCCACCCCGTCTGGTAATTGCCAAGCGAGCGGCTGAAATCCACGCTGTGTTTGACACTACGCTTCAAGTCTGGATTGCCCTTGTAGATATTCAATGGGTCTGAGTTGTCGGTATAGTCAAGCTGGCTGAGGAGGTCAGGGAAGAATGATGTCATTTTGTAGTTGACATAGCAATTATCAAAACCCCACGATGCCGAGGGGACAAAGACTGCTTCGCTTCGGTGTGGCTTGGTATGCAGTATGTCTCGGTGGTACGTAAGATTATCTATACGCCATTCTATTTCTGGTGAGAATTTGATGCGATGGCTGGGAAGCTTGCCGGGAATCCAAAATCCCAACTCTGCTCCTGCACGGTGGATTTGTGTGTTCAACTTAGATGAGTAGGAGTTTGGTGCGTCCAGACAACTCATCAAGGCTGCCACACTTGATGGGAGCTCGCCAAAGGCTGGAGCATCATCCCCCAAACGATCCAGACGATAGAGTGAAAGGTCGGTGTCATGATATTCGTCCTTAAAACAATAGTGGGGAGTAACAAAGCCCCAGTCAGGGCGATAGTTGTAGGTCACATCTACACCTGCATCTATGGCAAATGATGGCGATGTGGTATAGCGCTGACGATAATCGTCGCTTGTCAGCGCTATTGCTGGATTGTAATTGATGAAGTAGTCGGAGAAGGACGTTGACTTCTGTCTGTCTACACGGACATTTGCAGAAAGGTTGATATAGTCTGGTGTGTGAGGGATTTCGATAAAACTGTTCATCTGGATATTTCCATTCCAGTTGTCGGTTGTTTCTTTTCTTTGTTCGCGTTGTTTGTGGAGCAGCAATGACGCAAGCCTGTCGCTCGTGCCAAGGAAAATACTATCCAAAGATGCTGCGCGATAGGCATCTTCTGGGTCATCCATGAACTCTGCTCCAAGATTGTTAGCGCGGTTACGGTTTCGCTGGTAGAATCCGTTGCCGGAGAGAGTCAGGTGTCCATGCGCCTTACGATAGGTGTACTGATGAGAAGTCTGCACTCTCAGATTGTTCCCTATATTCTCCTGGCTCAACCGTGAGAAGGTGCTGTGTTCTAATCCTGGCTGGAAAGTTTCGGTAGACGTTATACTGCGGTCCTCTGTCGTGCGATGGGCTACTTGGGCATTTCCGATATATTTCCACACTCCTTTTTTGTCCTTTACCAAAGCCTCAATGCCTCCCGTCTGCATGTTTGTACGTCCAGAAGCTGCGCCTTGTGATTTCCACTCACCAGTTACACCCGGTTCGCGTGTGTCATTCGTGTTGTTGGCATTTCCGTAAAAAGCTATACGTGAGTTGTCTGTAAAACGCAGTCCGAACAAGCGTGCCAGATAGCGCCCTGCCAATCCATAGCCGGCAGCCACATTCGCAACCCAACCGATGGCGTATTGCCGTTTCAGATTCACATCTACCACGAGTGGAAGTTCCTTTTTGTCTCTCTCCTTGGTAATATAGCTGTATTCGTGCTCCTTGTGATAGATTTTTACCTTGTCCACCATATAGGCCGGGAGGTTTTCGAGAGCTACGCGTGGGTCGCCTCGGAAGAAATCTTCGCCGTTTACAAGCAGACTGCTGACATACTCGCCGCCAACACGTATCTGCCCTCCTCGCAGTTCGAAGCCTGGAAGTCGTTTGATAAGTCCGTCGAGCATGGATCCCTCTGCTAATTGGAACGCATCGGCATTGTAGACCAGCGTATCTCCCTTTACCACCATGCGTATCTTGGAGGCGGTTATGACCGTCTCGTCCAATTCTCTATAGTTGGGCTCGTTTTTCTTCTTTAGGCGGACTTCTCCGATGAATACGCGCTTTTCACGTCGACCAATGTTTTTCTTCTCAAGCGTGAAGTACTGTGTGATATAACCGTCTTTTGTGAAACGAAACAGACATGTAGTCCGTGGCACGTAAAGATAACCCACCTTTTCTATATTGTGGCTGTATCCTCCGTATCCATATATGGGACCAGTATAGAAATCTGATATTAACGTACTGTCTGCGTGCATGATTTCTACATGAACACCTTTCAACTGCTCGTAGGTGAAACTGTCCGTGACATTGCCATAGACAGCCACGCTGTCCTTTATCCCTTGGGAATGGGCAGCTAAGTCTAAGAAGATCACTGATATTACGAATATTATACAACGCATGGTATACGGACATTACATATACTTGAACTGAATCTGTAATCGTTCTGGCATCATCACGTCATCTGCATCCATTCGCGAGATGTATTTGCCGCGTGCTTCATCGAGCAGTATGTTAAGGCTGCCGATATAGTCATGCTTGTTTTTGATGAGCCTTATCCTGCTGTCATGGTATGACTGGACAATCTCAACGCTGTCGTCCGTAGAGCCGTCATCAACTATAAGGAACTCGAAATCCTCAAAAGTCTGAGCCAGTACACTATCAATGCACTCACGCAAGTATCTGGAAGCATTGTACATCGACATGCACACGGAGACTGGCGGAATATTAGTGATAGGGGTTCGTCTGTTTTCTGTCATCTTAGCATATATTTCCTTGTACACCACTGTCAAATGGCATTACTTCTATATTATTTATGTCTGACAAATTCCTGCGCTTACTCTCTCTCTTTATACGTGCCTACAAGTGACAATTATGCCTTGATTAGTATTTTGCTAAAGAATTATAGTCCCTACATAGTAATAAGTGTCACAACAAAGACGAATCTCATATTCTCCTACAATATAGTCAGGAATCGTTATCAAGGTCGAAGATTCGGTGACAAACGCCTCGTATATTATCGTTTCCTCTTCAACACTGAGAATTACTACAGAATTGCACAAACCTGAATTGCACAAATCTATCGTATGACCATCTTGATATACCACTATTGGCATTTCTGGTGTTCGGGGACGTAGCTTACCTAAGCCATCGGTGTATTCAAGTGGACAACGAGTAAGTACTATAGGTTTTTCTGTGTTCTCACTTTGTGCGTACAATGATGACACAGACAACACGGCAATCACTACTGATACAATTAATTTTTTCATGCGTATATATAATTATGGGTTATTGAAATTTTTTGTACTGCAAAGGTATGTATAAAAATTGTATCTGAGAAATAAAAATATTACACTTATTACACCATATATGTTTTTATATCCAGTAAGAGATTTTATCTACTGTTTGTCAGGTAGTTACATATATTACATTTATTACACCAGTACACCTCTTTACTTTTTGTTTTTCTACGTCCTTTTCAAAGTGTTGCTGCAAATATTTTGACAAACTATTTTATATAAACAGGGTAGTGGCATCATATTCGTTGCGATGAAATCGAAGAAAAATGCAAATGAATTACTAATGATAAAAAAGAAAAAACGGGAAAATGAAAAAATGATCGTATAATAGGCCGAAAACTGTTCAATGGTAGATGCTACCCTTACCCTTCGTCATATCTTTTGCAAATGTGCTCCAAGGGTTCTTGCCCCTTGTGCCCCAAACAATTTATTATTGATTGAAGACTTTATATTAGTGACACGTTGCATACTGTAATGCTTCAATATGGCAATCTCTGTAGGAACGAACTGCATACGCATAAGGATACAGACGTCTATCTCATAGTCTTTGAGTCCGTATTCTGGGGCTGTAATTAGTCTATATAAATTTGGTATAGATGATTTCGCTATAGCTCGGATTGCTGCAAGTTCATTTGGAGTTGCGCTTTTTCCTACTATGGCAAGATTGTGTAAATGCTTTACTTCCTTGTTCTCGAGAAATGTACGTTCATCTACTCTTTCTTCAATATTGGCTGCGTCATTCTGATATATGAGAAGCGTTTGTTGAAGTTTCTGGATTTCGTCTTGCTTTTCATCGATAAAACGATTATAGTCAGTGCGGACGTCATGCAATTCTTTTGTGGATTTGTCTAAGTTTTGCAATATGAGCTTGTATTTCGTATTGATTTGAATTAGTTTATGACGTTCTATCAGCATACGTTTCTGATATCTGCTGTATGCTATACTAACTAATATGAAGACAAGCAGGCTGAGTAAGATGAGCAGATATTTGAAAAATGTTACTTTTTCTTGTGATTTGAAGGCGATTTCCTGTGCCTTTGTGTAGTTATATAGTGACTGCAAACGCAGTAATTGTTCGTAATCATGGGTTTGCGACATGGTATCGCTGACCTGACAATACAAGTCTGCGTATTTTATGGCTGAATCCAACTGGTGTTTTTGGATATATGATTCCTTTAGTCCGTAGTATGATGCCTCTAACAGCCTATATCGCTCTGCGAGTCGCATATCGGTTGATTGTGCTAAGTGGCGCAGTCTGTCAAACATCAATTTTGCCGAATCTGGGAGTGTCTTTGCGAGATATAATCTGCCCTTACGATAGAAATATGCCATGTCTGCTACTTCTTCGTCAGGACAATGTGGAGACATACCTGTCTTTCGTTCATACTCAAGGAGGAGTTGTTCTGCTTTATTTGTGTCCTTGTTTTTCCAATAACTGTCTATCATCATCGGGTATATCAGTACTGGCTCTTCTGTCAGATTGTTGTCCGTAAGGATGATAGTTATGCTGTCGAGTAAATCTTTTGCTCTTGCATTTTGATTCATGCTTTCCAGACTGCAGGCTTGAGTCCACATCAGATGGATAAACGACGTAGTGTCTCCTATTTGCCTTGCTATATGCTCTGCAATCGAATCTTCGGATAGTGCCATGTCGTATGCTCCTACATTTTGGTATAGCCCTCCCATCTGACTATGTATCTTCATCAGTGTGGTAGGATTACAGTTGGATCTATCCTGCTCTGCGATATCGGTCGCGAGATTGAAATATTTTAGTGCAGCTGGGGCGTCTTCCATGTCGCGGTAAGCGCAGCCGAGCATATATCTGGCTGTCATTCGCTCGTTGGCTGTTCCATGGGTGTCGTAGTAGTCTACGACCTCCTTCAGTATGCTGTCTGTTGAGAAGTTGATATATGCCTTGTTTTGTGCCTGTGCCCGAACCAGTTCGTATCTCATCTGTTGCGACGTACGCCATTTTGTCTTTAGGGTGTCAACCTTGTCTAATATGGCAAGAGATGAATCGGGGCTTACATCGAGCAGTTCTTCTGCTTTGGTAATGGCCAAATCCACTTGCTTGTCATTATAGCTGCAACTAATGATTAATGACAAGATGGGCAATAGCAGTATGGTTTTTATTGTTCTCATATTTGGTGGTTTGGTTATTTGGTTATTTTGTGATTTAGTTGATTCCAATGATACTAACCTTATAACCTTAAAACCTCAACAACCAATCTCCCAACCTTCGATCGTATGCCGCTCCATATCGAAGTTCATGCCTACCTTGATGATGGGCAGTCCGCTCAGAGCGAAGCGTGAGGGGTAGTCTTTGAGATTAATCTGCTGCATGGCTGCCTCGGCAGATTTGTTGAGCTTGAGCTCGAAGAGGTAGAGTGACTTGCCTGAGTTCATGACCATGTCTACGCGACCGTTTGAGGTGCGCACTTCGACGTCGACGTATCTGCCGAGGAGCGAGAAGATGACGTAGAGTAGCTGCTGGTAGTGACCTTCATAATTTGTATTGTCACACTGGGGTATGGTGAGCAGGTAGGTCTGGAGCAGGCGAAGCATTCCTTCGAGGTCGTCGTTGTAGAGGGCGAGGTACATTTCTGCCACGGTGGTGTTGCCTTTATATGTGTCTCGCTGTATATAGTTGGGCAGAAGGCTGGCCATGAGCCCGATGCGTATCTCGTTGTTGGGGAGGTCGAGGAGGTATGTGCCTACTCGACGATTAAAATTCTTGATGGTGTAGTAGCCTGACTGGTAGAGCAGAGGCATGATGGACGACATATTCTCCGTGGGCGCGTCAAAGTCTGATGCCATGACTTCGGTGGGCTTGAGCATGGAGGGTACGACGTTGTACTCCTTGAGTTTTTCGATGAGGAAGGTGGGTGTGCCGCTTTCGAACCAAAAACTCTTTAGTATATTGACGGCAAATGCGTTGAGCAGGCTGAAGGGATTGAAGATGTCGGGCGACGGCCATGCGAAGTGGTAGCCGTCGTATTGACGTTTGAGGTCAGCGATGGCTTCGTCGCGTGTCTGCTCGTTGTCTTGTGCGAATTTGTCGATATAGTCTGACATCTGGGTGAGCATCTCCTCCTCGGTGATTCCGCAGATGGCTGCGAACTCGGGCAGCATCGAGATGTTGTTGAGGTTGTTGAGCTCGCTGAAGATGCTCAGCTGTGAGAACTTGGTGATGCCGG
>CAMEQD010000032.1:0-33088 GCA_945932615.1 uncultured Prevotellaceae bacterium | reverse complement strand
CCTGCCTGCCTGCCTGCCTGCCTGCCTGCCTGCCTGCCTGCCTGCCTGCCTGCCTGCCTATCAAAATAATTCGAACTACCAAATATTTTGGCAGTTATTTCTTGACTATTTTGCGATATTGCAAGCATGGTTTGTGGTATAAATTGAGGTTTTTCTACGCAAAGGTATGACTTTTATTTTAAATAACAAACTATTTTTGATAAAAATCACCCCTTCTTGAGGGAGTCCTCAGAGGGGGTGACGTATAAGTTGTGCATTTTAGATTTAGAATGACTTCAAACGCCAGTCGTCGCCTACGTTGCTTGATGCCGTTGTGACTGGAGTCTGGGGCTTACGCAGCTTGAGGTTGGGCGCGGTCGTGCTGACTTTGTATTTGATATAGTCCGAGAGGTCACCGAAATTGGCTGTGCCGGAGGTCTCTTTGATGCCCTTTATGAGGTAGTATGTGAAGAGGCCGTGACCTTCGCGCTGGAATCCCTGGGCTGTCTCATTGCCTTGAGCTGCGCTGAACACTACGATGTTGTCGTTGTTGATGCTGGTTTCTTCCGCTTCGATCTCTACGCCACGGGTGCCTTCGGTCACACCTTGGTTGTCGCGCGTGATGCCGCTGAAGCATGCGTCCATGAAGACTGATATCTGCTCGAACTCCATATCGCCGAGCATTGTGTAGAACTCATTCATGTCGATGCCTTGGTGGGGCTTGGCTGCCAAGACGTCGGTGGGGAGCAGGTATGCTTTGTTTTGCTTTTTGGTGTCGGGGACGCCGTGGCCGGCATAGTAGACGATCAGTCGTTTGTTCTGACGGTTGCCGATGCTTTCAAGCCAGCTGCGCTCTTCCTCCATGATCATGTGCTTGGTGCCGTCTTGCACGTAGTGGATATTGTTCTGTGGCACTCCGAGTGTCTTCTCGCAGTATTCGCGGAATACGCGGGCATCGTGTATGGCAAAGGGTACTGAGGGGGCAAAGCGATAGTTCTGGTTGCCGATAATCAGGGCGTACGTTCTTCCGCGGGTGTAGCCGATGTTGGGTATGATGCTGTCAATCTCTGATGTGACGAGATCGTAGTCTTCCAATGAGCCGATACCATTGCTGCGAAGCCTTTCGACTGCCTCTGGGGCGATTCCGTATCTGTAGCAGTTGCGGACGTTGATGTCTGCTGGCAGGCGGCCTATCTCATAGCTATAGAGTGTGTGTTTGACTCCGCTCGGGGTCTTGTTCTCGTATGCGAACACGTACTGTCCGAGCGATGCTGTGGGGCTCACGCTGATTGACCTCACTCCCGTACAGTTGAGGAAGGCCTGGTCTTGTACTACGCATTTGTCGGGGATCCTGATACTGTTTAGTCCCGAACAGTTGGCAAATGCCACTGTGCCTATCAACTTGACAGAGGGAGGAAGAGAGATGTTTGACAGGCTACGGCAGTTGAGGAATGCTCCCCAGCCTATGCTCGTCACGCTGAGATTGTCTTCGAAGATGACTTCGGTGATGTTTTCCATTCCTGCAAATGCACATGAGCCGATTGCTTCTATATTTTCTCCTATTCGCACGCTCCTAACATCGAGTTTTTTTTGTAGCCAAGGTGCCTTCTGGTTGGTAGTATTGTAGTCACGAATAGAGACTGTTTGGTAGTTCTTGGAGACATTGGTGATTGTGAGGGTCTTGCCGTCGAAGGTCCACGCTATGTCCTTGCCGCACTTGCCCGATGCGAGACTCTGTGCTACGATGTTGACGCTTGCTGCCACGCAAAGCATTATGGCTAATATTCTATTTTTCATGATTTCCTGTGATTTATTGTTAGATTTACCATATATATGACAATACGATGCGGTGTGATGCCTCCTTAAGCTTGTTTGTACGTGAGCCGTAGATTTCCGTCTCCACCGACTTGTACTTCTGGCTTCCGTTGACCATCTCGTAGCCAATGCCTATGCCTTTCCATGACATTCTGAGTCCGAACATCGTATAGAATCCGTGTCCCCATTGCAGTTTTGATGATTCCTTGACCTTCTCATCACGTGGCTGCGCAGCATCCTTGTCGTCGTTGCCTTTCATCAAGAGCAGACTTGCGCGGTAGCCCACATTGAAATACAGGTGAAGGCGGAGGTGTGCCAGATGGGGATTTCTGAAACGTGCGAAGGGAGCTACTCCAATCGATGGACCGAGATTCATGCCGTAGGTGAAATTATACATTTGCAACCCCCATGGTATATAGTGTGGATTGCGATTCGTGCCATCAACGGTTTCCGTCCATGTCTCGCTGCTCTTGTAGAGCTTGTCTCCTTCGAGCTCCTTGTAGTGGTTGACTGAGAGGTCTAAAAGCGAGTAGTCAAGGCCGAACGACACGATGTCGGCTATGGGACGTTTGTGGAAGCGAACGGTGGTAGCAATCTTCATCGTCACCCCCCAATCATTCTTGAATTTCTGATTCACGGGCTCGGGCTCATAAGCATCTATCTTGGGGTTGTACATCATTAGGTCTCCCTCCAAGTTGGTGGTCGTGTATGCTATAGAGAACGAGCTCTTGCGTTTCCACACATTCCGTACTACATTGTCTCTAAACTTCTTTGTGTAGACCATTTCCTGAGTCTTGACAATCTCGTCGAGACTTGATACGCTTGTGGTATCTTCGTCGATGTTCAAAGGCTCGTCATCACTTGTAATGCTGCCTTGAGCATAGGAAAACACTGCACACATCAGTGCGAATGCTGATAAGATGATTTTTTTCTTCATAGTGTAGATATGATTTATTTTGTTTGATTATTCTTGATGACTACATGCCGGCTGCGATCCACTACCATCTCGATGTCTCTGCGTCTGAGCTGCAGGAGCCAGTCTTCAAATTCTCGTCTGGAGACATGGTTGGTCTGCAGGGTCGTGCCCCGTTTTTCGGCACATTTCGTAAATTTGTTTGGCGAGAACACTACGACAATCTCGTTGTTCTCTTTAGGGGCTTTCGTAGTCATGGTATAGTGGAAGGCCTGGGGGTCGCTGCTCTTGTCAAAGAGGCAATACTCCTTGCCTCCGACTATGCGGTACCGTCCCTCTGCCTGGTTCTTGTAGGGCAGCAGGCAGTATGCCTGTTTGGCATCGAGCAGATAGATGGCGAGATAGCCGTTGAGCGGAGAGAGAAACTTGATGTAGAGTCGCTGGCCGTTGTTGAATATGTTGTTTTCGAAACGGCTGTCTGTACCTCCACACAGTATCTTCCACTTCAGGCCTATGCCGGAATCCTTTTTCTCGCGAGCCAATCCCCATACTTCGGTGATGAGGAACTGTAATTCTCCGCTTATACTGTCGGTAAACTCGGGCTGCCTGGTGTCTTCTACCCATTCTGCTCTTTGCATGACGCTGACATCCTCGGAATAGCCTGTGTATTCTTCTCCGTCTACGATGCCCTCTTGCATGGAGGTATGCGAGGTGACTATTTCGTTGAAAGAATCTTTGATGGCTCTCAGTTTGGCTTGCCTGATGCCTTCTTGTCGGACTTGACCTCGGGTCATGTCGTCTGTCCATACGACGACCGACCTGCCGTACACTTGCTTTGCTTCCTGCGCTCTCAGCGCAATGGTGCTTAGGGTTGCGATGGCCAATAGGAGTATTCGCGGTGAGAAACGGTTATTGTTCATGTCTTGCAGTTGGTAATTCTATAAGGCTTATTTCGACATTGTCGTAGTCTGGATGCTGCTCGCCTACGTAGGCGTTGATGTATGTGGGGTCGCACACGGTGTAGACGCTGCCTGCGTCGGTGACATAATTAGTGCCGGCCACGGTCTGCTTGAAGCGTACGGCAGCACCAAGGTGTCCCGGGTAGTACACTAAAGCACAATCCAGGTCGAGCAGGTCTCTGACCAGTCGTGTGAAGAGTATGGCTCTGTCTTCGCAGTCGCAGAACGGATAGTGGAGTGTCTCTTCGGCAAAGAATGCTCGGTCACCACCCCAGACATTGTCGTCATACTCGTACTCCAGGCCTGTCTGTATCAGATTCAGTATGCGGTTGACTGCTTCAAGGTCGTCGAGCCCTTGCAGCTTCTCGCGCAGCGTGGGATATATCTTTGCCTTGACGTGCTCGTCGACGGGAGTATTGGCATACATCAGCCAGCGTGTGGTAGGGTCGTTGTCTGTGCATGAGGGAGGGTAGCAGTCGTAGAAAGCCAGAAGATTCCTGTTAGTGTTGAATGTCAGTTCTATCTCCGGATAACGCTTTGAGCGTATCGTGCGTGTATCGTCGCTCTCCCAGGCGAGCTGGGGCTGACGGTCTATATCCAATGAGAGGGTCTTCTCGTTGGGGAACTGGGCAAGACAGATGTCTACCGCCCCTGCGATGTTCTTCATGGGGTAATACATATCGCCGTCTATCACGTAGTATGCCCGCCCATATATAATATGTGGCGATGCCACGAGCAGGTGCAGTCCGCTCTCGTCCGATGCGTACCTTATCTTGTAGCCGCTCTGGCAAAACAGGTGACCGAGCAGCAGCGTTGACTCGTCTGTGCCCTCGCCGCAAAACTGGTCTGCCAGCTGCTGGAGCATCATGAGGTACGCCCAATCGCACAGGGCATATTCCTGACGTATCTTCAGGCAGTCGTACAGGAGATTGTCATACGTCTCGGTCGAGAAGTACAGTAGGGCGTCGGCTATGCGGTCGGGAGTAATCTTCCCGAGATTTACACGCTTGGTCTCGTCAAGCCTGACGCTGAGATCGGTGCCGAAGTAGGTGAACGGCATGCAAGAGCTGTAGCTGCTGACAGCATCGGGTAGCGAAGTCTCCTTTACTTGCTCTATTGGAGTGGGCTGAGTGACTGTCGCGGTGTTGTCAGCCCGAACGCTGGCCGAAGCCTTTATCTCCTTGCGCTCTTCCTGCGTCTGATTGTTGCGTACGGCATCGTCCGACACACGTGGATCGACGTGCTGGTCTTGCGGTCTGTCAATGGCTGCATTGGAGTCAAACTTCACCCATGCCTTGCGTACAAAATCGGTGTACTTGCGGTTGCATTGGTCTCTGAAACTCTCAAACCGTTTCTGTTTCTGATTCTTGAACTTATTGAAACGACCTTGCAACGACTGTCCGAAGCCTTGTTTGCCTGCATTTGCCTGCCCGTCAGGCACAGAATCGAGTTCGCGAGTCACAGTGGCAAAGTCAGTATAGCGTTGTTTGGATACCAAGCCGGTGTTGGTCATCTGCTTTTTGACGTAGGCGGCATAGCTGGCAGAGAGCTTTGATATGGTGTTGTTGCCGTCTTTCATCAGGGTCTTTACTGCACCGCTGCCTGGCGTCTTGAGGATAATGCGTCGGTTGCCAGTTTCGTCCATCAGCTCCAGCTTGCCTCCGTAGGGTATACTGACGTGAGTCTCACTGGTGATATGTGTGTTCATGACAATCGGTCTGCTCTTGCCGCCGCTGACAGAGTTTACCTTGCCTACGACATGGTATGCAAGATAGTCGTCTGCGTACACGTGTGTGGTGCATAGGGCGAATATCGCCATCAGGATATTGGTCTTAGACGTTATGTTCATGGTTTTATGTAGTTTGGTGGTTTGGTTGTCTGTCGTCTTGGGCTTGCTTGCTTCGTCTGGCGCTGCGCCACGCTTCGTAGTATTTCCTCAACGCCGAATACATGGACCTCGATGTGCCGAGGAACGTGATTACCGACATCGCCCATGCTATGTTTATGCTCAGATTGTACTTGGCAAACACGAGGAAGCTTACCCCCAGAAACAGGGAGGTAAACAGGAATGTCAGTATGCCCAGTATATAGCCCGATCCGATGACAAACTTGACAAAGAGATTCTCAGACTCGCCCGTAAACTCCAGATACCAAACCTGCAGAACCTCGACGAGGAATATCATCAGCAGCGAGACGAGACACATCAGGGGCAGAGGCAGGGTCTTTACCTCCTTGTCGTAGAGGAGGCTCTGAATGCCGTATGCCAAAAGTTCCACACCTGCAATCTTGCCTACAGGAGTCCAGTGAGTGTCTACGTCCTCATACAGAGCCCCTATCAGCACGATGCGGTTGCTGATGAGCTCAGGGTGTGTCCCCACCTCTTCGGGGAGCAGTTTGTGGAACGCCATCGGTGAGAAATTGATGTTTATGTCGCCCCTACGGCCTTTGGTGACATCGCGGTCTGCATACATATTGGACACCTGCGTGCTGATCGACATACACTCTTTGCCTTTATACACTTCGTTGAGCGGTACCTGACGCTTGGTGCTTTCGTAGAGTGAGCGCGGCATATTGGTAGTCCCCTCGGTGATGTCGACAAATTCGTGGAAGAACGAATGTATTGCTGTCGTCCAGCCTGTGCTGTCGTTCTCCCAGTCGAGCAGTTTCATCGAAAAGACCATATTGTCCTTGTATTGCTCTACAGCCGCGACGAGCGCATCGTTGCCCTCGTAGTCCTCACCTACATGATCGAAACAAACGTCTACGCCCATGACCTTAGGATTATGCTGTCCTATGCTGTCAATGAGGCGTGCGAAGTCACTGCGGTTCGTGACATCGGTAATGTCTACGATGGTTATGACCCGGCTCGTGTCGGGGAGGCTCGTCTCCTTGAGTATCTCGTAGTATATGTCGGTGAATGAGAAGTTGCCGATAGCACGCTTGACGGGATCAAGCGGACGCGCTATAACCGCGATGAACGCGAAAAACGACGTTATACCTACGGCCAGCGCAGTTATAGCGCAATGCTTCCAAAGTTTGCCTCCCATCAATCCTCCAATGACATCATCTGCTCCAACTTCTCGCGCAGAGCCTCATGGTCCTTCTCAAACGCTTTGAGTACCTCCTTCATCACGCTCTTTGATTCGCAGCATATATATACCATCACCTCGACGCTGGTACCGTTTTCGCGCAGTGCCTCCATGACAACCTCCGTACGGCCTATAGACTGCTGCACCATCACCTGACTTGACTCTATGGTCTTGCCTACGGTCTGCTGTTCATCGCTGGAGAGCTCGATGTTGGTCTCTTCACTCTCGGTCAAGGATGCCACCTCAGCACCGATGCTTCCTGCCAGGTCCACCTTGGCACGTGTGAGGGCTTGCTTGCGTGCGGTTCCCGCGGTCTTTGCCACAGCAGTACCCCTGCCTACGAAGTATTTAGGGAAATTACCTTTTAGCTCGTACCTTCGCAACATCATGTCATTCTGCTGGGTCTCCAAGGTCGGTGAGCCGGGCACTGGCTTCCATCCCTCCTTCTCCAATGCCTTTGCGGCCTTCTTTGCGTCTTTCCACACATTGGCTTCTGCCTGTTTCTTGGCCAACTTTGCCAACTTGATTCGCTCCGCACAAATCGCCTTTTGATCCTTGACAGCATTAGACTGTGCAGACACGCTCATGGCGGAGCAAAATAGTACGACACCAAGAGAAAACGACAATAACAGAGGTTTAATAGTTTTCATGGTTTCTTCAAAATTGTTTAACTTAATTCGATTATCAGATATATTTTTCCATTTTTTCTACGCAAAGTTATTAATTTTATTTTACATTGCAAACAAAGTGTTAAAAAAACTCACCTAATACCCGCAGCAAGAGCAATTATCAAGACACTCGGTCATGTTATTTCAAAAATTTAAAAGCAGGGCTACCCTCGCGAGCTCACTTAATCGTATCTCTGAGCTGCGCTCGAAGATACTCACGTTCGGAAAAACCCAAATAAATTTGCTTTTTCGCTCACTTAATCGTATCTCTGACCTACGGTCGAAGATACTCACGTTCGGAAAAATCAAACAAAAGCAAGCTTTTTTTTTGCTTTTTCGCTCACTTAATCGTATCTTTGCAGACGGAAATAATGTTTTTGCGAATTGGAAACCTCAAATTGTGTCTTGAGAAGGTGTCTTTTGGCTTTTGCCGTTGTGGTGCTTTCTACCTTATATATACGAGCTCAGCACGCTGGTTGCAACTCGTCTTATTCAAGATTCGGACTTGGTTTGTTAAGCGATGAGTCTCAGACATGGAATCGCTCCATGGGCGGTGTGGGCGTCGCTTTGCCCTCCAACTCACGACTCAGCACACTCAATCCTGCTTCGTACGCTTATATCGACTCTTTGAGTTTCATACTCGACGCTGGCATGACAGCCGGATTCGGACGTGTGTCGCAGAGTGGGTCGGGCAAGAACGTGCGCAATGTAAGCCTCGACTACGTCACTGCTGGATTCCGACTCCGCAAGGGGCTGGGTATGACTATTGGATTCCGTCCATACACCGTGGTGGGATACAATTTCGTCAAGAATGATGACGAGAAGTTTCGCGATGAGATTTCGTCAGCTCTGATTGAGAGTTATACCCAATACAATGGTTCGGGAGGTCTGAACCGCGCCTTTGCCGGCATAGGCTGGCGTCCGTTCTCACGTTTGAGTGTCGGCGCGGAAGTAGGCATACTTTGGGGCAGTTATGCCCACGAGGTGAAGCAGTATACGGCAAGCAATTCAAGTGTGAGTTCGTCGTTCAACAGTCTCTACCTGCTACACGGCTCCTCGATTACTTCGTATATGGTAGGATTTGGTGCCCAATATGCCTTTCGCATCAGCCCTACGGATTTTCTCTCTGTGGGAGCGACTTGCTCGGTAGGGCACAACGTGGGTGGCACAGCATACCTGTATCGCGGTATGGACGGCAGTTCGTCTACGTCGCTCGTCGCTCCGAGTGACTCCGTCGTAAGCGGTATAGACATTCCCTGGACGGCTAAAGGCGGTGTGGCATGGCATCACAAGAACAATCTGATTGTCTCAGCAGACTTTGCATACCAAGGTTGGGGCTCGTGTCTGTTCCCCACGGTTACGGAAGGCAACAAGTATGCAGCATCGTCCGAGACCTATCGCGACTCTTACGGCGTGCGGCTCGGTACGGAATATATCCCAGACCCTCGCGAACTTCACAAGTTTTTCAAGCGTATGCGCTATCGCGCCGGTTTCTCATACACCTCCTCTTCCATAAGGGTCAATGGCATCAACTGCCCAGCCGAGTTTACGGCGAGCATTGGTGTAGGAGTGCCTATCATAAACCGCATAAACAGTCGCTCGGTCGTAAATGTGGGTCTGCAATACGTGGGTCGGCCTACGGGCAACAACGGGCTTGTCAAGGAGAACTTTTTTATGATCAATATCGGACTCAACTTCAATGAGCGTTGGTTCATGAAATTCAAGATTCAGTAGCAAACGGCAGTTATGGACTATTACTCGCGGCGCGTGCCGCTATATATATTTTCACTCTTTATCGCCTTGACATCGACTCTCTCGTGTAGCGAGGCGGTGGAACATACGGCTGAAGCCGTCAGCTCGCAAGACTCTCTCCCTTTTATGCATTCGGTGGGCGTGAGTACGCTCATTTCTGACTCTGGAGTGATACGCTATCATCTGGTGGCAGAGGAGTGGGACATCTATATGCCCGACAACAGTCAGGCCACATGGAAGTTCTACAAAGGTCTGCTTATGACAAGACTAGACGACAAGTTTCATGTCGACCTGCACGTACAGGCCGACACAGCCTTCCTCCACGAGCAACGGTTGTGGGAGTTGAGAGGGCGTGTCAAGGTGAGAAACGTCGAAGGCACAGTCTTCCTTACCGAGCAACTATGGTGGGATCTCAACAAGCACGAGATGTGGAACCACACCGACATGACGATAATCTCCCCCGAGCGCACCCTCCGAGGTACAGAGTTCCGCAGCAATGAGCAGATGACCCGCTACTCAGTAGCAAACTCAGTAGGCGACTTCCCCGTGTCGGACACAGACGAAGCCACGCCAGAGACACCCACTAATGGGACGCCTCCCGACTCTGCCTCGGCAGAGCCAGTATTCTCTCCGATGGCACCCGCCCCTGACAAACGACAATTCGTAAAGACAAAATGACGACTCCTGACACTCCTACCATAATCGGCATTGCCGTTTCGCTGGCACTCTCTGGCTTCTTCTCGGGCCTGGAGATAGCCTTCGTGTCGAGCAACAAGATGCTCTTTGAGGTAGAACGCGAAGAGCGCAGCCTCACATCGCGCATCATAGACATCTTCTACCACCACCCCAACAACTTCATCTCCACCCTGCTGATAGGCAACAACATCGCGCTGGTCATCTACGGTATGCTCATGGCCAAGTTTATCGACGGGCTACTGCTACAGACGCTTGTCTCCACGGGTATAGTGCTATTCACGGGTGAGTTTCTACCAAAGACTCTGTTTCGCATCAACCCCAACCGCATGATGCGCATGTTTGCCCTGCCGGCATTGCTGTTTTACGTCGTACTATGGCCCGTGAGCAAGTTCACGAGCGGATTGTCGCGCATAGGACTGACACTTCTGGGCGTGAAGGTCAGAAAGGAAAGCCACTCCAAGGCATTCAGCAAAGTCGATCTGGACAATCTCATACAAAGCAATATTGACGGCATCGAAGACGAAGACCAGATCGAGGAGGAAGTCAAGATGTTTCAGAACGCGCTGGACTTCAGCAGCATCAAGGTGAGAGACTGCATCGTGCCCCGCACAGAGATTGTAGCCGTAGGAACGGACGCCACATTGGGCGAAATCAGGACATCATTTGTAGACAGCGGCATCACGAAGCTCATCGTCTACAAAGAGGACATCGACAACATCATCGGTTTTCTACATTCGAGCGAACTGTTTCGACTCACGCCCAAAGACGACTGGACCAAGTGTATTCGCGAGGTACCAATAGTACCCGAGACCATGACAGCCCAAAAGATGCTCTCAGTATTCATGACGCAGAAGAAATCTATAGCCGTCGTAGTTGATGAGTTTGGCGGTACCTCAGGTATCGTCACCGTAGAAGACCTTGTAGAAGAAATCTTTGGCGACATTCAAGACGAACACGACACCACAAACTACATAGCCAAGAAGCTACCAGGCGGAGAATACCATCTCTCCGCGCGACTTGAGATTGAAACAGCCAATGAGAAACTCGACATAGACCTACCCGAGAGCGATGACTACCAGACCGTAGGCGGTTGGATACTACACGAGTACCAAAGTTTCCCGAAGCTCAATGAAGTCGTAGAGCTGGACAAATGGAACGTCAAAGTGATACGCAAGACACCGACAAAAATCGAGGAAGTGCTACTCACGAGAAAGTAGAGAGAATTTTTGGGTAGCTAAGTTTGAATTGTGAGTTTTTTTTGCTATCTTTGTGCGCGTTTACGCATTAATCAGCGTATGCGGCAGACATTTCTGTAGGATAAACAATATAAAAACAAATAACAAAAAAGCAAATTATGGCAGCTTTACAAAAAGTAAGAAATGCCGGACCGTTTGTAGTCGGAGCCCTGTTTTTAGGTCTGTTGGGCTTCATCGCAACGGACTGGGCAAAAGTAGTTGAGATCTTCACCAACGCAGATCGCAACACAGCAGGTATCGTAAACGGCAACGATATCAGCGTAACTGATTTTAACAAACTCGTAGACGAGTACACCGATGTAGTCAAGGCTACACAAGGTCTGAGCAACCTCACCGACGACCAGATGCAGAACCTGCGCGATCAGGTGTGGAACAACTACGTACAGAACCAGCTCATCGCCGAGGAGGCCGACAAGCTTGGTCTCACCGTGACCGACGCAGAGTTGCAGAACATCATCAGCACAGGAGCGAGCCCCATGCTCCAGCAGACACCCTTCGTCAATCAGAAGGGACAGTTTGACGCCAACGCGCTGAAAGGCTTCCTCGCAGAGTACGACAAAGCCAAGAATGAGGCCGACGCACAAATACTGGAGCAGTACCAGACCATCTACAACTGGTGGAAATTTGTAGAGAAGACCGTACGCCAGCAGACACTCGTACAGAAATACCAAGCACTTCTGGCCAATTGCATCATGTCAAACAAAGTCCTGGCCGAGAAGAGCTTCAACGAGCGTCAGACCAAAGCTGAAGCCCTCGTGGCAGCAGTACCATTCTCAAGCATCAAAGACAGCGAAATCGAAGTCAGCGACAATGAGCTCAAGGCTAAGTACGACGAGATGAAGGAAGTCTTCGTATCAGACCAGGAGATGCGCGAGATCAAGTATATCGACATCGCCGTCAAGGCCAGCAAGGAAGACGAGAAGGCACTCAACGCCGAAATGGACGACTATGCCGCCCAGCTCAAGGCCGGAGTTGAGTCAGCCAAAATCGTACGCGAATCGCAGTCACTCGTCTCATACTGCGCAATGCCCTTGAGCGGCAAGGCACTTCCCCGCGATGTCGCAGGCAAGGTTGAGGAAATGTCAGAAGGCGACATCACCGGTCCATACTTCACCCCTGGCGACAACACAATGAACATCGTCCGTCTCAACGCCATCGTATACACCCCCGACAGCGTAGAGTATCGCACCATCGGCTGTCCAGGCGCAGACATGGCAGCAGCCGAGGCAACGGCAGACAGCATCATCAATGCAGTGAACGCAGGAGCTCCATTTGACTCCATCGCCGCCAAGTATTCACAGCCAGCACAGAAACAGTGGCTCACCTCCGCCCAGTACGACGGCTCCACCATCGACGACAACAACAAGAAGTTCCTCACCGCACTCACGACATCGCCCGCCGGCAGTCTGAAGAAAGTAATCCTCGACGGCCAAGGAGTCCTCGTAGTAAACGTGCTCAACACCCGCAACGTCATCAAGAAGTACGACATCGCCGTCATCAAGCGCAGCATAGACTTCTCAAAAGACACATACAACAAGACTTTCAACGATTTCTCATCATTCCTCGCCGGCAAGAACGCCGCCGACATCGAAGCTGAAGCACAGAAGGCCGGATATACCGTCAACACCCTCCCCTCCATCGCCTCAAGCGCACACAACGTAGCCGGCATCGCCAGCACACGCGATGCACTGCGCTGGATCTTCAACAGCAAGACCAAGGTCGGCGATGTAAGCCCTCTCTACGAGTGCGGCAACAATGACCACCTCCTCTGCATCACCCTCTCAGCCATACACAAGAAAGGCTATCTCGCATGGGACGACGCCCAAGTAAAGGAGTATCTTACCGAACTCGTCAGAAACGACAAGAAAGCAGCCAAGATACAAGACCAGATGGCCAACGCCAAAGGCGTGAATGACGTGATGAAGATATCCGGTGCAGTATCCGACACCCTGCGCAACGTAACTTTCTCACAAGGCGTCTTCGTAGCCAAGACCGGCGCGATGGAGAACACCCTAAGCGCAAGTATCAGCACCCAGGCCAAGGGCGCGTTCAAAGCTGGAGTCAAAGGCAATAACGCAGTCTACGCATATCAGGTGCTCAATGTCGAGAAGAACAAAGACACCAAGTTCGACGTCGAAGCAGAAAAAGCTCAGCTCGTACAGATGTCTCTACGCTATCTGGGCAACTATACCCACGACCTCTACAAGAAGGCCGATATTGTAGACAACCGCTACCTGTTCTATTAAATAGACTTCTCGGATATGGTTAAGCCCTGCCATTTTGATGGCAGGGCTTAATTGTTGTTTGTTTTTTTAGTTATTTAGTTGGTTGTTTGTTGTTTGGTTGGTTGATTGAATACGTACCAGTTCCTAATGATTTAAAATATGCTTAAGTCTCTCATCACTTTCAATTTCTTCCTGTGAAAATGATGGAGCTATACCTATGAGAGATTGTATTTTAGGGGAGATAGCAGTAACCTCATTTTTAGGCGACTGTTTCACTCTAGTACAATTCTTAATCTGAGAAATGGCAGATTTTAAAATATCGGCGACTTCTGATTCTTTGAATTGTGGTATCAAGATTTTAATTTCATCTAACAATATGCTTTGATTTCTATCCAATATCATTGTATCCATCTCTAAACATTTATTTGTCGTAATCACCTCGCAAAGGTATTCATTATTTTCCAATCAAACAAACATTTCTCCATTTTTCTTCCAATAAGCATAGAGGGGCTACTTTCTCTGCTCTCGTTTAACGATAAGGATAGTCCATAACGAGTTTGGCAGAGAAAGCTACCCTTCTCTGCCAAAACTATCACATTATTAGAAATTCTTCATCAGTTGTTCTCAGGACGGAGCTGACGGACAGTCTCAGCTGTGCGCCACATCTCGCTCTCATGCAGAGCAGCAAGCTCCTTCTCCAGCCCCACACGGTAGTCAGGCTTAGAGTTAGCATCGATTGAGATCTGAGCCTCGTTTCCACTCTTGACAGAAGCGTAAAGCTTCTCAACGACAGGTTTGATAGCATCGTGGAAAGGACCCATCCAGTCGAGAGCACCACGCTGAGCCGTAGTAGAACAGTTAGCATACATCCAGTCCATACCCTTCTGAGCGAAGAGAGGCATGAGAGACTGAGTCAACTCCTCGACAGTCTCATTGAAAGCCTCAGACGGGGTATGACCATTCTCACGCAGCACCTCGTACTGAGCGAGCAGCAAGCCCTGGATAGCACCCATGAGAGAGCCACGCTCACCAGTGAGGTCAGAAGTAGCCTCGCGCTGGAAAGTAGTCTCAAAGAGATAGCCAGAGCCAATGCCTATGCCAAGAGCGAGAGTGCGGTCAAGAGCACGCCCCGTAGCGTCCTGATATACAGCATAAGAAGAGTTCAGGCCACGCCCTTCGAGGAACATCGTACGCAGCGAAGTACCAGAACCCTTAGGAGCCACCATGATAACATCGATGTCCTTAGCAGGAACACAGCCAGTACGGTCGCTCCATGTTATAGCGAAACCATGGCTGAAGTAGAGAGCCTTGCCCGGAGTGAGATACTTCTTAAGCGTAGGCCAAACAGACATCACGGCAGCGTCAGAGAGCAGACACATCACGATAGAAGCCTTCTCGGCAGCCTCCTCGATAGAGAAGAGAGTCTCACCCGGAACCCAACCATCAGCAATAGCCTTCTCAAACGTCTTGCCCTGACGCTGGCCCACGATAACGTTAAAGCCATTGTCGCGAAGGTTGCACGCCTGGCCAGGACCCTGCACGCCATAGCCGATTACCGCAATCTGCTCGTCCTTGAGAATCTCACGAGCCTTCTCCAATGGAAATTCCTCACGTGTCATTACCTCCTCGATAACGCCACCAAAATTCATTTTTGCCATTTTTGTTAGTTTTTTTGTTATACAGTTATTTTATAGTCTTGTTTTCAAGAAGCGAAGATTATTCTGGCCTGACAGACCACCTCGCCCTCATTCTTACGCACCTCGATGTCAGAGACACCATTCTCACCGTCCTGACGATACAGATGGAGAATGTCACCCATATAGCTCTCATTCTTATAGGCAATCTCAAAGCGACGGATACCCCTCACGAAAGCCTCACGAGGGAAGAGATCGAGGATATGCTCAATATACTTGATAGAATTGATATGACCATTGATGTCCACATCGCTGTAATACGTCGAAATGCTACGCACAAGCTCGGCATCACGAAACCTGAAACGCCCGTGTCCCTCGATAGGGCAGACATTATCCACCTCATCGACAACATAGTTCAGGATATCACCATCATAGAGACTCAGCAAATCACAAGGACGACGCGTCTCCAGATCAATCATCGCCCAGATACTGCGCGCATAGCCTATCGGAGTCCCCTGCTCATCATGGATAGAGAAATTACGATTCGTAAAGAGCTTCATGACACCCTCCACCCACGTACGAATAGAGCAATGCTCATACTGCACGGGCATACGCAGCATCTCGACAGACAGGCGGCTCAACACCCAAGTGTGGCGAGTCTCATTGAGCGCACCAATACCCCACCCCCTACGCTGCGAATGATTTCCAGCAGCGTTGAGCAAATGATTGCCCAGCACACCCATAAAGATACGCCCCGTAAAGTCGACATGAAAAGGCTCGACGTAAAACTCGTGAACATCAACCTTGTCCGTCATTTCCTCTCCTCCTCACGCTTGGCGATATACTGGTCAAGACGCTCTATCGGCGACTTAGTCACCGCAATACGCCCTGTACGTACGAACTGCAGCACACAGCCGAGGTCGTCAAGCTCCTCAAAGAGTCGCAGCACATCCTCCGTCACTCCCGTCTTCTCAACAATAGTATAGATAGGATTGACCTCCACATAACGAGCATCATATATACGCACGATACGAGAAATATCCTTGTTAGCAAGCACCTTAGGAGTAGAAAGTTTCAGCAGCGAAGTCTCAAGAATAAAGATCTCATCATCAACGAAGCAATTAGCCTGCAGCACATCAATCTTCTTCTCAATCTGCTTAGTAAGCATCTCCGCCATATCATGAGTACAATAGCAAGTGATCGTATACTTATGAACCCCCGGAGTCGAGCTCGCACAGACATTGAGCGACTCGATATTGACCTGACGTCGCGTAAAGACAGCCGTTATCTGGTTGAGAATACCAGCAAAGTTCTCACTATATATAATTAAGGTATACAGAGTAAGCCCATCATGCTGATTGATGATAGCCCCCTCATGTCCCGAAGTAGAAGGGCGCACCACAGCATTACGCTTAAACGTCTCACGCTGGTCACCCACCTGAGCATCAGCAGCGAGAGTCGCCTTGCGCTGACGGGAGAGGCTGCGCTCATACGAGTCACGCTCAATCTTAGCAGCCTCGATCGTAGCAGAATAAAAGCCCTCAAGAGCCTTCAACTGGTCATCACACTTGCCGCAAGAGTTGCAATCGCCACACTCCGCCGCACCATATTTCTTATCAGTCTTGTCCATGATTATTTTACCTCCAAAAGCATCTCATCGACACTTCCGCCAGGAGGTGTCATCGGTAAGACATTATCTTCAGGCTTTATCGCACACTGCAAGATGTACGGCCCGTCAGTATCGAGCATCTCGCGAATGGCAGCATCAAGTTCCCCACGCTCCACGACCGTACGGCAAGGAATGTTATAGCCCGACGCAATCTTCTCATAGTCAGGATTAAGCATCGGAGTGAAGCTATACCTCTTGTTGAAAAACATATACTGCCACTGACGCACATTGCCCAAGAAATTATTATTGAGAAGAATCATCTTGACAGGTATACGATTCTCCATGATAGTACCCAACTCCTGAATCGTCATTTGGAAGCCACCATCACCCGCAAACATACACACCGTACGCTCCGGTGCCCCATAGCATGCACCCATTGCAGCAGGAATACCAAAGCCCATCGTTCCGCAGCCACCACTCGTGATTATGCTACGAGGAAGAGTAAACCTGAAATAACGACAAGCAAAAAGCTGATTCTGCCCAACATCAGTAACAAGCACAGCCTCATGATTAGCAGCCTCGCTCACCCTGCTCACCACCTCTCCCATGAGAAGCGGTCCCCCAGCAGGGTGCAGAGCAGCATCGATGACCTTATTATACTCCTTCTCAGCATAAGGCCTAAAGCCCTCAATCCAACTGTCATGACGAGCAGCGTCGACATGAGGGAGAATCTCAGCAAGCGTCTGCCTGCAATCGCCAAGCACAGCAAGGTCAACCTTGACATTCTTGTCAATCTCGCTGGGGTCAATCTCAAAATGGATAATCCGAGCCTGACGAGCATAAGTCTTAAGATTTCCCGTCACACGGTCATCAAAACGCATACCCACAGCAATGAGCAAATCACACTGATTCGTCATCACATTAGGCGCAAGATTGCCATGCATACCCAGCATACCCATATTGAGAGGATGATCCGACGGAGCAGCACTCAATCCCAGCATCGTCTCGCCAAAAGGAATCTGAGCCTTCTCAGCAAGAGCCAGAAGCTCCTCACGAGCCTGCGCCAGCTCCACCCCCTGCCCCACGAGCATAAAAGGCTTCACACTATCATTGATCATACGCGCCGCCTGCAAGATCACCTCCTCATCGCTGTGAGGCACAGGATTATAGCTACGAATGAAATCCACCGTCTGCGGCTCATAGTCAATCAGAGCCGTCTGCGCATTCTTGGCGAAATCCAGCACCACAGGACCAGGTCGGCCGCTCCGCGCAATATAGAAAGCACGCGCCACAGCCCAAGGAATATCCTCCGCCCTGCGAATCTGATAGTTCCACTTGCTTATAGGCTGAGTCACGCCCACCACATCGACCTCCTGAAAAGCATCAGTACCAAGCATCGCCGCCCCCACCTGACCGCAAATAACCACCAACGGCGTAGAGTCAATCATAGCATCAGCAATACCCGTAATCGTATTCATCGCCCCCGGCCCACTCGTAACAATCGCACACCCCACCCTGCCACTCACACGAGCATAGCCCTGAGCAGCATGCACCGCAGCCTGCTCATGACGCACCAACACATGATGCAACCTGTCCCTATGATCATAGAGAGCATCGTAAGTAGGCATGATAGCACCCCCCGGATACCCGAAGAGCACATCGACCCCCTCATGCTCCAAAGAGCGCATCAACGCCTCCGCACCGCTTATTTTCTCCATATCGTCCAAATCAGTCAATTATTCTAACACCACCCTTGTCAGCACTCGCCACACTCTGAGCGTACGCACGCAAAGCCTTAGAAACCACCCTGTCGCGGCGCAAAGGCTGCTGCGGACGAGCAGCAAGCTCCTCCTCAGACAGCTTCACATTGATACTACGGCTCGGAATGTCGATCACGATGATATCCCCGTCCCTGACCTTACCAATCGCACCCCCACTCGCAGCCTCAGGGCTGATATGCCCAATCGAAAGACCACTCGTGCCGCCAGAGAAACGCCCGTCAGTTATGAGAGCACACTCCCGACCAAGATGCATAGACTTGATATAACTCGTAGGGTAAAGCATCTCCTGCATACCCGGCCCACCCTTAGGACCCTCATGAGTAATCACCACACAATCGCCACTCTTGACCCTGCCGCCAAGAATCCCCTCACAAGCCTCCTCCTGCGAGTCAAACACCACAGCCGGTCCCTCAAAATGCCACAACTCAGGAGCCACCCCCGCCGTCTTGACCACACAGCCGTCCTCAGCGATATTCCCAAAGAGCACCGCCATGCCACCATCCTTAGTGTAAGCATGCTCGATGTCGCGAATACAACCATTCTCACGATCCGTATCCAACGACTCCCAGCGAGCACACTGCGAGCCCATCACCGTCGAGAACTTTCCCCCCGGAGCACTACGGTAAATACGATCAGCCTCAGCGTCAACATCATGAGACCCAGAGACAATCCTGCCGTCCTTGAGAGTAAGCCCCACGATGCTATACTTCTCGATATCCTCACCCAAAGTAGCACCATTCACACGCTTGCACCCCAAGTTGAGCAAGTCACCCTTAGCCAACTCACCCATGATACCCAGAATACCACCAGCACGATTCTCCTCTTGGATAGAATACTTCTGCCAGTTCGGCGCAAGCTTACACAAGAAAGGCACCCTACGGCTCAGCCTGTCAATATCAGGCATCGTGAAATCCACCTCAGCCTCCTGAGCCACAGCCAGCAGATGCAAGACCGTATTAGTGCTCGCCCCCATCGCAATATCCAGCGTCATGGCATTAAGAAAAGCATCGCGCGTCGCAATACTGCGAGGCAAGACACTCTCATCGCCGTCCTCGTAATACGCAAAAGCATTCTTCACAATCAGACGCGCAGCATCGCGAAACAGCTGTACGCGATTCACATGAGTAGCCAGGATAGAACCATTGCCAGGCAAAGACAAGCCCAAAGCCTCAGTCAGCGAATTCATGCTGTTCGCCGTAAACATGCCAGAGCAAGCCCCACACCCAGGACAGGCACACATCTCCACCTCCGCCAGCTCCTCATCGCTCACAGACGTGTCTCCCCCCTTGATCATCGCCGTGATAAGATCAGCATTCTCCCCCTTATACTTGCCAGCCTCCATAGGTCCGCCACTGACAAACACAGCAGGAATATTCAAGCGCATGGCAGCCATCAGCATACCCGGAGTCACCTTGTCGCAATTCGAGATGCAAATCATAGCATCAGCCTTATGCGCATTGACCATATACTCCACACTGTCAGCGATGATATCCCGGCTCGGCAGCGAGTAGAGCATACCATCATGCCCCATAGCAATACCATCATCAACAGCAATCGTGTTAAACTCAGCAGCATAGCACCCCAAAGCCTCAATCTCCCGCTTCACTATCTGCCCAATCTCATGCAGATGAGTATGCCCCGGCACAAACTGCGTAAACGAATTCACCACCGCGATGATAGGCTTGCCAAACTGCTCCCTCTTCATTCCCGTAGCCACCCACAAGGCTCTCGCTCCCGCCATACGACGTCCCTCAGTACATACGGCACTTCTGAGTTGGTGTTTCATGATTATCTATAAACGAGTGTATATTTTTATTTTTTATAGTAGTCTCAAAAAGTCAGTATCGCGCGCAAAGTTACGACATTTTTACATTATAGCCAATTATTATCTTGCAAAAACTCCCGATTTGTGATAAAAAAGCATTAAATTTGCAAAAAAAATATACCCACAAACCCACGCCCATGCAACAAGAAGAATACCTCAACCAGTTTGAACTAAACCTCACCAGCACCCTCATCAAAGTACTCACCCAGCAAAACAGACTCTCAGGCACCCTCCTCCCCAGCCCCGACCTCGACGACAAGTGGGAAGCCATAGCCGAGCCCTACATTGCCGACGCCGTCAAAGAAATCGCCTCCTACCCCACCGTAGCCCTCGGCTGGATGATGTACATAGGCATGGCCGTAGCCCACCTTTGGGACATAGACTGGAGCGTCTACGGCAACATCGACCATCTCTACGAATACCTACGCGACAAGCGCGGCTTCGACCGCCTCGACGAATACATACGCGAGACCACCCTCGGCATACGCCCCACAGAGCCGGAATACACCCGCCTCGAGGAGCTCGTACGCATGTCCGCCACTATATGCCTGACCCAGATCAGACGCGAAGGCATCGAGCCCCAGTCCCCCATGGCATTCCACGTATTCGTACGCGCCACGCACGCCCTCTACCTCGTCGGAGCAAGCATCGAGCTCTACAAGCTCGGCTACAAGATGAGCGCCAATTAGACAAATGCTTGTGAGGTTGTAAGGTCGCTTCGCTTGCAAGGTTGTGAGGTTATAAGGTTTTATACCTTAGCCTCAGAACCGAGCAGAAAAGCCAAAGACCCTACAAAAATAACCTAAAAACCTCAAAACCTCAAAACCTCAAAACTCACATATACCTCCTTACCTCCTCCCCCTCTACACCTGCATACAGCTCCACATATTTCTGCGCAGGACTCGCCTGAATCTTAGGCATCAAGACCTGCTCAATCTGAAACAGACCTACCTCGGATTTCATCTGTACCTCAATCTTCAAAGGACGCTCATCACCGTGTCTTATCTTCACCCTTTCTATCGAGTTGGCAGAGTATTTGTGAATATCGCCAACCGTGGGGTTTGAGTTGATTTCGAGCGATATACGTGCGCGACCCTTAGTCATGTCGCAGCCATCGGCGACAAGTATGATTCCAGCCTCAAGCGAGTGTATGGGCTGAGTGCCCATGTGTCCGACGATGCCCTCCATGGCGAGAGAGCGGATTACCGTGCGGCGCACCACGTCAGCCTCATCAGGCAAAACCTTCACAAGCAGTTTGTCAATTATCGTGAAAGCTATGATGCTCGAATAGAACTCATGATTCTTGCGCCCCATGCTCATGCCGAAATCATGCATCATGGCAGCAATCATCACCGCAGCCACACTGTCGGCAAAGCTTCCTGCCCCCTCGTTCTCAAGATTGGTGGAGATATACGCCTCGTGCAGTATGGAGAGCATCTTCAGAGCATTGTACGTCACCATCTTCATGTGTACGGGACCGTGGTCATTATAACCAAGGCGCGATATGGAGACATTGTTGGCATAGTCCTGTATAGCCTTTATCTCAGCGTCGCCCAGCAGATAGTCAATCACTCTGCGAGGCAAGTCATCACCACCAGTCTGCTCCCTGACCATTCTGTCCACGAGCGAGATAATCTTCTCTTCAACCGTCAATTCCTTAGGAGTCTTGGAGTTTTCCATATTACATTCATTTAGTTGTGCGACATAATCAAAAACCAAGGCGAAGATAAAGCAAAAAATTGAGAAAAACTAAAAGGTCACGATAAAAAACCGTGACCTTTCACATTTATTATTACTTTCCATTAACTGTTAACCGAGTATGCTGAGCAGTATACCCGCAGCCACGGCGCTTCCTATCACGCCTGCCACGTTCGGCCCCATAGCGTGCATCAGCAGGAAGTTGCGCGGATCAGCCTTCTGCCCCTCGGTCTGGCTCACACGTGCAGCCATAGGCACAGCACTCACGCCAGCCGAACCAATCAACGGATTGATCTTCTTCTTGAGGAAAAGATTCATAATCTTGGCCATGAGCACACCGCTTGCCGAACCAATGCCAAAGGCTACTATGCCGACGCAGAGGATACCGATAGTGTTCCAGTTGAGGAAACTCTCAGCCGTTGCCGTAGCACCCACCGTCAGTCCGAGACAGATGACAACGATGTTGTTAAGCTCGTTCTGCGCAGCCTTGCTCAGACGCTCGACCACGCCACTCTCCTTCATCAGATTGCCCAGCATAAGACAACCAATCAGAGTTGCAGCACTCGGCACGATAAGGCTCACCACCACAGCCACCACGATAGGGAAGATGATCTTCTCGCGCTTGGAGACCGTGCGCAGCTGCTCCATCTTGATCATACGCTCACTCTTCGTCGTCAGCGCACGCATGATAGGCGGCTGAATCACAGGCACCAGAGCCATATAGCTGTACGCCGCCACCGCGATAGGGCCAAGCAGTTCGGGAGCAAGCTTCGAAGTGAGGAAGATAGCCGTAGGGCCATCAGCGCCACCGATGATACCGATAGAAGCCGCCTGAGCCGGAGTAAAGCCGAAGATGGGCAGGTCCATCTGTGTTACGACAAACGTGGCAAAGATTCCGATTTGCGCCGCAGCACCGAGCAGGAGGCTCTTGGGATTGGCTATGAGAGGACCGAAGTCCGTCATGGCACCCACACCCAGGAAGATAAGACAGGGATACACACCCATCTTGACCCCTACGTAAAGCACATCAAGCAAGCCACCGTTGGCAAAGACATAGTTGTAGTCGTGATAGTGAGGCGACGAAGCGTTGAGAAAATGCTCGTTCCACATAGCCGAGTCAAACAAGCCTGCACCGGGCAAGTTGGTCAGCAGCATGCCAAACGCTATCGGCAGCAACAGCAGCGGTTCATACTTCTTGACGATGGCAAGGAAGAGCAAGAAGCACCCTATGCCAATCATCACAGCATTCTTCCAGCCCTCGCCCACGAAGAACTGTACGATACCCATCTCCTCAAAGAATCCACTCACCTTTTCGCCCATATCCACCTCCGCAGCCATAAGCGGAGCAGCCACGAGCAACATCAGCGAAAGGATTCCGAAGGTTTTAAAAGACTTCTTCATTTTCTCCTCGGAGTATTGTATGTTAGGCAAGCTCAACGATTACATCACCCTGCTGTACCTGTGCACCCTCCTGGACATTGACAGACTTGACCGTACCAGACATGCCGGCACTGATTGTATTCTCCATCTTCATGGCCTCAAGCAGACACACGGTATCATTGGGCGACACCGTATCGCCAGCCTTGACCATAATCTTAGTGATCGTGCCAGGCAGAGGGGCTGTCACGGCATTGTTTCCAGCAGCAGGCTTGGGAGCCACGGGCGCAGGAGCCTCATGATGTACGGCAGCAGGAGCAGGCTTAGGAGCCAGTCCCGGAGCAGCGGCAGCCACGAAGTCGGCAGTCATCTCGACCAGGACGTCGCCCTGACTGACATTCTGCCCTTGGCTAACAGCCACTTTCTGCACCGTGCCGTCCACCTCGCTGACGATATCGTTAGCCATCTTCATAGCCTCGATGACAAGAAGCACATCGCCTTTCTTCACGCGGTCGCCATCTTTTACCTTGATGTCGGTCACCGTGCCAGGCAATTCGCTGATGACAGTCTTGGGACCGCCCGTCTGAGCCGCAGCAGGGTGACCGGCCATAGCCACCCCAGGACGCGGAGCCTCGTGCTTCACCTGAGGTATCTCTACACTATATTTCTGGCCGTTGAGAGTGACGGTGAGCGAGCCGGCCTTTTTCTCCTCGACTACAGTAGCAGTATAGTCCTGCCCACCGATATTGAATTTGAATTCTTTCATGACAATCAATGATGAAAAATATAATTAGATTTGCGGATTCAACTCGCGACGCCAGTGATGGAAGTTGTACGTATGCGTCAGCACTCCACTCTCGTGGTCGTGGGCATCATTATAGTACAGATACAACGCCACCGCTACAGCCGCTTTCTCCACCTCGCTCGCCTGATCAAATGCCTTAGCTTGCTTCCTCTCAGTCTGTGCCACCTTGACGTTCACCACCTTAGCCTTAGTCTTACGGGCAATGAGTGTGAAGATATTCAAGATAAACACCAACATGAGCAAGATGACAAACACCACGCTGACTCCCACGAGAGTCATCAACCAAGTCGAAGTTGTTACAGATAGCAATGTCATTTGGTTTGTTGTTTGGTTGTTTGGGTCTTTTGTTGTTTGGTTGGTTGTTTGTTGTTTGGTTGTTTGGTTAGTTGTTTAGTTGGTTGTTTCGTATATCAGATGGTCAAGTGGGGGGAATAGTCGTTAGTATCAACCAAACAACTAAACAACCAAACCACCAAACAACTACAAAGGTATATTACCGTGCTTCTTGGCTGGATTGTGAGCCTTCTTGTTGTCAAGCTGGTCAAGCGCACGTATTATACGGAAACGAGTGTTGCGAGGCTCAATGACATCGTCGATATAGCCATACTTTGCAGCCTGATACGGAGTCGCAAACAACTTGTTGTACTCGTCCTCTTTCTCCTTGATGAAAGACTTAGCCTCCTCTGTCTTGCCCTCGTCCTTCAGAGCCTTAGCATCCTTAGCATAGAGCACACTCGCAGCACCGCTTGCGCCCATCACGGCAATCTCCGATGAAGGCCAAGCATAGTTCAAGTCGCCACGAAGCTGCTTGCAGCTCATCACGATATGCGAACCGCCATAACTCTTGCGCAGCGTCACCGTCACCTTAGGCACAGTACACTCACCGTAAGCGTACAGCAACTTAGCACCATGCAGAATCACAGCATTATACTCCTGACCCGTGCCAGGCAAGAATCCAGGCACATCAACCAGCGTCACCAGAGGAATGTTAAACGCATCGCAGGTACGCACGAAGCGGGCAGCCTTGCGGCTCGCATTGCAATCCAGCACACCAGCCAGCTGCTTGGGCTGGTTGGCCACGATGCCCACCGTCATACCATTGAAACGGGCAAAACCGATGATGATATTCTTGGCATAGTTAGGCTGAACCTCCATAAACTCACCATTGTCCACGATACCACTGATGACCTGATACATATCGTAAGGCTCATTGGGATTGTCGGGAATGATATCATTCAGATAGTCCTCCATACGATTGATAGGATCGGTACACTCGATACGCGGAGTCTTCTCCAGATTGTTCTGAGGCAGATAGCTGATCAGCTGCTTAATCATAAGGATTGCCTCCTCCTCGTTGGAAGCCGTGAAGTGAGTCACACCAGACTTCGTGGCGTGCACACTTGCACCACCGAGCTGCTCCTGAGTCACAACCTCGCCCAGCACAGCCTTGACAGGGCCGGGACCAGTGAGGAACATGTAGGAAGTATTCTCGACCATCAGAGTGAAATCAGTCAGCGCAGGGCTATACACAGCACCACCAGCGCAAGGGCCAAAGATACCGCTAATCTGGGGAATCACACCCGAAGCCATGATATTGCGCTGGAAAATCTCGGCATATCCAGCCAAGGCATTGATACCCTCCTGCAGACGAGCACCACCCGAGTCGTTCAGACCAATCACAGGAGCCCCCACCTTCATTGCCATATCCATCACCTTGCAAATCTTGCTTGCAAGCATCTCAGACAGCGAGCCGGCACTCACCGTAAAGTCCTGAGCAAACACATAGACCAAGCGGCCGTCGATAGTACCGCTACCCGTCACCACGCCATCGCCAAGATAATGCTTCTTGTCCATGCCGAAGTTCGTACAGCGATGCTCCACAAACATGTCCATCTCCTCAAAACTGCCCTCGTCGAGCAACATGGCAATACGCTCGCGAGCAGTAAACTTGCCCTTAGCGTGCTGCTTCTCGATGGCCTTCTCGCCACCGCCCATACGCGCCTTGGCACGGAGTTCTACCAACTCCTTGATTTTGTCAGATTGAATACTCATCGTTTTTATTTAATTTAGAAAATTTGATTTTTTCTTGGATTACCGTGTGCAGAGCACACAATTCTGTGCAAAGTTACGAATAAGTGAGAACAAATCCAAATAAAAACTTGTTTTTGATTTGGATTTGTCGGGTGCAAGCAACTTAGACTGCATGTCAGACTTACGAATAGGCGACGAAAGTATAACTTCGCAACAAAAAACGCACACGACAATGCCCCAAGCCCTGACTCTCTACGAACTAAACGCCATGGTGCGCAACGTACTCTCGTCCACCATGGACGATGAATACTGGGTCTGCGGAGAACTCGTCGAAGGACGCCTCCAAGGAGCAGGACACTACTACGGCGAGCTCGTCGAGCGCGACGAGACCCAACGGAGCGGCATCATAGCCAAAGCCCGTATCACGATATGGGCCAGCAACTACACTCTCCTCGCCCGAGGCTTCCAACAAGCCACAGGCCACAGCCTCAGCCCTGGCATCAAGCTCATGCTCAAGGTCGTAATCAATTTCCACCCAGCATACGGCTACTCACTCAACGTCCTAGACATCGACCCCACATACACCATCGGCGACCTACAGCAAAAACGCCGCGCCATACTCGCCCAGCTCGAAGCCGACGGTATTCTCCACGACAACAAGCAACTCCCCCTCCCTCCTCTCCTCAGAAACATTGCCATAATCTCCAGCCCTACCGCTGCTGGATATGGCGATTTCTGCCGACAACTCGAGCAAAACGAGTACCGTTTCGCCTTTGACCACCATCTCTACCCCGCCACCATGCAAGGTCAGCATCTGAGCGAAAGCATCATCGCAGCACTACAAGCCATCTGGGCTGAACCCAAGCCCCCAGATCTCATCGTCATCATACGCGGCGGTGGAGCCACGAGCGACCTCACCGACTTCGATTCGTACCCCTTAGCTGCCTGCGTGGCCCAAAGTCCAATTCCCATACTCGTTGGCATCGGGCACGACCGCGACCAGACCGTTCTCGACCACGTTGCCCACACCTCCGTCAAGACCCCCACAGCAGCAGCAGCATTCATCATCGACCATCAGCTGCTGCAACTCGCACGAATCCAGGAACTGCAGCGACGCATCGTCCAAAGCGTCACCGACAGACTCAATCAGGAAAAAACACACCTCCACCGACACACCCTCTATCTCCCACTGTCTTTCGGGCGCATGAAGGAACGCTGCCTCTCGCAGCTCGCCATGCAGACACAACGTCTGCGCTACGCCTTGCTGACACGACTCCAGAACGAACGCCACCGCCTCGCCTCCACTGAGCAACACATCAAGTCGATGGATCCCATGCTCCTGCTGCAACGTGGCTACAGCATCACCACCGCCCATGGTAAACTCATCAAAAGCATCGACCAAGTCGACGACACCACCCAAATGGAGACCCACCTTGCCGACGGCACAATCATATCAACAATAATCACAACCCACCCCAAACATACCGTATGAAAACACGAAAGACAAGCAACGATTCTACCCCACTCAGCTACGAGCAAGCACTAAGTCGACTCGACCAGATAACCCACGCCATGGAGTCAGGCGAAATCAGCATCGACCAAATGGCAGAAAAAATCCAAGAAGCACAAACCCTCCTGACATACTGTCGCCAAAAACTCTTTGACGCAGAAAAGAAGTGCCAGGAACTGCTCGATGAGAAAGAGTAGTAGACATACCTTAACAAAGTATGTGGGGATACTTAACAAAGTATGTGGAGATACTTGGCAAAGTATGTGGAGATACTTGGTCATTTATGTCTACATACTTTGTAAAGTACCTTTAGACACTGTCTTTTCCTGATCTCACTAGACACTTTTCTTCTTCATAAGCGGAAACAGTAGACAGTGTTGTAAATGCCATACTGAATCAATAGACACATGACTCAAATCCGACTGCTTTTGTCGACACGGCAGTCATGCTGGACATGCAGAGCCCGGGCCGATTTGTTCGCTTGTGCAAAGGCATGATTTATTTTTATAAATATTAACTGTATTGCACGAAATTAGTTAAATTTTATAAATATTCTAAAATAAGCAATTCTATTTATAGAAAAAAACATTACCTTTGTGTGCTTGAATGTCTAATTTCGCATAGAAAAAGACAAGAAGGCACATATACATAAAAAGGCGTAACTGTACGCTTTGGTTTTGACGACCTAAGAATCTCGCAAATTCAACTGCTTGTCAAAAACAAAGCAACGGGAACGCCTCATGAGGGTGTGATGTATCCATCTCACAAATGTATCGGTTGTTTTGATTCATTTGCTAATATGGGTGTTTACATATGCACACACGTGGGGCTTTCGCGTTGCTCGTTTCGACAAGCAGGGCAATGCGAGAGCCTTTAGGTCGTGGAACGAGCAGCGAGTTTGGCTCCACGCTTTTTTTTGTGTATGCTCTAAATTGAGATTACTAACTGCCATTTGGAGTCATAGGCTTTTATAACAAAGATATGTTATGGGCATATATTTGACAAAACTTTCTATGCTAAACAAGTATGACTCATTTTAGAGGGTTAAATTCTGTCAATAGTAGAAATAGTCACAACTATAGTATTCTAAATTTTAAAGAAAATGTATATGTTTAAATTTACTCTATCCTTATTATCGACTTTTTTTGCCATTAACATAATGGCATCAGTCACCATTCAGTATGACGAAAATCATATTATTTACGGAGATGACGAGTTGCATCTGTATTTTATGCTGAATACAGAGAGCAAGGAGGCTATGCTCGGGACTGGAAGTAATGATGATATCGGTAGTGCTATATACAGGCCACCATTGGGCGACCCATGGTGGTCAAACCCTGTTAATTTTTGGAAAGACTTAACAGTCCCGAGTACTATTAATTTCAGAGGTGACACCTATACTGTGACAGAAGTCTCAATAAATGCGTTCTACAAATCAGACGAAGTAGAGACGATTATATTGCCTGAGACCATAAGAGAAATAGGTAACTCCGCTTTTTACCTTTGCGCATGGCTTAAAGAAATAAATATTCCTGAGGGTATCACAAAAATCAACAGTAAGTCATTTTATGGGTGTTGTGGTTTAACAAGCATGAAACTGCCATCAACCATAGAAGGCATTTACGAGAGTGCTTTTATGGATTGTTCTAAACTTAAGAATATTAATATTCCTGGGAAATGCGAATTTATAGAAAACGATGCTTTTTCTTGGTGTATTGCCTTAGATTCTCTTATAATAGAAGATGGCAACACCCCTCTTAGAATGGGTAAAGCTTACGAATTTGGTCCTGCGTGGACACAATATTGTGAACCGTATGGTTATGTCGAAAGATTTCACAGAGGTTTATTCAACGATTCTCCTCTCAAATATTTGTATGTCGGACGTAATATTGAATACGAAGAATATTTTAATATTATGTCACCATTTGAACATTGTGTTATAAATTATGCTAGTTCTAAACCTATATATTTTAGAACAGGTAATTCTTACAGAAAAGTAAGTTTTGGTGACATGGTAACGGAGATACATGCTCGTTTATTCATGAAATCGAGCATTCCAAAGATATCGCTACCAAATAGTATAGTCAAGATTAATGACGAGGCTTTCTCTGGCGCGATTAATCAAAGTTATCTCATTTTACCAGAGTCATGCGAAAGTATTGGTGAGAGAGCATTTCTTCCCCTAAACAATTATGGTCCATTAAGATTTATTGAATGCAGGTCTGAAATGCCTCCTATAGTTGACCAGACAGCATTCACAGGATATGACACTACTGACCATATAACGATTTTAGTTCCAGAAGGTAAACGAAGTGTCTACAAAGAAGATTCCTATTGGGGAAAATTTAAGATTTGTGACCCTATTGACGAAATGACAGAAATAGAGATAAAGAATCCTAACTCTCTATATGGCAAACTTGCCAGGTTGGATAAGGAACCCAGCGATGTTTACAGATTAAAACTATCTGGAGTTTTAGGACCTGATGATTGGATTATAGTTAATAGTATGCCTCTTTACGAGCTGGATATGTCTGGAGTAACGAGTGAAGACTTGTCGGGAATAAGCGACATCCTGCCACATTTGATAAAATTCAAATTTCCTAAAGGAGTCAAAACTATCCAATCTGAACTTTTCTCCGAGTCACACCTACAAGGGGAAGTTATAATACCACAAGAATGTGAACTCATAGAAACTATGGGCTTTTACAAAAGCGATTTCATTAGTAAAGTTGTTATCACCGGACCAACCGTGGTAGAAGAAAATGCTTTTCGTTTTTGTAAAAAATTGTCTGAAGTCTCTATTTTGGGCAATGCAACTCTTAAAGAAAATTCATTTCAGTATGTCCGCGGGATTGATCGTAACGACAGAGGACTAGAAACTGTAACTTTAGGAGATGGCGTAAAGGTATGTACCAATGCTTTCAATGATTGCAACTATTTGTCCAATATCATAATTGATGGAAATGTAGAGTCCATCGCTGACAAAGCTTTTAATAATTGCGAAAATATTAAGACAATGACAATCTCTGGTTCCATATCAAAGATTGACAGTGGTGCATACATCGTTAACTCTAATTCAAATAAAATCATGTCACTTGATGAACTACACATAAATGACATAACAAAATGGTGTAGAAATTCATTCGGGCCTAACGAGAACCCAATAGGATATGCCAAACAGACTTATATAGACGGCAACACGAGTTGCAGTGTCGATATTCCTAGTGATGTCGAAAAAATAGGAGATTTACTCTTTGAAAATTGCGATGCCCTGACTGAGGTTAATATTACTGGTGAGGACACTGAAATAGGAGTTGCGTCTTTTAAAGGTTGTAGAAATCTTCGTTCAATTAATATACCTGACGGAACAAAAGTTATTGGGGATTCTGCTTTCAAGGATTGTATTGCATTAAACTCTGTTAAGCTTCCTAAGTCACTTAGAGAACTAAAACCTCATTTGTTTGAAAACTGTTCATTATTAGAGACTATTGAGTTACCTCAGAATATTACCGACATACCTTCACACTTTTTTTGTGGGTGTGAGAAACTTAGAAAGGCAGATATTCCTTCTTCTGTCACAACCATCGGGAAGCATGCTTTTTATAATTGTAAAACTCTACAGGATGCTTCTTTACCACTAAATTGTCATTCCATTGATGAGTATGCATTTGCTGGCTGTTCTTCCATATCAGAAGTATTTTTCCCACAACATCTGTCTTTTATAGGAGATAGGGCATTCGACAATTGTAGCTCGCTCCAAAAAGTCAGGAGTTTGTGGACAGAGGCGCCAAAAATTGAAGCTACTACCTTTAATGGTATTAATAAAAAAAGTATATTATATGTTCCCAAAGGTTCTATGGATTCGTATTACAGTAATGGCTGGGGAAGAATTACCCTTATCGAGGAAGGTTTTTGTGTAATTAATCTCAAGAATAACCTTTATGGCAAGGTGAGGTATGATAATAAGGAGTATCGTGCTGATGACGATGTTGTTCTCGTTGATATAGATTCAGATATCACACTAACGATTGAGCCCGACGAGAATTGTTATATTAAGACTCTCATGCTTGATGATTCTCCTTGCCAACCTGATATACGAACAACGTCATTAACATTGAGTGGGGTGAGCGCAAATCATGTATTGTCTGTTGATTACGATAAATATGTATTGGGAGATGTAAATAATGATGATTATATCGATGTGGGTGATATCACCAATACAGTCAAACATATCTTACATCGAGACGAAGGCAATTTCATTCGAGCTGCTGCTGACACTAACGTTGATAATGACATTGATGTTGGAGACATAAGAGGAATAGTAAACATCATACACGAATTGGCTGACATTGAAAACGGGCGACAGGATAGAATTTCAAACGACGAAACTTGTCACATTGAGACAGAATGTGTGCCGACATACAATGAAAGCGAGTATACTCTGAGCCTAAATATAGATAACACAATAGAGGTGTCTGGCTATCAAATAGACATTACACTCCCAAATGGGGTAAGCATACTATCTGATGATAACAATAATCCTTGCGTTGAGTTCTCCCCAGAAAGGACATCAATGATGAATATCAAGGAAATCGCCCAAATTAATGACTCTTGTTATGTAGTCATGTGTACAGCAACAAAGCCGGTCAACATGGAATGTGGAAAAGGGGCAGTATTGACAATGAGACTCCGAATTTCAAAAGAATGCTCCAATATACCTGAAATAAAATTCTCCGACATAAGGGTGTCAGATATAAATTCTAATGTCTATCATTTCACCTCATCGGTTAATATGCCTCCATCACAGACTCATACAAATATTAAGGAAATCAAAGGGACAGAAAAGAATATCAGAAAATATCTAAAGGATGGCCAGATATTCATAGAAAAAAATGGCAAGTTATTTAATATAAATGGAATTAGATTAACACAAGTATGATTATGAGAAATATAAAGATGACTACTCTATTATTACGCTCTTATTGTTATAGAGTAGCAGTAAGCATTGTGTTGCTATTGTGTTGTACAACCTCTTACGGAATTATTTATTCAAACGGAGGGATTAAATATGAACTGGGAAATAATACTGCAACAGTATGTGGTCTGGAAGATTTTAACCTTACCGATATTGTCATACCTTCCATGTTAACTTATAATGGAATAGACTATACGGTTACACTCGTGCAGTCTATGGCGTTCAAAAATTGCGACAACATAACGTCAGTCGTACTACCTAACAACATTATTTCCATTAGGGAATCTGCCTTTTTGAACTGTTCAAATTTAGAATCAGTTGTCTTGCCAACCAATTTAGAAACCATAGGAGAAAGTGTATTCAGATATTGTAGTTCATTGCAAAGTGTTGTCATTCCTAAATCAGTTACTTCTATACGAGAGTATGCCTTTTCTCATTGTATTTAGAGCCTTATAACTAACCATAACTTACCATGACTAACCAATCATAAA
>CAMEQD010000031.1:0-33218 GCA_945932615.1 uncultured Prevotellaceae bacterium | reverse complement strand
TGCAATTTTATGATATTTCTTGAAAGCATAGGTTCGAGAGCCTCTCTCTCCGCAGTGAAACTCAGAATATTGATTATCAATGTTCTGAGTTTTCTTTTTATTCGTAAATCCTCTTTGTTTGAGCAGATTTGTGTTTGTCTAATTACAATTTTGGTGATATATCAAAAGGCATTAAGAAGAAGGTTGGAAAACCTTGCGTTTGAGATAGCAATATATACCCTTTAAGTTAAGTCTTATAGCAAGGGAAATTATACGTCTACTTGTTGGAATTGTTACAAATCACCGAACAAAACTTCCACAAATCACCGAATAAAACCTCTATAAATCACCGAACAAAACCTTCATAAATCACCGAAAATATCCGCGAAGCCTTGTAATTCAGGAATATATTTACTAACTTTGTACCCAAAATATCGACACTATGGCAGAATATAAGCAAAGAATAGCAGACAGGATATTAAAACGCAAGGTGCAAGGCAAGGGAGCCGTCTTGATTGAGGGACCCAAATGGTGCGGAAAGACCACAACAGCCAAACAACTGGCCAAAAGCATTCTTGATCTTGGAGACTCCACCGTGCTCATGCAAAGCAGGCAAATGATAGAGCTAAGCCATAAAACCCTCCTCGAAGGTGATACACCACGACTGATTGACGAGTGGCAGGCCTTGCCCCCAATATGGGACTCAGTCAGAAGTGAGGTAGACAGGAGAGGAGAGCCATCGCAGTTTATTCTGACCGGCTCGTCAGTCCTGCCCGAAGCCGACACGCTGAAACATAGCGGCACAGGACGCTTTGCCCATATAAAGATGCGTCCGATGAGCCTCTACGAGTCAGGCGAGTCAAACGGAACAGTGAGTCTGTCGTCTCTGTTCGACAAAGCAACCCTTGAACCACAACGGAATGACCTCAATATAGACGATATAGCGTTTCTCACTTGTCGAGGCGGTTGGCCATGGGCTACCTTGATATCCGAGGAAGTTGCGCTCGACCAGGCCTTTGACTATGTAGATTCTGTCGTAAACAACGACATATTGCGCGTAGACAAAGTGCGTCGTAGTCCCGAACGCACGAAGCTTCTGTTGCGTTCATATGCAAGGAACGTCTCGCAACAGATTTCATACGCCACAATCCGCAAGGATATGCTCGCCAATGATGCCAGCACACTTGATGAAGACACAGTGGCAGACTATATCAAAGCACTGAAGAAACTATTTGTAATAGAAGACCTGATGGCGTGGAATCCGAATATCAGGAGCAAGTCAGCCATCAGAACGAGCGATACAAGACATTTCGTAGACCCAAGTATCGGCACAGCAGCCCTTGGCATGGGACCAAAGGATTTGGTTAACGACCTACAGACATTCGGACTTTTCTTCGAAGACCTTGTCGTGCGTGACCTTCGAGTGTATGCCGAGTCATTGGACGGAGCCCTGTATCACTACCGGGACAGCAGCGGGCTGGAGTGTGACGCGGTGCTGCACCGTCGCAACGGCAGCTACGCCCTGCTTGAAGTCAAGCTTGGTGGAGAGGAGCGCATCAATGAGGGTGCTGCCAATATGCAGACTCTCGCCGATATTATAGATCGCAACAAAATGCCGTCCCCATCATTTATGGCAGTAATCACTGCTGTAGGCCGATATGCATACCAAAGAAAAGACGGAGTGTTTGTATTGCCGATAGGCTGTCTGAAGGATTAGTCTCCTAATACAGGGAATTTTGTATGATTACTGAACAAAGGTAACTGAAGATGGTTGAGAGCTTGCTCGCTTTGGCTTGGCGAGAAATCGCACTTTTAAGAACTGTTCAGTGGGCAGAAAGGTGCAAAAGATTTGCTCTTGCGACTGTCTGCATTCACTAAAATGCCTTTGGCTCCGAGGAAAACATTGATTTTCTTCGACGAAGTGCAAGAGTGTAAAGAGATTGTAAATAAATTTTGCAAGGATTGATGGAAAAGGTAGGGAATACTGTTAGATATGAATTGTTGGACGGCCTTCGTGGCGTGGCGGCTCTGGTGGTGCTGATGTACCATCTGTTTGAAGCGATAGCTTTCTCTCAAAATCTTGAGATTGAGAGGCTGTCACAGGCTCAGGGTGTTGAGGCGCAACTGGTGGATCAGAATTTCTTCCACGGATTTCTCGCGGTTGATTTCTTCTTTATCCTCTCGGGCTTCGTGATGGGTTATGCTTATGACGGGCGGTGGAGCAGAATGTCGGTGGGGCAGTTCTTGTGTCGCCGTCTGATACGTCTTCACCCGATGGTCGTGGCAGGCACGGTGATTGGTCTGGCAGCCTACATTGTGCAAGGGTGCGTGATGTGGGACGGCTCCTCTGTCTCCACCTCTGTCCTCGTGGGCACCACATTGCTCTCCCTTCTCATGCTCCCCTCGCCTGCATGTCTCGATGTACGCGGCAATACTGAATCTTTTCCGCTCAATGGCCCCTTCTGGTCCCTGTTTTTTGAGTATATAGGCAGTATACTCTATGCTCTTGTCCTACGCCGTCTCTCCACTAAGGTACTCAAGATCTGGGTGTCTGTAGCTTTCGTAGCTCTTTTGCTGGTGGGCGTCTTGGGACCTGACGGCTGTGTGGCAATGGGCTGGTCATCGAGGCTACTGAATATGTTTGGCGGACTCTTGCGAATGTCTTTTGCATATCCCATGGGTCTGCTGCTCGCTCGTCTATTTGGAGAGAGATGCAATACTGTGTGTCGTTCTGGTTCTGCAAAGGCATTGTCTCCTGTCCTTCCGTTTGCCATAGCTTCTGTTGTGCTTGTCGCCCTTTTTCTCGTGCCAAATCTTGGAGTCCTCAATCCTTATTATGAGGTGTGTTGCATTGGGTTTGCATTTTCGGGCGTAGTATGGTTTACTGCTCTTTGGTCACGGGGACGCAGACCTAATCTCCTCATCAATTATCTCGGCAGACTGTCATATCCTCTCTATGCGGTTCATTATCCTCTGATTTACCTCTATATCGACTGGATCAATCGTGATGCTCACCCGTTTGGAACATCTCCGTGGGCGACACCTGTAGCCATCGTATTTGCTTCCATTGCTCTTGCTTCTCTTCTCCTCATATTTTATGATGAGCCGTTGAGAAAGAAATTATTGGCAAGGACGGGTCTGAGCAGACCTATTTCGAAAAATAAACGTTAAAAATCTGCTTTACCAGGTATTTTCCTATTTCGAAACATTGCGATATTGGTGGTTTTTGCAGTACTTTGCACCGCAAACAACCAAAATACAGCTGCCGATGAGACGCAATGACAACACGCTTACAAAGGTCGAATTCCAGATGATGTCCATACTGTGGGACATAGACCAAGCTGCCTGTGGCAGAGATATCCTCCAGCGGTGGACAGAGCCAAAACCCACTTATACTACCATCGCGACATATCTGAAGATACTTTACGAGAAGGGTTTTGTAGACTTTTTCAAGAAAGAAGGCGAGGGTAAGACTCAATGGTATGTAGCAAAGATCACACGCCAGGAATATACACGTATGACCATGGACAAGGTGAAGAAGAACTTCTTTGGTGGCAGCCTAAAGTCGATGCTCTGCTATTTCATACAAGACGAACAACTCACGCCTGATGACATTGAGGAGTTGCTCAGCATGACAAAAACTACTGGCCATGAGTGAATTGTTTCTATATAGTATCAAGTCAGCCCTCGTCCTGACTGTCCTCTACGTGCCCTACGCGCTACTCATGCAGAAAGAAAGCTTTTTCCGCTTCAACCGCATGACGTTGCTCGTCGTGCTGCTGCTCGCCTTAATGCTGCCCCTGTGCAACATAAGCTCAATGTCTCTTGACAACCAGCCAGTGATACACGCTGCCCAACGTCAGATGATAGAGATAGGTTTCCCCATCATGCAGGTAATCGACGAGACTTCAGCCGAGGTCGGTCATCACGAAGGCATATCGTGGTTCAGGCTCGTCAGCTTCATTTATCTGGCAGTCACACTCTTGCTGTCGGTACTTCGCACAGCTCAGTTTGTCATGATGGGAAAGCGAATAAGTGCAGGTAGCTTGTGGCATGAGTATGAGGACAGAATCTCTATATATTGCCACGCAGACGATGTCGCCCCCTACAGCTGGTTTGGCAGCGTAGTAATCAGTAAGTCAGACTACGATACGCACGGACACGAAATTATCATGCACGAAAAAGGCCACGTACGCCAATTCCACTCGCTCGACATACTGCTGCTGATTCTCGTAGAGACGCTACAATGGTGGAACCCATTTGTATACATGCTTGGTACGAGTCTGAGAGATGTCCACGAATACGAAGCTGACGCCTACGTACTGCGACAAGGCATCACTCCCAGTGAATACCAAACCCTATTGATAAGAAAAGCTGTTGGCTCCAGCTCCTACACCTTTGCCAACAACTTTAATCACAGTTTAACTATAAAAAGAATCACTATGATGTGTAAAAAGCAATCCAATCCATGGATGCGCAGCAAGGTGCTGTACGTCATCCCAGTGTCAGCAGTAGCACTCAGTGTTTTTGCCACCCCTGAGTATGCCAGTCCCCTCCACGAGGGTACACCGTCGGCAGACTCAGCCATGACCACGCTCACAGGCAAGATCAGCGAGGCCAAAGTTACAAACAATTTCCTGATTTTCCAAGGAGACAAGGGAGAAAAACGTGTAATAACGCTCAATGGAAGGGAAATTCAGGAAGAAGAGATGAAAATGATACCCCCTGAGACAATAGCCAGCATCAGCGTAGTCAAGAAGAATGCTAAAGACATTTTGGGCAGAGACTGCGACGAGCTTATCGTCATCGAAACCAAAGACTACGCAGACATCAAGACGCAGGACGACGCACTCGACGCTTGCGACAAGATGCCACAATATGAGGGAGGCATGAACCAGCTCTTCGCCATGATCTCAGAACAAGTGAAATATCCGAAGAGTGCGATGGAATGCAAGGCTCAAGGCAGGGTGATAGTCACGTTTGTCGTAGAGAAAGACGGAGGTCTCTCCGACGTAAATGTCAAGAGTACCAAGATAAGTGCCATTAAAGCAGACGACGAGTTGCGTCGCGCAGCAAATCGCGATCTCGAGCAGGAAGCAATCCGTGTTGTCAGCCTTACCTCAGGCAAGTGGACCCCAGGAGAGCAAGACGGACAGAAAGTGCGAGTCAAGTACACAATACCTTTCACATTTCGTCTGAAGTGACACTATTCACGTCGAGCGGGAGCGTCTGTCAGAGACTATCCCGCTCGACGTTTTGTGTGGGGTGAAATATCAGCTAATTTTCCTTAGTTCAACGGAGTGCGTCCTACTTCTTTGTATTTCACGGGACGCACCATGAGGCCTGTACGGCGGCCGGCAGTGCTGAGGAGGGATCGGCTGGTGGAATTGAGCTGGAGAGCGAAGATGGTGTTGTATTGTGACCCTGCTGTGCCTATCGTACTGCTTTGCAGGAAGGCGGATCCGCCTCCGCCAATTTTGTTGTCGTCTTTGTAGCCAGTGAGGGGGACTAATATGCTGGCTCCGGCATATGCCCCCTTGCCGTTGAGCTTGACGTAGGTCGTGCCGTTGACGGTGGTGGTGTTGGGGTCTGTGTCGGTGTACTGGCAGAGCAGTTCGAGGTCTTTGGCGGTGGGTATGCACCAGCCTTCGGGCCAGTTGACTTGTACGATGTCGTCTTCGGGCTGGAGGTCGCGGAAGTCCTTGTCGGCTGTGGTGTTGTATTTTTTGTAGATGTCTTTCTTATAGACGTCGCTGGCGAAGTAGTCGTCTTTGTAGAATGTCTCTGTCTCCTGGAGGTATCCCCATGCTATGCGTATGCCGGTGCTGTTGGTGCATTGGCTGAGATAGGCGGTCTCGTCAATAGACTTATGATTGTATGTCTGGATGGCAGTCTTTGCTTCTGCTCCGTAGTTGAAGGGACTCCATAGGAGTTTGTAGGTGACCTGATAGGATACCCCGTTGAGGGTTTCGGTCACGGTCTTTGTGATGCCAAAATCTACGGCGAGGTCGTCGATGTGTCGGACTACGATGTCTTGCTTCTCGCTGTCGGTATAGACGTGGAGCTCCTTGAGCACGGGGCGTATGTTGATGCCTTGATAGCGGTTGAGGCTGGTGGTGCTCATGTTGTTGTTGTAATGTAGTGTGGTATTGTAGGCGTAGCCGTTGCGATTGGCTGACATGTAGTAGAGACGCCGGGGGTATGAGATGGTGGTGTTGTTGGCATAGCCGTTGGTCAGCATGGTGATTTCATTGCCGTTGAGCTTGCTCCTGAAGGTCAGCTTGAGTATGTCTTCGCCTAAGGGGCTGTCTGATATGGTCTCGGTGCTGATGAGGTCGGTATTGTCGATGAATTCGCTGAGGTCGTCTGCGCTCGGGAGCGTCCAGTGTCCTCCCCAGTACTGTCGGACGGGGTCGTAGACGGTACCTGAGATGTCGGACGGTAGCAATGAGCTTTTGTTGTCTTGATACGGGTCGTCGATGTAGGTGGCGTAGCTGTAGGTGTCTTTCTCGAAGAGTTCGCCCCAGGCGAGTCGTTTGCCGAGGTGTGTGGCTGCTTGGGCGATGGCTGCCTGATCCATGTAGGTGTCGGTCTCGGTGCCGAGATTGATGGGGCTCCACTTGATGCCTGAGGGCAGACCAAGGTCTACGGCGCAGCGTTCGTCCATGCGGTAGGTGTAGATGATGGAGTGCCTGCCGTTTTCTATGGCTATGCGGTCGCAGTTGTAGGCGAATTGCTTGATGCCTGTGAGGCTGTTGCCGATGGTGTATGTGCCGCTGACGGACATGAGGGTCGGGGTGGTGGCATCGATGATATAGCGATAGTGCTCTATGCCGTTGTCATCGATGGTCTTCGTGTATTTGTAGGCTTCGGTCCACTCGCCGCTGTGGTCTTGGGTGAAGGAGTGGTGTATCTCTATCTTGGCGTAGCGGTGACGGAAGGCGAGGGTGGTGACGGCGTTGGTCTGGGGAGACGTGATTTCGGTGTATAGCCAGTCGGTGGCTGCCTGTGTGCTCTGGTCGGTAGGTGGGGCGGTCAGACGGGCTTGGATATCGGTGGGGCTATGGCATGAGTCAAAGGTCTTGGCATACGGATAGTAGGCTATGTAGCGGTAGCCGAGCTTGTGTACCACCTCGGTGATGTCGGAGGCGAGGTTCCATGCCTTGCCGTCGGGGGTGGTGAGCCTGATGTTTAGGGCGTTCTTGCCGTCGATGTGGGTGACGAACTGGTCGTTGCTGTCGATGATGAAGAGACCAAATGAGTCGCCTGGCTTGAAGTCACGCGTCACCTCGTTGTCGTAGACATCGGTCACATGCCCTCGGGTTTGGGGCTGGTCGATGACGGTCACTTCAAACCTCATGGCATGGCCGTCGGAGGGGGCAGTCGGCGTATATGGGTCGTCGCTGCAAGCGGCGAGGAGGAAGAGGAGGAGGGAAAGTATGGCGTTGGTTAGTTTCTGCATTGTTGCTGTACGTTTATGCGTATGGTGGCGCGTGTGTCGGGGTTGGTGTTCCAGTTGCGTCCGCCGTAGACGGGGCGTATGAGCATACCTGTGTAGCGGTGTCCGTTTTGGGTGAGTCCCATGAGCACGATGGTGTTTCCGTTGTGGTCTGTGTAGGTGGAGCTCTTCTTGATGGGGACAACTCCCGTTATCTTGCCTGTCTCTGGGTCGACGGTCTTCTTGGTCTCGAGTTCCATATAGCTCGAACAGTCGCGGTGGTTGTGTGAGGCTGACGAGGCGAAGTAGTACATGCCCCCGTAGTCGGAGTTGTATACGTCGGTCGATTTCACTCCGTGATATGAGCGTGAGTTTGTGGCGAGCATGTCAATGCTCCAGTCGCTCCATGTGCCGCCGGGGAAGTAGAGTACTTCACCGTTGATCTTGCTGGTGAACTTGAATATGGTGACGAGGTAGCGGTAGGGCCTGACGGCTGCCGTGCCGTAGTGTTCGGAGTTGTCGGGGTGGAGGTTGACATAGTTGCCGCTGGAGTCGGTCTCGGCTATCCAGGGGGCATAGCGCACGTTGTCTTCGTAATAGGTGTCGTGGACTGTGATTTCGCAGTTTCGCATCAGTTCGTCTACTTCGTTTTCGTTGGGTATGCGCCACTCGCCTTTCCAGAGCTTGTTGCGGACTACGTCGTATTCGGTGCCGGCTATGTTGCCGTCGATGTTGGCGTAGGAATAGTTGCGGTCTACGTATGTCTCTGGGTAATAGCCTTTGTCGGAGCCCGACTTGAGGGGGGAGACTGTCTGTGTGCTGCCGCTCGTGGTGATGGAGTCGCCCGTCGCGCTTATCCTGCCTGTCGTGGAGTTGAACAATACTGCAGGCTTGCCGTACTTGGTGACGAGTTCGCCCCACGAGTAGTAGTCTCCGCGGTCAAAGCAGGCATGGAGCTCGCTACTCATGAGATCGGTCCTGATATTGCCGCTGGCGTCGTACCATTTGCCTCCTCGTGCTGTCTGCTCGGTTGCAGACTCGGTGCCGAGGTTGTGGTTGGCCCATATACACCCTGAGGGGAAGCCCATGTCGACGCCTGCTGTCTTGTAGGACTCTGTGGGCTGGGCGGAGATGCTGACGTAGAGGGAGCTGTTTTCCTTGAGGTCGATGTTGGTCTGCCAGTAGGACCAGCCTGTGACTTCGCTGCCGTCGCCTTCGGCGGTGTGCTTGGAGAGGGCTGTACCGTAGAGCTCGACGTCGTCTTGGGGTATGAAGATGTATGTGTAGGTCTCTGAGCCGTCGGCCTTGCACATCTGGGAGAGTCTGACGGGGTGCTCCACGTCGAGCTCTGAGGCTCCGCCGTTGTAGAATATCTTCAGCTGGCTCATGGCGTGGGTGAACGTGAGCCTGAGGGTATGGTCTGTGTGCTGCGGTTCTCGACAGACGAGGAGGTCGGCGGCGCAGTAGAGCTCGGGGGTGGACTGGTTGGAGTAGAGGAGGGGGTATAGGGTCTTGTATCGGGCGGTTATCTCGTCGACTGACTTGAGCCCGTCGTACTCGCTGCTGTAGGGGGCATAGGCGATATAGGTGTAGTTCTCGTCGTAGTATACGGCGGAGGTTATCACATTGCCTGCGGCGTCTGTGCGGTAGGCAAGGCCTGTCTTTTGTACGACGTATCTGTAGTTGTCGGCCACGATTGTGCCGTCTCGGTCGATGATGATGAGACCGAGGTCGTCGCCTGGGGCAAAGGTGGTGATGACGCCGCTGTTGAGCGATGCACGTGTGGAGACTCCGTTGATGTCCTGGTCGTAGGCTGAGACGTCGACTCTAATCTCAAGCTGCGGCTTGTCGTGCTCTGGCGTGATGTCGGTGGTGCAGGAGGAGAGCAGGATTGTCAGTGTAGTGAGGGGTATGATGTGTTTCATTGCTTATTTCTTTTCTTTCAGTAGTACTGGTCTGATGGCGTATCCTCTGTATCGCTCGCTGTCTTGCAGGGCTGACGTGTGGTCGGACATGTGGCCGTTGCCTGTGCCTGTCTCTACGATGTATGTGGTCACGAAAGCGGCTGACTTTTCTGTGGCTCCAGACGTGGTGCTGGTGCTGCTGGGGGTAGATGTCCAGTAGCAGCACATGGCTTTGGTGACTTTGCCGTAGGTCTGGCTGGAGCTGTCGTAGCCGGAATATCCTGTGATGGGGAGGTAGATGATGCCTGTGAGCTTGCCGTCGGCGGCTGTCTTTTTTACTTCCCACACGGAGGCGTCAAAGTCGAGAATCTCTTCGGATTCGTTTCCGTCTGCGACTTTCTTGACGGTCTTCCATGTCCAGGTGCAGTCGCGTATGATGTCTTCCCACATCTCTTTGGAGGGCATACTCCACAGCCAGTAGCCGTCGCCGAGGTAGGCGCGTACGGCGTCGTGTGTGGTGCCGCGTATGTCGGTCTCGGCGGTGCCGGTGTAGTCTGTGGGAGAGTAGTGCTCTGGGGCTTTTGTCTTGACTTCGCCCCAGGCGTAGTGATTGCCTGTCTCGATGGGTTCGAGGGCTCCGAGATTGCATGTGGCCCACAGCACGTCGTAGTCCTTGCCGTTGATGGTGGCGCTCATGCCGAGGCTCACGAATACCATCTGGGCGGTGGTATTGCCTGTCTGGTGCCATACGGATTCGGGCGATACTATGATGTTGAGGGATTCTGCGTTGTCAGTATTGTAGGTGGTGCAGTGCGAGATGTCGATGGTGTTGAGGCGTATTTGCTTTTCTTCGAGGGTGAAGTTGAAGGTGTAGAGCTTGCCTGCCTCAAACTTGTGGTTGGTTATCACGTCGCTGTCGAGGTGGAGCTGATAGGTGAGGTAGTTGGTGTCGATGGTGAAGCGGAGCGGAACGTGGTCGAAATCGCCGTCGAGGGGAAAACACATGTTGTAGAAAACGCCTGTGCTGGCGCGCGGTAGGGTCACGGAGTCTATGGTAGTGGTGAGCTTGTTGTAGTAGCCTGACTTGTCGGCTTGTTCGGATATGGTGCCGTCGGCAAAACGCAGCACGTTGGGGAAGAGGGGGGGGGTCAGCGGACTCCATCTTGATGTCTGTGATGATGATGTCTGACGTGATGGCGTTGGTCACGTTGAAACGGATTATGGCGCAGGCTGAGTTGAAATGCGAGGTGTTGGCAACGACGGAATTGTCGCTGACGGACTGGAGGGTGGTCGCGGTATAGACGTAGGAATAAGGGGCAAGGGGCGTGAGGTCGTTGACGAGCCTGTCGCTGCTGAAAGTCGAGGGGAGCTGCATGTCGACTGTGACGCTGCCCTCGCTGCTGCTCACCTGAGTGTTGGAGTTGATGGGGTGGAGGCAGTACATCTCGTCTCCGGCTGCTACGGGGTGGGCGTATGCTCCGTCTGCGATGTCGTATTTCACTCCGTGTGTGGTCTGTAGCTTGATTTTTGACCGTTCGGGGTCTATGGTCCAGAACTTGGCGGGCGTGTGGTATTGTGCGGCGGAACTGCTGTTCTCGTAGAAGGGAACGTAGCGACCTTTGTGTCTGATGGCTGCCAGCATGTCGGTATTGTTGTTGTCCCAGATGTAGCTGACTCGGCCTGTCTCTGTGTCGGAGCGGTCTTCCCATGTGCTGCGTGTCTGCTGGTCGGCAAAGGTAATGTCGAGACGTCTGACGGTATCGGATATGGGCTGGTCTGCGCTGCACGAGGTCAGGAGCAGCAGTGCTGGGAGTATGTGGATAAGGGGTCTCATGCGTTTACTGTTTTAACGGTCATTCGGTCATGTCGGTGTCGGTAAAATCGCCTCCGGGCAGGATGTCGTTGCAGTCGAAGTATGCGTCTTGTAGGTCTTGTGTGACGACGCTGACGAGTTTGGGAGTTTTGTCGGTCAGTGAGAATATGTATGTGTAGCTCTTGCCGCTCTCCCACGTGTGGTCGTTGGCGAAGGAGGCTGATTTAGTTTCTCCGTCGCAGGTGAGTGTTACAGTCCAGCCTGTGGGATTGGCTGCACTGGGCACGCAGTAGTGGTGGGTCTCAGAGAGTGTGACACTGGTGGTGTTTGAAGGTATAGTCACTTCGTCGTAGACCAGGGGCGATGCGCTGGTCGCTGTGGTGGTGAGCTGTGTGGTGGCCTGGGCTGGTGTGGTGCTCCAGTCGTAGCTGTATGTCATGTTTGCCTCTGTGGCGATGGGGGCGTCGGGGGTTAGTGTGATGTCCGTGATGGTGACGTCTGTGGTGGCGGTCTTGGTGAATGCTACTCTGACCATGCTGTGGGCATAGGCAAAGCGTAGTTTGACGATTTTGCCGAAGTCGGGTGAGTCTTGTTTTACTGACAGCGGCTCGCTGGCCATGGCACTCGCAGTGTTGTTGTTGGTGAGTCGGAGGGTCATGGACGTCTCGCTGATTGCGGTGACGGCACTGATTGGAGCTCCTGCGGTAAAGAGGTAGCGGTCGGCGTTGCTGTTCCAGTATATGAGATGTTGGGTGTCGGTGACGTAGTTCCATTCGTCGCCCTTGAACTTCACTTCGTAGCCGTCTATCGCCGTGGTTCGCTCTCCCCCGTGTTCTGATACTGCGTACACCTTGAAGTTGTCGTGCATGCCTTGTGGGAGATACGACCTCGTGAATGGAGTGACGCGGTCGGCTGACAACAGAATGGGCGAATCTCCGGAGACTTTGTCCCCGGAGAGTACGCCCTCTTCGCTGCAACTGTGTAGCATCAGTATGGCGAACAGCATTGCTGCTGGTGTGTGGCAGTATTTCATAGCCCGATGCTGTATGGATTAGAGCTTGACGGTAACGGTCACGTCGTTCCACTCTGTCACTTCGTTGACGCTGAATCGGATTGGTGCGAGCATGATTGGATCACCATTGTCCTTGTAGCCTACGTTGCTTTGCATGACTACCTTATAGGTGTATCGTCTGCCAGCCAGGAGCTCGGTAATGTTTGCAGAGTTTGCACTTGTCCCACACATCGGAATGTACATCTTTCCATAAGTGTCTGCACTGCCAACGAGATAGTGACCTGCTGCCTCAACTTTGCATGTCAGCTCCATGCAGACGAAACTGCTGGTTGAAAGATTTCCACCTGACAAACGTCCCTTGTCGCCGTCCCACAGGGACTTTTGTGTGCCGTAGACATTGTGCTGCGGGTTTGTGTTTGTAGCAAAGATATAGCCGTTTGCCGAGTTGTCAAAGAGTGTGACTCCCTGGTCTTCGCTGTAGCTTATTACCTTTGGTGAACCTGACAGGTCAATAGTGCGGGCTTCGTCACTGACTGTTGTTTCGTAGGAGGCGTAGCCATCGGAGTTGACCTTAATCTTTCCTTTTGTTGAGGTGTTGACAAACTTGATGTTTGACACAGTAACGTTGACATCGACAGCTTTGACCTGAATTATCAATGATTTTATCTTGGAGAATGCGTGCTTGAAGTGCAGGGGAACTTGGGCAGTCTGTGCTACTCCTGACTCACGGGCAAAGAGTACATCCTGATTGCCAGATTCGTTTGTGATGGTCATGACGTCTCCGCTGGCATCTGACGATGCAAAGACATCTCCTGATGCTGAGTATGGAAAGTAAGCGTAGAAGTTCATGTTGCTTGCCGGCCAGTATTTCAGATCAGACGAGGTGGCATAGTCCCAAATTGAGCCATTCCATCTCTGCTCGATGGCTTTGGACTCGGAACCGAGATAGAGGTTGTGATCGGCAGTATAGCCTACTACGCCGAAGCTGCCGTCCTTCATCTCTGCGATGGTAGCATCGCCTGACTCGTAAGCACGTGTCTTGTTGGCGTACGCACTAAATGAAATGGTGTTTGTCTTGTCTACGAAACCTTCTTCGCCGATCTCGTTTGTGCAACTGCTGAGTGCGAGCAGTACTGCGCTTGTCAAATAAACAATCTTGTTCATCTTTTTACCTATTTTAGTTTGTTTGTCTTTAAATATTCTGTCTAAAGTATGATGTCTTGTGTGATGTCGTTCCATGGTATGGTTTCGGGGATCATGCCTCCGACGTCGTCTGGGGTATCGACTGTTGGGGGTAGCTCGACTTTCAGTGCTATGTCGATGTTGAGGTCGAGGTCGAGTCCGAGGTCTATGGTGTGGTGCTCAAGCCATTCTTCAAACTGCGGGGTAACGTCTGTGGGGACGGTGTAGATGGTGTTGTTGATGAGGACGAAATTGAGCTTGAGCTCGAATCGTGTGCCTGACTTGATGTTCTCTTCGCTGAATCCGAAGCTGTTGAAGGTCTGCGTGAGTAGGGCTTCGGTATAGGTGTTGTCGAGGTACTCGCGGTTGACCAGATTGAATGCATAGACGGCCTTGTCTGTGCCAGATTTCATCGTGGCGAGATTGACTGACTTGGAGAGTCCAGACAGGTATGATGCTTGCATGCCCCGGCAGTAGTTCATGCCCTTGACGTAGACTCTGATGTTTATCTTTTTGGTCACGGAGTGTTGCACGGTGCTTATCTCTGTTGAGATATGGTCGTGGTAGTATGAGTCGGGCATGTCGTAGTAGTAGTCTTGCTGCTCGGGTTGGAAACTGACTCCCCGTACGGCTGAGACTGCGAGATAGTCGGGATAATCCGTATAGATGGTGTCTTCGTCTGTGTATGCCTCGAAGAGGTCGAAGGGTTGCGTGGTGTCGAAGTGTATGGCCGGGAGTTCTGCGCGGCTGTCGTTGATGACGATGAGGTCGTAGGTGCCGGCGGGGAGTCTCAACTGTGGTGTCTGCCAGTTGGCATTGGGGGGCATCTCGGTCACGAGTTGACGGGTGGTGGAATCGAAGGCGAAGACTGTGACGCCGTTGAGCTGGTTGTCGGTGTCGAAGTCTCTGCTGCCGGGAGAGAAGGCGGTCTTGCTCCAGTCGATGTCGAGCTGGACGGTGTTTCTGCCGATGGTCTCGTAGTAGAGATGGTCACGCCTGCATGACTGGCACAGGGTCATGAGGAGTACAATGATTATGATGATGTTCTTCCTAATGTCCATGACGCTGTGTTTTAGTGACCTTGCCGAATGTGTACACGAGCGAGACGTTGAGCGACGTGGGGAGCACGGTGTTGAGCTCTTTCTTGACCCAGGGATAGTCTTTCACCTTGATGTCTCCGTATGGTGTGTCGGCTGTCTGTGTGTATTTGTTGTACCTCGTCTGGACAAAGCCTACTGAGGCAGAATACTCCATCTTCCATCTGTGGGCTATGCGGTGTGAGTAGCCGAATGTGGGGGAGATGTGCCAGAGGGTGCCTTGTACTCCGCGTAGCGTCCATTGCAGGTCGTACTGACCTATGCCTACTGTGAGTCCGGCAAAGAATGAGGTGTAGGGGGTCTTGGTGTTCTTGAAATAGTATCTGGGGGTCAGGGCGACGTAGCGCATCTGTATGGTCTTGTGCTTTGAGGTGCTGTGCCACCAGGGGTAGACGATAGTGGCTTCTGCGGTCAGCCGCTTGGTCAGGGGGACTTCGATGCTGAGGTTGATGAATGTCAGCAGGTCGTAGAGCAGGTTGGTCTTGACAAACAGGACGGGGCGAGTGGTCACCGTGATGGAGTCTGGCTCGGGGGCGGTGGGGAGTATCTCGGCAACTTGGGCGACGGGTAGGACTTGTGATGTGTATGAGCTCTGCGTTGATGTGGCGGACGTCTGCTCGATGAGGGTGTGGCTCTCTTGGGCCTGTATGTCAAGGTAGAGTCTGACTTCGGAATGGCGTAGGGTGGGATATTCGCGGCGTGGAATCTTGCCGTACTGATGATTGGTGGTATGCTCGCGGTGGAGGCACTCCATTGTGTCGGACAAGAGTCTGAAGGTCTCGGAATGACGCTTGAGGTATTCGAGCACCGAACGGCTTCTCTGGCGCGTGAGTGACTGGTTGATGGCGAGGCTTCCCTCTGGTGAAGTTGAGGAGGTGATGAGAAGACGTGTGGGTGTCAGGAGTGGGGATTGGCGTACTGAGTCTAACTGCTGTAGGAAATATGTCAGTGCTGGTGTATTGGCGGATATGTCGGATACGTTGCTGCTGCCGCACGGATAGTAGACGATGACGCTGAGCGAGTCTGGACTTGCTCCTGCCATCGCACTGATGCCACAGATTTTGAGCAGCAACATAATGACTGAAAATGCTCGTATGTACATTTGTCTTGTCATATCCGTAAATCTGTCAATAAATTAGACTTAGTTTTCTTATTTCGGGTCGCAGATTTACAAAAAAATAACCCAAAATGTAGATTTAATATAAAATATTTAACACAATGGTTAACTTTATTTAACAAAAATACGAATAGGGGGGGGTAATTTGTTGATTTAATTTCTGTCGGTTTTCGCTCTAAATTGCTTGTAAAATTTGGATTTAGTACGATTCTTTAATGTAAATAAATATGTGTTATTTGGTTGTTTTGGGGTTTGGCTGTTTGTTTTGGGGTTGAGGGCTTGTTTTTTTTGTTTTTTAGTTATTTTGTTGGGTTTATTTTTAGTGGGAGATGGTGTGTTTTTCGGAGGAAAAGCGGTAACTTTGCAGCGGTATTATATTTGATTGGTATGGAATCTTTGACTTGGCAATCGTGGCTGACGCTGGCTATCGTGGGTGGAATGTTTGCTTCGCTGATGCTGACGCGCATCAAGGCTGAGGTGGCTTTTCTCTCGGCTATGGCGTTGCTCTTCGTGTGTGGCATACTTGATGTGAGGGGGGCGTTTGGGGGCTTCTCGTCGGAGAGTGTTGTTGTGGTGGGGGTGCTGTATGTGGTCATTGCGGGGCTGACTTATACTGGGGTACTCAACCTGATTGTGAAGCATCTGATGGGTGTGCCAAGGTCTTTGTCGGGTGCGATGGTGCGCCTGATGCTGCCTGTAGCGCTGCTGAGCTCGCTGCTGAGCAATACGACGGTGGTCGCTCTGTTTATCAATGTGGTGAAGATATGGGCCAACAAGCTACGTATCTCTCCGTCGAAGCTGCTTATACCGCTTAGCTATGCTTCGGGCATGGGTGGTGTGTGTACGCTCATCGGTACTCCTCCTAACATGATCATCTCGGGCATGTATTCTGACTATATGGGCACTCACATGAGTATCTTCACGCCTACTCTGTGCGGTCTGTTCTGCCTTGCGGTGGGGATGCTGAGTGTGATTGCCATGCAGAGGCTGCTGCCTGAGAGACAGTCGCCGATGGAGCATGGTGGGACTGATGATTTTACGGCTGAACTGCGTGTGCCTTCGGACAATCCTTATATCGGCATGACCGTCGGTGAGGCTATGAGGGAGAATGGGCTGTCTTCGCTGGGTGATTCGCGTCTCATCGCCATACGTCGTTTTGACGATGAGATTGTGTCGCCTGTGGCGGAGGACGAGTTTATCATGGGTGGTGACAGGCTCGTAGTGAGCGGAAAGGCTAAGATGATTCTGCGTTTCTCGCGTCTTTTTAAGTTTTCTGCCCCTATGCTGGAGGGTGTGCTCGAGAGTGAGGAGACAGATGATGTTCACCCTCTGAGGTCAGTGTGCTCTGCGCTGATTGTGGTGGCGATGGTGCTGCTGTCGGCCTTTGGGGTGGTTTCGCTGCTGTCGTCGTGCATACTTGCCGCCTTTGCTATGGTGGTGTGCCGCTGCTGTTCGTCTGATCGGGCCATGAGGGCAATAAACTGGAATATCATCATCGTGTTTGCAGGCAGTGTGGCTATCGGCAAAGCCATAGAGCAGACAGGTATAGCGCAACTCTTGGCAAATGGCCTTCTGGAAATCTGCGGACCTAATCCCTATGTGGTGCTGACGGCTCTTTGTCTGACGGCTACGTTTCTCACCGAGTTCATTTCCAATACTGCTGCTGGTGCAATCTTCTGTCCTATCGCAATCACGGCGGCTTCCGCTCTTGGTGTCAGCCCTCTCACGTTTTGTGTGGCTCTGATGATTGCCACATCGTCGAGCTTTGCCACGCCTATTGGCTCGCCTACTCACATGTTGGTCTACACTCCGGGTGGATACAGGTTTTCGGACTTCATGCGTATCGGTATCGCTATGAATCTGATCATATTGGCTGCCAATATTTTCATCACGACGGTATTGTTCCCGTTGTGAGTGTCAGAAATATACCTTGTGCAACAGATATGGTTTTGCAAATTGTGACTTTAATCTGGAGTATGCGATGGTCTTCTCCCAAATAAGGGCTTCGCTCACACGTAGTGGCATGTTTGTGTAGTATGCGTATTTGTAAGGATTCTCGTGTGTAGGTTTTATGGTGCCCAATTTGGATTTATGCAAGTCGATGGCTTTACCTTGTTGCGCCCATTCCTTGATATCCAGTTTGTCGATGATGTCTCTGGGTATAAGGCTGATTCTGGCTAATGCTCTACCTAATGTTGATGCTGGTACGACAAGACAGGCTATCCTGTCTGCCGAAAACTCTGATGCGAGACTCCACGTAATCATGGCTTGCTTGATTTGATCAATTTCTGCTGTATTTGATGTGCCTGATACGAGGTCGGGATAGTAGAAGAGTGTGTGTGCCAATGTTTTGAGGACAATATGCTCACAGATGATATGACCGCATTCATGAGCGAGGACAGCATCGAGTTCTTCGTTTTTTATCCTCCTGATGAGCCCGAGGGTGAGGACTATGTATGGCTTGTTGTCGTACACATAGGCCGATGCTTTGACGATGGGGGAAAGTTGCAGATACAATTCGGGGATGGGAATGCCGAGCCGCTTGCAGATGGGAGGAAGATGGTTGTAAATCTCTGGCATCTGGTGTTCGGACAGGCGGAGATTTGTAGTAATGGTCTCTAACCATAAGCGTTCGTCATAGTCTCTCCGTAATGACTGTTCCATGAGATGGGACATACCTGGGGTCGCTTTCAGTATGTTTAGGGTTTCGGTATCCTCTGTGTGTATGATGTCTGTAATGTCCGTCAGGTGAAGTGTTGTGTGTCGATGTGCTCCACTCTCTCGACAGTTTTGTTCTGATATGCAAGAAAAGGATGGAGCGTCATACCGCTACATACTCTGCTCTAAGTAGTCTGGAAATCCAAGGACTTGTGCAGCGAGCAACCTGACGATCCAACCAAACAACCAAATAACTAAACAACTAAACAACAAAATCCCCCCATTTCCCTTGGCTATGTCGGTATTTTTTTGTATCTTTGTCGGCTGAAATAATGTAAATCAAAAGATGATAAAGATTACTTTTCCAGATGGATCGGTCCGCGAGTATGAGAGTGGTGTGACTGGTCTGCAGATTGCTGAGAGCATCAGCACCCGTTTGGCGCAGGACGTGTTGGCTTGCGGTGTGAACGGTGAGACGGTCGAGCTGAACCGTCCTATCATGGAGGACGCCAGCATTCAGCTGTATAAGTGGGACGACAAAGAGGGTAAGCATGCTTTCTGGCATACGAGTGCGCATCTGATGGCTGAGGCTCTGCAGGAGCTCTATCCTGGCACTCAGTTTGGCATCGGTCCTGCTATCGAGAATGGATTCTATTATGATATCATGCCTGCTGAGGGTGTGACCATCAAGGAGTCTGTGTTTCCTGACATCGAGAAGAAGGTGATGGAGCTGGTGGCTCGCAAGGAGCAGTTGGTGCGCAAGGATATTTCGAAGGCTGATGCTCTGGAGTTTTTCGGCTCAATGGGGCAGACGTACAAGAACGAACTGATTGCTGACCTTGAAGACGGACATATCACTACGTATACTCAGGGTGCGTTTACTGACTTGTGTCGTGGTCCTCACTTGATGAGTACGGCTCCAATCAAGGCTTTCAAGGTGTTGAGCACGAGCTCTGCCTACTGGCGTGGCGATGAGAAGCGTCCGCAGATGACGCGTATATATGCTATCTCTTTCCCGAAGCAGAAGTTGCTCAACGAGTATCTGACTTTGCTCGAGGAGGCCAAGAAACGCGACCATCGCAAGATTGGCAAGGAGATGGAGTTGTTTATGTTCTCTGACATGGTGGGCAAGGGCTTGCCTATGTGGCTACCTAAGGGTACTGCTTTGCGCTTGCGTCTGGAGGATTTCCTCAAGAAGATTCAGAAGCGTTATGGCTACCAGCAGGTGATCACGCCTCATATCGGTGGTAAGGTGCTCTATCAGACGAGTGGTCACTGGGATCACTATGGCAAGGATAGTTTCCAGCCTATCACTACTCCTGAGGAGGGTGAGGAGTATCTGCTCAAGCCTATGAACTGTCCTCACCATTGCCAGATTTTTGCATGGAAACCGCGTTCGTACAAGGATCTGCCTTTCCGCTGTGCTGAGTTTGGCACGGTCTATCGCTATGAGCAGAGTGGTGAGCTGCATGGGCTCACGCGCGTGCGTTCCTTTACTCAGGACGATGCGCATATCTTCTGCCGTCCTGATCAGGTGAAGCAAGAGTTCATTCGTGTGATGGAGATTATCAATATTATCTTCAGAGCTTTGAACTTTGACAACTATGAGGCTCAGATTTCATTGCGTGACCCGTCGAATACGACGAAGTATGTTGGTACGGACGAGAACTGGGAGCGTGCGGAGAGGGCTATCATCGAGGCGTGTCAGGAGAAGGGCATGAAGACGGTCACCGTGCTTGGCGAGGCTGCTTTCTATGGTCCGAAACTTGACTTTATGGTGAAGGACGCGCTGGGACGCCGCTGGCAGCTGGGTACTATACAGGTCGACTACAACTTGCCGGAGCGCTTCAATCTTGAGTATACGGGTGAGGACGGCAAGAAGCATCGCCCCGTGATGATTCATCGTGCACCGTTTGGCTCGATGGAGAGGTTTACGGCGGTGCTGATTGAGCACACTGCGGGCAAGTTCCCTCTGTGGCTCGTGCCTGATCAGGTGGCTATTCTGCCTGTGTCTGAGAAGTATCAGGAGTATGCAGAAAAGTTGCGTGACTACTTTGATTCGCAGGACGTGAGGTGCTACATTGATGACCGCTCGGAGAAGATAGGCAGAAAGATTCGCGATAATGAGTTGAAGCATACTCCGTATCTCCTCGTGGTGGGCGAAAAGGAGCAGGCTGAGGGTACGGTTTCGTTCCGCCAGCAGGGCGGCGGCGAGCAGGGATGCATGAAATTTGAAGATTTTGCTAAAAAAATCAACGAGGAAGTGCGTAATATGACAGAAAATTACTAACTTTGCAGCCGAATTGAATATATATGAAGAAAGACAATAAGCTGAAAGTTACTTATCGTGTCAACGGACAAATCCGTGTGCCTGAGGTTCGCATCGTCGGTGACGGCATTGAGAGTCAGGTAGTGCCTACGCGTAAGGCTCTTGATATGGCGGATGCTATGGGGGTGGATCTCGTGGAAATTAGCCCTAATGCGGAGCCTCCAGTGTGTCGCCTGATAGAGTTTACGAAGTTCATCTACCAGCAGAAGAAGCACGCCAAAGAGGTGAAGGCCAAGCAGGTGAGGGTAGAGGTCAAGGAGATTCGCTTCGGACCGCAGACGGACGACCACGACTATGAGTTCAAACTCAAGCACGCCAAGGGCTTTCTCTCGGAGGGCGATAAGGTCAAGGCTTACGTGTTCTTCAAGGGTCGTTCGATTCTCTTCAAGGAGCAGGGTGAGGTCTTGTTGCTCAGGTTCGCTCAGGATCTTGAGGAGTATGGCAAGGTTGAGTCTATGCCAAATTTGGAGGGAAAGCGTATGATAATGTATATAGCTCCGAAGAAGCAGCCCGCTAAGCAGCTCAAGACTGCTGTGGAGCTGGAGGAGGAGAGGACTATGGCTTTGGCTGCTTCTGTCCAGAAGAAACAACCTCAGCAAAAGGCTCGCAAGGAGTACACGGGACCTAAGGTCGAGGGCGAGGACTTTGACGATTAGGTCTTAGGATATGAAAAAGATGTGCGCCAATGCTTTTTGGATGCTTGGCCACTATTAATTAATAACAATTAAATATTTAACAAAATGCCAAAAGTAAAGACTAATTCCGGCGCAAAGAAGCGTTTCGCTCTGACCGGAACTGGCAAGGTGAAGCGTCACCACGCTTACCACAGCCACATTCTCACCAAGAAGACCAAGAAGCAGAAGCGCAACTTGGATCACAGTGACATTGTTGTAACTCAGAACATGAAGCAGGTCCGCGACTTGCTGTGCATGCGCTAATCATTAACCCCTAAAAAGACAAAAAGAAATGCCAAGATCAGTAAATCATGTAGCATCACGTGCTAAGAGAAAGAAGATATTGGGTCTGACCAGAGGTTACTTTGGCGCCCGCAAGAATGTTTGGACCGTTGCCAAGAACACTTGGGAGAAGGGTCTTACCTATGCTTTCCGCGACCGTCGCAACAAGAAGCGCACTTTCCGCGCATTGTGGATTCAGCGTATCAATGCTGCCGCTCGTCTGGAGGGCTTGAGCTACAGCCAGTTCATGGGTCTGTTGCACAAGGCTGGTATCGAGATCAACCGCAAGGTTCTCGCTGACCTGGCCATGAACAACCCTGAGGCTTTCAAGGCTATCGTAGCAAAGGTTAAGTAAAGCTTGATGCCTCACGTACGAGGCTCGAGATTACGATGAACAAACAAGGCTCTGAATCGTGAGATTCAGAGCCTTTGCTTTTGAGGTTGTCTATGAGGTTTTAAGGTTATGAGGTTGTAAAATGCAGTCAACAAAGTTTTTTTGATATATGTTTGAAATTTAGCTCCAACGAGTTTAATATTATAGAAAAATTTTGTAATTTTGCAGTGGACTACATAACCTCGCAGCACAGTTATCAAAGTTTGACGTGTTCTCTCGTGATAGCACTCGGGGTAGACCACGCCGTGCTGAGTGTGGCTATGTCATTCTGATGATAAAGTTGTACTAAGCGGGTAATGGGTGGGAGATGTTAGTCCAAGACATATAAAAGGCGTTTATCACGCGCTTGTTCTCTGACAGCTGAAAGCCTAGGAAACTTCTCAATTCTTGTCAAGGGACATAGCAACGATAGATGCCCATGGGTATGATTATCGGAATATCCTTGTCGTTGCTGGATGCTATCCCTATGTGTAATATGGTGTGGTATCGGCAATGGGGAGTATATAGTATATTCATATCGGCGTGGGGTCTTTGGTTGCTCGTTCTGACAAGAAGGGCAATTCCTAGGGCCTCAGCTGTGGAGCGAGTAACGGATACAGTCTCCACGCTTTTTTATGCTCTTGTGTGAACCATATTTTAAGCTGACTCTGGAGATTATAGGTTTGGTTTTGAGGAAAACATAAACCTTAGGAACATGAAGTTTCGAAAAATTAAGTCAGCATTGGTTGCCATGCTGCGATCTTTTGCGCTTACACCTACCTTATCCTATGACTTTAAGGTTGACAATATCTACTATAGCGTAATTTCTAAATCTAACCTCACGTGTCGTGTGACAAGTGGTAACACAAAGTATTCTGGAAATATCAAAATACCTAAGCAAGTGACTTATAACAAACGAAAGTTCAATGTGACTGAGATAGCTTATTCTGCATTCAAAGGTTGCTCAGGTCTCAATAGTGTAATCATTCCTAACTCTGTGACCGGGATTGCTAATGATGCGTTCTATGGCTGCTCAAGTCTTGAGAAGCTATATATATCTGATGGTTCAGACGTCTTGAATTTAGGTCATAAAAGATATAATAGTACAACGTATGGACTATTTAGTGATTGTCCGCTTAAAAGCGTCTATTTGGGAAGAAATATGGCTTATCGTTATTATACGCCTCCATTTAAAGATAAAAAGGAATTGTCAAATCTGACCATCGGCAACTTCGTGACCAGGATTGGTAGTTCTTCGTTCAAAGGTTGCTCAGGTCTCATCAGTGTGAGCATCCCTGACTCTGTGACCGAGATAGGTGATTATGCGTTCAATGGCTGCTCAAGTCTCATCAGTGTGACCATTGGCAACTCTGTAACCAAGATTGGTCGTTCTGCGTTTTATGGCTGCTCTGCGTTAGAGGGTGTAACATCTCTGGCTACAACGGCACCAAGCGTATATGAGGATACATTCTCAATTGCTACTTACTTGAATGCGATGGTTTATGTCCCTATTGGGGCATTGGAGTCCTACAGTTTTGCTACTTGCTGGAAAAACTTTAATATAGAAGAGAATGTGGACTATGGAGTTGAAGGAATCAAGACTGATGGGAATCTTGTGTAAAATCACGTTACTTTCTGAACTGGAAGGTGCTTCACATACCATAGTTGGCTCAACTAAAAGTTGTACCTCTGCAACGAACTGAGGGCAATGTCAAACTTGTTTAGACATTGTCGAGGTACGAAGGAGGAAGAGATTATCCGCAAAGATATTAAGTTTGAGGTTTTAAGGTCGGGTATTGCTCTCTACAATACCTCAAAACCTTAAAACCTCAAAACATTATAACCTTACAACCTCAAAACCTTATTTCTTTATATCCGAGGTAACTTGCTGTAGCTTTTCTCCGATGCTGACGTAATTGGAGTCTTTGGCAATGGAGTCTGCTTCGGCCTTGATTTCTTGTACGATGCTCTTTTCGGCTTCGATGGTCTGTGGCTTGCCGCTGCCCCATGTCAACTCGTAGTAGCCGCGGTCGATGGCGCGGTGCTTGCCGTCGTAGACGAAGGCGAAGACATACATATAGCCGCCTTGCTCGTTGGCATCGATTTCGCTGTAGTCGTATACGGGGTGGTTGCTGTATGGACAGAGGATTGCGTATGCTGGCTCGCCTTGGAGGGCATCTTTGTTGATGCGGACAAAGAAGTATTTCTTGTCTTTGTTTGCATAGGCGTTGGTCACGTTGATGGTGCTGTCCTTGCGGTTGACTGTAAACTTGAGGTCGGTGCCTTCTACTCCCCACCAGTCTTTGACTACGTATGAGCTGTCGTCCATCATGGTGAGCTGTACTTGGCTGTGCTCGGGTGTGTTGCAGAGTTGTGCGCTAGTCTCAACGTTCCATATGGGCTGGGCTGCGAAGAGGCTTGCAAAGGCCATGATGCCTACGTAGGTCCAGTGTGTGATGATGCCTGCTCCTATGCCGCCGAGGAATGTCGACAGGAAGGCTTTGGGTACGAGCGGACGGTAGCCGAGTGAGTCGAGGGTGGCTGCGTCGGTGCTGAGATAGCCGCTCCAGCACATGCCCATGGCTGTGCAGACGGCGATGGCGTTGCCGTCAATAATGCCTTTGGCTGCAAACTCGGGGATAAGTCCGAGTGCGGCTCCGACGGCTCCGAGGGCTGTGATGGGGAATGCTACGAGCTCGGGGGCTGTGAAGCCGAAGAGCCACTCGAAGACGAAGCTTATCTTGTCGGCAAGCCATGGGAGCAGCTGTGTGCCTTGGAAGGCTCCGCCGGTGTAGACGATGATTTCCTTGCCTGTCTCGTCGACGCCTTCGGCTGTTCCTCCGAAGGTCATCATCATGACGAGGGTGGAGATGATTAGCACTCCGGGTATGATAGCCATGCCTATGGCTACGCCGTCTTTGCCTCCGTCGAGGCAGGCGTTGAGTACGCGTACGAAGAGGCTGTCTTTGCTGATTGTGCCTTCTGCTGGCATGGTCAGGGCGCCTTCTGCCTCGCTTCCTTTGTGTTCGATGGCTACGGCGTCTTCGTTTTTGTAGTTAGGGAACATCTTGAGCGTAAAGTGCTGCATGAGGCGTGTGGCGATGATGCAGCCGCAGATGGCTCCGAAGAAGCCTATGAAGGGTGCTGCAAAATAGCCTTGCCCGACCATGAAGACGAGTACGAGCAGTCCCATGCCGAAGGCGGTGCCGAAGTTGACGAGGCTCACGTGCTGGTACTTCTTGAAGTAGCGTGCGAAGCCTTTGTCCTGGCTTAGGGCGATGATGGCGGGGTTGTCGCTGAGAAAGGTCAGTACTGCTGCCAGCGATGCTACGCCGGGCATTCCGAAGACGGGACGCATGACTGGGCGCAGTATCTTCTGTAGGAGGTCTACGACGCCAAATTCTACAAAAATCTTTCCGAGGGCTCCTGTGATGACGCACATGCCCATCAGATAGAATACGGTGTTGAGCAGGAGGTCGTGTGCCGTATGCATGATTGTGTTCAGCATGTTGGCAAAGCCCATCACATAGCCCATGTAACCGAATAGTGCTACTACGATGAGTAGGCACGGAATTCCATTGGGTATTCGTTTCATTATTGTATTGGTTTATTTCTTTCTAATGAGTAGTTTGATGCCGTTGAGTACGTCGATGTCGACCTTGGCTCCTATCTGTAGGGTGGCGTGTCGGTCGGCAAGGCCTGCGCTGGGGTTCATGGCTTTGCCCCAGGAGTAGCCTGCGGCTGTGTATAGGCGTAGGGCTGAGGGGTATTTCTTTATGGGATTGACTTCGACGGCTCCGCTGATGCTGTGGAGCGAGGTGCCGGGGAGGACGTAGATGTCGTCGTAGTTGTCTTTGTTGCGGTCGTAGGTGTATTTGAACGAGATTTGGGTGGTGTGGTGAGGTTGTATGTTGAGCTTTGCTGCTATGGTCTGGTCGTTGAAGAATCCGCTTGCATCGCTGGCTCGGTTGGTGTAGTCGAGCTCTATGTAGGCTGCCTTGCAGAATGTGAACTTGTTGCCCAGTGCGAGGTAGTTTATCCAGCGTCCGTTGGTGAGCTGGAAGGCGTTGGCTGAGAACATGGTCTCGTACCAACCGTGGCTACCATACCATATCAGCGAGATGCCGTACGTATTGTTGCCGAGGTGTCCTATGCCTAAGGTGCCGTCTGGCTGTAGGAAAGCGGTGCGGCGCATGGGTGAGTTGCAGACTTGAAGCATGAGTTTGTCGTCTTTCCCGAATTGGTATGCTACGCTGAGTCCGAGCTGGTAGCAGTCTATGTATTGCCAGAAATCGGAGCAGTTGTAGAGGTCGATGGGGGCGTGGTCGTATTCGTAGCCTCCGATGGCTACTACTTGTTTGCCTGCTGAGATGCTTAGTGATGGGGTGGGAGAGTATTTGATTTCTAACCAATCGGTGGCGTCCCAAAAGTTTTGTGTGGTGAGACGGTTCAGACGTTGGCGCCATGAGTAGGTGAAGTTGCGGTATATCTTGCCGTCGAGGCGCAGATTGATGAATTTGCCTCGAAATCCTGTGTTGTCGTGGTCTATGTGGTCGTCCTTGTGGCTCATCTGCCATCCGAAACGGGTCTCGACCGATAGTTTGCTCACGAGCGGTGAGTCCTGGTCACTCATGCTTTTGGGGTCGCCTTGCTGGGCAGACAGGGACATTGCTATACCTATAGCTGCCAGTATGGCTGCAATGCGTTTATGGAGGGGCATGGTTTTTTAGGTTATGAGGTTTTTTAGGTTATGAGGTTTTTAGGTTGTGAGGTTTTTAGGTTTTTTTGTTTTTAGGTTATGAGGGCTTGGTGTTGTCATATCTTTGGCTTAGTGTCTTTTTAGGTGTTTAACACTAAGTCTCCAAGGTTATGGCTATAAACCTTATAACCTTAAAACCTTAAAACCTTATAACCTTACAGCAGTTATTTCTTGCGTCTTTCCTTTGCTAAGGTACGACAATTTTTGCTTATATAATATTATAAGGTGTGATTTGTTTTGATTTATGTGAAAAATAGTGTAATTTTGCGATAAAATATTGCAGGATTCAACTACTTTACATTTTATAATATATCTTTGACATGGAATTGATTCCCTCTTTTCAGGTGGACCACACCGATTTGAAGCCTGGCATTTATGTGTCTCGCATTGACGAAGGCTTCACTACGTATGATATCCGTATGACTGCGCCTAATCATGAGCCTGCCGTCGCTCCGGCTGCCTTGCATACCATAGAACATCTTGTAGCTACTTATCTCCGCAACCATGAGGACTGGAAGCAGTATGTGATATACTGGGGGCCTATGGGGTGTCTTACGGGAAATTATCTTATTTTGAAGGGGCAGTATGACTGTGAGGTGATAAGGTCGCTGATGATTGATGCCTTTCAGTTTGTGGTAGACTATGAGGGTGTGGTGCCAGGCACGACTCCTGCTACGTGTGGTAACTATTTGCTTCATGACCTTCCTATGGCAAAATGGGAGGCAAGGAGGTATGTGGCTCGCCTCAAAGATGAGTTTTGCTGTCAGTATCCAGGCATAGAGAGACCTGAGGTATGTGGGGGTATGCAGTTCCATGATGCTTAGAATAGTGCCGAATAGTGGCTAAATTGTACTTTTTGCAAAAAAAACTCTAAAAACATTTGGTGGATTCAAAATAATGTAGTACCTTTGCACTCGCAAACAAGGAGAAACAACGGCTTCTGATTCAGCCACGAGTTGCAACGCTTCTTTGGTTCGGTTCGCTGGAGTTGATGGTTTGTTTGCGAAGTGTTCTTATGCGTCCTTAGCTCAGTTGGTAGAGCAATTGACTCTTAATCAATGGGTCCAGGGTTCGAGCCCCTGAGGGCGTACATCGCAATGAGGTGAGGCCGTAAGGCTGAGCAGAGTTGCAATCGGGATGTAGTACAGTTGGTAGTATACTTGGTTTGGGACCAAGGGGTCGCACGTTCGAGTCGTGTCATCCCGACGGCTTTTGAAAAGCAAAGCAGGTGAATTTCACTTGGGTACGGCGGGATAGCTCAGCTGGTTAGAGCGTCGGATTCATAATCCGGAGGTCGTGGGATCGTGCCCCACTCCCGCTACAAGAAATTCACAACATATTGGGCTATGGTGTAATGGTAACACTGCAGATTCTGGTCCTGCCTTTCCTGGTTCGAGTCCGGGTAGCCCAACAGAAAGAAGAGGTTCGCAAGAAATTGCGAGCCTTTTTGCTTGTATACGTATGCTACGGGGTATCAGATCCGTTCGATGAGGAAAAGGTGTTGGTTAGGTACAAACAAAAGTGCCTCACTCGAATGTCAGGTGAGGCACTTTTGTCTATATGCAGTCGATATTGTCAGAACTTCGGTGTCTCTATGGGATTGTCCAGGCTGCCGCAGATACTGGAATTGTGTTTGGACTGCCTGTTGGGCTGCTGGAAAAGAACAGCGTCTGTTTTCTGTCTGTTGGGCTCGAATGAGCGACTATTGCTTACGGGAGCTCTGGATATGGTGGCTTCTGTGTTTTTTGCAGCACTCGGCAGGACTATCTTAAACTTACCGGCAGAACCTGTGAGATAAGGAGAATCGCCATAATACAGCAGAGCTGACACAGGGTTGTCATCATTCTTGAGCAATGGAAGTGTGATTACACCATTCTCCACCTTGCCGAAATATCCTGCGGCAGCAAGTTCTTCTTTCGACATAGCACCAGTCTCAAGGAAATATGCAGCAAACGACTGTATAGACATCTCGCCGTAGCCCCAGTCGAAACCGATAGACTGCTTAGGTATATATACCCGATTTGAGTCTGTTGCATTTATCACAAGATACATGCCATCAGGTGCGCAATCACCCTCAGCGTATGGATATACTGAATTGCTGTATGGATTCATCACACGGTAAAGACCTGGAGTCTCTGTGTTCTCCATGATTTCAACCTCGTAAGTAGGAGTCGGAACTTCAGTAGGGTCGTAGAACATCGGAGTCAGGAAATCATCGGTATAGAGACCTGTTCCGATTGACTTCCAAGAATTGGCGCCACCGTCATTCTTTTCATATCCTGGGAAGAGAATGTCAATCAGAGGCTCCTTGCCAGGCTTGTTGAAATAGCCTCCTTGCCCCATCAGATAGTACATAGGCTCAAGGGTAATCTCGCCGGGGAGCCCATTGTCCTGGTACTCTGCTACCTTGTTGTATGCGCAGGTCTCTTCGTTTAAGAAGCTCTGGAATGAACCCGGGCTGACAGCATAGATGTCCTCACCGTAGGTGCTGTGGAAATAACCTGTGTTTGATGGCGGGAAGTAGACGAAATCGTAAGAGAACTTGCCCTTGACAATTTGCAACTGCAGATACTCGCAGACATTCGCTGAAACCTCATATCCGCCTGGTACGCAGAGTGCGTGGTATGGACGTACTACGCGGAAAAGCGTGGGGTCTAATATGCATCGCTGAATCTCCACATCAACATACACATCATTTGCCATGAACAAGTCGCGCATCTTGCCCATGCCGAGTGAGGTCCATTCTAAATCCGAACTTGCTCCCAGGACGTCTTTCAGGATATTGCCGTTCTTATCGCACCCTGCGATGGCGAGGGTGTAGTGTCCGCCAAATGGTGGGGTGATTTTGATGGTGGCTGTACCGCTGCCGTTGACCGTTGTCTGGAAGTCGCTGTATTTGATGACTTCGCGGATATTGCCACGGACTACGGAGTCGGGCAGCAGGGCTATGATGGCGCTGTCGAAATCGTTAGCTTCATAGCTCACTTCTACGCTCATACTGCCATCGTCGTTGATTTGGCTCGATAAGACTGTGGCAGAGAGTGTACGTTCGGGGTGCTCGTAGATGGCGGGTTGTCCATAGGTGTCCTTGTCGGGCATGTGAATGCCTACGACAGAGTCTTTGGCTATGGCCAGAAGGGCTGGCTTGTATTCTCCATACTGCTTGGGGAACGGTATTCTGGCCTCTTGATACATGTCATTATGATTTAGAGAGAGAGACATTGTGCCTGGCAGGGTGCCCTGTCTGAACATAGAGATGACGTCGTTCTCGTCTGCATATTTTGGAGCAAGGACGAGGTATCCCTTCTCGACGTGAGGACCGAAATGATACATGGTGTTGATGTTCCATTTGCCTTGTCTGTCTTGACCTTTGCCATAAAGATACAGATCGAGACTGTAATCAGGATAGGTGAATGGAACATCGGAATACTCATATCTGATGATATTGTTGAGCAGGCCGATGTAGACCAGACACATTTGCGTGCCGGTGGCGTAGATGGGCACGTCAATCCACCCCTCGGCGTTGACGGTGACACCGTACGAAGGATCGTTCTTCAGGCGTGAGACTGCCATCTCGATTTCATCAGGATTCACGCAGACTGCCCTGACTTCGTCAAGGTTGGTAAACCTGACGCGAGTATGCAGACACTGTAGGGAATCTTTCCACTGCACGCTCGCCTCCATGCCGTCTCCGTACTGGTAGAAACTCCTGTAAATGAAGCATGTGGTCAGACCTGCACCAGGCATACGTATTTCGGTCTGGATATTGCTGTTGACAACACGGATATTGTTGCCATAGGTGGCTACAATGCCGTTGTTGGGGAAGGTGATGACACCATCCTTGTATTCGGCATCTTTAGTGCTTTCTATGTATACGTCCATGCCGTTGTATATCAAGCCTGTAGACTGGCGTGGTATAGTAGCACTCGTGCCGTTGATGTCAATGTTGATGGGCAACTCACGATACCTAATTGTAGAGTCGATTACGTCGCAGAACGGAGCCTGGAGCGTGATGCCACTTCCCGTACTCTTGGCGTTGGCCTGGACATTGACAAGCTCAGCAGGAGTGTCAATATAGAAGAGTTCGCGTGCGATACCGTCTACGAAGCCTACTGTATATGTGTTTAGACTGTCGGTCACACCTCCACCTGGAATGTAGCAGCCAGAATAGTCCGGATTCTCCTGCCCGACCAGATTCCACTTGTATGTCGTCATACTGTATGGAGAGACGAATACCCAGTTGGTCCATGCTGGGCGTGTGGTAGTCCTGAACTGCTGTTCTTGGGCTATGTAGTCTGCATTGCCGTCTGAGATGCGGTCGATGGGGATATTTAGGCGTTTGATGTCGAAGAAAGTCTGTCCCTCACCCCATAACTCGATGCGTTTTTGCTTGATGATCTCGGCTGTCACAGACTGCGAGGTGACAGAACTCGGCGAGAAGTCGTAGCTCTGGTCGCGATATGTGCGCATGAAGTTGTCGAGCAGGGTCTTGCCCTCGGTGGGGGTGAGCTGTGCGGCGGCCTCTGCTTGGATTAGGTACATCTCCTCTACACGCATCAGGGGATAGGCAGCTTGCGCCCCTATGCTTGATTCGTCTGTGTTGCCTTGATATGGACGGAATTTCAGTGATGTGTATGTAGGCATTGACTCAAAGTCGACTCCTGGAGTGTATGGTTCGTTGCCTGTATATTTGAAAAGTTGGCGGCGTATGTCGCCCTGCCCTATGCTGTTGTAAAGCGAAGGTGTGATACAGGTGAACATGTCTGTAGCAGTGCCTGTGTAGCCGAATGTAGTCTGGTTGCTCATCCATGACGGCCAGTTGATGATGCCTGACGTCACTACTTGGTCGTCGTGGCGTGGCTGTGCTCCCCACATCCACGCTGTGGCATCGAGGGTGTTGAAACCGTTTCGAGTGTCGAGCATTTCGGTCTGGGTCATTGGGGTGGCTCCGCTCTGGGTTATGGCTTTGGCGGCATATTGCTTGGCCAGACCATAGTCCTCAATCCACATGTTCAGACGTGCCTGAAGTCCGTATACGCACGACAGGTCGGGCAGACGCTTGTCGCTGCGCTGGTATGTGGCAAGGTAGTTTTCTGCCTTGTTGAGGTCGCTGAGTATGAAGGTGTGCATCTCGCTACGTGTGGCACGAGTGGCGCGGGCTATCTGCTCGTCGGTCATCTTCTCGGTGATGATTGGGACTGTGAGGCCGTTGATGTTCGTACCGATGTTTGATACAGGCTTGGTGGCATCGCAAGGTAGGTATTCATACATACGGGCGAGATCCAAATAGTACATGGCACGGTGTGCATACGCCAGACCGAGATACTCCTTGAGTCTGTCGTTTGAATCTGCATTTGCTTCGTCGATGGCTGCAATCAGTTTGTTGCAGGCTGCGATGGCTCCAGCATAGTATTCCCATACGAACTGGGTATTAAGATGGTTTGGACCGAGAGAGTTTTTTGCCCACGACCTGAAATGGTCGTAGCCAAAACTACCACTACCTTGCATAAACATGTCGTCGGTGACGACATCGCGTATGTGCATCACGGCAGCGTAGCCGAAATAACAGTGACCTGTAGTGTTCCATAGAAGGTTAGGGTAGTTCTGTATGGTGAGAAGATATTGGTCGAGGTCGCCAAAGAATGTCATTTGTGCTCCTTGGAAGACTTCGACATTGCCGTCTTGGGTGACGGTTACGGTTATTTCGGGCTCGTCGGTAGAGCCTGTGTCTCCTTCATCTCCTCCTTCATCTCCTCCCTTGTTGCTGGCTTCGAAAGTGACTTTGTCGCCCTCTTTGAGCTCTATTCTCTTGCCTCCAAGGTAGATACCCATACCCTGCGCCATGGCTGTGCCTGAGCACATAGCGAATGCTAAGACCGCTATTAGATACTTTAACTTCTTCATCTTACCATGATTTTGAATGAAACCTTGCCCGCGTTGACTATAGCAGTACCCCTGAGGTCGCGGATAGATACTGAGGCCTCTCCGTCAGAACTGCTCGTGGCCTTGCCTATCAGCCTGCCGTCGATTGAGGTTACCGACAGCTGAGTGCCAGCTTCCATGCCGCGAACTGTAAGTACGCCACCTTGCATTGAGAATCCTGGAGTATGTACGCTCTTCGCTGGGATAGCGTCAATGCCTACCTCCGTGTTGGTGTCATTGCGCTCTCCAGAATAGTTGCGCTTTTCAAAAGTGAGGCGGTAATTGGCGGTCTCCGACAGAGGTAGGGTGATGTAACACTCGCGTTCGTGGGTCTCGAAGTAGGTCTCCTGGGTCCACGTGCCGTCGGACTTGATGATGGCATTGCCGTTCTCCACCGTGAGCTCAGGTGTGTCGACGATATAGAGACTGTAGATCTCCTCGTCACCTTGCCATACGACGAGAGCCGTCTGGGTCTCATCGGCAAGCGTGCGTAATGCCGTAGCAGACAGCATCACAGCAAGCGTCAGAATCGTTTTGAGATAAAATTTAATCATAATGACTGAAATTTAGAAAAACAATTTTCCGCAAAGTTATCACTTTTTTTTTGAAATAACAAGGATAATGTCCTGACTTCGTCAATGCGCCACCCAAATTAAGATTTGTTGTCCGATAGGTCGAA
>CAMEQD010000030.1:0-33285 GCA_945932615.1 uncultured Prevotellaceae bacterium | reverse complement strand
ATTTCAAATGACAGGCAACTTACTTTTTTCTAAAGTATATTCGTCGAACTCACGTTAAAAATCGAATAAAGGACGAAAAAACACCAAAACATTTGTTGACATTCAAAAAAAAATCGTACCTTTGTCAACAAGTTTAACGATAACATGTGCAGCCATGCTAAATGAATTAGAAATTATCGCAAAAAGATTACGACAAGCACGCATAAAGGCACAACTTTCCATGGAGTCATTATGCGAGATAATGGGCGGCATCGTCAGCAAGCAAGCCATATCAAAATATGAAAGTGCCAAGATGATGCCAACCAGTACCGTATTGATAGCCCTGGCGGAGGCCCTGAAAGTTGAACTCGACTATTTTTTTCGTCCTTTCTCCTTTGACCTTGGCGACTTCGACGTTTCGTTCCGCAAGAAGTCGAATGTCGGAGCAAAGGAAGTTTCTGCCCTAAAAGTGCAAATACAAGATGACATTGAAAGGTATCTGGAGATAGAAGAAATCTTGGGCAAGGAAAAGCCTGTCTTACACAACATCGAAACGGGAGTGCTAAAGTCCGCGGCAGATATGGAACAATGCGCTCGAAGAGTGAGAGAAGAATGGGGGTTGGGAAAAGACAGCATAGCCAATGTGCAGGATATGCTGGAAGCAAACGGCATCAAAGTTATCTACACCAATGCCCCCGAAGGTTTTGACGGTTTAAGCGGCATCGTGAACGGACTACATTATATCATTGTCCTGAACAATGAAAAGAATCATACCGAAAGACGAAGGCTCACTTCTATCCACGAACTGGGGCATCTGCTTTTTAATGACAAATTGTCAAACGAACTCACTCCGCATGAAAGAGAGAGCCTTTGTAATGCCTTTGCCAATGAAATGCTCTTACCCAGTGATAAGTTGCAATTCTATTTCGGGGGTAAGTCCAAGATTGCTATTGAGGAGTTGATTACCGTTGGTGAAGCATACGGCATATCGGTTGATGCCATCGTTCATAAACTGCACGATATGGGACTTGTGAGTGAGAAACGCTACCGTAGTTTCTACATCCGCAAAAACCAAAACCCTTCTTTGAAGAAAAAGGTTGAAGAACCGCGCTATAAGGAAACCAAGACCAATCGCTTTGAAGCGATGGTGTATAGTGCTCTGGCACAACAACTAATAAGCACCTCAAAGGCTGCGTCATTACTGAATTGTTCAATTAATAAGGTTCGTAAAGAACTTAATGTGATATAATCTAATGGAAACAATAGTAGTCAGCGACACAAATATCTTCATCGACCTCTTCGAGATAGAGCTTCTTGATGAGTTCTTTGCTCTGCCGTGGGAAACCCACACCACAGACATGATTATTCATGAACTGAAGGTTATTGAGCAAAAGAAGAGAGTCAAAGATTACCAGACAAGGGGCATACTTCGAGTCAAAGATTATGACGCGAAGGAAATGCTGACTCTTACGAAGTTTCACACACTTCAACGCGAAACGACCAAAGTGTCAATTCAGGATTGTTCGGTCTGGTTATACGCAATGGATAAAGGCTACACCTTGCTGACAGGGGATGCAAAGCTAAAGAATGCTGCAACTAAAACAGGTGTTGATGTACATGGTATTATATACGTAATAGATAAGTTGATTGATATGCTGCTGATCTCCAAAGATGTAGCGGCAGACAAACTGGAAAAATTATTATTGTTGAACCAAAGACTGCCAATGTCAGAAATCGAAAGAAGAGTCAAGCTCTGGCGTGGCAATAAAAAAGAGGACAGCCTATGAAGAAGTAATACTCACAATAAAAAAGCCCCGGCATTTGGCGATGGGCGGGGCTGTAGCAAAGTCTCGGAGTTTGGGCAGTGAGACTTCATGCAAATTTATCTGACGGTGACGAATTTGTTCTGCAAAGGTATGGAAAATACTTCGTGCAAGCAAATTTTATTCCCTAAATCTGCCCAAGTTTAACATTTTAATACTTTAAAGCGTTATTTATGGCAAAAGAAGTTTGTTTATTTCCAAAAAAAGAACTGTACGTTATGGAACATACTTATAAGGGAAAGTCACGAAGGATTGACGGAATTCCCGAACGTCATCGACGAAAGATGATTTACGAAAACATGCATCTCATGGAGGGTATGATTTTTACAAGTAGAAATCATTTCCCACAACTCGCGCCATACAATGGCAACGTGGAATTTGAGGCAATATCCTATTCAGACAGAAAAAAACATGATGGTAAGAACCAGGCATTGCACTTTTTTATAGATGATTACAGATTCAGAGATGCAATATGGTGTAATCTTGATTATACCACATATTCCATTAGAAACTACGATTATTATTTCACTCCTGATTTGTCATTATGGGTTGACCTTCCTACTGATTTCTGTAATAAGGAGAACATCTATCGGACAAGATTTGTAGGAGCATACTGGCAACTGTGTGGCTACAATGTCATTCCAACAGCAAGTTGGGGTAATGCTGATTCTTTCAAGTATTGCTATGAGGGCTTGCCTGAAAATAGCATAATTGCAGTCGGTGGTATGGGACATCATCACTGCCGTGCTGCAGAAGGCTTGTGGCACTATGCCCTTCAGGAATTGGAAAGACAGAAGAATCCGACCTTGATTCTTATTTACGGCTATGAAGAAGATTTATCTTTCTTATCAACGCCAGTAAAATTCATACCATGTTTTATATCAAAAAGATTGAGAAATGGAAAATAAAAAGACCAAACTGATTGCGGAAGACGCAAACTTTTTCAAAGATATGGAAGGTAAATACGTGAGTAACGAAGAAAAAGAATTCTTTGAAAGAATGAAATTTAAGATTGAACGTGAGCCGGCTCCTGCAAATGACCTAATAATGTCTAATCTCAACAATGAAGATGGGATATACATTGTCAGATGTTATGACTACGAATTTCGAGTTGGTTGCCACGTCGAAGAAGGTTACAAAGAGGAGTTTTACGCCATGGATTTTCACGATGCACTTCATGTGAACTTACGCGAGTGTAGCTTCATTGACGAGAACCTTTCTCTTCTTGAATGGTTGAGAAAGCGTAACTATAATGGTATTGAGTATAATCATAATTTTGATTTGATGTAGTTATGGGAAGCGGAAGATTATATAACCCAGAAGGTGGTTTCAGTGAATACTTGTACACTACCATTGGCGATACTGTTGTGATTAACGGCTACCAATGCAAAATCATAAAGAAAATCACTGACACTGATGATTACTTTGCGGGACTACCCAATTACTCTAACACATCAGACATTTATGTTGGACTAGGACCTGGCGGAGTACCTCGCCAAATGAAACTCTATAAGGATAGGTTGCATGTTATGGACTTTGATTGGGGGCACAAACATACCAATAAGGGCGACGGGGAGGTTTTTCCCAAAGGAATAGTCCACGTTCAACGTTATCCAGGAGCGAATGGTGGTGATGCACGCTACATGACTCCTTCTGAAATAAAGGTATTTGGCGATATCATTCATTTCTTTGCTCCAGGAGTCAAACTAAGTCCTAACGATTGATGTCTGTCGATATAGACTATATGGCTTGTTCTTGAAAACATTATTCTTCTAATAGAATTGAATTAATAATGATGTAAAGCGCTGATTTCAAGAGATAATATTGAAAATTGGCGCTTTTTTATTATGGTTCTTTTGTTGTTTATCTGCGCACAGGCGTTAGAGCCAACGTTTTCGATAAACGAGAACAAAAAAGGCTCGCTTGCGCACCGAACGCAGACATCGAAGGCGATGCTGACTACACAACTAAACAACAAAATAGGTCACACTACTGAATTTATTAACCTAAGTTTGATCCCCAAAATTATTTTCAATGATTTTCGCCCCATTTGAACAAGCTAACAATTTGAATTCCAAATAAGGCCTCCGCAAAAATTTGATTGTGGTACATAGGACTGTCACAGAAAAGCTGTATATTTGCAAAAGAAACAACTAATAGGGTATCGAACTTTGGTTAAGAAAGATATGAGTACAAATAAGCACAAATTATGGGATGTAGACGTAAAACTCTTTGCATCAATGAAGGGAAATTACCTGACTGTAAATGAAGAGAACTTTTTCAAGAACATGCAGTATAAACAAGAATACGATAATGATGACGAGATTTATGTTGTAATGGAATATAACGAAGAATACGATGTAGGACATGGCATAGGAACTGACGGTGCTCAAGAAGAGCATGTAATGATTCTCTCCGAAGCATTGGCTTTGAATTTGAAAGAGCTCGGTTTAATTGACAGGAACACGACTCTGTGGGAAAGGTTGCGCGAATGCGACTATAATGTGGTTCTTTAAACACACTTCCACCACAAATGAGCAAAACTGCGGATTGAAACCGCTCAAAGGAGTTGTTTCTGTGCCATTTTATCTAAATTAATGTTTCGGAATTGATTTTTTCGCCCTTTTGGGAGCAACTTTTGCTAAAATTTCTTGTGTATTTGCCTAAAATGTCTTTACTTTGCAGTCGGAATTTTGAAAAAGTAGAATTGTATAACCATTATAACTAAAATTAATATGTCTGACATTCAAGCAAAAGTAAAAGAGATTATCGTTGATAAGCTGGGCGTCGATGAGGCTGACGTAGTACCCGAGGCAAGTTTCACTAACGATCTTGGTGCTGATTCTCTCGACACAGTAGAGCTCATCATGGAGTTTGAGAAGGCTTTTGAGATCACCATTCCTGACGACAAGGCTGAGAAGATCTCTACCGTAGCTGACGCTATCGCATACATCGAGAGCAACAAGTAAGGAATATACGTATTTACTTATAATAGTTGTTTAGGTTTTTAGTTGTTTCCAACCAGGCAACTAAAGTGCCTGACAACTATTTTTTTGTATATATATTCGGTTATATGGAATTGAAGAGAGTAGTAGTGACAGGCTTGGGTGCAGTTACCCCATTGGGCAATACTGCTGCCGAGACTTGGGAGAATATGGTGGCTGGCGTGAGCGGAGCTGGTCCTATCACCAAGTTTGATACGGAAAAGTTCAAGACGAAGTTCGCCTGCGAGGTCAAGGATTTTGATCCTGCCAAGTTTATCGACCGCAAGGAAGCTCGCAAGATGGATCCTTATTGTCAATACGCCCTGTCGGCTGCCACGATGGCCGTCGAGGACTGCGGCATGGATCTCAAAGCCGTCGACAAGAACCGCATCGGTGTGGTATTTGGCGTCGGCATCGGCGGTATGAAGACATACGAAGAGGAAGTCGCAGCCTTTACCAAGACAGGCGAGACTATTGGCCCCAAGTTCAACCCATTCTTCGTGCCTAAGATGATTGCCGACATCTGTGCCGGACACATCAGTATCAAGTATGGTTTCCATGGTCCTAACTATATCACTTCGAGTGCATGTGCCAGCTCTACCAACGCTCTGGCCGATGCCTTCAACCTGATTCGTCTGGGCAAGGCCGACATGATTGTGAGCGGCGGAGCTGAGGCTGCCATCACTACTGCCGGTGTGGGCGGCTTTATCGCCATGCACGCTCTGAGTTCGCGCAACGACTCCCCCGAGACCGCCTCACGCCCCTTCAGCGCAAGTCGCGACGGCTTTGTGATGGCCGAGGGCAGTGCCTGTCTGATACTCGAAGAGCTTGAGCACGCCAAGGCACGCGGTGCCAAGATCTATGCCGAGATGGTCGGTGCAGGTATGAGTGCCGATGCGCACCATATCACAGCCTCTCACCCAGAAGGTCTGGGAGCATGTCTGGTTATGCAGAATGCACTCGACGATGCAGGCATGGCTCCTGAGGACATCGACTATATCAACGTACACGGCACAAGCACACAAGTGGGTGACATCAGTGAGGTCAAGGCCATCAAGGCCGTGTTTGGCGAGTCAGCCTACAAGCTTAACATCAGCAGCACCAAGTCCATGACGGGTCACCTGCTGGGTGCTGCCGGAGCCATCGAGGCAATGGCAAGCGTGATGGCTGTGCACGACAACATCGTGCCTCCTACCATCAATCACGAGGAGGGCGACGAAGACCCGGAGATTGACTACAATTTGAACTTTACTTTCGGCAAGGCTCAGCAGCGCGAGGTTCGCGCAGCTCTTAGCAACACCTTCGGTTTCGGAGGTCACAATGCCTGCGTGATTTTCAAAAAGTACGAGTGATTAGAATCGTTTTAGAAAACATAATTGACTGGCTGAGGTTGCCTTTCCTGAAGGAGAGGCAACTTTGTCGTTCTTTCTACTCAATCCTAGGATTCTATCCCCACAGGATTAGTCTGTACCGCCAGGCGGTGATGCACCGCAGCCTGCACGTCAGGGCGAGCGGAGGAGGCAGATGCAACAATGAGCGCCTGGAATTTCTCGGCGACGCCGTGCTCGGAGCCGTGGTGGGAGACATCGTCTACACAGCTTTCGAGGGTAAGGGCGAAGGCTTTCTGACCAATGCGCGAAGCAAGGTCGTCAAGCGAGAGACCCTGGGACGCGTGGCGCGCGATATGGGGCTCACAGAGTTGATACGCAGCGATGTGACAGGACGCACACACAACAGCTACATGGCAGGCAATGCCTTTGAGGCAGTGATTGGAGCGGTGTATCTCGACCGGGGCTATGAGCACTGTGTGTGGTTCGTCAGAGAAAGAGTGCTAGGACGCTATCTCGACCTGATGAAGCTGGCTCGCGAGGAGCAGAACTTCAAGAGCCGACTCTTGGAGTGGTGCCAGAAAAACAAGGTTGAGGCGAGATTTGAGCTCGTCGAGGAGTTCAAAGAAGAGGAGACGGATTCGCCAGTGTTCATCTCGCGCATCGTCATCGGGGAAACAGAGTGTGCACGGGCTAAGGGATATAGCAAGAAGGAGAGTCATCAAAGGGCGTCTAAGGAGGCGCTGAGAGAGTTGCGCAAAGACGAGACATTGCGCAACAAAGTCTTGGGACTATGAGTATAACGTCAATGGTGCGTCCTGTGTTTTGGACGAGGCGCAGGGCTTTGGAGAGGTACGAGCATAAAGCAGAGTCTCTGCAGACGAGAGTGATGAAACGCTTGGTGCAAAGTGCGGAACACACGGAATGGGGCAAGTCGCATGGCTTTGCCAAAGTTAAGACATACGAGGACTTTGCAGCCTCGTCGGCGGTGAACACCTACGAGGAGCTCAAAGGCTACATTGACCGTATGCGCCAAGGAGAGAAGGACGTGTTGTGGCCAGGCACGGTGCGCTGGTATGCAAAATCGAGCGGCACGACCAACGACAAGAGCAAGTTTATCCCCGTGAGCCCCGATGGGCTGAAAGACACCCACTACGCTGGCGGACGCGATGTCGTGGTGTGGTATCTCGGCAACAATCCGCAAAGCCTCATCTTCGACGGCAAGGCTCTGATACTGGGAGGAAGCCACGCCCCAAACTACAACCTCAAAGACTCGCTCGTAGGCGATCTCAGTGCCATACTCATTGAGAACATAAATCCGCTGGTCAACATGGTGCGCGTCCCACGCAAGGAGACAGCCCTACTCTCTGACTTCGAGACAAAGCGCGACCGCATAGCACGCGAAGCCATGGGGCGCAACGTGACAAATCTCAGCGGAGTGCCCTCGTGGATGCTCTCGGTGATGAACCGAGTGCTTGAGATAACGGGCAAGGACAATCTCCTTGAAGTCTGGCCCAATCTGGAAGTATTCTTCCACGGCGGCGTAGCCTTCACACCATACCGCGAGCAGTACAGGCGTCTGATACCCTCGGAAGCAATGCACTATATGGAGACATACAATGCGAGTGAAGGCTTCTTTGGCATACAAGACGATCCGTCTGACACCTCGATGAGCCTGATGCTCGACTACGGCGTCTTCTACGAGTTTGTCCCCATGGACGAAATCGAGAGTCCCAATCCCACGGTACTGCCTTTGTGGGGAGTGGAGACAGGGCGCAACTATGCCATGCTGATAAGCACGTCGAGCGGACTGTGGCGTTACATGATTGGCGACACCGTACGCTTCACAAGCACCGACCCTTACAAGTTTGTCATCACGGGGCGCACGAAGTTCTTCATCAATGCCTTTGGCGAAGAACTCATTGTCGACAATGCAGAGCGTGGTCTGGCCGTAGCCTGTGCCAAGACAGGAGCCGAAGTGCTTGAATACACGGCAGCCCCGGTCTTCATGGACAATGAGGGACGTTGCCACCATCAGTGGCTGATAGAGTTCAGCCGCAGCCCACGCGACATAGACGACTTCGCACGTATCCTGGACAATGCCCTGCAAGGCATCAACTCAGACTACGAAGCCAAACGCTACAAAGACATCACCCTTCAGAGACTCGAACTAATAGAAGCCCGCAAAGGCTTGTTTAACGACTGGCTCGCTTCGAAAGGAAAACTTGGCGGACAGCACAAGGTCCCCCGCCTGTCCAATTCGAGACAATACATTGAGGAGATGATTTCCTTGAATTAGGTTTTGAGGTTTTAAGGTTATGAGGTTATAAGGTTATATACCTTTAGCACTTTAAACAACCATTAAACAAGCATTAACGCCCCTCTAAAAACAAACTTACAGCCTCACGAAAATAACCTAAAAACCTCAAAACCTTATAACCTCACAAAATAACCTTATAACCTTACAGCCTCACGAAAATAACCTCAAAACCTCAAAACCTAAAAACCTTAAAACCTTAAAATGAACCGTCTCCTCCCTCTCATAATAATATTTGCCGTGACGGCACTCTGCATTTGCTCGTGTGCCAATGTCGGCGCGCCCGACGGTGGACGTTACGACGAGACACCGCCCAAGATGGTATCGTGCCGTCCGGCACTCGGCTCCGTCGGCGTCAACAAGAAGAAGATGAGCATACAGTTTGATGAGTTTATCAAGCTTACGGGAGCCAGTGAGAAAGTCATCGTCTCACCGCCACAGATGGAGGCAGCCAACATTCGCGCTGAAGGCAAGCAAGTCAAGATTACCCTCTACGACTCGCTCCGTGCCAACACGACATACACCATAGACTTTGCCGACGCCATCGAAGACAACAACGAAGGCAACCCCATGGGCTTCTTTACATACAGCTTCAGCACGGGAGCCACGATCGACAGCATGGAAGTGGCAGGCACGGTGATTTCTGCCGAAGACCACGAGCCCGTCAAGGGAATGCTCGTAGGACTCCACTCCGCCGACAGCCTCTGGCACGACAGCATTTTTCACTCCACACCGCTGCTGCGCGTGGCGCGCACAAATGCAAGCGGACGTTTCTGCATCAAAGGCGTCTCCGAGGGGAAGTTCAGAGTGTTCGGACTGATGGACACAGACGGAGACTTCCGCTACAGCCAGCGGAGCGAGATGATAGCATTTGACACCGCCACGGTGAAGCCCAGATGCATCTCGGAGATGGTCAACGACACACTTTGGCACGATTCCCTGCACTACGACACCATCATCGCTGTGCGTAAGGTCAAATACCTGCCCGACGACATCGTCCTGCGCGCCTTCATGGTAAGCAAGCAAGAACAGCATTTGCTGAAAATCGAACGTCCTGAGCCCGACTGGTTCCGTCTGTATTTTACAGCACCCCAAGATTCGCTCCCAAAGATTGAAGGCCTGAATTTCGATGCGTCAAAACTCTACGTCGAAGCCAGTGCCAAGCTTGACACACTGACATACTGGCTGCCCGACACCACGGTGACGCACAGCACCGACACGCTCGAAATGGTGCTCACATATCTCGATACAGACACCACCGGAGTCGTAGTGTGGAAGCAAGATTCCGTCCCCCCCGTCGTAGCAAAGAAAGGCTGGGCAAAGATTCGCGACGAGCGTCAGGCCAAGATTGAAGACTGGCAAAAGAAGTATGAGAAACGCCGCAAGCGCAGCAAGAAGCCGCTACCCCCAGAGACCAACCCCTATCTGACAGAGTTTCTCGACGTCAGAGTCAGCCCCAACGGATCAATGGACGCAAACCGCAACATCAATATCCGTTCAGCCGAGCCAATACTGAAGATAGACACAACGCGCATTCACCTCTACCACAAGAAAGACTCCACGCTCACGCCCGAGCCCTTCCTCATCTACCCCTCCGAAACCGACCCAAGGGCATACACCGTCTACGCCGAGTGGAAACCCAACATGCGCTACTCCCTGCTCGTAGACTCAACGGCGATAACGAGCATCATGGGCAAGCATTGCAAGAAGATTTCCGCCGAGCTCAACGTACGCGGGCTCGACGAGTACGGCTCACTCTTTGTCAACATACTACCCAAAGACACCGTAGCCATAGTCGAGCTGCTCAGCTCAACGGGCAAGGCAGCAGCACAAGCACACGTCGGAGCCGACGGAACAGCCGAGTTCTTTTTCCTAAAGCCCGACACCTACTACCTGCGCTGTTTCCTCGACACCAACGGCAATGGAATCTGGGACGCAGGCGACTACGACGAAGGCCGACAGAGCGAAGAAGTCTACTATTTCCCCAAGCCCATGCTGGTTCGAGCCCTGTGGGACACCGAGCAAGACTGGGACATACGCTCAATCCCCATACTCGAGCAGAAGCCCGAGGAGATACGCAAGCAGAAAGGCGAAAAAGAGAAAACCCCACGCAATCTCAACGCACAACGCGATGCAGAGAAAGCACAACGCAACAAGGGGAAATAAGCCCGAATCCTCAAATGATGTAATCTTGTGATTGCAAACCATTAAAAATTACAAAAAAAAAAGCCCATTTACTGTGCAATGTCGCGATAAAAGTGTAATTTTGTGGAGCGAAATAATTAAGTGAGATAATATAGTAATAACCATAAATTAATTTTAGAGAAAAAAATGGCAACATTGGATTTGACAAAGTACGGCATCACGGGCTCAACTGTGATTGCACACAATCCTTCCTACGAGCAGCTGTTCGAGGAGGAGACCAAGGCTGGCCTTGAGGGTTACGAAGTAGGTAAGAACACAGAGTTGAACGCTGTCAACGTAATGACAGGTATCTACACAGGCCGCTCTCCTAAGGACAAGTATATCGTTATGGACGAGAACTCAAAAGACACCGTATGGTGGACTTCCGAGGGCTACAAGAACGACAACCACCCCATGAGCGAAGAGGTTTGGGCAAAAGTAAAGAATCTCGCCGTCAAGGAGCTTTGCGACAAGAACCTCTACGTCGTAGACGCATTCTGTGGTGCCAACAAGGATACACGCATGGCCGTACGCTTCATCGTCGAAGTAGCATGGCAGGCACACTTCGTGACCAACATGTTCATTCAGCCAACCGCTGAAGAGCTTGCAGACTTCGAGCCAAACTTCGTTATCTACAACGCCTCAAAGGCAAAGGTAGAGAACTACAAGGAGCTCGGCCTCAACTCAGAGACCTGCGTAGCTTTCAACGTGACAAGCCGCGAGCAGGTAATCATCAACACATGGTACGGCGGTGAGATGAAGAAAGGTATGTTCTCAATGATGAACTACTACCTCCCCCTCAAGGGCATCGCCTCAATGCACTGCTCCGCAAACTGCGACATGAACGGAGAGAACACAGCTATCTTCTTCGGTCTCTCAGGCACAGGTAAGACCACCCTTTCTACCGATCCAAAGCGTCGCCTCATCGGTGACGACGAGCACGGTTGGGACGACAACGGCGTCTTCAACTTCGAGGGTGGTTGCTACGCAAAGGTTATCGGCCTGAGCAAGGAGCACGAGCCAGACATCTACGGCGCCATCAAGCGCAACGCTCTGCTTGAGAACGTTACCGTAGCTGAGGACGGCACAATCGACTTCGACGACAAATCTGTAACCGAGAACACTCGCGTATCTTACCCCATCAACCACATCAACAACATTCAGCCAGGTTCCTCTGCTCCAGCAGCCAAGAATGTCATCTTCCTTTCTGCCGACGCCTTCGGTGTACTGCCTCCAGTCTCTATTCTGACTCCCGAGCAGACCCAGTACTACTTCCTCTCAGGCTTCACAGCCAAGTTGGCAGGTACAGAGCGCGGCATCACAGAGCCAACCCCAACATTCTCAGCTTGCTTCGGTCAGGCATTCCTCGAGTTGCACCCAACAAAGTACGCTGAGGAGCTCGTAAAGAAGATGCAGAAGAGCGGCGCCAAGGCATACCTCGTAAACACGGGTTGGAACGGCACAGGCAAGCGTATCTCAATCCCCGACACACGTGGCATCATCGACGCCATCCTCGACGGCAGCATCTTGAAGGCCGAGACCAAGAAGATTCCTATGTTCGACTTCGAGGTACCAACATCTCTGCCAAACGTGAACCCAGCAATCCTTGACCCACGCGACACCTACGCTGACCCAGCTCAGTGGGAGGAGAAGGCAAAGGATCTTGCAGCACGCTTCATCAAGAACTTCGCAAAGTACACAACCAACGAAGCAGGCAAGGCACTCGTTGCCGCAGGCCCACAACTGTAACTTTTGATTGTTAGCATAAGTATGGAGAGCCCCCCAGTCCCATTTGGACTGAGGGACTCGTTTTTTTTAGGTTTTAAGGTCGCTTCGCTTGTAAGGTTTTGAGGTTTTGAGGTTTTTCTTGTTGTTTGGTTGTTTGGTCGTGTGTTTTTCATTCGGTTTTTATTTTTTTGTCGGATTGTGTTGTGGTTCTGGAAAATTGTCGTATCTTTGCGGTGAGAAAGACAGCCAATGTCAGACGCTGCGAAGATTTTCGATTCGCCTCGACGCTTTTGGTTGCCTTTCTTTTTGTTTACCAGTCATCGACAGGAGAGATTTCTCCTGTTTCGAGGTTTGCAACGTTGCATCTCTGCCTTATGCAGTAGAGTACCTCTGATTTGTGATGTTTATGGGCTATGACGTTGGCGTAGTAGGTGCGACCGTTTATATCCAGTTTGTAGTATAGGAAGAAAGCTGCCTCTGTATGGTTGTGCAGCGTCCTTGTAGTTCCAGTGGCTGGATCTGTGCGTGTATCGGTAACTACTTTCTTCCAGCCGATGTACTGCCAGGTGCCTATGTTTTGCTCTATGCTGGAGAGGTAGTCTATGACATTGATGTCTCGGGTGTGGCCTATGGTATCTCTTACGCTTTTTCTCAGGACGAGCAGTTTACCTGTCTTTATAGCGTCGGAGGTTATGGAGAGACCCTGACGAGCGTCAATGGTTTGTTTCCACTCGTTGAGCCTTTGTATGGAATTGTTGAGACATATCTCTCGGGCATAGTGGCAGGCTAAGCACTCGTCTCGGTAGTTGTCGCGTCGGGTGTAGCTGAATTGTGTGCGAGCTTCGCACCCGTCGCAGCCTTTGGGCAGATAGGGGTACTGGGGAGGAAAGAGCTTGAGGGTCTTGCTGGGGTCGTAGCGGTCGCCGTCGCGCTTGATCTGCTGCCAGCGGCTGGCCATGAGGGTGGAGCCTACGGCGTGCTGGTACTAGGCGCAGAGGTAGTTGTGGTTGTAGGTGTGCTGGACGAGGCGACGTATGTCGGGGCGACGGAGCATGTCGGGCGGCTCAGGAGGTTGCGGAGGTTGGTGAGGATATTAATGTTGTTTGGGTGGTTCTACTGGTTAAACACCCTTTTAACGAGCAATAAACAGCCATTAAAATCAAATCAAAAACACCTAATACCCGACAGGACGACCTAAAAACAAGATAGTGTTGTTTAGTTATTTAATTATTTAGTTATTTAGTTGTTTGGTTGGTTGTTTGGTTGTTTGGGTTCTAACGATAATAACCTTAAAACCTTATAACCTCAACAACCTCTTCTTTTGTATTTCATACTCTTCCTCAGTTATGAAGCCCTGCTCTTTTAGCTTTGCAAACTTTGTGAGTTCGTCTGCGATTCCTATCGTGGACGTCTGACGACTATGAGGTTCTGCCTTTGGTCTGGGATTGTCTACCGCCTTAGCTTGAATGTCTTCCGCCTTAGCCTGAATGTCTACTATCTTTACCTGACTGTCTATAATTAGCGAGAGTATATCCTTGATGTCAAAGACCTCTTTTAGCAAGCCTTCGTAGAACTTCTGGTAATCTTTGAACTTTGTGTGAATGGCATATTCTTCTTGTTTTCCTCCAAATATGTTCAACACAATATTTGGTTCGTCGGTGTCCCTCAGCTGTATCTTTATTGACATGCTTTTTATCTCCCTATCGACGGAATGTTGAGAATTGTCGCATCTTCCCACAGTTTCTACGCCTCCATATAGCAATACTCCTCCAATATCTTTTCTAATCCGCTTGCTATATACCTCAAACGCATTTTCCTCGTAAGAGAACCCTATGATTTCCGAATAGCGGTGCGTGTGAATCTGTTCGGGCGTCACGATAACGATAAACTCGTTAATGTCGTCTGTGATAAACGTGTATTTATTTGCGACTTTGACGTTTGGCACCGATTCCTTTATTTCTACACCGAGTCCACGCAGCCATTCGTTTATGCAGCATTGAGAACATGATATTTCCCCATCTTTGCTACTTGCTCTCACTACGGTATTGCTTGTTTTATCAAGTGCCACAAGACTCCCGCCAGCCTCTACGGCACTCGATTTTACGAAGTCTCTGATGTATTCCTGCCTTGTGGATTTGGTCGTCGCTGCACAGATTATCAGCTTTCGGTTCGATGTGTCAAAATACATTTTCAGATTCTCATCTCCGATACTGCTGTCGTAGGCAATGGTTTGAGCGAATTTATCTTGCTGTCTATGACGCCCTCGCCTGATACAAACGGTGCTTATTGCTACTATTATCATAGGTACTCCTATGAGCACTCCTATCGCCGGAATCCATGCCCAGGGATTGCCTGACTCGTCGGTCTGATATGTTAAAAACGTCACCACGGCAGATGTAAATGTGAATGAGGTTGAACCCACTAATAAATGTTTATCTTTTTGCTCCATGGCAATCACGTATTTGTTCTATATATCGAATAAGTCCAAACAAATCAAAAACATCTAACACCCGACAGGACGACCATATAACATGTTGTTTGGTTATTTGGTTATTTGGTTATTTGGTTGTTTGGTTGTTTGGGTTCTAACGATAATAACCTCATAACCTTAAAACCTTATAACCTCACAAATAACCTCACATCAATATAGCTCGGCTGGTATCTTTTCCTTGGCATTCTCAAAGTCCTCGACGGTGTCGAGTTCACACGAGAATAGGTCGCTGGCATTGACTACGGTGTAGGTTTGTCCTTGGGCTATAAGTCGCTCGAAGGCAAGCTCGTAAAACTTGTTTTCGAGATGTTCCTCGTTCATCATCGCGTCGAGCTCGCGATAGAGGGCTTTGGTGTAGGCCTTGCCCATCTTCTCTATGCCAAGGCTCTCGCCGGCAGCTTCTGTGGGAGAGCAGGTCTTGCTTATCTCCTTGATGTTGCCCTCTGTGTCTGTCACGACTTTCATTTCTTCCTCGCCAAGCTCATGCTCTATGAGGGTAAGCACGTTGTCTGCAGGAGTGTCGAGCACACGACGTACGATGCGTGCGTCGTAGAGCAGGTCGCTGTCGAGGAGCAGAATGTCCTGCCCTTCGGCCTCGGAGCGTGCGAGCCAGAGCGAGTAGATGTTGTTGGTGGTGGCGTAGACTTCGTTGTGGATAAAGGTCACCCTGATGCCCTCGGGATAGGTGCGTGCGACGAAGTCTTCGATCATCTCGTGCAGATAGCCTGTGACGATGACGAATTCGTCTATGCCGTTTTCGCGGAGGGCGTCCATACTGCGTTGCAGCAGCGGACGCTCACCTATGTTGAGCAGACACTTGGGGGTGTTGTCGGTCAGGGGGCGCAGTCTTGAGGCTGTGCCGGCAGCGAGGATTATTGCTTTCATTTCGTATGAAGGTATAGGGGCTCTGGCACTCACGCCAAAGCACAACGTTTGATGGTTTCGACCACGGTCTGTATTTGCTCCCTGCGTCCGAGAGTGATGCGCAGACAGTCTTCAAGCCCCTTGTCGGTCATGAACTTGATCTTGTAGTCTTGCGCTGCAAGAGCCTCTGCCAGAGCGTCCTTGATGCGTGTGGGGTATTTGATGAGGATAAAGTTGGCCACGCTCTTGTACACCTTGAAGCCTTCGAGACCTGAGAGCTCGGACTTGAAGAGCTGGCGGTCCCACTCCATATCGTCTGCCACACGACGATAGTGTTCGTCGCTGTCTAAGGCTGCCAGGGCTACTGCTTCGGAGAATCTGTTGTAGCCGAGATACTTGTTGCAATAGCTGAGGAACTGGTCGTGTCCGGCTCCGATGAAGCCAAAGCCTACACGCAGTCCGGGCAAGCCGTAGAACTTGCTCAGCGTACGCGAGATGATGAGGTTGCTGTACTTGTTGACCAAGGGGGCGATATAGTCCGTATCCGTGGTGATGAAGCTCGCGTATGCTTCGTCGACGAGCACCATAGTGTCGGAGGGGATATTTTCCATGATGCGCCCTATCTCCTCGCTCGTCAGACTGTTGCCCGTAGGATTGTTTGGCGAGGCGAGCAGCAGCATACGGGGGTGTATGCGGTTGGTATACTCGATGACTTCGTCGACGTTGTAGGCAAAGGTGTCGCCCGTCTCGTAGAGTGGATACATCTCAAACGTTCCGCCACACTCGCTCGCCACGCGGTTGTAGTACCACCACGAGAACTCGGGTATGAGAATGGTCTTGTTGTCGCCCTCCATGAGGAAGTAGTGAATGGCGTTTTTCAGTATCTCTTCGCCTCCGTATGCGAGCAGCACTTGCTCCTCGGGCACGCCGTATATCCCGCTGACTCGTACGCTGATCTCACTCTTCTTGCCCTGGTCGTAGATACGGGTATAGAAGCACAGAGTCTCAGGCTTGAAACTCTTTATAGCCTCTATCACTTTCTCCGATGGCTCAAAATTAAATTCGTTTCTATCAAGATAGTTCATATTTCGCAAATTTGTATTTCTGTTGACAACATGGGGCTTCTCAGCCAATTTCTCTACAAAGATAGCCTAATTTTCTCATACAATAAAGAAAATCCTTTATTTTTTTTGAATTATTTTTACACACAGGGGATGGTAAAATTAAGTTCTCAAAATTGCTGTTATTAAATAAAAAAATCGTAACTTTGCCCTCGTTTTTATGAATTACACATATTAAAATATGTAAAGTCAGATGAAAATATTTGAAAACTACAAGAAATCGCTCAAGTCTACCGAGACTGAAGACTGGCTGGATCTGCGCGTGGTACGCCCCTTCTCATATCTTTTGGCTCTGGCCTTTGACAAATTCGGCACGCACCCTAATACGGTCACCATTCTTTCGATGATTATTGGCGTGGCAAGCTGTTGGGGCTACATGCACGGATCGTATTTCTACGAGGGCCGTGAGGGGCTTGTCTTCAACGTGATAGCCTGTCTGCTACTGCTCGCTGCGGACATTCTCGACTGCACGGACGGACAGCTGGCTCGCATCAGCGGCAAACGGAGCAAATGGGGGCGCATACTCGACGGCTTGGCTGGTCCGGTATGGTTCGTGCCCATCTATTTGGTGTTGGTATACCGATTCTACATGCACCACTCTCTCGAATTCGCATGGTTTGGCATTCCTGACACGGAGCAGAACACTCTGATAGCCACAACCGTAGTCCTAATCCTAGCATTGGTGTCTGGCTTTTGGGGAATGTCGGGGCAGCAACGTCTGGCCGACTACTACATACAGATTCACCTCTATATGCTCAAGGGCGAGAAGGGCTGCGAGCTCGACACTTCCGAATCGCAGCAACAAGACTATGAAGCCTTGCCCTCAAACTGCAACCCCGTGTGGAGAATGTTCCAGAAGAGCTACATCAACTATACCAAAATGCAGGAAGCCGCCACACCACGCTTTCAGACCCTCATGCAGGCACTCAAGGAGAAATACGGCACGGCATCGGCCATGCCTGCCGAGATAAGGGAGCGTCTGCTCAAGGCTTCACGCCGCATAATGCCGTGGAATGCGATGCTGACTTTCAACTTCCGCACAGGCATATTTTTTGCCTTCTGTTTGCTCGACTTGCCAGCATGGAACTTCGTCTTCGAAATCGTATTGCTCGGCTTGCTCACAAAGTGGATAGTGTACACTCACGAACGTGAGTGCACTAAGGTTTACGAGGCCATAAGGCTCAATCCTTAATCTTCATCAGAGCCATGCCGATGGCAATCCACACAATCTCGCGCACACGGCAGATGATGCTCACATACATTCCCACCGCGGGGGTAAGCCCCATGGCTGCTATGGAAAGAGCAAAGCCACCCTCCTGCACTCCAAGCTGCAAGGGGAGGAAGCCGATGAGGTTGGCAAACAGGGTAGTAAAGGCCAGAATCAGGACTGAGTGGAAATATGTGAGCAAGTAGCCGTCCCAGCCTCCGCCACAGTTCTCACCCAGAAGCAGCAGCATAAACATTATCTCAAGAGCCTGTACCAAGCGTCCGAGATACTCCAGGAGGAAACTCTCGTAGAAAGCCTTCTTGTCTTGAGCGTGAAGGGCGGCAATCTGTCGGTCTATATTCTCTAAGGCATGGCGGTGCGTCTCAAGGAAGCGTCCGCTCCAGCCTTTCAATCCGGGAATATGGCCTATGAATTTTATCACCTTTACGACAAGGCCGTTCTTGTAGCCGCGGCTGAACATATAGAACGCTCCGAGACAGAAGAAGAATATGATTCCGAGTATGATGCCCACGCTCTTGTCCATCAGTATGCTGTCATCGCCAAGCAGCCACAGCGCGATATAGAAGAAGATGCTCGTAAACCAAAGCCAGAAATGCGCGAATACGTGCATCATGGCATAGAGTATGACGCTGCTCGTAGCGCGGTGCTTGTCCATGTTGCGGCTGAGCTCCATGATGCGCCAAGGCTCTCCTCCCAATCCGCCCACGGGGGTGGCATAGTTCAAGGCGTAGCCGGTGATGGTGAGGCGGAAGACTCTCCGCAGCGACACGTGCTCGTCGTCAGACTTTGTACCAAGGATTACACTATTCCACGACAGGGCATTGATAAAGTATACCAGCACCCATACGCCGAGTATAGGAAACATCCAATAACCTGCACGGCAGATATGCTGCCAGAGCTCGACAAAACTCACATCAAAGGTGAAGAGCATGACTACGCACGCCAACACGCCAACGACGAAAAAAATGTTGTTAAGAGACTGCTTGGATAGGGACATGTTTTTTGAGGTTATGAGGTTATGAGGTTTTGAGGTTTTGAGGTTTTTTTGTGAGGTTATAAGGTTTTTAGGTTTTTAGGTTATAAGGTAGGTTATTTGTTGGTTATTAGGTTTGAGGTCTTTAGGTTATTTGTTTTGAGATTATTAGTTTTTTGAGTTCGCTTCGCTTGTTTGGTTTTAGGGGGTTGAGCTTTGTTCTGTGAGGTTTTTAATGCCAGTTAATGGTCGTTAAAGGGCTAAACCTTAAAACCTCATAACCTTAAAACCTCATAACCTAAAGAATAACCTCAAAACCTCACGCCTCCATACGACCCTTGCAGCAATGTCTTGATATCATTGATGCGCTGCTCATTGCCCTCAGCTGGGTCGGCTGTAATCGTGGCGTCTGCGCTGATGTCATAGATGGTAGTACCCGTGGCATCTCGTAGCAAAACGCCAGAGGGATAGTTGGCATAGACGAATTGGTGCGAATATGACGATGAGAGCACATTGCGACTCCATGGGAACTGGGCGTGGTCGATACCCATCTGTGCGAACAGGGTGGCGGCAATATCAGACTGCGAGGTCAGTACGTCAATCCTTTTTGACTCCTTTATAGCACCTCCTGTGAAGAACAAGGGCATGTGAAAGAGCTCGGCATCTGCGTACGTCGTATTGTAAGTATGGCCATGGTCAGCAAAGATGACTACCACGAGATTCTTCCATGCTTCGGTCTTCGACAACTCGTTGAGGAAATGCCCCACGCAATGGTCAGTATACGCAAAAGCATTGTAGACCTTGTTGTCAAGACGATGGTAGGGCACATCAAAAGGCTCGTGGCTGTCTATCGTCTGCATTCCTATATAGTAGGGCTTGCCCGAGGCATTTCTCTCCCCTACCAATGCCAGAGTACGCTCCAGAGCCACACTATCGTTGGCTCCCCAGCCAGTACGCACCTCGGAGGGCACATCGAGGTCATCAATGTCCCAGACCTTGTCGTAGCCCGTGGCGCAGAGATACTCGCCCTTGTTCATATAGAGGGCATTGCCACCATAGATATAGTCGGTCGAATAGCCCAACCCTTTGAGAGTCTTGGCTATCGAGGGCAACGACCCAATCACACTGTCTTCCAGCAGGGGACTGCGCGTAGGAAACGGAGGGAAGCCGTTCAAGGCACACACCGTGCCGCGGTCCGTACGGAAGCTCGCAGCGTAGGCATTCGCAAACCACACACTACGCCTCATCCACTCCGAAATCTCGGGAGCTACGCCCTCTGCTCCTCCTAAAGCCTCAATGAATGGTGCGCCAAAACTCTCAAGCTGTATAGTCAACACGTTTGGCCTTTTGACCGAAAGTATGGTCAGCGTAGAGTCTGCGCTCCCCATCGAGGGGAAAAGGCTCTCACACCGCTGTCTGCACGACTGCTCGTCGTCATAGCGGAACTGCTCGCTAAAGTCCTTCTGATATAGCAATATAGAGCAAGCCATGTGACCCACTGGATTGATGGCAGCGTGCGAGAGCAGGAGCTTGTCAGAGTAGAATGCACTATGCTCGTCAGCACGTCGTCCGTTGATGCCCCACGCCATCGCAGCAAGCAGCACGCCCATACTGACAAACATCCATCGGCTCGTCGGGGACAAAGGCTTCACTCTTGCTTTTTGCTGCACTATCCTCGACGGCGTCATCAATACCGCCACCACGCTGAACAGTACAGCACACGACAGCCCCAGCCCCAATCTTGACACGATGTACCACAACGATGCGCTCGCCCCCGCATTGCCCGGCGAGGACATATAGCTGAACACCGAGGCGTCGAGCAGGAACTTCCAGTTCTCGTACATAATAAGCGTGCCCGCCGTGATACACGACGAGGCAAACACCACCACCGCGAGATATGGTCCCGCCACCCAGCGCAGAGGCATTTTGTGCCACTTGAGCGTCAGAGCCGTGAGCAGCCACACGGGGATCACCATCACAGCCACCACGCTGAGGTCAAACGGCAAGGCGTGCCACTCGCACTCGAGCACATCTCTCAAGGTGAAAAACTCGACATCACGATTGTACACCAAAAATGCCAGACGCCCCAACGCCATGAGAGCGGTGAGGTAGAGTGTCAATGTGATTATATACAGCGTCCTTTTCATTTTCTTCCGAAGTCAGCAGGTATTTCTCCCCATTGGGCGGTATCCCATTTCAATATCGGCACTCGAAATGAGTGAGTCCTCAGCCACCGCTCAGCCCTCGCCACAAGGTCGAGTACCTGCTCCGTCTCGGCCGTGCGTGCCAGAGTCGTCTTGGCCTTCATGTTGCGCACCCAAGCCTGGCCGCTGACACTGTCAGAGTAGATTGGCATAGAGATACCCCTCTGCTCCATCATGGCCAAAGCGTGTACAATGGCGAGAAACTCGCCGATATTGTTGGTACCCGTGATGGGACCGAAGCGGAACACCTCCTTGCCGCTGGGCAAGTGCACACCGCGATACTCCATCGGACCGGGATTACCGCTACACGCACCGTCCACACAAATGGCTTCAGCAGGAAACATCGTCTGAGACAAGATTTACATCCTCTCGGGCACCTCGATGCCGAGCAGCCCCATACCATTCCTGACAATCTGCGACACAGCCTCCGACAGAGCCAGACGTATCTGCTGCTTGTCCTTGTCCTCCTCGCGCAACACGCTGAAGTCGTGATAGAACTGGTTGTACTCCTTCACGAGGTCGTAGCAGTAACTGGCGATGCAGGCAGGATTGTAATCAGTACCAGCCTGACGTACCACAGCAGCAAAATCATTCATGTGCTGGATAAGGCTCGTCTCCTTGTCCGAAAGCTCAGCTTCGGGCAGCGTGTCGGCCATCACTATACCCTGCTCGGCAGCCTTGCGCAAGATACTGCGTATACGGGCATAGGTGTACTGTATGAAAGGTCCGGTATTGCCATTGAAGTCAATGCTCTCCTCTGGGTCGAAAAGCATATTCTTGCGCGCGTCCACCTTCAGTATGAAATACTTCAAGGCTCCGAGACCCACGATACGGCTAATCTCCGCTGTCTCCTCGTCAGTGATACCCTCAAGCTTCTTGATCTTGTCTTCGCTCATACTCCGGGCATCAGCTATCATCGTCGCAATCAAGTCGTCAGCATCGACCACAGTACCCTCGCGCGACTTCATCTTGCCGTTAGGCAGCTCTACCATGCCATACGAGAAGTGAACCAAATCCTTACCCCACTTGAAGCCCAGCTTGTCAAGCAGGATAGACAACACCTGGAAGTGATAGTTCTGCTCGTTGCCCACGACATAGATCATCTTGTCGATGGGGTAGTCCTGGAAACGCAGCTTGGCAGTACCGATGTCCTGAGTCATGTAGACCGACGTGCCGTCGCTCCTGAGCAGCAGCTTCTCATCGAGCCCCTCGCCCCTCAAATCAGCCCACACCGAGCCGTCATCGCGGCGATAAAACAAGCCCTTAGCCAGACCCTCCTCGACCTTCTCCTTGCCCTCAAGGTAAGTCTCGCTCTCGTAGTATATCTTATCGAATCCTACTCCCAAAGCCTTGTACGTCTTGTCAAAGCCAGCATATACCCAGCCGTTCATCTTCTGCCACAGAGCACGCACCTCAGGGTCATTCTGCTCCCACTTCACGAGCATCTCATGAGCCTCCTTGATCAGCGGAGCCTCCTGCTTGGCCCTCTCCTCGTCCATGCCCTCCGCCATGAGAGCCCTCACCTCCTCGCGATAGTGCTTGTCAAAAGCCACATAATAATCGCCAATGAGGTGATCGCCCTTCTTGCCGCTCGACTCGGGAGTCTCGCCATTGCCATACTTGAGCCAAGCCAGCATACTCTTGCAGATATGTATGCCGCGATCGTTGACAATATTAGTCTTGACCACCTTGTTGCCATTGGCCTCCATCACGTTGGCCAACGCCCAGCCCAAGAGATTGTTGCGCACATGCCCCAGATGCAGAGGCTTGTTGGTATTCGGGCTCGAATACTCAATCATCACCAAAGGCGAATCGTCGGTCACTGGCACGAAGCCGAACTTCCTGTCATTGCGTATGCCCTCAAGCATTTTAATCCACATGGCAGGGGCAATCGTCAAGTTCAAGAAGCCCTTGACAGCGTTAAAGCCAGCGACTACCTCCGGACATTCCTCCACGAGATACCCGCCAATCTCCTCAGCCGTAGCCTCAGGAGCCTTCCTGCTCGTCTTGAGCAGAGGGAAGACCACCAACGTCAACTGACCTTCAAACTCAGGACGAGTCTCCTGCAGTTGCACCATCTTCTCGGGCAACGAGGCCCCATACAATTTCTCAATACCAGCCAATACAGCCTTGGTCAGAATCTTATATAAATCCATGCTTTCTGTTTTTCTGTAAAAAAGGTTATAAGTTATCTGCTCTCGTCAGCATGTCTGCCTGCTACAGGCTTGATACCACCCGTCAGAGCAGCCCAGCGCAGTTTGAGCACGCCAAACAATGCCTCGCTGAATATACCTCCAGACATCTTGCTCGTACCGAGCTCACGATTGACAAAGATGACCGGCACCTCCTTGATCTTAAAGCCCAGGCAAAGCGACGAGTACTTCATCTCAATCTGGAAAGCATAGCCCTTGAACCTAATCTTATCGAGGTCGATAGTCTCAAGCACCTCGCGCCTGTAGCACACAAAGCCCGCCGTAGTATCACGCAGTCCGATACCAAGTACCGTACGCACGTAGGCACTCGCGTAGTAAGACATCAACACACGCCCTATAGGCCAGTTAACCACGTTTACACCCGAGATATATCTGCTCCCCACAGCCACATCATAGCCGTCCATGTGGCACGCCTCATACAATTTAGGCAAATCATTAGGATTATGGCTGAAATCAGCATCCATCTCGAAGATATAGTCATATCCATGCTCGATGGCCCACTTGAAGCCACAGATATACGCCGTACCCAAACCCAGCTTGCCGCTACGCTCGATAAGATGAAGCCTACCCTTGAGATCGCCCTCCATCAATGCCTTGACGATACCAGCCGTCCCATCAGGACTGCCATCATCAATGACAAGCACATCAAAACCCTTCTCAAGACCCGTCACGGCACGCGAAATAGCCTCGATATTCTCCTTCTCGTTGTACGTAGGAATAATAACAATGCTGTCGTTCATAATTATATGTAAGTATAGATATTTGCGTACAAAGTTACAGAAAAATCCTCACAAAACCCCTCATTCAAACCAAAAAAAGCCCAAAACACACACAAAACAAGGGCATTTCCCAATCGAGAAATGCCCTATAGTTTCGTTTCGGCGGCTTTTCGAGCGTCTTACTTACGCAGACCCAGAGCCTTAACGATAGCACGATAGCGGTTGATGTCGCGAGACTTCAGATAGTTAAGCAAAGCACGACGCTTACCAACCAGACCAGTCAGCGCACGCTCAGTGCTGTGATCCTTACGGTTCTGCTTCATGTGCTCAGTCAGATTCTTGATACGGAAAGTAAACAACGCAATCTGGCTCTCAGCGCTACCAGTGTCCTTAGCACCCTGGCCATAAGTAGAGAAAAGCTCCACCTTCTTCTCAGAATTCAAATACATAGAATAGTAAATGATTTAAACGGTTACTTGTTCGACCCCGCAGCTCCCATACGTTCGTTCACTGCCTGAAAAGGTCAAATGCGAGTGCAAAGTTAAGAAAAATAAACGATACAAACACCCAAACACACCCAAATAATGCAGCCATTACCCCAAAAAACATCATTTTTACCCACACACGAGCCTAAAAACGACATTATTTATTTAATTTTGTACCTAAAAACACAGAAAAAGCAACCCTCGATGGAATCAATCAGAAACATAGCGATAATCGCACACGTCGACCACGGCAAGACCACCCTCGTCGACAAGATGCTCATGGCAGGCAACCTCTTTCGCGACAACCAGCAGACAGGCGAGCTCATGCTCGACAACAACGACCTCGAACGCGAGCGAGGCATAACCATTCTCTCCAAGAACGTCAGCATCAACTACCGCGACACCAAGATAAACATCATCGACACCCCCGGGCACTCCGACTTCGGAGGCGAAGTAGAGCGCGTCCTCGGCATGGCCGACGGTTGTCTGCTGCTCGTCGACGCCTTTGAAGGCCCCATGCCACAGACACGCTTCGTACTGCAGAAAGCCCTACAGATAGGCCTCAAGCCCCTCGTCGTCGTCAACAAAGTCGACAAGCCCAACTGCCGCCCCGAGGAAGTCTACGAGATGGTCTTCGACCTCATGTGCGACCTCGACGCCACCGAAGAGCAACTCGACTTCCCCGTCATCTACGGCTCAGCCAAACAAGGCTGGATGGGCCCCGACTGGAGCACCCCCACCACCGACATCACCTACCTCCTCGACCAGATACTCGAGCACGTCCCCGCCCCCGAGACCCTCCAAGGCACACCCCAGATGCTCATCACCAGCCTCGACTATAGCACCTACACCGGGCGCATAGCCGTAGGTCGCGTACACCGCGGAACCATCAGCGAAGGCATGAACATCACCATCAGCCACCGCGACGGCAGCACCGAAAAGACCCGCATCAAAGAGGTACACACCTTTACCGGCATGGGGCGCGTCAAGACACAAAGCGTCAGCTCAGGCGACATCTGCGCCATCATCGGTCTCGACAAATTTGAGATAGGCGACACCATCTGCGACTGGGAGAACCCCGAGCCCCTTCCTCCCATCACCATCGACGAGCCCACCATGTCAATGCTCTTCACCATCAACGACTCCCCCTTCTTCGGCAAAGAAGGCAAATACTGCACCAGCCGTCACATCGGCGAGCGACTCGAAAAAGAGCTCGAGAAAAACCTCGCCCTACGCGTACAGCCCGTGCCCGGCACCATGGACCGCTGGATAGTGAGCGGCCGCGGCGTGCTCCACCTCTCAGTCCTCATCGAGACCATGCGACGCGAAGGCTACGAGCTCCAGGTAGGCCAGCCCCAAGTCATCTACAAAGAGATAGACGGCGTCAAATGCGAGCCCATCGAAGAGATGACCATCAACGTCCCCGAAGAGTTTGCCAGCAAGATGATCGATATGGTCACACGCCGCAAAGGCGAGATGACCAGCATGGAAAGCCAAGGCGACCGCGTCAACATCGAGTTCAACATACCCTCACGCGGCATCATCGGCATACGCACCAACATGCTCACCGCCTCACAAGGCGAAGCCATCATAGCCCACCGCTTCAAGGAGTACCAACCCTATCGGGGCGACATCAACCGACGCACAAACGGCTCACTCATAGCCCTCGAAAGCGGCAACGCCTACGCCTACGCCATCGATCATCTCCAAGACCGCGGCAAGTTCTTCATCGAGCCCCAAGACCAAGTCTACGCAGGCCAGGTCATCGGAGAGCACGTCCACGAGATAGACCTCGTCATCAACGTCTGCAAAGCCAAGCAGCTCACCAACGTCCGCGCCAGCGGCACCGACGAGAAGGCTCGCATCATACCGGCCACCATCTTCTCACTCGAAGAAGCCCTCGAATACATCAAAGCCGACGAATACGTCGAGGTCACCCCAAAATCCATGCGAATGCGCAAAGTAATCCTCGACCACCTCGAGCGCAAGAGAGCGAATAAATAGGTGAGGTTTTAAGGTTTTAAGGTCGCTTCGTTGGTGAGGTTATCTGTGAGGTTTTAAGGTCGCTTCGCTGGTAAGGTTTTAAGGTTATAAGGTTATTTACCTTTGACCTCATAACCAAACAGAAATCCAAAGACCTCACAAACCAACCTAAAACCTAAAAACCTTATAACCTAAAACAATCTTATAACCTAAAACAATCTTATAACCTAAAAAAATAACCTAAAAACCTAAAAACCTTATAACCTAAAAAATAGCCTTATAACCTTACAAAATAACCTCAAAACCTCATAACCTCATAACCTTATAACCTTAAAAAAAAAAATGCCCCAACTCAAACGATACGTTGCAGACCTGCTGCCAATCATACTATTTGTAGTCATTAGCCTCGCCTATTTCTGGGAGCCCATCATGGGCGGCAAAGTTCTCACAGGCCACGACCACAGCGGAGGCATCGGAGCAGGCACCGAGATCAAAGAATACCGCGAGCAGCACAACGGCGAGACACCACGCTGGACCAACACCCTCTTCAGCGGTATGCCCACCTACCAGATGGCCCCCTCATACGACAGCACCGACACCCTCGCACGTATCAAAAACTGCTACATGCTCGGACTGCCCGACGTCGCAGCCTACGTCTTCATCATGCTCTTAGGATTCTACATCATGCTGCGCTGCTTCGACTTCAAAGTATGGATGGCAGCCCTCGGAGCTGTACTATGGGCTTTCTCAAGCTACTACTTCATCATCATCGCAGCAGGACATATCTGGAAAGTCTTCACCCTCGCCTTCATACCCCCCACCATCGGCGGCATGGCACTCTGCTACCGCGGCAAGTATAGCCTCGGTCTCAGCCTCACAGGCATCTTCATGGCTCTGCAGATCTTCTCCAACCACGTACAGATGACCTACTACTTCCTCTTCCCCATCAGCCTCATGTCCATAGCATGGCTCATACAAGCCATCAGAGAGAAGCAAGTCACCAACTGGATCAAAGCCAGCGCCACCTTCGCCCTCGGCTGCCTCCTCGGCATCGCCGTCAACGCCAGCAACCTCTACCACACCTGGCAATACAGCAAAGAAAGCATGCGCAGCAAGAGCGAGCTCAGCTCCAAGACCAAAAACGCCGCCGACCAGACCTCCAGCGGACTCGAACGCAGCTACATCACCATGTGGAGCTACGGCATCGGAGAGACCTGGACCCTACTCGTCCCCAACACCAAAGGCGGAGCCAGCCAGCCCCTCACCCAAAGCCGCACCGCCATGGACAAAGCCGACCCACAATACCTCCCCATCTATCAGCAACTCGGCCAGTACTGGGGCGACCAGCCCGGCACCAGCGGCCCCGTCTACGTCGGAGCCCTCGTGTGCTTCCTCTTCGTCCTCGGCTTGCTCATAGTGCGCGGTCCAATGAGCTGGGCACTACTCATAGCCACCATGCTCTCCATCGCCCTCGCCTGGGGCAAGAACTTCATGGGGCTTACCGACCTCTTCCTCGACTACTTCCCCATGTACGACAAGTTCCGCACCGTGGCCTCCATACTCGTCATCGCCGAGTTCACCATGCCCCTGCTTGCCGTCATGGCTCTCAAACGCTACATCGAAGACCCCCACAGCATCAACCTGCGCCTACCCCTGCTAAGCAAGCCCGTCAACGCCCTCTACATCAGCTTTGCCCTCACCGCAGGCATCAGCCTCCTCTTCTGGCTCACACCCGACCTCTTCTTCGGTCGCTACCTCAGCCTCCAAGAGCAGGAAATGTTTGAAAACGCCGTCCAGGCAGGCTACTTCGACCAGAGCATCTCAGCCCAGATTACCGAAAACCTCAGCGACATGCGACGCGCCGTATTCACAGCCGACGCCCTCCGCACCTTCATCATCATCAGCATAGGCCTCGCCCTCATGCTCCTCTACAAGTACCGCAAGCTCGGAGGCACGAGCACCACCCTCGCCATCACCCTCCTCTGCCTCATCGACATGTGGAGCGTCAACAAACGCTACCTCAACGACCAAATGTTCGTCTACCCACGCCCCGTAGAGCAGACCTACGCCCAAAGCCCGGCCGACGTACAGATCCTCATGGACCCCACCACCTACTACCGCACCCTCGACCTGACCGTCAGCACCTTCAACAGCAACGACGCCTCATACTGGCACAAAAGCATCGGCGGCTACCACGCAGCCAAGCTCCGCCGCTACCAAGAAGTCATCGAAGCCCACCTCAGCCCCGAGATGCAAGCCCTGCAGCGAGCCATCTACGAGACCCAGGGCGACCTCAGCGCCATCAGCGGCGACAGCCTCTACCCCGTGCTCGACATGCTCAACATGCGCTACATCATAGCCCCCCTCAACGAAGGACGCAAAGGTGCCGTCTTCAACCCCCACGCCCTCGGCAACGCATGGTACGTAGACCACATCATCAGCGCAGACAACGCCGACGACGAGCTCGCAGCCCTCAGCACCACCGACCTCAGACACAACGCCGTCTACCAGCCAAACACCGCTGCCACCCCACTCCATCCACAACCGGCCGACAGCACCGCCAGCATACGCCTCACCCACTACAGCCCCACCCAGCTCAAGTACGAGACGCACAACACCCACGACGGAGCCATCATCTTCAGCGAGATATACTACCCCGGCTGGACCTGTACCATCGACGGCACCCCCACCCCGATAGTCCGCGCCAACTACATACTGCGTGCCATCAACTGCCCCAAAGGCAAACACGAAATCATCATGACCTTCGACCCCCAGAGCGTCCACACCACCGAGGCCATAGCCTACACAGCCCTCACCCTGCTGCTGCTCACCGTGATAGCATCACTCATCATACGAAGGAAGAAAAGATAACACATGGACCAACCCCTCATAACCATAGCCACCGTCACCTACAACGCCGAGACCACCCTATCCCCCACCCTCGACAGCGTCAGGAGCCAGACCTACCCCATGATCGAGCACCTCATCATCGACGGTTGTAGCCAAGACAAGACCTGCCAGATAGTACAACGCTACGTAGAGCAAAACACCCACGAAGCCATACCCCACCACATACGCCTCGTCCGAGAGCCCGACCACGGGCTCTACGACGCCATGAACAAGGCTATACAAAACGCCCAAGGCGAATACATCGTCTTCCTCAACTCCGGCGACCGCCTCCACTCCCCCCACACCATACAGACCGTCGTCGACACAGCAGGCTGGACCAAAGGATACGCCAACAACCCCGCCGTCATCTACGGTCAGACCGACATAGTGGACATTGACGGCAAATACCTGCGCCCACGCCACCACCAAGCCCCCGAGCAGCTCACATGGCAAAGCTTCTCACGAGGCATGCTCGTATGCCACCAAAGCTTCTACGTACGCAAAGACTTCGCCCAAGGCATACCCTACAACCTCCACTACCGCTACAGCGCCGACTACGACTGGTGCATACGCATCATGAAGCTCGCCTCGCGCAAACGCATACCCATCGTCAACACCCACGCCACCCTCACCGACTACCTCGCCGAAGGTCTCACCACCGCCCACCACCGCGCCTCCCTCATCGAGCGCATGCACATCATGGCACAATACTACGGCTGGCCCACCACCCTCCTCAACCACATACGCTTCGCCCTACGAAGCCTCATTCCTCATAAAGCCTGATATACTCCTCAGCCACACGCGACTCGCCGTAGTTACGCCTCGCCCACCGCAAAGCCTCCCCACCCAGCTCAGGGTGAGCCAACACATATCTGATACCCTCAGCCAAGTCAGCACTATCAGCACGACGCGCCACATATCCATTGCGCAAGTGGTCAATCATCTCAGGAATCCCCCCCGAGTCAAACCCCACACACGGCGTACCGCACGACATAGCCTCAGCAATCGTATTAGGCAGATTATCCTGAAGCGAAGGCGTCACAAAACAATCCACCGCCCCATACAGCAACGCCATCCTGCGCTCCCCCTCCACATAAGGCATACCAAACACCCTCGCCCCCGTCGCAGGCAGAGTCTCCTTGCCCACCACCACCAAGCCCAAGTCCTCACCCCCGAGCAAATCCAGAGCCTCAAGCATGAAACGCCCGCCCTTGCGCTCGTCCGTCACCCTCTGAGAGCAAAACATCACCAGCTTCATACCCTCAGGCAGCCCCAACTCCCTACGAGCCGCAGCCCTGTCCACCGGGCAAAACACCTCCTGAGGCACACAATTATTGATATGCCGCACACACGCCCCCGGCATAGCCCCACGCCCCAGTTCTGTTATCCAACGGCTACACCCCACGAACCTAATCCTCCCCAGTCCGAAAATCTCACGCTTACGCCTCAGCACCGCCTCGTCCATACGCGCCACCCTGCGAGGCAAGACCGACGCATCATCACTATAATGCACTATCCCCCTGAAAGGCCACTCATCGTGCATCGTCCACACGACGCGCTTATTGTCCATCAGCATACGCTCCAGAGCGTCCAGACTCAGCATACCCTGATTCACCCAATGCAAATGCACCACCTGCGCCTCCCTATATTCACGCGTAGACAAGATATCCACCCCCCAACGCCCCGAGTCGTAAGCCCAAGTCCTACGTAGGGGCAAGCGCAACCTCAACATCAACTCAAGCCTCTCCAAGACCTTAGGCCATCGCGACCCCACGCGCGCCACCGTCACCGAGTCCGTCCCCTTGTCGCGCACCAACATCTTAGCCTGCACCCCACACTTGTTGAGAGCCATCATCAGCCTCCTTGCAGCAATCGCCCCACCCCCAGCACACTCCGCCGTACTGACAATCAACACCCTCATACGCCACCCCCTCTCCTGCCAAAACGAGCACAAGCCCCCAACACCAAAGCCCCACACAGAGCCCCCACCCCATTAGCCACCGCATCAAGCCACTCGCCCGAACGCGTCGTAGTCAGCACAGCCTGACACCACTCCATCGCACCACCCCACACAGCAGCAAACACAGCCACCCCCATCACCAATCCCACACCAAGTCCCCCCATCAGCCCCCTGCCCTTAGCCCAGCTCGCCTCCAGTCCCAACACCACAGTCACCACCCCATACATCAGCCAATGCACCCACTTGTCAGCAAACTCTGCATCAACCTGCGGAAACTCCTGCGCAGGCATCAGGCTCAGCAGCGTCACCACCGCCAGCACCCCCACCGAACAAAGTCTATATTTCATCAACATTTTCATCATAATCTTACTCAAAGAGACAAAAAAACACAATACTTTCCGTCCGCACACGACATCAATTACGCAGACAAGCAATTGGGACAACATATACCCCATCACGGCGCAGATAAGCATACCTGCCCACCCCAGTCAAAACCATCATAAAAGAAGGAGACTTCATCCTTGTCGTGTCAATCAATGCAGCAAGCGACTTCAGCGTCTTAGCACCCTCCTCAATCAGTTTCTCACCCCCCAACTTAATCTCGACAAGACCGTATGAGCCATTTCTGAGATGTATGACAGCATCACACTCCAGCCCATTTTTGTCCCTGTAATGATACACATTGCCATCTATCGACTCAGCATATACTCTGAGGTCACGGACACACAGAGTCTCAAACATCAGCCCCATAGTCTCCAAGTCATTTACCAAGTCTTCAGGACCCAATCCCAATGCAGCAACCCCGATACTCGGGTCAATATAATACCGAGTGTCACCAGTCCTGATCGCAGTTTTACTCCTTATGTTGGGATTCCATGCCGGCATATCCTCGATGACGAAAGTCCTCTTCAGAACTTTGATATAATCATAAACAGTATTATCCGACAATTCGCTGCTATCGTTTGACTTAATATCAGCAAGAATAGTACCAACGCTGGCACCCGTCCCCTGATGACGGGCGTATGACCTCATAAGCGAACGAACCCGAAGAGGGTCTCTCGACACACCATCAAACCTTGAGACATCAGAATCCGCCACGACATCAAAATAGTCGAACGCCTGTCCAAGAGCATCCTTGTATGGCAGTCCAAGCGACCCTGGCCACCCTCCCCGACATATCAGGAAAGACATCTGATCAATATCCGTATGATTCTCACCCGCTATCTCCTCCGGGCCGTCAAACAAAGAAGCCAGGCTCACCTCCCCATTAGACTCACCAGACTCAAATAAAGACATCGGACGCATCAGAAGCTTTGCAAAACGCCCCACTCCCGAATGTACGATGTCCGACATATCAGGAGGGACACTGCTACCCGTGAGGATAAACTGTCCCATACTTCCCGAGTGATCAACGTCAAATCTCACAGCATCCCATACCGTAGGAGCTACTTGCCACTCATCAAGCAATCGTGGACGCTCACCCTTGAGCAATCTTTTAATACTAATATCCGCGACTCTGGCAATCTCAGGATCAGCCATGTACAACACACTGGCAGCCTGTTGTTCAGCAGTAGTAGTCTTGCCGCACCATTTAGCACCTTCTATCAAAACTGCCCCCTTGCGTCGCAAGCGAGCACTCAGCATATCATCGACAACCCTTTTTTTGTACACCTTCATACTCACATTACAATTTCGTTTTGTCGATGCAAAAGTATTAATTTTATTTGAATTAACCTAACATTTTTATCACTATTTGTGAATTTGGCGCATTTTCATTTGGGAATTTGGCGCATTTTCATTTGGGAATTTGGC
>CAMEQD010000029.1:0-33307 GCA_945932615.1 uncultured Prevotellaceae bacterium | reverse complement strand
GGAGTCCTTTGCCATAAATACGTTCGTACGACGAGAGTTTCCCGCTGAGTTCCTGTTTGAGTTCTTCCTGCCCTTGGTGCTTGGCTGTGCTCATGTCAAATCTCAGCACGGGGTGTTCTGTCCATTCCTGCTCTACGCTGTCGATATAGAGCCCTTTGAACAGCTCGCGTCTGCCTTCGAAGTATGACTGGAGGGTGGAGACGAGCAGGGACTTGCCGAAGCGTCGCGGACGGCTCAGGAAAATGTAGTTGCTGAGCTTGAGCATCTTCAGGATGTACTCTGTCTTGTCGACATAAAGACGATCCTGCTCTACTATCTTCTCAAACGTTTGAATGCCTACAGGTAGGTTCTTGAGGGTCTTTTCAGTCATTTCCTTATAGTTTTGCTTACAAAGATACGATTAAGTGAGCGAAAAAGCAAATTTATTTGATTTTTCCGAACGTGAGTATCTTCGACCGTAGGTCAGAGATACGATTAAGCGAGCGGAAAAGCAAATAAAGCTTGCTTTAATTTGTTTTTCCCGAGCGTGAGTATCTTAGACCGCAGGTCAGAGATACGATTAAGTGAGCGAAAAAGCAAATTTATTTGTTTTTCCCGAGCGTGAGTATCTTCGACCGCAGGTCAGAGATACGACTTTTGCCGACGGGCAAAAGTAGAGCATTGAGCGGAAAAGCAAGACACTATTCAGAACCCGAACGGGAAGTCATCGTAATAGTCGGGGGTTGATTCCTCATCGTCGGTCTCATTGGTGTCTGCTTCGTCGGTCTCGGCTTCGTCTTCTGCCTCATCGTAGTCTTTCAACTGGTCGGGGGTGAGGTCGTCAATAATGGCGTCACTCTGCACCTTGATGGGGGCGAAGTGGGTGTCGAAATAATCTTTATACTCGTCAAAAGAATATTCCGTGCCGAGAAGGCGCAGATTGGGCTCGGATATCAGTACGCTGCGCATTCCTTCGAGCACTGCCGACATGTGTCGGTCAGAGTAGAGACGTTGCGCGTAGGAGTGGACTTCGTCATACGAGACGAACCCCTTGACGACGAGCATCGAGATTTCGCCGTTGTCGGCAAACTCCAATTCGAAGTTGCGCACCATAAACGAGGTGAAGTTGAAGCGTGCCACCTCAAATAGTAGTTGGTCTTCGTCTACTTCTCCTTTGGGATATGCTAAAACGAAAGCGAATCTGTCGAGTCGCTCATGTGTGAGTGTGTCTGCAACAATGCTATCTCCTTCCATACGGGTGCGCGATGCTCTGCCCCATATACCTGATGCTTCCCAATGATTGCCTCGCAGCAGGCGGCCTTCGTTGACTCCTTTCATTATCTCGGTGGCAAGACGACTGATCTCCTCCTTTGGGTAGTTGTCGATTAGTTCCTTGAGTATGACGAGAAACGTCTCCTTGTCTCCGCTATACAGGCGCGACATGGCCTGCACGAACATAAATCGCGAGCGATGACGTCCTTCGGGATAATTGTCTGTCGAGAAACGGTAGTTTTCGTCTACGGTGTCATAGGCTCCGCTCTTGTATGCCTCGTATGTCTCGGCATACACCGAATCCTCGAGGTGACGTCCGCCTCGGGCTATCATTTCGTATTTCGGGTTGGCGAGCAGACGGGCAAGTGGACTCTCGGCATAATCCGCTGTGATACGGTCACGCGCGGACTGGGCTAAGTCGCTGTTGCCTTCACGGCTATATATGAGGAAGAGGTAGTATAGGGCTTCGTCTGTCTGTCCAAAATCGGGATAGTCGCGTATGAGGCGTTCGAGCGTACTGCGTGATAGGTCATAGTCGCCGAGGCGGTCTTTCTCGAGCTTGCCTGCTTCAAATAGTGCCTTGGATAGCAGGGCGTGCGATTCGTCCATCTGCTCGGGGGTGTTGGGGATTTGGCTCAGGTAGTACTCGGGGTTGTGGGGGTCATTGGCCAAAGAATCTTGACGTGCTTGCTCGTCGGCATCTACGTCGGTCCCTCCGAAATCTGGATTGCCAAACATGTTGGACACACTATCGCTCGTGCTTTCTTCGCCCAGACGCTGCATCTCTGCCACGAGTACTGATGCCCATCGCCAGTTGTCGACATTAGGGCGGTTGCCCCATTTGCCTATGAAGATTTCACGCCCTTTGCTTACGGTCTGCGGATTGGAGAAATACCATGTTCCTGCTGTTTTGGCTCCGCTGCCCGACTGCGACGCTGGCTTGTTCATCTGCTGTGCCGCTGCCTTGTCGGCCTCTTGACGTTGTGCGGACATCTGCTTGTTCTCGTTGAGTCTGGCTTCTTCTTTTTCTTTTTTCTTGTATTCTTTTACCAGACGCTCCGCTATTTCTCTTTGCTCTCTCTCGGAAAGGGTGGCCAATATCTGAAGGCTGTCTTGTTGTTTAATTTCTTTGAGGTGGGGTTCGAGTTCTGCGAGGATATCACTTCGGTTCTTGAGCTGGTTGTAGTCTTCACGCTGCTTGTCTATTCCCTTGATGCAGGCGGCGTAGCATCGTGCTGCTTCGATATAGTTGCGCTGCTCCCAATATAGTGTAGCTAACCTCAGCAGCAACTGGGTCTTGGCTGTACTTTCACGGGTACTCTCCTTGACGCCTTTTTCCCAGGCGTAGATGCAGCGCAGGGTATCGGGCATGGCCAGATGTATGTTGCCTATTGCCAGATATATCTGGTCTTGATAGTCACGGTTGTTCTGACTCCTGGCCATACGGGTCAGACGTCGTATCATGCCTTGAGCATTGCTGCGGTCTGCCATCTCTGACATGAGGATACGTGCGCTGAGGGCCATCTCGTATGGTGGATTGGACTTGACTACCTTGCGCAGGGCTTTGAGTGCCATGTCCTTGCGACCGGTCTGACGACACAGCTGCCCCATGAGGAAATTGAGACGTGCTTTCTGTATGCTTCCTTTCTGCTTGTCTATGACTTTTTGCAGCAGGGGGACTGCTTCGTCGTACTGCCCTGTCTGTATGAGCCATGCCGTGCGTGCGCTGTGATACGAATCTGTGGCGCGCGGTCCGATACTATCGCGTGCCATCTTGCGCAGTACCTCTTCGGCATCATAGGGCCATTCTAATGCTACGTAGCACTTGGCGAGCCATGACTGTGCTAAATAGCAGGGGGCTGGCTGATTGTGATATACGCGGGTCATGTATGAAAATGTGGAGGCGGCCTCGATGAACTCTCCCATCTGGAATTGGCTCACTCCCATCATCAGCCATGCTTTCCACAGCACGGGGTTGAACTCCTTGCGCTGTAGATAGGCCTTCAGTTTGGCATCGCGCTTCTTGCTGGGGTTGACTGTGGGGCGTTTCTTGATACTATGTAGTTTGATGGCCTTCTCGCTCTTGGTGACGGCGACCTCGTAGTTGGTCTTGCCTACGCCTGCCGTTGCACTATTGGTGCTGATATACATCGGGAGCAGGCGGGTATAGTCGTCTTTGTGGGCATCTGTTTGGGCGTCCAGTCCCTCTTTGAACGCTACTTCACCATTATACATTATATTGTATTTGGCTGTCATAGCATGATAGAAGCGGGTCACCCCAGTGTTTTTCTTGGTGGAGCAACCTGGCATCAACCCGCAAACTATAGCGAGTACGACGCACAACTTGATATAGTGCACAACTTTCCTCATCGGCATTATTCCTCTTCTACTTTCTCACGAAAACACGAGTTAACAGCACGCTCAGCCTCTGCGTTCGCCTATGATAAGGCAGACTTCGTCCTTCAACTCGTCTGGCAGCTCTACGCGCCTCAGTTGCAGCGAGCGGACCCATCCTGCCACCTCATCTTCGCGCATAGTGTATAGCACATAGCGAAACTCTTCTATCTCTGGCGGCAGATACTCATCTGATGCCACGCCGCGAAAGCGGTCAAGCTCCTCATCGTCGTAATACTCAATATCCTTACTGACAGCTGCAAGTAGGCTGTCTTTTTCACACGTTTCGTGCATTCCGCAACACTCGGGATCGATTGCCATGACGGATTAAGGTATTTGTGATTCAGGGGCATCATCTTCTACTCTAAAGCCCACAGCTGCGAGATGCTCCCAATACTCGGGGTAGCTCTTGCTAACTACTTCAGGATTGTTGATCTCAATGCCGCCCAACTTGAGGGCGGCTGGCGCGAATGCCATCGCCATGCGATGGTCATCGTATGTATCTACAGGCTGCCACGATGGTACGGAACGGGTTCCGGTCCATATGAGTTCGCTGTCGTGCTTTGATTGGATAGTGAAGCCTTGCTTGGCGAGCTCTGTCTGCAGTGCCACGATGCGGTCTGTCTCTTTAATCTTTAGGGTCTGGAGCCCCGTGATATGGAAAGGCAACCCTGTCATGCAGCACGTCACTACTAAGGTCTGCGCAAGGTCGGGCATATCTGACATATCAATCTCGACTCTGTCGAGCCTGACACTGCTCTTGGTCAGAATCACAACATCATCGGTATACTCTGTTGCTACTCCAAGGTGTGCAAAGATGTCGGCTATCCTCTTGTCTCCCTGCAGCGACTTATACTTCAGGCCGGGCAGCAAGATGCGCGCGCCGTCGTCGTTAGTCAAAGCTACGATTTCGTACCAATAGCTTGCTGCGCTCCAATCGCTCTCTATGATGTACTTCTCTGGCGCATACCCTCCTGGTTGCACCACTATGGTTTCACCGTCTCTCCACTCTACACGGGCTCCGAAGTCTCGCATTATCCCGATGGTCATCTCTATGTATGGGCGGCTTATGACTCCATTGGTGAGTCTCAGTTCGAGCCCTTTTGACATCATCGGACCGACCATCAGCAGTGCGCTGACGTATTGACTGCTCACATTGCCTGACAAGCACACGGCTCCGCCCTCAAGCTCCTTGCCTACAATACGCAGAGGGGGAAAGCCGACTTTGCCTGCATACTCTACGTCTGCGCCCAGGACATGAAGGGCATCGACTAATGCCGATATGGGTCTTTGCTTCATACGCTCAGTGCCAGTGATAATGTGTTCGCCGTGTGGCACTGATGCAAGAAATGCTGTCAGGAAGCGCATGGCAGTACCTGCCGCCTTCACGTCAATCACGTGCTCTCCCCCATCGTTGTCTGCCAAAGCTTTGACGGCACGCACTACCACTTCGCTATCGTCGCAATGAGCGACGTTTTCTATCTTCGAACAGTCACCAGCCAGGGCTGCTATGACTAAGGCTCGGTTGCTGATACTCTTGCTTGCTGGCAATGCAACCAAGGCGTCAAGTCGTGTGGGAGGATATATTTTCATAACTGGGAAGACATTTTATCCTTTTTCTGCGCACAAAATTACAAAAATATTTGGTTATTTCAAAATAAAACCATACCTTTGCACTCGCTAATCGAGATTAGTAGCAAGTATCGGGATGTAGCGCAGTTGGTAGCGCACACGTCTGGGGGGCGCGAGGTCGCCAGTTCGAGTCTGGTCATCCCGACACTTCGAGAAGTGGTTTCTAAAACAGGAACCACTTTTTTTGTTGCTTGGTCTGATGTTAACGAACCTTGACTTCAAATTATTAGGGCCAAGACATATTACAATCAACAAAAACGCCTCTTAAAAACTCATAATGCTAAACCTCATAACCTCACAAAATAACCTCATAACCTCATAAAATAACCTAAAAAAAAATCCATGCAACGCCTTATAACATCGGCCGTACTGCTGTTTGCAGTAATCTGCTCCTACGCTGCCGGAGAAGTGCCGCCAGCTTTCACTTGGGACGATTTCGTCCAGTCGCTCTGCTACGACGGGGAGACCATGGACGAGGGCGAATGGGAACAATACCTTGACAATTTGGAGCAGCTCCACTCACATCCTCTGAATATCAACGAGGCCACTCCAGAGGAGATGGCTCTCATTCCGTTTCTCACCCCACGACAGATAGAGAATATTCAGGCGTACGTTCATCTCGAAGGTCCCATGCGCAGCATCGGAGAGTTGGCGCTGATTAGTTCTATTGACCGTGAGACTCTCAAAGCTCTCCCTCTGTTTCTTTACGTAGGCAAAGCTTCCTGGGCTCAATCCACGACTAAAAAGCAGGGGTGGTTTGACGGGTTGAAACACTCGGCAGACTCTCGCATAGACGTACCCTTTTATTACCGCAAGGGGCAGTCGAACGGGGCTTATGCTGGCGATGGTCTGCGCAATCGTGTGAGATACAATATGCAGTCTCGCAACGTATTGGTGGGCATACACGTCGAGAAAGATGCAGGTGAGCGTTTCTACGACAGTTACGGGGGATACCTTATGATACGGGATCGAGGCATCGTACGACAAGCTATACTCGGTGATTATCGCATTGGTTGGGGCGAAGGCTTGGTCATGGGCAATGGTGGCTTCGGCGGCAAGAGCACTATGCTTCTCGGCACCAGTAGGGGTATCCGCCCCATGACGGGAACGTCTGAAACAGGATTTCTGAGAGGCGGTGCGCTTTGCCTGTCGGGCAAAGGTTGGACAGGAAGCGTGTTTTGTTCGATACAGACTGCTGATGCCACTCTCAACGCGCAGGGGCAAGCGCAGACGATTGTCACTAACGGGCTGCACCGCACCGCTACAGAAAGGGAGAAGAAGGGCAACACGCTCACGACGATAGTGGGGGGACGTATGGAGCACAAGATCAGACACTTCACGATAGGGGCTGGCGGATATTGGCTGCACCTCAACCGAACGCTGAATCCTGGTACGGCATTATATCGCAGATGGTATGCCCGTGGCTGTGATTTCGGCTCGATGGGACTCGATGCTTCATTCAGCCACTACAGGTGGAATGCAGCAGCCGAGATTGCCTACAGTACCGCTCATCATGGTATAGCGACATGCGGACGCGTGTCGTACATAGTAAGCCGCAGGCTGAAAGTTGGAATCCACGGACGGTATTTCAGTCATAAATACAACTCTTTCATGGCAAGGTCTCTCAGCGAAAACTCAAATGTTCAGAACGAATCGGGAGTCCTCGTCAGAATCGAGGGGGAGCCCGTGAGCGGCTGGACAATAGTATCGTATGCCGATTTTTTTGCTGACTACTGGCCTCGCTATAGGATGACGCATTCGAGTGCTGGTCAGGAGTTCATGCTGCAAAACTCTGTACAGGCTGGCAAGGGCAACACGATTGCCTTGCGCTACCAACTCAAGCGCAAAGAGGAGTCTGACCTCATGCAGACCCATCATCGCGTACGCCTGCAATGGACGTTGACACCGACAGAGAGATGGAAACTGCAGACAACGGGCTCCTTACACATAGCTGGCAAGAGCTTCGGCATGGCTGCAAGCTTCTCTGGGAAGGGTATATGGTTGAGAGACAAGCAGCTGCAAACATCACTGATGGTCGGATATTTCAACACTCCTGACTATCTGAGCAAGGTCTATATCTACGAGCCTGCACTATGGAACAGCATCGGTGGCAGCACTTACTCGGGTCATGGCATACGCATGGCGACTGCACTACGGTATACTTTGAAGAATAAGCGGTGGATGTTTGAGGCGAAATACTCGCTGACTAAGATGTTTGACCGCAAGGAGATTTCCTCTGGTCTCGAAACAATTTTCTCGGATATGAAAAACGACCTGTCTGTACAAATACGTATGGTCATTTGAGATTTTTTGCCTGACATATCCAAAAATTAGGGTGGGTAAACGTGGATTTTCAAAAATAAAGTGTATATTTGCGTTTGATAACCTAAACATAACAACCCAAATTAACCCTTGAAAACTGATATGGAACAGAACGAACTGAAAAACATCGTTTCGCATTTTGCCATCAGAGGCACCGTCAGCGAAATCAAGCCATTAGGAGCTGGTCTGATTAATGACACACTGAAAGTGAACACTGCCGAAGCAGATGCGCCAGACTATGTGCTGCAGCGAGTGAACACTAATGTCTTCCCTGACGTGGAGATGGTCATGCGCAACATCTATGCCACAACCACCCACATTCGCAAGAAGCTCGAAGCTGCTGGAGAGACTGACATCGACCGCAAGGTTCTCACTTTCATGCCCAGCAAGGACGACGAGACCAAGCTCTATGCCGTCGTCGATGGACAGTATTGGCGCATGATGATATTCATAGACAATGCTGTCACCAAGCAGGCGGTAGATGCCGATAGTTCACGCGCCGCTGGTAAGGCTTTCGGCAACTTTCAGGCTATGCTTGCTGACATTCCTGTGGAGTTGGGCGAGACAATCAAGGACTTCCACAACATGGAGTTCCGTCTGCAGCAACTGCGCGATGTAATAGCCAAAGACCCAGCAGGTCGCGTCGGCGAGCCCGAAGTGCAGGCCATGCTCAAAGAGATTGACTCAAGGGCTGAATATATGTGTAAGGCCGAGCGTATGGGGCGCGAAGGTATCCTGCCCAAGCGTGTATGCCATTGCGACACCAAGGTCAACAACATGATGTTTGACCAACAAGATAACGTTCTATGTGTCATCGACCTCGACACGGTCATGCCCAACTTCATATTCTCTGACTATGGTGACTTCTTGCGTACTGGTGCCAACGTAGTGGCTGAAGACTGCCCCGATATGCAGGCTGTACAGTTCAATGTCGAGATATTCAAAGCCTTTACCGAAGGGTACTTGTCGAGCGCAAGTTCCTTCTTGACACGCGTGGAGATAGAGAATCTGCCTTATGCGGTCAAACTCTTCCCCTACATGCAGTGTGTACGCTTCCTTTGGGACTACCTCAGCGGCGACAAGTATTGGAAGTGCCAGTATCCTACTCACAACTTCGTGAGAGCCAACAACCAGCTCCATCTCTTGCTCTCCATCGAGCAGCACGAAGCCGAGATGGAGGACTTCATCGCCCAGTGTCTGAAAAAGTGATCCAGACTGCCTCGCATAAGCAGTGAGGCAAATATATAATATGGAAAAGAACTATACATTTCTATCTATGATTAAGAAGTACGTCTCAAGCAGCGTACTTCTTATTATTGCTACGGTACTGGCTCTCATTGTGGCCAACGTACCTGCTACAAAGGAGTGGTATCAGAACGTATGGCAAGAGGAGGTTAGACTCAGCATCGGATCATTGAACCTTTTCTCACACGGAGGTCACCCTCTAACACTCGGTGCATTCATCAATGATTTCCTGATGGCCATCTTCTTTCTCTCGGTAGGACTGGAGCTCAAACGCGAGATTTTCTGCGGCGGCGAACTTTCTACCGTCAAGAAAGCCTTGCTCCCAGTGATTGGAGCCGTTGGCGGCATGATTATGCCTGTGGTGGTATTCTTCCTGTTTCTACATACCATACCTGGCGGTGGCGACATTGATGTTATGGAGCGCGGTCTACCCATACCTATGGCTACGGACATAGCTTTCTCGCTGGGAGTTCTCTCGATGTTCTCCAAACGCGTGCCCATGGGTCTGAAGGTCTTTTTGGCTGCACTTGCCGTGGCTGACGACCTCGGCGGCATCATCGTCATCGCCGTCAAGTATACCGACCATATCTCGCTCGCACATCTGCTCGGAGCTTTCGCATGTGCAGGAGCTTGCTACGTCTGCGGGAAGTTCAAGGTGCGTAACAAGTTGACATACTTCCTCATCGGCACGATGATGTGGTGGTTCATGCTCAACAGCGGTATTCACGCCACTATCGCAGGTGTCATGCTCGCTTTCTGCGTACCTGCTCGTTTGGACTATGGCACTAAGTACTACATCGAGAAGATACGCTGGCTCGTAGACAAATTCCCCCACTACGAGGTCACCGCTGCCGACAAGAAGACTCCCGTCATGCTCAAAGACAGTGACCTTCAAGACTTGCGTTCTATCGAGTCTGCCTCAGACAGGCTCATCTCTGTGCTTCAGGATATGGAGGATGTACTTGCCAACCCTATCAATTATGTCATCATACCCATCTTCGCCTTTGCTAACGCAGGCGTATGCTTTGATGGTATGAGCATCATGAACCTCTTCCAGGGTGTTGGTCTCGGTGTCTTTGCCGGACTGCTCATAGGTAAGTTCACTGGCGTCTTCTCTGCAAGTTGGATTAGCATCAAACTGCACCTCGTTGATATGCCCGAGAATACCACTTGGCCAGCCATGGCTGGAGTAGCCATGCTTTGCGGCATAGGATTCACCGTAAGTATGTTTATGTCAGCCCTGTCGTACCCTGTAGACATGGAGGTGGCAGGAATGGGCCCTGACTATATGCGCTGCCTACTCAACGATGCCAAACTGGGCATACTGTGCGGCACGGTAGCAAGTGCAGCTTTCGGTATGATTATACTTAACTGGGCGTTGCCTAAGGGTAAGGAATAACTCCATAAAACTATAAGAGAACTGCAAGACTTCAAAAAGAAAAAATACAGACTCATGGCAATAAGGTTACTGACCTTGTTGCCATGAGATTTGATGTCCTTAGTGTGTATAAAATCCGATGAAATGGGCACTTTTTTCATTCCTTTGGCTGTGCATAATTTCGGTAATTCCTTATCTTTTCTGAAATTTTATTGGTACGACGGTCTTTTATACCGCATTGTTTGTGCTGTTTGCAATTCTTGTAATACCTTTGCAGCGTGAAAAACCAACTCATGCGAAAGGAAACTAAAAACATCAAACATAGTATGAAACAGAACCGTTTATTAATCATCATGGGTATAATTGCCTCTACGGCTTTTACTTCGTGTATCTCAAACGACCTTGGCCTAGAAACGGGCGGCTCTTTGAACATTAATCTCAATCCTCAGAATGATTTCGTTCAGACACGTGCTCTCAGTGAGTCGTCTTATAGGAATACGTCCAACTATAGGGTGAAGGTGGTGAGTACTTCCAACAACAGCATCGTAATTGATTGTTTGGCTTCGGAGTTGAGCAACAATCTGCCGAAGACAATGCCCATCGGAACTTACGAGGTTTCTGCCACTTATGGCAACGAGCACGCTGCAAGCAGGGACGAATTTCTGATGACGGGCAGCAGTGTTGTCACAATAAAAGGCAATGAAACTACTACGGCTACCGTAGACTGCAGTCCTACTTGCGGTAGGGTTTCTGTAGAGTTTGGTCAAAACATGACTACTTATTTCAGCGATTACAACGTAGTATTTGGGGGTACAAAGCTCCTAAATGGTAACACTTTCGCTTGGAACAAGACTGACACGGAACCTTGGTATGTGGGGCTGGATAGCGAGGGAGAGGTCATCACTTATACCATAACACTGACGGCCAAGGATGCTTTCGTGTTTGAGAACAACTCCTCTAGCCAAAACACTCATACAGTTACAGGCTCTTTCAAATTAAGACGCAATTGTGCTCACAAACTGACGGTCAATGCCTCATATAATCCAAGCAGTGAGGGCGGATTGGGTATAACAATCACTATCGACGATAGTACTAACGACACTCCGATAGATATTACCATACCTATATCATGGACTTGATAATGGTCGACAACAAATAGAGATAAGGTAACAAGCATACGTATAAATCATATTACTAACAACTTCGATTATGATTTCTGTGAAAAAATATATATTTGGTGCGCTAAGCGTAGTTGCAATGGCATCCTGTACTAACGATGACCTGGGGCTGGATAGCAAAGGGCAGGGTGTCGCTGAATTTAAGGTGGACATCAGCACTCCCGAGCCTCGTACCCGTGCTGTGACTCAGGTTTATGACTTTCCCGTGATAATCTACGATACAAATGACAAGGTAGTGCAGTCATACAATTCAGTATCTGAGATTCCCCAAAGAGTGGTGATGGAGGTAGGAGATTATAAGGTAGAGTCACATACGCCTGGCGTCATTGCCAAGACTATGGACAAGCCTTTTTATAAGGGCATCGAGAATATCCAGATTGCACAAAATGTGACAACTCAAGTAAATGTGGTCTGCAAGATGCAGAACAGCAAAATCAGTATCAACCTCGATGATATGTTCCTCTCGGTATTTGATACGTGGAGCATTACCATCACTGATGGAGAAAGTACTGCCTACGAGTTTACCAACGAGAGCACGAACCACTCTGTTTATCTCTATTTTGGCGAAGCTGGAATACCCCAGCTGACAGTCAACTTTATAGGTGTAACCAATGACGGACAGACCATCAAGTCAGAATACATTCTAACAAAGAGACAGGCAAATGAAGGTTACGATGATGACAATACTAACTTCGGAGGGGGCGACGCAATCACCATCAACATTTCTACCACAGATGCAACTGACGGTACATTAGGCGGTATAGTCATAAATGCCAACCTATCCTTTACCGAGACGAACGAGAACATAAATATTGATATCACTGACAAGCCAATCACAGATGATCCAGGTACTGGTGACCCAGGCACTGGTGACCCGGGTACTGGCGGTGACGATGCTAACATCATACTGTCTCTACCTGCAAGTATGACCATAGTGGGCGACACAGATCCTTCGCTTGGCGATACGCGTATCGCTACTGAATCAGGTATTAAGTCGCTGATGGTTAGGATTAACTCTACAAGCAAAGACATGATGAGCTCACTGAAAGATATGGGTACACAGTATGGTATAGATTTCGTAAGTGGGACTGAGGTGGTCGATAACCAGAATCTGGCTGATTTCTTTACCAATGTGCTTGGGCAGAATCTGCCTGTACCCTCTGAGGGAGCTACAGAGTATACATTCCCTATCGGCAATTTCTTCTTTCTACTTGCGGCGCTCCCTGGCGAGCATACGTTCCATCTGTCAGTGACTGACATGAACGGGGGTGTGAAATCAGGCGAAACCACTCTGACTGTTGAAGAACAGTAGTATTGATAAATTGTACAAAGATAAAAACTATGAACGCAAGATATTTTTTTATTCTTTTGCTGATGTCAGTATTTGCTGCATCGTGCAGTAATGATTTGGAGTTGTCAGATCAGGAAGGCTACGTGAGACTCGAACTGAACATGCTAACCTCGACCAACACCCGTGCAGTAAACAATCCTTCAGACTATAATCCCAAGAAACTCAAGGTACAGATTTTAGACAGTAACAATGCTGTAGTCATGCAGACAGAGGATGTGGATAACGATGCTGCCTTCAAAGGCAACATAGCTCTGATGGCTGGACAGTACACCATCAAGGCAAGCTCTGCCGGCTGGGACGGCTCGGGCTCGGGCATGGATACTCCGTACTATGTAGGCTCAACGGTCGTCAATGTCTCTCCCCAGACGCTCGTCAAGGCCAATGTGACCCTGACGCAGGCCAATGTCAAGGTGACGGTTACTTTTGACGATGGGCTCGGCGAGTATTTCAGTGAGATGGACTGCAACGTGTCTTCGAAGCTCGATGCTGTGGCTACACAGAGTTTCAGTATGGGTAGAGAACAAGGGGCTGCTTACTTCCCAGTAGGAGATCTGTCAGTACAGTTAATTGCCACCAACAAATCTGGCAACAGCAACGTGATGAAGCGCGATATCACCGATGTCAAGGCACGCGACCACTTTATCATCAACTACAAGCTCGCCGAGACTGGCTCGATGGGTGGCGTGAATGTATCTGTCGACGATGCTACACAGTCATATACCTTCGACATAGAGGTACCTAGAAAGAGCTCCATTGCGCTGCAGGCGATGTCGGCTGATGCATGGGCTACGTTTGCCAACCTCACGGGTGTGGTTACGGCCAAGACTTCTGCCTTTGACCCTCAATATCTGACTCTGATGTACAAGCAGGCTGACGCAGCAGAGTGGAATGAAGTCACAATATCGCAGCTCACTGATGCGGGTAATGATACATATAAGTATTGCCTTACAGGCTTGTCTGCCTCAACGACATACGTATACCGCATGGCTTACGATGACGGTCAGACGAGCGTAAACAGCAACGAAATGACTTTCACTACCGAGGAGACTACTCAGATAGAGAACTCAAGCTTTGAGGACTGGTACAAGGATGGCAAGTCATGGATGCCTAATGCTCAGAACAGCACATACTGGAGTACAAGCAACCCTGGCTCGACGAGTATGGGTGAGCAGTACAATGTCACAACGCAAAGCACTGACTTCTATCACAGCGGTGCCTCGTCGGCAAAACTTGGCACGAAGTATGTGGTGATCAAATTGGCTGCGGCAAGTCTCTTCACTGGCGAATTCCATGGTCTGATTGGCACAAATGGAGCCAAACTCAAGTGGGGTGTGCCATTCACGTCAAGACCTTCTTCTCTCAAGGGCTTCCTCTCATATACTGGAGGCAACGTCAACAGAACAGGAAAAGACCTTCCTTCTACGGCTCCTGCCAGCGGTTCGCCTGATGCCTGCCAGTTGTTCTGTGCCCTACTCACAGAGCCTCTTTATGTGGGCGGCAACGCTACTGCCTCTGCCAATGGCATAAACTACGAGAAGAGCACCATTATAGACTGGCAGAATGATCCTCGCATCATAGCCTACGGTGAGATTATTCGTTCTGAGAATACTCAGAGCGGCACTTGGGAGAATTTCGAAGTACCTCTCGTCTACAACAATGCGACGAAGAAACCTACCCACATGGTTATAGTGATAGCTGCCAACAAGTGGGGTGATTACTTCCACGGCTATGACGGCAGCGTGCTCTACATCGATGACTTGTCGTTCGAGTACGGACAACCAATTTTCAGATAAATCCAATGTATCATATCAAAAAATACATTATGATGATGCTGGTGCTCGTCGCAGGATGGGCATCAGCTTCTGCACAAGAATCAAAGGAGATAATCAAGCTGCAGGATAAGCGCAAGATACAACGCATAGACCGCAGTGAGTTGAAGGCTGTATTCATACCAAAGGGAATATGGATGACAGGCGTTGCTGTCAACTATCATGAATGGGACAATGACAATCTCAACTTCCTCGTTATGAAGAATCTTGACCTAAAATCAAGCACCATCTCTGTCTCTCCTGCCGTAGGGTATTTCGTAGCAAACAACCTCTGCGTAGGTGGCCGCTACAACTACAACCGCAAATACTTTGACATGGGTAGCATGGATCTAAACCTCGGCGAAGACCTCAACATCAATCTCAAGGACCTTTACTATCTTGAACACAAGCACGAAGGCTGCGTATTCATGCGCTACTATATGCAGATGTTTGGCAGCAAGATATTTGGCGGCTTTGTAGAAGCGCGTCTATCGTATGCCAATGCACAAGGCAAGAACACCACGGGCATCCGCGATACTGAGAACGATATCAACACACTTGACGGAGCCTTTGCGACCACGCACGCCTTACAGTTCGGAGTCACGCCAGGTATGTGTATCTTTGTCACCAACTTCCTGGCTCTCGAGACCTCGATAGGAGTAATGGGAGTCAACTACCAGTGGAGCAAGTATAAGAATCTCCACCCTGGTGCCACAGAGTACGAGGAAGGCAGGAGCAGCAGCGGAGGAGCCAACTTCAAGTTTAACATATTCTCCGTCAATATCGGACTGACACTATATCTGTAAACAAGATGCGCCACTTACAAACCTCAATACTCATCATAGCAGCAGCAGTCTTGACTGCTTCATGTACGAAAGACGACCTTGAGCTCCCATTGGTCAAGGCGGAAATTACCGACATCCTCGTACAAGGGCAGTGTGGTCCTACAGGAGACGGCGAGCCTGTATCCGTCATAGACAAGGACAGCCGTCGCGTAGAGATATACATAGATGACCAGGTCGACATAAGGTCACTGTATCTCAAACGTTTGGAGGTAAGTAACGACGCTACGGTCACACTCCCCGACTACGGGTTGACATTTGACCCCAAGGAAGGGCTGATGCCTACGCTCGATTTTTCTGACAGCATACGCATTGTGCTCAACACGTACCAGAAGTACGAATGGATCGTGGTAGCACGGCAGATAATCAAGCGCGAAGTAGAGCTTGAGGGGCAGGTAGGCAAGGCTGTAATCGACCCAGAGAACCATGTGGTGATAGCATACGTCTCGCCCTCTGAAAACCTCTCTGCCGTAAAGGTCAACAAGATGATCTTGTCTGGCATACATGGTAGCATCACCCCAGATCCCACTGGCAAAGTGCTGGACTTCCGTAACCGACACACCTTTGATGTAAAATACGCCTACGCCGATGAGTCAGAGACATGGAGCGTATACGTCTACCGTGCCGAGCAAGAAATATCCACTACAGCAAGCGTTTTCCCACATTCCGTTAGAGCGTATGTGAGCGGTGCAATGCAGAACAACGCCACTCCTATAGTAGAATACCGGCGTGAGGGAGAAGACACATGGGCCCGACTTGCAGAAAACCAGGTGCAGACCACCATCACTGGCTTCACAGCAGAGATAGGAGGTCTCACCCCTGGAGCAACATACCAGTGTCAAGTGACTGCTGCTGGGTCTAAGTCGGAGATACAGACCTTTACCACAGCAGCAGCTCAACAGATTGAGAACGGAGGATTTGACGACTGGCATAGTGTGGGCGAAGGCACAAAAACCCTGTACAATCCCTGGTCCGAGGGTCAGAGCAGCTATTGGGATACAGGCAACAAAGGTGCCACTACAGTAGGCGCGAGCAACAGCCGTGGAGTCACAGAAGACGGACGCACATACGCAGACCTGCAATCCAAGTACATAGTGATAAAGTTTGCTGCGGGCAACATTTTTACCGGGACATACCTCAAGACCGATGGCACCAACGGCATACTGAGTTTCGGACGCCCCTTCAGTAGCTTCCCCACCAAACTGCAGTTCGAGTATCGCTACACCACATCACCAATGAACAAGGGCGGCGGCAAATGGGACGAGGCATATAGCCGCTATATGACCAAGGAGACCTACGAGAGCCTACGAGGTCAGAACGACACCTGCCAAGTCTTCGTCGCACTCATCGGGGATAAGGACGAGGAAAACTACGAGGGGACCACTTATCCTTTCATAGTACGTACTCGGCCCTCCGAACTTAAACTCTTCTCCCCCAGCAGCGACAATGTCATAGCATACGGACAGTTTACCTCGGGTAGCAACCAACAGGACTGGAAGACAATCAACATCCCCATCAGTTACCGCTTCACAGACCGCAAACCCAAATACATAGTCATAGTCGCCTGTAGCAGCAAGTTTGGAGACTACTTCATAGGGAGCGATGAAGCAAGGTTACAGATTGACAATATGAAACTTATGTACGAATGAGAAATCTTGCGATAATCACTGGTGCCGATGGAGGCATGGGCACACACCAGACCTTGGCTTTGGCCAAGGCTGGTTTTCGCGTTATAATGGCCTGCTACGACATAAAAGCTGCAGAGCCAGTTCGCCAACGCATAGCAAGCGAGAGCAACAACGAAGACATTGAAGTTATTGGCATCAACCTTGCAGACATGAGTTCAGTACACGATTTTGCCCAAAAAGTAATCAGACGAGGGCAACGAATAGACATACTCATGTGCAACGCAGGCTGTCTCGAGACTCACCGCCACACTACCATAGACGGCCTCGAATGGACTGTCAGCGTCAACTACATGGGACACTACCTGCTGACTCGCCAACTCCTGCCCTTAATGAGCAAAGGCAGCCGCATCGTATGCATGTCGTCATGCTCGTATCTGATTGGTAGGCTCGACATGCCCGACTTTTTCTACAGAGGGCGCAAGGGAAGGTGGCAGCGCTTCATGGTATACGGCAATACCAAACTCGCTCTAGTACTCTTTGTCAGACATCTAGCAAAGATTGTCAAAGACCGAGGCATCACAATTAACGCAGCAGACCCTGGTATCGTCGACACAGGGATAATACGCCTACACAATTGGGTAGACCACCTCACCGACCTCATCTACCGTCCCCTTATCAACACCCCAGCCCAAGGAGCAGCCACAGCCATACACCTGATGCTCTCGCCCAACGTCGAAGGAATTACAGGAGGATATTTCAAAAATAGCCGACAAGTCACCCTGCCCCGACGCATCATTTCCCACCCCAGGACAGTCAAGCTCTGGGCAGAATCCGAGCGCATCGTCACACCGTGGCTTGACCAGTCAGAGCAATAAAAGACCGCCCATGAACACATACGCCCCATTCTCACGTCCGCTATACATTATGTCAAAGCCAGCCGGCGCACACTGCAATCTGGCCTGCGACTATTGTTACTACTTAGAGAAAGCCAAGCTCTACCAGCAAGATACAGCAAATGTCATGAGCGACGAGCTCACTGAGATATTCGTCCGCGAATATATCCGATGCCAGACCACACAGGAAATCATCTTCACATGGCACGGCGGAGAGCCTATGATACGCCCTCTAAACTACTACAGGAAAATAGTACGTCTACAAAAACACTATGCCGAAGGGCATACCATCATCAACTGCATCCAGACCAACGGCACCCTACTCACGCCAGAGTGGTGCAGATTCCTACACCAGGAAGGCTGGCTCGTAGGCATCAGCATCGATGGTCCTGAGACGATGCACGACACATACCGCACCCGACGCAACGGCAAGCCCACCTGGAGCAAAGTGATGCACTCCATCGACATGCTTGACCGCTACGGCGTAGAGTGGAACGCCATGGCCGTCGTCAATGACATCACAGCCCAGTATCCCACAGAATTCTACCACTTTTTCCGCGACGAGCTCTGCTGCAAATACCTCCAGTTCACTCCTATAGTAGAACGAATCATGCATCACAGCGACGGCCGCCATCTAGCCCACATGCTGAACTGCGGAGACGACATAACCATTGCGCCATTCAGCGTCACCCCCCGGCAATGGGGAGACTTTCTCAACACGATATTTGATGACTGGGTTAGACACGACATAGGAGAAATGTTTGTGCAAATCTTTGACGCCACCCTCGCCAACTGGATGGGCGTCACACCCGGAGTCTGCTCCCTATCCGACTATTGCGGACACGCAGCCGTCATGGAGCATAACGGCGACATATACTGCTGTGACCACTTCGTGTTCCCCGAATACAGACTCGGCAATATCAGGAGTCACAATCTCTGGGACATGATGAACGGAGAGAAACAGCAGACCTTCGCCCGAATAAAGACCGAAGGGCTACCATCACAATGCAGACAATGTAAATGGCAGTTCACCTGCCACGGCGAATGTCCACGCAATCGTTTCGTCACAGCCCCCGACTCAGAGCAAGGACTCAACTATCTATGTCAAGGCTACCAGACATATTTCAGCCACGTAGCCCCATATATGGATATGATGAAGAAAAAACTCGACGAAGGCAAAGCCCCCGCAGAAATCATGTCAGAAATATCCTGGTAGCCTCAACACTACGCTCTAAAAAAATTGCAGCACACTCCTCAAACTGCTCCGGCTGCTCGGTAGTAAACAGACGCAGCGAGCCCCCTCGCCCGATACGCTCGTTCATATCAGCATGACGAACCAAGTAGTCTTGCAGACTTGCAGCCACATACTGCCCCTGCGAGACAATCCTTATATCATCAGGCATGTATAAGCGAATCTTATCAACCAACAGAGGGTAATGCGTACAACCTAAAATGACCGTGTCAATACGTGGGTCAGCCCCGAGAAGCTCATCAATACGCTTCTTTACAAAATAATCTGCACCAGGACTATCAAATTCATTGTTCTCCACGAGCGACACCCACATCGGGCACGCAATCCCCGTGACCTTGATATCAGGCCACAGCTTGGCAATCTCCATGTTATACGTATTCGAGCGTATAGTGCCAGGAGTAGCAAAGACTCCCACATGCCGCGAGTGGCTGATTTCCCCTACACACTCTGCCGTAGGGCGGATGACACCAAGCACACGCTTCGTGTCATCCATCAGAGGCAGATCCTTTTGCTGAATAGAGCGCAGCGCCTTCGCACTCGCCGTATTGCAACCCAAAATCACCAAAGGGCAACCCATCCCGAACAGACAACGGACAGCCTGAAGCGTAAACTCGTACACCACCTCAAAACTACGAGTGCCATACGGTGCACGAGCATTATCCCCCAAATAGACATAGTCATACTGGGGCATGAGATTGCGAATCTCCTTCAAGACAGTCAAGCCACCATAACCGCTGTCAAACACACCGATGGGTCCCATATCCTATCGCTCTACAGCAATACCCAATTTGGCAATGACCTCTCCAGTAATATCTCTGGCCATATCAGGAGAGATATACGAAAGCCCCTCAGCATCAGTATTGATGACAAAAGCCAGCCCCTGCTCGGCAGCCACAGACGCAATGGCCTCCCTGAGGACAGCCTTAACACCTGCCATAAGCTCGTCCTCAGCATCCTTCAGCAGAGTCTGCACCTTGATGCGGAACTGGATATTAGCATCCATCATAGCCTGCAACTCATTCTGACGCTTATTGAGGATAGTCTGCGAAAGATCCTTCTGAGTCTGAAGAAAATCCTCAAACTTCGTCTGAAACTCCTTTTCGCTGCGCTGCGCCTCAGCCTCATACTGAGCGCGTAAATCCTTCAGATTGCGCTGCGCCTCAGCATACTGAGGCATCAGTCTGATGACCTCGCCATGACTAATACGCCCGACAGACAATGCAGAGACCGACGCAGACACACCCTGCGCCACAGTACCGAGCGCAAAGCATAGTAGCATCACGCACAGCACACAACACCTCGATGCACCCTTGATCAGATTAACAATACTATTCATAATACAGACTATTTATAACTACTGCACACCCAGTTCCTTCTTGAGCTGATCAGTAATATCAGTGCTAAGGCTTGTGTTGACAAACGTGATAGCACCAGCACTCGTATCGACCACATATACATAACCATTAGCCTCGCCAAGCTTCTTGACAGCCTCCATCACCTTCTGCGAAATGATACCCATTTTCTCCTGAGTAGCCTTCTGCAGAGCAGCTTGATTATCCTGCAAACTCTGCTGGTAACGCTGTCCGAGGTCATTCAGCTCCTGCTCACGGCGAGCACGCACGTTGTCAAGCAAGTTGGCAGCCTCCTTCTGATAGTCTTCATACTTCTTCTGGAGCTCATCCTGCATCAGTTTCAAGTCAGCTTCATACTGTTTCTGCATAGCCTCAAGCTCAGTCTGCGCAGTAGTGTACTCCTTCATGTTGGGCACGATAGCTGACATATCAAAATGTGCGAACTTGGACTGTGCCAACAGAGACAATGGTGCCATAACCAATATGGCAAAAAGAATCTTTTTCATTTTGTTTGTTGTTTTATTATTTTGGTTTTTGTTTTGAATCTACTTATATCCCAACTTCGTAAGTACATCATTAGAAATATCTACCTTGGGCGACGCATAGATGATACCGCTCTCAGAAGCCCTGTCCAACACCATGCTGTACCCCTTGAGGTCAGCAATATCCTTTACCGCATTGTATATTTCCTCGTGAATCGGTGTCATGAGGCTCTCACGTTTTTTAAAGAGTTCCCCCTCGGGTCCGAAATACTTCTTCTTCAGCTCCGAAGCCTCCTTTTCCTTAGCGATAATGGCCTCCTCACTCTTCGTGCGTTGCTCGTCCGAGAGAAACATAGACTCTGCCTGATACGCATTGTACAAAGTCCTTGACTCCTCCTCAAGCAGTTCGACCTCCGCCTGCCACTTGCGTGACACCTGATTCAGTTGCTCACACGCACGCTCATACGCAGGCACATTCTTCAAAATGTACTCCATATCGACCAAAGCATACTTCTGAGCGCAAGCCGTAGCTGCAAACGCCCAAATGCACACCAGAATCAAACCAAGCCTTTTCATATACTGCTACACATAATAGATAATACCTTTATTAGAACTCCTGTCCGAGTATGAAGTGGAAATGACTACCACTCGGCGTACTGCTGTTCACCTTATCAAAGCCCCACGCCCAGTCAATACCCAGCAATCCCACCATAGGCAAGAAGATACGCGCACCCACACCCACAGACTTCTTCATATCAAAAGGATTGAACTTCTTGACCTCAGTCCAACAATTACCGCCCTCAGCAAAGACCATACCGAATATATTCGTACTATTGCCAAGCATGAACGGATAACGCAACTCCAAGCTGAAGCGCGTATAGGCATATCCCATACCATTAGCTGTAAGAGAGCCATTGTCATAGCCACGCAATCCAATCGTCTCCGTGGCATAAGACCCACCATAGCCACTCGTACCATCACCGCCCATATAGTAAGTCTCAAACGGTGACTTCTTGTTGCCATTATAAGAACCCAGTATACCAAACTCAGCCCTCGTGCTCAACACGAAACACTTGCTCGACTTGGTCAGAGCAGTATACGTACGCGCCTTGAACTTCCACTTGTGATACTCGATCCACGCAAACTTCTTCTGCATCTCGCTATCATACGATGCACTATTCACGTCCTGTGCCAGATTTGCATAATCCTTGCCATCAAATAGCGAGAAAGGAGGCGTCAACGACACAGACATCTGGATTTCAGAGCCAGAACGAGGATAAATCTGGTTGTCAATACTACTACGGTTCAGCGACAACTTCAAAGCAATATTGTTGCAACTACCATTCCTCATCAGCGAGAAATAGTTCCAGTCCTTCATTATATACCTCGTATATGCCAGCTCCGTTGAGAAGTAGAAATAGTCATCAGGCCACCTCAGACGCTTGCCCCAACCCACAGACACGCCTATGATATGCTGATACTTGTCAGGGTCATAATAATTCTGGTAGTCATTATAACCATAACCATAGCCGTAACCATAGCCATAACCATAATTATAATAATTGTTGTAGTAAGCCGAATTGTAATAACGATCGCTCACATCAGTTTGCTTGCAATAAAACGCGCTGAACGAAAACGAATTAGGTCGCTTTCCTCCCACCCAAGGATTCATATACGAAATCGAATACTGCTGATAGTAAGTACCATTAGTCTGACCCGAGATTGAAAACGTCTCTCCATTGCCATTAGGCATGATACCACGACGCAATCCCCCCTTCTTAAACAAGTTTGCAAGACAGAAATTAGCAAACTTCAAACCAATCTTGCCCACCACACCCGTCTGACCATAACCCAGAGAAAACTCCACTTGGTCATTGCTCTTCGACTCAAGATTCCACGTCAAGTCAACAGTACCCTCTACCTCATTAGGCTCAATCTTAGGATCAATAGCCTCAGGATTGAAATGCCCCATCTGGCTAATCTCACGCCACGAACGCATCAGAGCCTCCTTAGAAAACAAGTCACCAGGCTTCATACGCAACTCACGTCGCACCACATTCTCATACAGACGATCATTGCCCGAGATACGCACATGACTCAGATGAGCCTGAGGTCCCTCAGTTATACGCATCTCCAAATCCACACTATCCCCCACGATATTAGTCTCAGTAGGATCCAGACGATAAAAGACATAACCATTATTGTAATACAGATTGCCCACAGCATCATCATCCGTAGTCAGACGCTCCTGCATACGCTTTTGGTTGTAAATATCCCCCCTATTCATGTCAAGCACCTTCTGCAAGTCCTCACTCCTATACACAGAGTTGCCCACCCATTCGATATTGCGAATATAATACCTACTTCCCTCCTCCACATGAATAGCAATATCCACATGCTTCTCATCCACAGGAATCACACTATCCGCAACGATCAGCGCATCGCGATAACCCAGCTCACCATAGTAAGCCAGCAAGTTGTTCTTCGCCTCCTTATAGTTAGACTCGATAAACTTATGCTTCTTAAACCAGTTACGCATTCCCCTCCCCTCATGAATCGTAGCCAGCACACCCTTACTGATGAGAGACCCCTTGAGTTTTCTGTCCTTAATGACCGTATTACCCTCCACCCTTATCTTACGTATGACAATCTTGCCATTCTTCCTAATATTGACCGTCACGATCACCTTGTCAGGCGCAGCAGGATCATCCTCCTGCAAGATCTCAATCTCAGCGTTCTTGTAGCCCTTCTCATCAAAATACCTCTGAGCCAGAATCTTTGCGCGATCGATCATATTAGGCGTCAGCTGATTATTCTTGACCAGCCCCAACTTAGACTCCAAATCCTGCCTATCACCCTTCTTCACCCCAGTATAACGCACCTCCGAGATACGAGGGCGCGTCATGAGTTTGACACACAGATAAGCCGAATCATCCACAATCGAATCCACCCCCACCGACACGTCTGAAAACAAGCCATTCTTCCAATACCTCTTGATTGCCCTCGTAATCTCAGCCCCAGGCACCGATATGCGATCCCCCACGCTGATACCCGACAGACGCACCAGCATCTTCTGGTCAAAATTAGGCAAGCCCTCCACCGTGATACTCTTGACCACCACCTGACGTGGCGTACGACTATAGTCCACCGTCACCGTCGTATCACGTCGCACCCACTGAGCCCATGAAGGCAACACCTGCCCCCACAAAGCCAGCATCACCACACACACTATAATATAATACCTATTTCTGCTCATCAGTAATCTGTTCTCCAGTTTTTCCATACCTTCGCTGCCTCAACTGATACACCGCGATAGCCTCCCTCAGCGCCGCCTCATCAAAATCAGGCCACAACGTATCCGTAAAATAAAACTCCGAATAAGCACACTGCCATAACAGATAGTTACTCAGCCGCAACTCACCACTCGTACGAATCAGCAAGTCAGGATCAGGCATAAACGACGTAGCCAAATGCTCAGCCATCACCCCCTCGTCAATATCCTCCACCCTGAGCACTCCATCCCTCACCTTGCCAGCGATCACACGCGCAGCCTCCGTCATCTCCCAACGGCTGCTATAGCTCAATGCCACCACCATCGTCATGCCCGAATTCGCAGCAGTACGCCCCTCACACTCCGCCAGCCGCCTCTGTACGCCCAGCGGCAGCCGATCCCTTTGGCCAATCATGCGAAACCTCACATTATTCTTCATAAAAATCTCATCCTCGAGATTCGTCAACACCAAGTCCATCAGTGTCTCAATCTCCTGCGCAGGACGATTCCAATTCTCCGTGCTAAACGTATACAGCGTCAGAAACTTCACCCCGAGATGCACAGCCTCCTCCGTGATTCTTCTCACAGTCTCCACCCCCCTCACATGACCAGCCGAACGCGGCAGCCCCTGAGCCTTGGCCCATCTGCCATTGCCATCCATGATAATAGCAATATGCTCAGGTATACGATTCAAATCTAATTGTTGCATTTACGATATTTTGGACTGATGTCATACGTCACACACAACATCAGGAAAGTATACGAATCCTTATTTTTCAAAAAACCACTCTTGATGAAATACGGATCATTCAGTGCCGCCGCATCAAGTCTATCAGTCGTAGAGAAGCGATGCGTGTACTCGAAGATCAAGTTCACCCTCGGCCTCACCTTGTATTTCACACCCAGCCCCACAGGGATATTCATACCGAAACATCCACCATCAGCATTCCAGCCCAAAGTCCCCCCGATTCCCAACACAGCATACGGAGTAATCCTCGACAGTTTCTTATAGCCCGGTCCCAGTCCATATCCCCAGAAATTCAGCTCAAACTGCGCCCCCAAGTCAATCACATTAGAACGAAACGACACCACCCCCGCAGGCACCGTACTTCCCACCTCCTCAGGCAAGAAATACCCCTGCGACGAGCCGCTGAAATTACCATACGCCAGATTAAACTTCACCCCCATCCTCGGATTAAAATTACGCCTCAACGACACCATCGTCGCGACACTCGCCCCCCGAAAAGGAGAAGCATTAGCATCACCCCAATAGTAGCACAACCCCAAGCCACCACCAATGTCCATCTTGTACTCAAGCACATCCTGCTGAGCATGGACAGTGGCAAAAGCCCCCTGCACCACAAGCAATATGACCGACACCCACCTCATCACTCCACCGAAGCAACACCAGCACACACCAATTTACCCCCAGCCAAAATCCACAGCCTTCCCCCCTCGTCCACCACAGCAGACACAGGCAGCGAAACGTCCAAAGACTTCAACATCTCAGGCACAGTCAGCCCCTGACACACCCTCCACGACAAGCCATGATTCGAACTCTCCCACAACACCACGTCACCCACACCATTCGTGACCGCCCCCCGATCAAAGCCCACAGCCAACACCCTACCCCCATAAAACACCAGCTGCAATCCAATCAAATCAGGCAACAAGTGCCCCTGCCCCACTACCGCAGCATTATACATCCACACCTCCCCCTCCTCAAAACGCGTCCCGTCCCAGTCATACCACGCTTTAAGCCAAAAATCCACTCCCCCCGTCACAGCCCCACCGCCGCAAGCCAGCAACAGATGATTCGTATCATCATCCCCAGCATACGAAGCAAAACGCAGACTCCCCTCATTACCCTCAATCAGGCTACTCCCCCCGTCCATCGAATCCTCAGTCAAAACCATCGAAGCCAAATTCAACCTCCACAGTCTACCCTCACCCACACAATACAGACAATCTACACCCACGCCCACCAAAGACAGCCCCTTCACCCCAGAGTCGACGTCCATCGCCGACCAAGTCAATCCATCACGACTCACAAACAAAGCCCCCTCTCCGTCCGAAGCATACACAACCTCACCCCCGATACCCCTACACACCGAACCCAGCCGAGCTCCCCCCTCAAGATTCGTCCTCACAGCCTCACCCACAGACCACACCCCGTCCGCCCCACACACGAGACCACGCACGAAGCAATTCCCCTCGCCCCACGCCTTAGACATCAGCACCGCCGAGCCCCCCATATCCACCAGCCCCACACTATCAGCACCAAGCCTCCCCACAGACTCATCCACCAACACCCACTCAGAATCCCCAGACGGAGTCCCCTCACGCGTCAGCCAAAACCTATACACACGCTCGTCCCTCGCCTCATTAGCAGCCACCACCTTAAGTAGCAGCGGGCTACTCAAATCCAAAGTATCCTCCGCGTTATACAATCTCCACTCGTCGCCCTCCCAATGATTCTCAGGCAGATACAATAACTGTCCCCCCACATAGCCCACCGTAGCCGTCACCCTGTCAAGCACAGCATCAGAAGGCAGAGGTATGACATTAGTCACCGTCAGTCCATACTGATCTATCGACATCTTCACAGTACTCCCCGCCAACGACGAGCCACTCTCCCCCAACTTCACCGACCCCAACGTCACCCCCGTTATATAACAATCCGAAGACTCCACTACAGACTCCCCACTCCCCCCAACACACGAAGCAGACACCAAAGCAAACCCCGCGAGCAAACCACACAACAAAGCGCGACAAACAAAATTACGTGCGTATGTAAACATTATAATCCAATTTGCGCACAAAGATACAACAAATAAAGCACAAATCCACCATCAGCCCCCACAAGACCCAGCCAAATTAAGTAAAATTAGCAATTTTGAACCATCAACATCCATCGACCCCACTAGTTCAGCACATTTCAGCACCGGAGCAAACACCACACCATCTCCCCTTAAGTCAAGCTCCGAACTCCGAGCAGACAGCTCCACCCGAGCCCTATCCCATAGCCCCTCATCAATAAAACTCTGCAGCAACTTCGCGCCCCCCTCCACCACCAGATGCTGCACCCCACGCCCATGCAAGTCATACAAGATCTCAGACAAAATCTCCCCACGATACACCACCGATTCTCCCCCAAACATCGCCAGCCCCTCAGGCAGCCTTCCCCTACGATCGATCGTCACACGCAAAGGCGAGACGCCCCCCCACAGACGCGCCGTCAGCCGCGGATCATCATTAATCGCCGTATCCGTCCCCACCATAATAGCCTGACAACGAGTACGCAGCCTATGCCCCAACATCAGTCCGAAGCCCGACGACACAGCCAGTCTCCCCCCTCTGACCCCAATCACCCCGTCCGACGTCTGCGCCCACTTGAGCGTCACATAAGGCCTACCCTTCTCCCTCGAAGTCAAGAAACACGGATTCAATCTCCGGCACTCCTCCTCCAGCACCCCCACCACAACAACAATCCCAGCCTCACGCATACGTCTGATACCCTCACCATTTACCCTCCCGTCAGGATCAGCCATACCCACAACCACACGCCTCAACCCAGACGAGATAATCAAATCACAACACGGCGGCGTCTTCCCCCAATGCGAACAAGGCTCAAGCGTCACATACAACGTACACCTCGGCAGCAAGCCCCTATCCCCCACAGCATCAATCGCATTCACCTCAGCATGAGGTCCACCACACCTACGGTGAAACCCCTCACCCACGATACGCCCATCACACACCACCACAGCCCCCACCATAGGATTAGGAGCCGCCCCAGCCTCACCACAACGAGCCAGATACAACGCACGCCTCATAAACGCCACGTCCATCTCCCCCACACCATTTTCAAACAAATCATCCATATACATACACACAATTCAAATTAAAAACCGTATCTTTGCACGCACAACGACACACAAACAACAACGTGACATACAGACAGCAACTCCAGCAGCACTACGGAACACGCGAAGGCCAAGCCCTCTATCGCCACATCCTCGAAGAAGTCTTCCAGCTCAGCCAGACAGACATACTTCTCGGCAAAGATAGCAAATTATCCCCACAACACCAACAACAACTCCGCCAAATCGTCGCCCGACTCCTCAAAAACGAGCCCATACAGCAAATCCTCGGCTACGCCACCTTCTGCGGGCGCAGATACAACGTCACCCCTCATACTCTCATTCCACGCCCCGAGACCGAGCAACTCGTCCGCGAGCTACTTCGCCGCACCCCCACCCCCCGCCACATCCTCGACATCGGCACAGGCACAGGCTGCATCGCCATCACCCTCGCCCACCACCACCACCACCTCACCGCCATCGACATCTCCCCCCAAGCCATCGCCACAGCCCGCACCAACGCCGCCGCACACCATGCAGACATACACTTCATTCAAGCCGACATACTCCACCCCACACAACCCCTCCCCCACGCAGACATCATCATCAGCAACCCCCCCTACGTCCTCCAAAGCGAAGCCGCCCACATGCACCCCAACGTTCTCCACTACGAGCCGCACCTCGCCCTCTTCGTCCCCGACAGCGACCCCCTCATCTACTACCGCGCCATCGCCCTCCAAGGCCACCACATACTCACCCCCCAAGGCCAGCTCTACCTCGAGATAAACCATACCCTCGCCCACCAGACCGCAGAACTCCTTGCCCACCACCATTACCACGACATTACCATCATCAAAGACCAATATGACAAAGACCGCATCATCACAGCCCACCTATGAACAAGCCCTAAGCCGTGCCGCAGCCCAATGCAGCCGCAGCGAGCACAGCATCGAACAAATCCGTCAAAAGCTCCGCCAATGGGGAATCACCCCCACCCACGCCGAGCAAATCATAGCCCAGCTCATCGACGAGAAATATATTGACGAACTGCGCTACGCCATAGCCTACGTCCGCGACAAATACCGCCTCCAACACTGGGGGCGCGCCAAGATTAGCACCATGCTACGCCTCCAGCACATCTCTCAGATAGATATCGCCCAAGCACTCAATAAGATAGACCCACAAGAATATCACGACAACCTCGTACACACCCTACAAGCCAAACGCCGCACACTCAAAGATCAAGACCCCCGAATCATCCGCGACAAGCTCCTACGCCATGCCGCCACACGAGGGTACGAAGCAGAAGAAATCATAAAAATAATAGAGGAAGACGACACCCATTTCACATAGCCCACCTAACCCCACTCAAATCCTACATGCCCCTCTCGCGATGTCGTATCCTTGAATCGCAAAGCGCAAAGCCGCGTTTTTACCATTCTCTGATCCCGTTTTATTAATTCACGCCACGTGTTTTGTTATTTTGTTGGAACTAACACCTATCCGCAACCAGATGACCAAATAAAAAACAAAATAACAAAAAAACTAAACAACAAAAAAATTGGAATTGTGCTCACTTATTCGTAACTTTGAGCCCAAGAATCTAACAACATAAACTGATATGAAAACTTTGGAAGAAATTTTTGCAGCAAAACTGCTGAATGTTAAAGCCATCAAACTGCAGCCTACCAACCCTTTCACATGGGCGAGTGGCTGGAAGTCCCCATTCTATTGCGACAACCGCAAGACACTCTCATACCCCGGGCTCCGCACTTTCGTCAAGATTGAGATAGCCCGCATCATACAGGAACGCTATCCCGAGGCTGAAGCCATAGCCGGCGTGGCTACAGGAGCGATACCGCAGGGTGCACTCGTGGCTGACGCACTGTCGTTGCCCTTTGTCTACGTACGCAGCAAGCCCAAAGACCACGGTCTGGAGAACCTCATTGAAGGAGAGCTCAAACCAAGCAGCAAAGTTGTCGTGGTCGAAGACCTCATCAGTACTGGAGGAAGCTCGCTCAAGGCCGTCGAAGCTCTGCGCAGGGCTGGCTATGAGGTTTGCGGCATGGTAGCCTCATACACCTACGGTTTCGACGTAGCCACCCAAGCCTTCGCCGACGCCCAAGTAGAGCTCACCACCCTTACCAACTACGAAGCAGTAGTCGCACAAGCCCTCAAGACAGGCTATATCAAGCAAGAAGAAGTAGCACTGCTTAACGAGTGGCGTCAGAACCCCTCACAGTGGCAAGGATAACACAAACACAAACGCAAACAATTCCCTATGGAAAAATATGAAAGCACGGTGAAGCAAGTAGCCTCACCCATTGACAGAGTATACGCCAAGCTCTCAGACCTCACATCGCTACAAGCCCTCAAAGACCGGGTCGACGACCCCATGTTTGAGCAGATGCTCAACAGCCAGCTCCCCCAAGACAAGCGCCCCACCCCCGAGCAGCTCGCCAAGCTACGCGCCAACATACACAAGATGGAACTCACCGCCGACACCATGTCAGGACACATCGGCCCCCTCGGAGACATCATAGTACGCATCGTCGAGCGCAACGAGCCCAAGCTCGTCAAAATGGACATGCAGGGAGCCCCCGTACCCGTCACACTCTGGATACAACTCCTCCCCTCAAACGAGAGCACCTGCCGCATGAAAGTAACCCTCGGAGCCGAGCTAAACTTCTTCATACGCAAGATGATCCAGTCAAAACTCGAAAAAGGCGTCGAAGGCATAGCACAGTTCCTCGCCGCCCTGCCATACTAAGACAGACGACCAACACACTACATCAAACCATACACTACGACAATGCCAAAACTTTGGGACAAAGGATTTGAGATAAACACCGAAATCGAGCGCTACACCGTAGGCCGCGACCGCGAGCTCGACCTCTACATAGCCCAGGACGACGTTCTGGGCTCCATCGCTCACGTCACCATGCTCGAAAGCATCGGACTCATCGGCAAAGACGAACTTCCCCACCTCCTCACAGAGCTGAAAAACATATACCGCCAGACCCTCAGAGGAGATTTCACAATCGAAGAAGGAATCGAAGACGTACACTCACAAGTCGAGCTCATGCTCACACGACGGCTGGGCGAGACAGGCAAGAAAATTCACTCTGGGCGCTCACGCAATGACCAGGTGCTCGTAGACCTCAAGTTGTTCACGCGCCGCCAACTACGTAGCATCGTAAACGATGTCATAGAGTTGTTTGATGCCCTACAGGAACAGAGCGAGCGATATAAAGGCATACTCATGCCAGGCTATACGCACTTGCAGGTAGCTATGCCGAGCAGTTTCGGGCTGTGGTTTGGAGCTTATGCGGAGTCGCTGGTCGACGACATGATGATGCTACATGCTGCTTACCGTCAAGCCAACCGCAATCCCTTAGGTTCAGCTGCTGGTTATGGCAGTTCGTTCCCTCTGGATCGCACGATGACTACGCGACTGCTGGGTTTCGAGAGTATGGACTACAATGTCGTATACGCCCAAATGTGTCGAGGCAAGATGGAGCGCAACGTAGCCTACGCCCTCGCCTCCGTAGCAGGCACAATCTCCAAAATGGCGTACGACGCCTGTCTCTTCAACTCGCAAAACTTCAACTTCGTCAAGTTGCCGAGGGAATGTACCACAGGCTCAAGCATCATGCCCCACAAGAAGAACCCCGACGTATTCGAGCTGACGCGAGCGAAGTGCAACAAACTTCAGGCTCTCCCTCAGCAAATCATGCTCATCATGAATAACTTGCCGAGTGGTTATTTCCGCGACTTGCAGATCATCAAGGAAGTCTTCCTACCTGCGTTTGAGGAACTCAGTGACTGCTTGCGTATGAGTACATACATCGTGCGCCGAATGGAAGTCAACAAGGATATTCTCAACGACACACGCTACGACTTGATGTTTTCGGTCGAGAAGGTCAACCGACTTGTGGTCGATGGGACGCCATTTCGCGATGCATACAAACAGGTGGGGCTCGACATCGAGGCGGGGCGTTTCGTGCCTGACAAAGAAGTACACCATACTCACGAGGGTAGCATAGGCAATCTATGTACTGTGCATATCGGGAGGTTGATGGATGATATAGTCAGCCAATTCCACTTCGAGACGGTAGACGAGGCTGTCAAGGCTCTGACCGAATGAGTTGCATGACAATACTTAATACTATATTCTCTCTCATCATGAAGAAGATGCTGCTCCCACTACGTCTCATGGTGGCTTTGCTCACCGTGCTGCTTGTCTACGTCTCGTGTGCTGATGCGGACGGAGTGTACTCAAATATCACAGCGCGTTTCTCGTTCCGCCCAGTCGATGCTGTGCCAGCTCTGTACCGCGCGTGTACGGTGCCAGGACAGTTCTGCAAGATTACAGATCCTATTGGTTCGCAGGGCAAGTATAAGGTAGAGAGTCCAGGCTCAAATGCTGACTATATCGTCAAAACGCAGACCGAATATTATACTTCGGGGTCGGTAGTCTTAGGCATGGGTGGTCTAATCATCGGTATGCCCACTATTCCTGAGATGCTCTCAGATCAGATTAGGGTGGTATGCTTTGATGCATCGTGCCCTAACTGCAAAGGGCAAAACATGCAGTTGCAGACGGGAGGCTATGCGCAGTGCCAGCTATGTCTACGCACTTACGATATGAACAATCAAGGCATCGTCTCAAAGGGCGATGGTGGGCGCGCACTCTACCGCCTGTACTGTTCGTACAATGCAGCCTTGCTGCAAGTCGTGGTCAACAACCGCTGATAATGCAGCGGCTAACCCCAAAAAACCACAAAATTTCTGCAATAAATTTGGAAAATACAAATAAAAGCAGTACCTTTGCACTCGCTAATGCAAAAGATTAGCACACAAGGCTGACTCGCTAGCTCAGTTGGTAGAGCATCACACTTTTAATGTGGGGGTCTTGGGTTCGAGCCCCAAGCGGGTTACCAAAGGAAGGGAGAAGAGAAATCTTCCCCCTTCTTTCTTTTTTTCGCACATATACTTAATGTGCAAGTAATGACGCCAAATACTTGATAAAATCATCAAATTTTCACTACAAACGATAAGAATTAAGTGTATTCTGCTGAATTATGGATAATTAGTCTTCCATTCCCAATCGAACCGTTCGATGTCCTCCTCGACAAGCAAGTCGCCGGACTGCACTTCGATAA
>CAMEQD010000028.1:0-35604 GCA_945932615.1 uncultured Prevotellaceae bacterium | reverse complement strand
GCGGTGATGTGCCGGGCACGGGCAACACTGGCTCTGACAGCGGCAGCGGCTCTGATAGCGGCTCTGACAGCGGCTCTGGCTCACCCTCTGGCGGAGGCGGTGGCGCAGATGGCGGACTCACTCCTAAGGGATAATTGGTAATGGGGTTGGTTGGTGATTGGCTGCCAACCCCATTCCTCCCCAACAACCAAAATAACCTCAAGACCTCAAAACCTTAAAACCTTAAAACCTTAAACAATGTCAAAAGGCTACCGCAACAACAATCCCCTGAATATCCGTCGTGGAGCTAATGCTTGGCTGGGTCTCTCGCCAACGCAGACGGACGGGGAGTTCTGCCAGTTCCAGTCGATGGCGTGGGGCTTTCGCGCTGCTTTCCGCTTGCTGCGTACGTATAGGGTGCAGTATGGCTGCAACACGATTAAAAGCATCATCTCGCGCTTCGCCCCTGCGAGCGAGAACAACACTGAGGCGTACATCAGGTTCGTGTCCAAGAGGGTGGGCGTAGCTCCCGACTTCCTGATAGCCGGCAACGACAAAGACCTCATGATTCGCATCGTCAAGGCGATGGCGACGTTCGAGAACGGCTCTGCTCCGCGCCACGATGATGTGATGGAGGGTTACAAGCTTTCGCTTTAGGTTATGAGGTCGCTTCGCTGGTAAGGTCGCTTCGCTGGTGAGGTTTTAAGGTTTTGAGGTTATAAGGTTTTATACCTTTGACCTCGGAGCCGAGCAGAGAACAAGAACCTCAAAACCTAATAACCTCAAAACCTAATAACCTCAAAACCTAATAACCTTACAAAAAACCTTACAAAATAACCTCAAAACCTAATAACCTAATAACCTTAAAACCTTAACCTATGAAATCCCGTGATACTTGGAAATTCATAATCCAAACCATTGCTGCGATACTGACTGCTATCGCAACCTCGCTCGGTGTAACGAGCTGTATGAGTGCTCTGTGAACGTTTCCGATAAGCGAGAGCAGAGAAAGCTCGCTTGCTCTGCCGAGCGTAGGAAACGAAGGCGAAGCCAACTGCTGATATGGTTGAGGGGGAAGTGCCGCGCGTGGTGCTTCCCTCTCTCTTACTTCAAAACGTTTCCGATAAGCGAGAGCAGAGAGCTTTTGACTGCGGTCAAAATGCAGTCGCTTGCTCTGCCGAGCGTAGGAAACGACGAACGAGCGAACGGAGAGCCGAGCTCGCTCGGACTTTCCTGAGCGAGGAGGAGGAAGACGAAGTCAAACGAAGGCGAAACCAACCAACCAAAACAACAAAACCTTGCAAGCACTCAGTATTAACGAGGGGGACTTCAACGATACGTGGTAAGACTCCTCCCCCACTCTCCCATACGCCCACAGTTGGAACTCTTTATTCATCACCAAACCACAACTTCTCCTACTATTAGGAACAAATGCTTAAGGTTTTTCAATATCTTCTTTCATCAGCAAACCACAACCTTTACTCTTGCCATTCACATACACTTTTGTTGTGTAATATCTTCTTTCATCACCAAACCACAACGGATTGGCTCCGATGTCATCATCACCTGAGTTGTGTAATATCTTCTTTCATCACCAAACCACAACGGGCGCAGACATTTACTACGCGCAAGGTCGTTGTGTAATATCTTCTTTCATCACCAAACCACAACAGAGATCGTCGGGGTTAATGTATTTATCTGTTGTGTAATATCTTCTTTCATCACCAAACCACAACCAGTAGACCGTCGATTGATGCTGACCATTTTGTTGTGTAATATCTTCTTTCATCACCAAACCACAACTAGTTGTAAATCATGGTCACAGGCTCCCGGTTGTGTAATATCTTCTTTCATCACCAAACCACAACGGATACCGCGCCGCCGTTGTTAACGACTAGTTGTGTAATATCTTCTTTCATCACCAAACCACAACTCTTCTCTTCTCTTGGTGTTCCTGGTGTTCGTTGTGTAATATCTTCTTTCATCACCAAACCACAACATGTATATCTATGATATACGTAGATCTTTGTTGTGTAATATCTTCTTTCATCACCAAACCACAACGAAGAACAGTTGATAGAGCATTTCGTTAAGTTGTGTAATATCTTCTTTCATCACCAAACCACAACCTGTAACTCGATGCAAAGTTACAACATTATGTTGTGTAATATCTTCTTTCATCACCAAACCACAACTGAGTTTTTGGATGGGAGGAATCAACTGGGTTGTGTAATATCTTCTTTCATCACCAAACCACAACTATCTCACGATACAGATAATATGTTTCAGCGTTGTGTAATATCTTCTTTCATCACCAAACCACAACTTGGTGCTGTTTACTATTATTGGCTGTCTAGTTGTGTAATATCTTCTTTCATCACCAAACCACAACGATTGTCGTGACATTAATTTTTTCGTTCCTGTTGTGTAATATCTTCTTTCATCACCAAACCACAACTCTTTTTGCGGTCTCTGTCTTTGCGCTATTGTTGTGTAATATCTTCTTTCATCACCAAACCACAACCTATAACTCCTATTATCCTTATTTTTAATGTAGTATCTACTACAATTCTGTATAGGAAATGGGTTGGTGATACCCTTATCGCTCGCAAAATTACTAAAAAATTTCTAATTGTATTGGTACTTTCTTAACTTTTTGCTCTATCTGTCCCCAAATATTTATGATTTCGGAGTATTGCTTGTCTGTGATGGCTAAGATAGTGAGTTTTCCCTTGGGTGGCATAAATGCACGTACTCGTTTTATGTGTACTTCCTTTGCTTCGAGAGATGCCATCGTCATCGACAATCCTATCTGGAGAGGGCGTGTGACTTTGGAGTAGTGTGTGTCGCATGAGAGGCATGATAGCAGCGCGTACTTCGCTTCCTTGTCTATTTGGAGTTTGCCTTCTCTGTAAAGGCGATGGACTATCTCGTCTACAAAGGGACGAAATGGTTCCATCATGTCTTTTGTAGCATTGCGTGGGGCATGCCTTTCTTGTCGCACAGGATTACTGCGACTCCGTTGTCTGTGAGTTCGTTGAGTAGTGGTATTGTGATGCTCACCATTTGGTTTTCGATGATGACCATTCCTATATCTTCTATGGGGACGGTCTGCCCCTCGTCAGGGATGCCCTTGATGGTGATGACCATCTGGGCATTCCTGAGTGTGAGCTGCAGGGGGGTGGTGAAACATAGTGTCCGCTTCAGCATATCATTTCTTTAATCTGATTTCTCCTAACGATGTGATTTCAAAATCTGCGCCTTCGACCAAGGCATTGAATTGGGTGTGTAAAAGAAAGATGGAGTGTCGCAGAGGAGCATCACTCTTGTAGGCTCCTTTTGTGATTACGACTTCTTTTGAGCTGCGTGCTTCTTGATGATGTCTCATTACTATTGTTCCATATCCTGGGCCAACAAGAAGATAACTTAAACCGGTAATCTTATACAGTCGTTTTGAGACGTCGTTCACGTCGTTGAAGTTTATTTCTTCTGGCGATGATTCGTAGAGGATAACCATTTGTCCTATTTTTAACAGCTGTTTTAGGGCAAGGCCGCTGGGGGTGGTGTCCGCAATTAGTGTGTGCGGAGTGGCAGGGCTTGTGCTTTGTTTGAAATAGGCGACTGCGTCGATGTTCCTGACGAGTCTGTACTCTCTCTTTTTCTTTCCTTTAAGGACGCCTTCGTAGATTGCCATGCAATAGTTTGAGTCGTTGGCTACGTGGAACTGTTGCTTGTGCTCCTTGCGGCTTGCATCTCTATGATGGCGTATGTTTACGGGTGTCTTGATGGATTCGGCTATGCATCGTACTTTCTTTATCTCTATGCCTTTCTCTTCGTTCATGTAGACGGGTAGTTTGATTTTACCGCCTACGAATGCGGCCTTGACTTTCTCTCTGACTGAGGCGTCGACAATCTTCTCTGCTTCTTTGATGCTGAATGTTTCGTCAAGCGTACGACGGACTACGTAGGTTATATCGCCTTCGTGCTCGATGGCTCCGTAGTATGTGTCTTTGTGTAGGCCTACTCGTGCGCAGTCGCCTGTGGCTCTCTTCTTGCCTTGGGGAGTGTCGACGATGCGGCTTGCTTTCTTGGGCAGATTGTCGGGGGTGTCGTGCACGACAAGTAGTTCGTTGCTGATTTGCTTGAGGTCTTGGGTGAAGGTGTCCCAGGGCTTGGGGAATTGGGGCTTGGGGCCACGGCCTTCGGTATAATCGTACATGTCGTGGTGATAGCGTCCCATCTGGTTGAATTCGTTTTTGCCGATGCAGGCTATGACGATTGCGTCGAGACAGTGGTGTGTGTGGCTGTCGCGCGACTTCTTTTCGTATTCTTCCTGTATGCCCCACATCTTGCGAAAATCGGCTGTGATTGGTCCTTTGACGCTGTATACTTGCCTGCGCTCGGGGTGGACTGCGTCGTGGAAGTAGCTCTGGAGGTAGAGGGAGGCGTATTTCGATATGAGCCCGATGCCGGCTCCTTGGCGTAGGGCGAAGCCTTCGGGGACTTCGGTCATGGTGAAGCGTTGGTACTTGCCTCGCCAATAGTCGCGCTCCATCTTGAGGCGGTTCTTCTTGCGTATATAGGAGTCTTTCACGTTTTTGTCCCAAATGCCTCTGGTGCTGATCTTGTCGATTTGCCGGGTGAGGTCTTCTATCTTTTTCTTCCAGGGTTCGATGCGGATGAGGATTTGTTCATGATCGTCGAGCTGGCTGGGGAGCTTGGCTTTTTTTATGTCGCGGTTATAACGGCTGTCGCAGAGTGTCATGTTTTCTTGGGTGCTGTCTCCTCCGACGCTGCGTGGTATGGTGTGCTCGATGTCGTATGTGGGACCTGCGCCGATGAAGTCTGAGATGGCTATCTCGTGGCCTGTATATAGGCAGATGTGGCCTTGTTCTTCCCATAGCTGGTATTTCAGGATGTCTGTCTCTGTCGGCTCAATGTCGTGGCCTGTGGCTTTCTTGTAGAGTTCTTTTAGTTCTTGTGCGTATTTCTTGCGCTTCTTTTCTGTTTCGCGCTGGCGGTCGTTGATGGCGGCTCGCATATTGGCGTTGTTGAGGCTACGGGCGTATTCGATGTGTACTTCGGTGTCGGGACCTATCTTGCCTTCTTTGATGAGGGTGTTGACGATTTTGCGGACTTGGTGGAGGGAGCGCATGGCCATGGGGTTGCGTACGGCATTGGTGAGTGGGCTGCCAAGGAGTACGACTCCGTTTTTGTCTGGCTTTGCGTCGGGATAGGTTTCTATCATTGAGGGGTGGTAGAGGGTGTCTGCGAGTTGTGGACTGACTCCGTATTCGCTGCACAGGAAGTCTTTGATGCAGTATTCGAGGGTCTGGCGCTGCTCGCGGTCTCTGTCTGTGGGGGGGGCGGTCATGCGCATTATTTCGCTGATGATGTGTTCTCGCTGCTGTGTCTCGTCCCATACGGCTGCGCCTACGATGCTTGGCACTCGGCCCATGAAGGCGGCGTGGCTGTATAGCATACCGATGCGCAGGAATGGGAGTATGTTGCGTATGGCTTTGAGCGAGAGGGACGAGAAGTCTTTGCTGAGTCGTATCTTGGAGAATTTTTCTGCTTGTTCGTCGTTGAGCTGGAGCTGTGTTATGCCGTATTCTTTGAGTTTGTCTGTGCTGTCGAAGAAATAGAGCACGTTCCATACGTCGCAGATCATCTCTTCGATGGTCTTGATGGTGCCGTCTTTGCGTTGGTTGTGGATGTAGGTTTCGGCTATGCTGTGTTGCCAATCTTCTCCAAATATGTTTTTTAGCTGTGCTATTGTGGGACAGCCTGGCACACCTTGTGTCTCGCGGTAATTGAATTTGTAGGGATAGTCCGTCTTGTCGCTGATGTGCTGATACTTTGCTTTGCCTGCTATCTTTTTGGCTATGTCCTTGAAGTCAAAATTGGCTTTGCTGACTCGGTAGAAGAGTGGGACTATCTTTTGTAGCTCGTCTTGGTTGAGGGGACGCAGTTCTGTGTCGTTGGGACCTTGTATGCGTATGGTGTTGAGGAATGATAGCATACGGAATTCCTCATACAGGGGGTGGGAATCGCTGCATCTGGCTTTGCCTTTTTCGAGGGTGCATTTTCCTACGCTTTGCCGCTGGCTCTTGAGTGGACGCTGGAAGTAGAGTGCTCGTTCGAGGTCTTGCTTGAGGTCGTCGCTGAGTTGCTGTTTGGCGCAGATGGCGTAGAATTCTGCTTTGTAGTGTTGTTCGCGGTCTATGTAGCGTGTGCGTATGCGCACTTTATTGCCTTTTTCGCTGTAGAGTTTGTAAAAATATTCTCCAAGGTATGTGCATCCTGCTTCTTGCATCTCGTTGGTGAGGTTGGAGATGCCTGTCTTGACGGCTCCGCTTTGGGTTTCTTCGCTGGCATCAAGGCGATTGCTCTTGAAGCCTCGGCGTTGTGCCAGATGGTACATGGCTCGCCCCAGGGTGTATCGGTCTGTTTGTTTTTTCAGGTCGAGTGTTTCGGTGAGGCATATATGGCGGCTATGGTAGGGGTTTATGTCTTCGGTGTCGCTGGTGCGCTGCCATAGCATAAACTCGTCTTTGAGTGGGTAGATCCTGCGTGTTTGCCATAGCTTTAGGTCTTCTTCGGTCAGGGCTGGACATAGGTCGTGCTTGATTAGCACTTTTAGTACTTCTATCTTGCGTAGCCTGCGTCGAAAATATTGCCTGCGGAGTGCGCGGTGTGATGTGCGTTCGGAGGCTTTGCTGGATTCTATTCCTTTCTCTATGTTGACTCCTTCTTGGAAGATTAGCACTCCTTTGTCTATTAGTGTGTATCTTCCGTCTTCTTCGCGGTCTACAACTGCCCAACCTAAGCTGTTTGAGCCTGTGTCTAATCCTAGAATTCGTTTCTTCATATTTTTTTTCTGATTTTATTTGTTTGTTTCACTAATATTGCTTACCTTTGCTCTCGAAATTTATTTCATCACCTTATCACAATAAGGCTATATGCCGAAGGGTGAATCCCTATGGCCTCTCTTCGGAGAGGCTTTTTTGTTTTCCTCTTTTTCCTTTTCGTGGGCTTTCTCGCAACAAAGATAACTGGCTGCTATCTCAAATAGTGGGACATGTTCGGCTTTTTTTGTCTTTTTATTCCTCGTTTGTCGATTTTTCTTTGTTTGTGTGTGGAATTTCGTATTCGCTTTCGTGACACCTTACGTTGACCATGATGATTTTTTATCTTTACCAGTTATTCATTATCCTTGTTATAGGGTTCGAGAACGACCCAAATGCCGGATTTGTCGCTGCCTTCATGTCGGATGACTTTTGCTTTTTGTAAAACGGACAAATCGCGTTGAAGAGTTCGCTTCGGGATAGCAAGAATTGCAGTCATCTGAAGAATAGTGATGGTAGGCTTAAGTCTTATTAGTTCCTTTATGCGTTTCTGACGGTTCGTTAGTTCCATTAAGATTGTAACATCTGAGTTTACAACGCCACTTTCATTGTTTACAGCGCCATTTACAGCGCCACTTTCATCATTTACACCGACATTCTTTCCGACATTTACACCGACATCAGTATTGCCGAAATTATTTGTATCATTTGATTTACAGCTACTTAAATCATTATTTATTCCGACATTCTTTCCGACATTTAAACCGCCATTTACTGCGCCATTTACTGCGCCATTTACTGCGCCATTTACTGCGCCACTTTCGTTATTTAAAGTGCCACGTTCCTCTCTGCTGGCAATAATGTCCTCTATGGTTTTGCGCTGTATCGTCACCAATACACCGCCACCGCTTTCCTCCACCGTTGGCACAGGATGCCCGGCTTTTTCAAACTCCTCGCGTATCTTCTTGTAGCCGCGCCCCCATGACTCGATGAATCCGGCCTTGTAGAACACGGAGGCAATGTTGCGGTTGCGGGGATAGGAGGCGTGCTTCTTCATCAAGTCGGCTGGCGTGAGTTCTTCGGGCAGGAGACCGTAGTTCCATAGCTCCACGCTCTTGTCAAACACACGCATCAGGATGGCAGGGCCGCTGTACTGCTTGTGTACTATCGAATTGTATATCAACTCGCGTAATGCCTTTTGTGGTATTTCCAGTTCTTCTATGCGCTGCATTCCCTCGTAGCGAATGGGCGATACCAAGTAGCGGGAGCGCAGCAAGTCCATCACCTTGCCTGCCATCTGTATGAGGTTGCAGTCCACTACATCCTGTATGATAAGGTCGCTCTCGTCGTTATGGAAACGACCTATCTTGAACTCTGCGGCGGGGAAGAACTTGTGTACACGCTTGCCGAAAAGCAGGATGGCTGCACTCTTCAGCTCGCCCTCTGGCGTGATGAGGTCGAGATTGCGCAACACATCTTCCGTTGAAGCATTCTGCTCTTCCTCGTCCATACGTTCGGAGGCGATGCTGCGACGGAGGAAATAATCGATGGCGGAGCGGTCGATGTCGTCAATGGTTGCATAGGGTACAGGCATGTCATCCCATGAGAGTCCCATTTTCTTCAGCAGGAATTGCTGCAAGGCTACGCCTTTCAGTTCTTGTTTGGTTGAGCCGGAACGGTAGTGATACTGCCCCTTGAAAGCAATAGGCACATTGCTTGGACTCACGACAATCTCGATGTATTCCCGTCCGTCAGCTTCAAGCAGGTTCACTTCTGCCACAATGCCGAGCGTGGTGACAATCTTGTTGGGGATATCTTCCATGAGTCGTTTGCTGTCGGAGATTCCTACAACTTCATGGTTGTCGTCCACACCGATATATATTCTGCCTCCTTGCGCGTTGGCGAAACCACAAATCCATTTGAGGTATTCGTCGCGCCAAGACTCCTTATACTCGATGTTCTGCTTTTCTTCGAATGCTATCTTTGCCATCTTGTCTTGTTTTGTGCTTGTCTTTTTTTCTAATTATTGCGTAAATATACGTTTTTTATCTGAGAATACTGCTTCTTTGGGGGATATTTATTGTTTGATGTAAGCTCTGGCTTTTCTGAGCGTGGTGGTGGGGTACAAGAGCAAGGGGTCGGCTGAAAACTATGGCGAATCCAACCTTTCCGATAAGCGAGAGCAGAGGAAGCTTGCTTACTCTGCCGAGCGTAGGAAAGGTCGGATGAAATCCAACCAAATAACTAAACAACTAAATAACTAAACGACTAAACAACTAACTCACTCAGTGCTTTATAGAATTCGGGGAAGCGGTCTGCGATGACGACGGGGCGGCCTTCGCTGTTGAGGAAGCAGTGGAGGGAGGTGGCTTGGCAGACGATCTTGCCGTTGCTGGTCATGGTGTAGGCAAACTTGGCTTTGAGCCGGCTTAGCTCTGCTACGCTGATTTGGACTTCGATGATGTCGGCGAAGGTGGTGGGGCGTTTGTAGTCGCAGGTGACGGACATGACGGGGGAATATACGCCTTCGCGCTCCATGCATTCGTAGCTGAAGCCCATTTGCTCTAAGGCGTGGACGCGGGCTTCTTCCATGATGCGTATGTAGTTGGAGTGGTGGGTGATGCCTTGCTTGTCGGTCTCGTAGTATTGGACTTTGTGTGTGTATGTCATGGTCGCTTTGTTTGTTTCTATCGGGACAAAGTTATGCTTTTTTGGGATAAGTGCCAAATTATTTTTCGTGTCTATTTTCTGTGTTTTGCGTGGCTTTGCCTTACAAAATGACACTTTTTATATAATTTATTTGTCTTTTTGCTTGCATATATGAAGATTTTGGCGTACTTTTGCAAGCGAAAACATAAAAACACTTGCTTTTAGTAAGCGTTTTCGTGGTTTTCACTTACATTGACAGTGTTCTATAAATTTCAGGTGTTTCACTAAAAAAGGTAATTGGATTATGTCTGAGACGAGATTTAGAGTCGTGGAAAGGGCTCTTTGCAAAAAGCCTGCTTCTGTCAAGGCTCCGGAGGAGAGAATGGATCGCTTGTATGCTAAGCATGTGTTTGACCGTACTAAGATGTTTAAGTATCTGCCTAAGGATGCGTATGATGCTTTGGTGGATGTGATTGATAATGGTGCTCCGCTGGATCGTGGCATCGCTAATAGTGTGGCTGCGGGTATGAAGCAGTGGGCTGAGGAACTGGGGGTGACTCACTATACGCATTGGTTCCAGCCGCTGACGGGGGGAACGGCTGAGAAGCATGAGAGTTTTATCGAGTATAATGGTAAGGGGGGTGTGCTTGAGGAGTTTGAGGGTAAGGTGCTGATTCAGCAGGAGCCTGATGCGAGCAGCTTCCCTAATGGTGGTATTCGCAATACGTTTGAGGCGCGTGGTTATACGGCGTGGGATGCGTCTTCGCCTGTGTTTGTGATGGACGATACGTTGTGTATTCCGACGATTTTTATTTCGTATACGGGTGAGTCGCTGGACTATAAGGCTCCGCTGTTGCGTGCGCTGCGTGCTGTGGACAGGGCTGCGGTGGAGGTGTGTCGGTTCTTTAATCCTGAGGTGAAGCAGGTGAAGGCTTTTTTGGGTATTGAGCAGGAGTATTTCTTGGTGGACGAGGGGGTCGCTGGGGCAAGGCCTGACTTGCTGCTGACGGGGCGTACGCTCATGGGGCACGAGGCTGCTAAGAATCAGCAGCTTGAGGATCATTATTTTGGTAGTATTCCGCAGCGTGTGATGGAGTTCATGAAGGACTTGGAGATTAGGGCTGTGGAGCTGGGGATTCCTGTCAAGACGCGTCATAATGAGGTGGCTCCGGGGCAGTTTGAGTTGGCGCCTATTTACGAGGAGTGTAATCTGGCTGTGGATCATAATATGATTCTGATGTCGCTGATGCGTAATGTGGCTGCTGAGCATGGGTTCCGTGTGTTGCTTCATGAGAAGCCGTTTAAGGGTATAAATGGTAGTGGTAAGCATTGTAACTGGTCGCTGGGTACGGACACGGGGACGTTGTTGTTTGGCCCTGGCAAGACGCCGTTGGATAACTTGCGTTTCATTACGTTTGTGGTGAATGCGCTTATGGCGGTGTATCATCATAATGGTTTGCTGAAGGCGAGTATCATGAGTGCTACGAATGCGCATCGTCTGGGGGCGAATGAGGCTCCTCCTGCTATTATTTCGAGCTTCTTGGGCGAGCAGCTGAGCAGTATGCTTGATATGGTCGAGACGAGTACGGACGATTGTATTGCTTCGAGTGGGGAGAAGAAGGGTATGAGTCTGGATATTCCTCAGATTCCTGAGATTTTGCTTGATAATACGGATCGTAACCGTACGTCGCCGTTTGCGTTTACGGGGAATCGTTTTGAGTTCCGTGCTGTGGGTAGCGAGGCTAACACGGCGGCTGCGATGATTGTGCTTAACACGGCTGTGGCTGAGCAGCTGACGAGGTTCAAGGGCGAGGTTGATGGTCTGATGGCTGGGGGAATGGCGCAGCAGGGGGCTATTCTGACGGTGTTGCGTAGGTATATCAGGGAGTGTAAGCCTATTCGTTTTGAGGGTAATGGGTATAGTGATGAGTGGAAGGTGGAGGCTTTGCGTCGTGGGCTGGACTGCGAGACGAGTTGTCCGCTGATCTTTGATGCTTATCTGCGTGAGGATAGTGTGAAGATGTTTGAGAGTGTGGGGGTGATGACGCGTAAGGAGCTTGAGGCTCGCAACGAGGTGAAGTGGGAGACGTATACGAAGAAGATTCAGATTGAGGCTCGTGTGCTGGGCGACTTGGCTGTAAATCATATCATTCCTATCGCTATCGAGTATCAGAGCAGGTTGATTGACAATGTCTATAAGTTGTCGGCTGTCGTGGGTGAGGAGAAGGCTAAGGCTATGTCGGAGGGCAACTTGCGTGTGATTGAGGAGATTGCTGAGCGTACGGCTTTCATCTCGGAGCATGTGAAGCTGATGGTGGAGGCTCGCAAGAGGGCTAACAGGATTGGCTGTGAGCGTGAGAAGGCGATTGCGTATCATGACTCGGTGGAGTGTTTGTTTGATGAGATTCGTTATCATATCGACAAGCTGGAGCTGGTGGTGGACGATCGTCTGTGGACTCTGCCCAAGTATCGTGAATTGTTGTATATCTGATTCCTGATTGGTATAGATTCGGTCACGACTCCAAAGAGTGGAGGTGGGACGACAGGGGGTTGTTTACACTTGCGTCCAGATTCTCTCTTTTTCCTCTTGTGTGTCTTCTCCTCCTCTCTGCGGTGGTTGTGTGCTGATAGGTGACTCATACGGTTTTAGTTCACTGTTCGTAGTCCGGGCGCGGTGGCTTTGCGGTGACGTTATGGTGCCGTGGCCTGGACTGCTTTTACGTGACGGGGGCGTGTGTGTCGGGCTGGAATCTTTTCTTTTATTAACGAAAAAAAATATTTTATGGACTCTGAACTAAGACGTGGACTTTACTGCCCTGACTATGAGCATGATGCTTGTGGTGTGGGTATGGTGGTCAATATTCATGGCGCGAAGAGCCATGATTTGGTGGACAATGCTTTGAGGGTGCTGGAGAATATGGAGCATCGTGGGGCTGAGACGCGCGACAAGACGGGCGATGGTGCTGGTATCTTGTTGCAGATTCCTCATGAGTTTATTTTGCTGCAGGGTATTCCTGTGCCTGAGAAGGGGAGGTATGGTACGGGGCTGGTGTTCTTGCCGCGCGATGTGGAGTGCCAGAGCCTTATCTTGAGTGTGATGATCGAGGAGATCGAGCGTGAGGGGCTGCTGCTGATGCATTTGCGCAATGTGCCGGTATGTGAGGAGGTGCCTGGTGTGGCTGCGAGGGAGGTGATGCCGGATATCAAGCAGGTCTTCATCACGGGGGTGCCTGAGGAGAAGGTGGGGGTTTTTGAGCGTATCCTCTATAAGATTCGTAAGCGTATAGAGAGGCGTGTGGGTGGTCTCGGGCTTTCTGAGGCGCAGAGGGAGGCTTTTTATATTTGTTCTCTGTCGTCTAAGAATATTGTCTATAAGGGTATGCTTACGAGCGGTCAGCTGCGTAGGTTCTTCCCTGATCTGAGCAATAATTATTTTACTTCGGGCTTGGCGTTGGTGCATAGCCGTTTCAGTACTAATACTTTTCCGAAGTGGAAATTGGCGCAGCCTTTCCGCCTCTTGTGTCACAATGGTGAGATTAATACGGTGAGGGGCAACCGTGGCTGGATGAAGGCTCGCGAGAGTGTGTTGAGCAGTGAGGCTTTGGGCGACATCAGGGATATTCGTCCTATCGTGGAGGAGGAGATGAGTGACTCGGCGAGTCTGGATAATGTCTTTGAGTTTCTGGTGATGAGCGGCATGAGCTTGCCTCAGGCTATGGCTATCTTGGTGCCGGAGTCGTTTAACGACAAGAATCCTATCAGTGAAGACTTGAAGGCTTTCTATGAGTATTATTCTATCTTGATGGAGCCGTGGGACGGGCCTGCTGCGTTGATGTTTTCTGATGGGCGTTTCGCTGGTGGTATGCTGGATCGTAATGGTCTGCGTCCGTCGCGCTATACGATTACGAAGCAGGGGCTGATGGTCGTGGCGAGCGAGGTGGGGGTCATGGATTTCGAGCCTGGCGATGTGGTGAGCAAGGGTAGGCTGCAGCCGGGTAAGATTTTGCTGATTGACACTTTGGAGGGGCGTATTTATTATGATGGTGAGATTAAGGAGAGGTTGGCTCATGAGCATCCTTATCGTCATTGGCTGTCGACGAATCGTATTCAGCTTGAGAAGCTCAAAAGTGGTCGTAAGATTGAGAATGGGGTGGCTGACTATGAGAGGAAGCTGCGGGCTTTCGGCTTTGGTCAGGAGGATATTGACCGTACGCTGATTCCTATGTGTACTACGGGGCAGGAGCCTGTGGCTGCTATGGGTAATGATACGCCGCTGGCGGTGATTAGTGATCGTCCGCAGATTTTGTTTAACTATTTCCGACAGCAGTTTGCGCAGGTGACGAATCCTGCTATCGATCCTATTCGTGAGGAGCTTGTGATGTCGCTGACGGAGTATATCGGTCGTGTGGGGAGCGGTGTGCTGATGCCTGATGAGTCGAACTGTAAGATGGTGCGTCTGCCTCAGCCTGTGCTGACTAACACGGACTTGGATATGTTGTGTAATATCCGCTATAAGGGCTTCAACACGGTTAAGCTGCCTATCTTGTTTGACCCGTGTAGGGGTGAGAGTTCGCTGCGTAGCGAGCTTGATGCGCTGTGCAAGAGGGCTGAGGAGAGCGTGGACGAGGGGGTGAATTATATCATTCTGAGCGACCGTGATGTCGATGCGGAGCATGCGGCGATTCCTTCGCTGCTGGCGGTGAGTGCTGTCCATCATTATCTCATCAGTGTGGGCAAGCGTGTGCAGACGGCTCTGATTGTGGAGAGTGGTGAGATTCGCGAGGTGATGCACGTTGCGCTGCTTTTGGGCTATGGCGCGAGTGCTATCAATCCGTATATGACGTTTGCGGTGCTTGACAATCTGGTGCGTAATCATAAGATTCAGGAGGAGTATCTGACGGCTGAGAGGAACTATATCAAGGCGGTCAACAAGGGGCTGAAGAAGATTATGTCTAAGATGGGTATCTCGACTATTCGTTCGTATCGGGGTGCCAAGATTTTTGAGAGTATCGGCTTGTCGGAGGGGCTGCTGAGGAAGTATTTCGGCACGGAGGTGAGTACGGTGGGGGGTATCGGTCTGCGTGACATTGCGCGTGAGTATGCGGCTCTGAATCGTGATGCTTTTGGCGTGGAGCGTGGGGCTGATGATATCTTGCCTAACAATGGTCTGTTTTCTTTCCGTAAGGATGGTATCGCTCATGCGTGGAATCCGGAGACGATTGCGGAGTTGCAGATTGCTACGCGCCTTGGCTCGTATGCTAAGTTCAAGCAGTGGGCGGAGAAGGTGGATCGCAAGGAGAAGCCTGTCTTTCTGCGTGATTTGCTTACGTTCAAGAGGGCTGAGACTCCGATTCCGCTCGACGAGGTGGAGGGTGTTGAGAGTATCGTGCGCCACTTCGTGACGGGGGCTATGTCGTTTGGTGCGTTGAGCATTGAGGCTCATGAGGCTTTGGCTTTGGCTATGAACCGCTTGGGTACTCGTAGCAATACGGGTGAGGGCGGCGAGGATAATGCCCGCTATCATTCTATGGTGGACGGGGTGAGCCTCAATAGCAAGACGAAACAGATTGCTTCGGGTCGCTTCGGGGTCACGGCTGAGTATCTTGTCAATGCTGAGGAGATTCAGATCAAGGTGGCTCAGGGTGCTAAGCCTGGCGAGGGTGGTCAGCTGCCGGGGTTTAAGGTGAACAAGATTATTGCTAAGACGCGTAATGCTATTCCTGGCATCACGCTTATCTCTCCCCCACCCCATCATGATATCTACAGTATCGAGGATTTGGCACAGCTTATTTTTGACTTGAAGAATATCAATCCTGAGGCTGCTGTGAGTGTGAAGTTGGTGGCTGAGAGTGGCGTGGGCACGATTGCTGCTGGTGTGGCTAAGGCTAAGGCTGACCTTATCGTCATCTCGGGTGCTGAGGGTGGTACGGGGGCTTCGCCTGCGAGCAGTATGCGCTTTGCTGGCATTTCGCCTGAGATTGGTCTGGCTGAGACGCAGCAGACGCTGATGCTCAATGGGCTGCGCAATCAGGTGCGCTTGCAGACTGACGGTCAGCTCAAGACGGCTCGCGATGTTATCATCATGGCTATGCTTGGGGCGGACGAGTTCGGCTTCGGCACGTTGCCTCTGATTGTTCTGGGCTGCGTCATGATGCGCAAGTGTAATACTAATACTTGCCCTGTGGGCGTGGCTACGCAGGACGAGAGGCTGAGAGCGAAGTTCCGCGGTCGTGCTGAGTATGTGGTGAACTTCTTTACTTTCCTTGCACAGCAGACTCGTGAATATCTTGCGGAGCTGGGTGTGAGAAATCTCAAGGATATCATCGGACGTACGGACTTGCTTCAGCCTATAGAGCGTGACGAGAATACGAAACAGGGGACTATTGACTTCAGCCGCTTGCTGTATCGTGCTGATACTGACAAGCCTGCTTACTGGGATCGTGGCGAATATACGAAGGTGAGCGGGGTGAAAGACGAGGATATTATCAGGGCGTGCGCCAAGGCTATCGACGAGAAGGAGGAGGTCAATCTCGATTATGCTATCAGGAATACTGACCGTGCTGCTACGACTATGCTTTCGGGCGTCATTGCCAGGAGGTATGGCGAGGCGGGGCTGCCTGACTCGACTATCAATATCAAGTTTAAGGGTTCGGCTGGTCAAAGCTTCGGCGCTTTTGCTGTCAAGGGTCTGAATGTCAAGCTTGAGGGTGAGACTAATGACTATTTTGGCAAGGGGCTCTCTGGCGGTCGTATCTGCATTCTGCCTCCTTCGCGTTCGAGTGCTGACTTTGTGGCTGAGGATAATATCATCGCTGGCAATACGGGGCTTTATGGTGCTACGAGCGGCGAGCTGTATGTCAACGGTCGTGTGGGCGAACGTTTCGGCGTTCGCAACTCGGGGGCTACGGCTGTAATCGAGGGTGCTGGCGACCATTGCTGTGAGTATATGACGGGTGGACGTGTGGTAGTGCTTGGCGAGACGGGGCGCAACTTTGCGGCTGGTATGAGCGGCGGTCTGGCGTATGTCTGGGACAAAAACCACGACTTCGACTATTACTGCAATATGGACCAGGTGGAGATAAGTCTCGTCGAGGAGGCTTCGGCTCGCAAGGAGCTGCATGAGCTCGTGCGCCAACATTATCTCTATACGGGCTCGGCTCTGGCTCGGCGTATGCTCGACGACTGGAATCGCTATGTCGAGGACTTTATTCAAGTCACTCCTATCGAATACAAGCGCGTGTTGCAGGAAGAGAAGATTCGCCTCTTGCAGGAAAAGATTGCCAACATGCAGCTCATCAATAATTAATAGCTATATTATAAAAATGGGAAAACTGAAAGCTTTTATGGAGGTGCCCAGGCTTGAAGCCGGGTATCGTCCTGTCCATGATAGAATTAATGACTTCGGCGAGGTCGAACAGACTCTCAATTCTCACGATCGCAAGATGCAGGCAAGCCGTTGTATGGACTGCGGTGTTCCTTTCTGCCACTGGGCTTGCCCTCTGGGCAGCAAAAATCCGGAGTGGAACGATGCGCTTTGCAACGGGGAGTGGGAACTGGCGTACCGCAGGCTCTGCGCGACGAATGACTTTCCTGAGTTTACTGGGCGTGTCTGCCCGGCATTGTGTGAAAAGGCGTGTGTGCTTAACCTCACTGACCATGCTCCTACGACTAACCGCGAGAATGAGGCTGCCATCACTGAAGCTGCCTGGCGCGAGAAGTATATCAGGCCTGTCGTGCCCGAACGCAATGGGAAGCGTGTGGCGGTCATCGGTGCCGGACCTGCTGGTCTGGTAGCGGCTAATCGTCTGAACCGCATGGGGTATATGGTATTTGTGTTTGACAAGAATGAGGCTGCGGGGGGACTGATGCGATATGGCATACCTAACTTCAAGCTTGGCAAGAATATCATCGACCGGCGTATCGGTCTGCTCGCTGACGAGGGCATACGTTTTGTGTACAATGCTGACATTGACCTTGACTTCATTGCTCAGGGAGCTCAGCTGCAGGAAGATGGCACGCTGGCGGAGAGCAAATGCTTTGAAGCTGTCGTCATAGCTACTGGCACTCCTCAGGCTCGCGACCTCAGTATCGCCGGGCGTGAACTGCGCGGTGTACATTTGGCTCTCGAACTGCTGGCTCAGCAGAACAGGGTGCTCGCTGGAATGGAGTTCGGCAAGGAGGAGCGTGTCACGTGTAAGGGTAAGGATGTGCTTGTCATCGGTGGTGGCGACACGGGCAGCGATTGTATCGGCACGGCGCATCGGCAGGGGTGTAGGAGTGTAACGCAGATTGAGATTATGCCTCGCCCTATTGACGGCCCTGATGACCCTCAAAATCCTTGGCCTAACTATCCGCGTGTGTTCAAGACGACTACGAGCCATGAGGAGGGCTGCACGAGACGCTGGAATCTCAACACGCTTGAGTTCGTGGGCAAGGATGGTCATCTCACTGGAGTACGAGTACAGCCTATTGAGTGGAAGCCTAATCCCGAGGGTGGCCGCCCTATAATGTGTGAGGCTGGTGAGCCTGAGATTATCAAGTGTCAGGCTTGTTTCCTCGCCATGGGCTTCCTAAAGCCACAGATGCCAGAGATGCCTTCGAATGTCGTAGTATGCGGTGATGCTTTGAATGGTGCAAGCCTCGTGGTACGTGCCATGGCAAGCGGACGCGATGCGGCAAAGAAGGTCGATGAGATGTTGGCGTAATACGTTTCTTAAAAGTGCGATTTCTCGCCAAGCCAAAGCGAGCAAGCTCTCTTTGGTCTTATGGCTTAACGAAATCGTTCCGATAAACTCGGCAGAGAAAGTGAGTTTTCTCTGCCGAGCGTAGGAAAGGTCGAATTAAATTCAGTCAAACAACAAAAATAACAAAACGACAGATTATGCTGAAAAAATCTATCGTTTTGTTTTGTTGTTTTTATAAAATTGTGTACTTTTGCACACAGAAAACAATTTAAACTTACAAATTGTCGTAACTATGTGTGGTATTGTTTCAATATTCAACATCAGCAAGCAACCTAACGAGCAGGCTTCGCTCAGGGCAAAGGCTCTGCGCATGAGTCAAAAGATTCGCCATCGTGGTCCTGACTGGAGCGGTATCTATTGTGGCTCTAATGCCATTCTCGCTCACGAACGACTCAGTATCGTCGACCCCGAGAGTGGAGGACAACCTCTGTTCTCTGTCGACAGGGAGCAGGTTCTCGCCGTGAACGGCGAGATTTACAATCATCAGGAGATTCGCCGACGTTATGAGGGCAGGTATGAGTTTCAGACTGGGAGTGACTGCGAGGTCATTCTCGCGCTATATCGCGACAAAGGGATTGATTTCCTTGAGGATATCAGCGGTATCTTTGCCTTTGCTCTCTATGATGAGCGCGATGGCAGCTTCCTCATAGCTCGCGACCATATCGGTATCATACCTCTATATATAGGGTATGACGATGATGGCAAGGTCTACATCGCGAGCGAGCTCAAGGCGCTTGAGGGACAGTGTGAGCACTACGAGCCTTTCCTGCCTGGACATTACTATTGGAGCAAGACTCCGGGCATGAAGCGATGGTACAAGCGTGATTGGTTTGAATATGACAACGTTCGAGACAACGATGCGAGCAGCGAGGATATCCGTCAGGCTCTCAGAGCGGCTGTGAAAAAGCAGATGATGAGCGATGTCCCATACGGAGTGCTGCTCTCCGGTGGACTGGACAGCAGTGTCATAAGTGCCATCACTGAGAGTTTTGCTGAGCATCGTATCGAGACTGGTGGGCAAAGCAAGGCCTGGTGGCCTCGTCTGCATTCGTTTGCCGTAGGTCTGAAAGGTGCGCCAGACTTGATCAAGGCTCGCAAGGTGGCTGAGCATATCGGCACGGTTCATCACGAAATCAACTATACCATACAGGAGGGACTTGATGCCATACGCGATGTCATCTATTTCATCGAGACGTATGATGTCACCACGGTTCGTGCCTCGACTCCGATGTATCTCCTGGCGCGTGTCATCAAGTCTATGGGTATCAAGATGGTGCTGTCGGGCGAAGGGGCTGACGAGATCTTCGGCGGATACCTCTATTTCCACAAGGCTCCGTCGGCTGAGGAGTTTCACAAGGAGACGGTACGCAAACTGTCCAAGTTGCACCTTTATGACTGTCTCCGCGCCAACAAGAGTCTCGCAGCCTGGGGTGTGGAGGGGCGTGTGCCTTTCCTCGACAAGGAGTTTCTCGACGTGGCGATGCGCACCAACCCTGCGGGCAAGATGTGTCCGGGCTCTACGATTGAGAAACGTATCGTTCGCGAAGCTTTTGCGGATATGCTTCCTGAGGAGGTCGCATGGAGACAGAAGGAGCAGTTCAGCGACGGCGTAGGATATAGCTGGATAGACACTCTCAAGCAGATTACGTCCGAGCAGGTCAGCGACGAGCAGATGGCACACGCGGCAGAGCGTTTCCCCATCAACACTCCACTCTGCAAGGAGGAATATTACTACCGCTCTATCTTTGAGGAGCACTTCCCGAGTAGGAGTGCTGCGCTGAGCGTGCCTCACGAGGCGAGTGTAGCTTGCTCGACCGCCATAGCTCTCGAATGGGACGAGGCGTGGAAAAACATGAACGACCCCAGCGGACGTGCTGTGGCTGGAGTGCACGAAAGTGCATACTGACTTTCCTCATATTTTCAAACAAGAAAAAAAGAAAGAATCTGGCGATGGAACAATTGAAACATGAATGTGGCGTGGCGATGATTCGCCTGCTCAAGCCTCTTGACTACTATGTGCAGAAATATGGCACCGCACAGTATGCTCTCAACAAGATGTACCTCCTCATGGAGAAGCAACACAACCGCGGTCAGGAGGGGGCTGGTCTGGCTTGTGTGAGGCTTAGTGCTGAGCCCGGCGATGAATATATGTTTCGCGAACGTGCTGTGGGTTCGGGTGCCATCACCGAGATTTTCAATGCCATACACAAGAAGCAGCACGAGCAGCAGGACTGCAAGTCTTTGCCACCATTCATCGGCGAGCTTTATATGGGGCACCTGCGCTACTCCACCACAGGCAAGAGCGGTCTTGACTACATACACCCTTTCCTGCGCCGCAACAACTGGAGAGCCAAAAACCTTGCTCTCTGTGGCAACTTCAACATGACTAACGTCAGCGAAGTATTCCAACGTATCGTAGCTTGCGGACAGCACCCTCGCAAATATGCTGACACTCATATCCTGCTCGAACAGCTGGGACACCGTCTCGACCGCGAGGTGGAGCGTGTCTACAATATCTGCTCGGCTCAAGGCAAGACGGGGCTCGACCTGACTCACGCCATCGAGCACGATATTGACATAGCCAACGTCTTGCGCACGAGCAGCTGCTACTGGGACGGCGGCTATGTCATGTGTGGCATCACGGGCAGCGGAGAATCCTTCGCCTTGCGCGACCCTTGGGGCATACGTACTGCGTTTTGGTACAAGGACGAAGAGATTATTGTGCTTGCCTCAGAGCGACCTATTATCCAGACCGCACTCGACATTGACCACAGTGCCATACATGAACTCCAACCTGGTGAAGCACTCATCACGAGTCAGGACGGCTCGGTTCGTCTCGAACAGATCAACAAGGCTCAGCCTCTGAGCGCATGCTCGTTCGAGCGCATATACTTCAGCCGCGGAAGCGATGCCGACATCTATCGCGAGCGCAAGGAGTTAGGCAGCAGACTCATCGAGCAGATACTGCCTGCCATCGGTTATGACATCGAGCACACGGTATTCTCGTATATACCCAACACTGCCGAGGTGTCTTACTACGGTCTGATGGACGGCATACGCCAGCATTGCGTAGTGACGGGGCTACCACTTTCGGTAGTGAGGTCTGAGAAGGTGGTGTGGAAAGACATCAAGCTCCGCACCTTCATAGCCGAAGGAGCAAGCCGCAACGACCTCGCTGCCCATGTCTATGACATCACGTACGGCAGCGTCAATGCGCACGTCGACAACCTCGTCATCATCGATGACAGCATCGTCCGCGGCACTACCCTGCGCGAGAGTATCATACGTATCCTCGACCGCCTTCACCCGAAGAAACTAATCATCGTCAGTTCTGCCCCACAGATACGTTATCCTGACTTTTACGGCATCGATATGTCGAGCATGGGGCAGTTCATCGCTTTTAAAGCTGCCGTTGCTCTCATTAGGGAACGCCGTATGGAGAGCCTACTCAAAGAAGTGTATGACGAATGCAAGACGGAGACTCACGACAACCCCGTACGACGAATCTACGAGCCCTTCTCACCGGAAGAGCTCAACGTCAAGATGGTAGAGCTCCTCACCCCACCAGAAGTGCACACTCCGATACAGCTCATTTTCCAAAGTATCGAGGGTCTGCACGCATCGTGTCCACGACACCGCGGAGACTGGTACTTCAGCGGTCACTACCCCACCCCTGGAGGAGAAAAACTCTGCAAGAAGGCATATATAGAGTGGTATGACAATATCGATAAACAATAATTACAAACCATGTCCAAATACATTTTCGTAACAGGCGGCGTCGTTTCCTCGCTCGGCAAAGGAATAATCTCCGCCTCGATAGGCAAGCTGCTACAGGCTCGTGGCTACAAGATCACTATCCAAAAGTTTGACCCGTACATCAACATAGACCCCGGTACGCTCAATCCGTACGAACACGGAGAGTGCTACGTCACAGCCGATGGTATGGAGACCGACCTCGACCTAGGTCACTACGAGCGTTTCACCGGCATACAGACCACACGCGCCAACAGTATGACCACAGGGCGTATCTACAAGTCTGTCATCGACAAGGAGCGTCGTGGCGACTATCTGGGCAAGACGATACAGGTCGTCCCGCACATCACTGACGAAATCAAAAACAACATCAAGTATCTCGGCGAGAACGGAGACTACGACTTTGTCATCACCGAGATTGGAGGTACGATTGGCGACATCGAGAGTGCACCGTTCCTCGAAGCCATACGCCAGCTCAAATGGGAGCTGGGGCGCGATGCCGTCAGCGTACACCTCACCTACGTCCCCTACCTAAAGGCAGCGGGCGAGCTCAAGACCAAGCCGACACAACACTCAGTCAAGGAGATGCAAGGACTTGGCATACAACCCGATGTCATCATACTGCGCACCGAGAAACACCTTGACGACCAAATGCGAATGAAAGTAGCCAGTTTCTGCAACGTTGATCTCGAATGCGTCATACAGAGCGAGGATATGCCCAGCATCTACGAAGTACCAGTCAACATGCAGCATCAAGGGCTCGACAGTGCCATTCTCCGCAAGATGGGCATACCCGTAGGAGAACGACCGGGACTCGGCCCGTGGCGCAACTTCCTCGAACTCCGCCGTACAGCGAGCGAGATAGTACGCATAGGACTCGTAGGCAAATACGATTTGCAAGATGCATACAAGAGCATCAGCGAGAGCCTCTCTCACGCAGCCACCTACAATCACCGCAAGATTGAAATCACCTTTATCAACTCAGAGTTCCTCACTCCCGACAATCTTCATGAGAAACTCTCAGACCAGGACGGCCTGGTCATCTGTCCAGGCTTTGGACAGCGAGGCATCGAAGGCAAAATCCTTGCAGCACAATATGCACGCACACACGATGTGCCTTGCCTCGGCATCTGCCTCGGTATGCAGATGATGGTCATTGAGTTTGCCCGCAACGTCCTAGGCCTGGCCGACGCCAACAGCAGCGAGATGGACCCCGACACTCCACACAACGTCATCGACATGATGGAAGACCAGAAGAACATCTCCAACCTCGGAGGTACCATGCGTCTCGGAGCCTACGACTGCCAACTGCGTCAAGGCTCACGTCTCATCGACATATACGGAGCAGAACTGGTGCGCGAACGCCACCGCCACCGCTATGAATTCAACAATCTCTATCTCGAGCAATATGAGCAACACGGTATGCTCTGTTCGGGTAAGAATCCGGCAGCAGACCTTGTTGAGATAGTCGAGATACCCACACACAGATGGTATATCGGCACACAATTCCACCCCGAATACCAAAGCACCGTACTCCACCCCCACCCCCTGTTTATGTCTTTCATAAAAGAATGTATATCATGATCCGATTCACCAAGATGCAAGGTCTGGGCAATGACTATATCTACATCAACACAGACCTCTACCCCATCAACAATCCCGAGGAGTTCTCAATACAATGGAGCAAGTCCCACACCGGTATCGGCTCAGACGGACTCATACTCATCAGCCGCAGCGACAAGGCAGACTTCAAGATGCGCATCTTCAACGCCGATGGAACCGAGGCAATGATGTGCGGCAACGGATCCCGATGCGTCGGCAAATACGTCTATGACCACCACCTCACCGACAAGACAGAAATAGACCTCGACACCCTCTCTGGCATAAAGCACATCACACTCCACCCCGATGCACACGGCGAGATACACAACGCCACCGTAGACATGGGTGAGCCCATGCTGAGCAACCTCACACAAGTCAACACACCCAGCGGAGACCTCACAGGAGTAAATATCCACGTAGCAGACCAGACATTCCAAGCCACCTACGTCTGTATGGGCAATCCACACGTAGTCATCTTCGTCGACGACATCAGCCGCATTCCAGTCGAGTCATACGGTCCTGAGATAGAGTTCAACCCACTCTTTCCCCAGCGCGCCAACATCGAATTCGTACAAGTGCTGCCCGACTCCACCTTGCGAATGAGAGTCTGGGAGCGTGGCAGTGGCATCACCCAAGCCTGCGGCACAGGAGCCTGCGCCACCGCAGTAGCAGCATTCACCACAGGAAGAGCACCACGCACCTCCACAGTACGCATGGACGGAGGCGAGTTGCATATCCACCTGCGCGAGAGCGACAATCACGTATTGATGACCGGCCCAGCCGAGACAAGTTTCGAAGGCGAGCTCAACGTATAAACAAAAAGACACAACCTTATGATAAACCATAATTTTCAGAAGCTACAGAGCAGTTATCTCTTCTCCGACATTGCCCGCAAAGTCAAAGCCTTCAAGGCAGAAAACCCCGAGATGAACGTCATCAGCCTCGGTATAGGCGATGTCACACAACCCCTTCCCCAAGCATGCATCGCAGCCATGCACCAAGCCGTCGACGAGATGAGCCAATCCGCCACCTTCCGAGGCTACGGTCCCGAACAAGGCTACGATTTCCTCCGCGAAGCCATCATCACCCACGATTATGCACCACGCGGAGTGAAACTCGACATTGACGAAGTCTTCATCAGCGACGGAGCCAAAAGCGATTGCGGCAACATCGGCGACATACTCTCGACCCAATGCCGAGTCGGAGTCACCGACCCCGTATATCCCGTCTACGTAGACAGCAATGTCATGGCAGGTCGTGCAGGCCAATACATCGACGGACACTGGAGCGACATCACACTCATGCCCGTGACCGCAAGCAACGACTTCGTCCCCGAGCTACCCTCTCACCACATTGACATCATCTATCTCTGCTATCCCAACAATCCCACAGGCACCGTACTCACCCACAAGCAGCTAAAGATATGGGTCGACTACGCCTTAGCTCAAGGCAGCCTTATCCTCTTCGACGCAGCCTACGAAGCATATATTCAACACCCCGACATACCACACACCATCTACGAAATCGAAGGAGCCAAACGCTGCGCCATCGAACTCCGCAGCTACTCCAAGACCGCAGGTTTCACAGGAGTGCGATGCGGCTACACCATAGTCCCCAAAGAACTGATATACGACGGCGAGAAACTCAACGCGATGTGGAACCGCCGCCAGAGCACCAAGTTCAACGGCACAAGCTACATCACCCAGCGTGCCGCTCAGGCCATATACACCCCCGAAGGCCAGCAACAAGTACGCCAGACCATCGGATACTACATGAACAACGCCAGCCACATGCGTCAGCAACTCAGCACCATGGGCTACGAAGTCTACGGAGGTCAAGACGCTCCCTACATCTGGATGAAGACACCACAAGGCACGAGCTCATGGCAGATGTTTGACCATCTCCTACACCAATGCGGCATAGTCACCACCCCCGGTGTAGGTTTCGGTCCCTCAGGCGAAGGCTACATACGACTCACAGCATTCGGTAGCAGTCAAGACTGCATCGAAGCAATGGAGAGGATAAAGAGGATTTAGTTGTTTAGTTGTTTGGTTGTTTAGTTGTTTAGTTATTTAGTTGTTTAGTTGGTTCTACCCGTTAAACAGTCATTAAACGACCCATAAATAGCCACACAACAAAACAACCAACCAAACAACAAACACCCAACCAAACAACCAAACAACAAACAACAAAACAAACAACAAAACAACCAACCAAACAACAAACAACCAACCAAACAACAAAACAACAAAAAAAAATGAAAACCAAAGCAACCCTTGTGCTTCAGGACGGCCATCAGTTCCACGGCACGAGTTTCGGATACGAACGTCCCGTCAGCGGTGAAGTAGTCTTCAACACAGCCATGATGGGCTATCCAGAGAGCCTCACCGATCCCTCATATAGCGGTCAGATTTTAGTGATGACATTCCCCCTTGTAGGAAATTATGGAGTCCCCACAGCTTCAGAAGAAGCCAATGGGCTCTCTTCGTATTATGAGAGCAGCCACATCCACGTACGTGCCCTCGTCGTGAGCGACTATTCCGAGCAATACAGCCATTGGATGGCCAACCGCTCCCTCTCACAATGGCTCAACGAAGAAAAGATTGTAGGCATCGAAGGCATCGACACACGCGAGCTCACCAAGATACTACGCGAACACGGCTCCATGCCAGGCAAGATAATCTTCGAAGGTCACGAAGACATCGCCATCGAAGACCCCAACCTCGTCAACCAAGTAGCCATCGTCAGCACCAAGCAAGTCGAGCACTACGGCAACGGCAGCAAAAAAGTATGCCTCATCGACATGGGAGTAAAGCAAAACATCATACGCGAACTCCTACGCTACGATGTCAGCATCACCGTTGTCCCCTGGGACTACGACTTCAACACCATGAGCCAAGACATCGACGGACTCTTCATATCCAACGGCCCTGGCGACCCCAACCTCTGCCTCCCCACCATAGAGCACGTCAGGACTTTCATGCGTCAGGACAAACCCATCTACGGCATCTGCATGGGCAACCAGATACTCGCCCTCGCCGCAGGAGCCAAAGTCATCAAGCTCAAATACGGACACCGCGGACACAACCAGCCCGTACGCCTCATACAAGACGGCCAGCCCACCCCACATTGCTACATCACCTCCCAAAACCACGGTTATGCCGTCGACACCCATACCCTCCCGTCAGATTGGGAGCCACAATTCGTCAACATGAACGACGGATCCAACGAAGGTATCCGCCACAAGACCAAGCCCTGGCTCTCGGCCCAGTTCCACCCCGAGGCCAGTTCAGGACCCACCGACACAGAGTTCATCTTCCAGCAATTCTTCACCTTATTATAATATAACAAACCCCATCAGCCAACCTATGACACACAACATAAAGAAAGTCCTCCTGCTCGGCTCAGGAGCCCTAAAAATCGGCGAAGCAGGCGAGTTTGACTACTCAGGCTCACAAGCCCTCAAAGCCCTCAAGGAAGAAGGCATACAAAGCATACTCATCAACCCCAACATCGCCACCGTCCAGACCTCCGAAGGCGTAGCCGACCGCGTCTACTTCCTTCCCGTCACCCCCTACTTCGTAGAGAAAGTCATACAGAAAGAACGCCCCGACGGCATACTCCTCAGCTTCGGCGGACAAACCGCCCTCAACTGCGGCGTAGAACTCTACCAGCAAGGCATCCTCGACAAATACGACGTACAAGTCCTCGGCACCCCCGTACAAGCCATCATCGACACCGAAGACCGCGAACTCTTTGTCGAAAAGCTCGACCAGATCAACGTCAACACCATCAAGAGCCAAGCCTGCAACACCCTCGACGAAGCCAAGCAAGCCGCAGCCACCCTCGGCTACCCCGTAATCATACGCGCAGCCTACGCCCTCGGAGGTCTCGGCTCAGGATTCTGCGACGACGAGCAGCAACTCATCACCATCGGTACCAAAGCCCTAAGCTTCTCACCCCAAATACTCGTAGAAAAGAGCCTCAAAGGTTGGAAAGAAGTCGAATACGAAGTCGTCCGCGACCGCTACGACAACTGCATCACCGTCTGCAACATGGAGAACTTCGACCCCTTAGGTATCCACACCGGCGAGAGCATCGTCGTAGCCCCCTCCCAGACCCTCTCCAACCGCGACTACCACAAACTCCGCGAGCTGAGCATCAAGATTATCCGCCACATAGGCATCATAGGCGAATGCAACGTACAGTACGCCTACGACCCCGACTCCGAAGACTACCGCGTCATCGAAGTCAACGCTCGCCTCTCACGCTCCTCAGCCCTCGCCTCCAAAGCCACAGGCTATCCCCTCGCCTTCATCGCCGCCAAGCTCGGACTCGGCTACGGACTCTTTGAACTCAATAATGCCGTCACCAAGACCACCTCAGCCTTTTTCGAGCCAGCCCTCGACTACGTCGTGTGCAAGATACCCCGATGGGACCTTGGCAAATTCCAAGGCGTAGACCGCGAACTCGGCTCAAGCATGAAATCCGTAGGCGAAGTCATGGCCATCGGACGCACCTTCGAAGAAGCCATACAAAAAGGCCTACGCATGATAGGTCAAGGCATGCACGGCTTCGTCCAAAACAAGCACCTCACAGTCTCCGACATCGACACCGCCCTCAGCGAGCCCACCGACAAGCGCATCTTCGTCATAGCCCAAGCCATGCAGTCAGGCTACACCATAGAACGCATACACCAACTCACCCACATCGACAAGTGGTTCCTACAGAAACTCAAAGGCATCGTCGAGACCGACACACACCTCACCCGATACGACCACATCGCCCAAGTCCCCGCCGACCTACTCCGCGAAGCCAAGCGCAAAGGCTTCAGCGACCACCAGATAGCACGATCAGTCCTCGGCGACGGCGAAGAAAGCATGCAAGTCCGCACCCGCCGCAAAGAGCTCGGCATCGTGCCCGTCATCAAGCAAATAGACACCCTTGCAGGCGAGTTCCCAGCCCAGACCAACTACCTCTATCTCACATATAGCGGCACCGCCAGCGACATCACCCCCACCCCAGGCAGCATCATAGTCCTCGGGTCAGGAGCATACCGCATAGGCTCGTCAGTAGAATTCGACTGGTGCTCAGTCAACGCCCTACAGACCGCACGCCACCAAGGCTACCAGTCCGTCATGGTCAACTACAACCCCGAGACCGTCAGCACCGACTACGACATGTGCGACCGCCTCTATTTCGACGAACTCACCTTCGAGCGCGTCATGGACATCATCGAGATCGAGCAGCCCCACGGCGTCATACTCAGCGTAGGCGGCCAGATACCCAACAACCTCGCCATGCGACTCGACCAGCAGCAAGTCCCAATCCTCGGCACCCAAGCCCGCTACATCGACAACGCCGAAGACCGCCAGCAGTTCTCAAGCATGTGCGACCGTCTCGGCATTCAACAGCCAGCATGGAAAGAGCTCAGCACCATGGACGACGTCAACGCCTTCATCAGCCAAGTCGGCTTCCCCGTCCTCGTCCGTCCCAGCTACGTCCTCTCAGGCGCAGCCATGAACGTCTGCTCCAATCAAGAAGAACTCGAACGCTTCCTCCGTCTCGCCGCCAACGTCAGCCCCAAACACCCCGTCGTCATCAGCCGCTTTATCCAAGGAGCCAAAGAAATCGAGATGGACGCCGTAGCCGACAACGGCGAAATCATAGCCTACGCCATTTCCGAACACGTAGAGTACGCCGGCGTACACTCAGGCGATGCCACCATACAATTCCCCGCCCAGAAGCTCTACTACGAGACCATGCGCCGCATCAAAAAGATAGCACGCAAGATAGCCACCGAGCTACACATCTCAGGCCCCTTCAATATCCAATTTATGGCACGCGACAACGACATCATGGTCATCGAGTGCAACCTCCGCGCCAGCCGCTCCTTCCCCTTCGTCAGCAAAGTCCTAAAGATAAACCTCATCGAACTCGCAACCAAGACAATGCTTCGCGCCCCCTACGAGCGTCCCACCAAGACAGAGTTCGACATCGACTACGTAGGCATCAAAGCCTCACAGTTCTCCTTCAGCCGCCTTCAGAAAGCCGACCCAGTCCTCGGCGTCGACATGAGCAGTACAGGCGAAGTAGGCTGCCTCGGAGACGACACCAACTGCGCCATACTCAAGTCCATGCTCTCCGTAGGACTGAGCATACCCCGCAAGACCATACTAATCTCATCAGGCGATGCCAAACAAAAAGCAGCCCTACTCCAGCCATGCCGTCAGCTCACAGCCTCAGGCTACACCCTCTATGCCACACCAGGCACATACCGCTACCTCATCGACAACGGAGTAGAATGCCAGCAAGTCCACTGGCCAGGCGACGACGCCCAACCACAAGCCCACGACATGATACGCCACAAACAGATAGACCTCGTCATCAACATACCAAAAAACCTCAGTACCCACGAGCTCAGCAACGGCTACACAATCCGACGCGCAGCCATCGACTACAACATACCACTCATCACCAACTCACGTCTCGCCTCAGCCTTCATTCAAGCCTTCACCACCATGAGTCTCGACGACCTCGCCATCAAGGCCTGGGACGAGTATTGACAAGGTAGATTCCCACGGTAGCAAGCACAGCGGCGGTGACATAGTTCCACAAAAAAGGTTCACCCAGACAAAGGCACGAAGTCACCGCCCCCACTACCGGGATAAGCGAATTATAGATAGCCACACGCCCCACAGGGTTGCACACCAACAACCTGTTATAAATAGAGAAGCTCAGAGCCGAAATAGCCACCAGCAAAGCCAAGAGCACCCCAGCCCACCACGAAAACACAGGCCATACGCCCCCCATACACCAACCCACACCCACAAGTCCCACACCACCGATGAGCAGACTAAGTCCCGTCCCCACAAACACATCGACACGTCTCCCCAATCCCCTCGTCATCAGCGAAGCCCCAGCCCCACTCAACGCATTCATCACAATCATACCATCACCCAACCACGTAAACTCACCACTCCCCTCACCCCCGAGATTCAGCATCACTATACCAGCGAAACCAACCATACACCCCACCACCTTACGCAGTGTAAAGCGATCCGAAGCAAATAGCACACACGCCGCAATAACCGTCACAAACACACTCAGCGAGTTCAGAATAGCCGCCCTCGACCCAAAACTATACGACAGTCCGATATAGAAACACATATAATGCAAAAACGTGTTGAGCATACTAAACGCAAGCACAAAAGCCACCACACCCCACACACCTCCACCACGCCCGTCACGCTTCAGAGCAAAATCCTTCCCCATCACCCTTGCCAACGCAAGCACTATTGCCCCAGACAGAGCAAACCTGACACCAGCAAACAACAACTTACCACCCGTCATATCAGCCGTGATACCCAACGACTCAAACCCCAACTTTATCAACGGATAAGCCCACCCCCACGACACCGCAGCAGTCAGAGCCAACACCGACACCCACACAGGACGTTCAAAAATACTAACCTTTTCCATAATCAACATGCAAAGATAAGCATTATTTTATGGAAAAACAATTTTTGAGGTTATAAGGTTATAAGGTTATGAGGTTTTGAGGTTAGTCGTCAGAACCAACAAAACAACAAAAATAGACGGCATACTACTCGCTCATGAAAGCAATGATCTCTTTCCAGATTTCAAAGATAAAACCATCGCTTGCATTCTTTGCGAGTTCATAGAAATCACACTCTATGTTAAATTTAAAGTCGTGTCCGACCATCAAGCCTGCTTCGTTGATGATTCGTTCCACATCGCCCTTCTTTGCCAACTTGCAGATTGACTGTTTGTCAAAATATGATACAATCTCATGCGACAAACTCAGAATATCCTCTTTAATACGAGCCCCGAACAAATCGTTAAGCTTATCTATATACTGTCCCTTATATTGATAAGTAAACTTATCCTGACTGCATTCAGTATCGAATTCTCTCAGAGAAGGAAGGAACTTACAGCACACCTCTTGCAAGGCAACCTCAAGATGAGCGACATCCTCCTCCTTAAGTCCATACCTCCTACAAAGCAAAGCCGCCAATATGCGCAAATCGGTAAGCAACACAGACTCCTGAGTATAAATATTGGCAGCGTAGGCCTTAATTTTAAATTTCGAATCCAGTTTCTCCTTCAAGAGTGCAATATGCTCGTCCATCATACAGTCCTGATCGAAAATCAGAGAAGATTTCTCCCAAAGAGAAACCCCATTTCTGATAGCACAGAAAACATCATGATATCCCTCAATCTTCGACATAATCTTAGATACACCGCCCAGCACCCAAAACATCACCTTTTTGTTGTGATTCTTAGGATTCTTACGATAAAGGCAGTATAGAAGACGAGCATCGTCATCACCCTCGACAAAGAACAGTTTATCAGCCTCTACAGCACTTATCAAGTCAAGACCAGTAGCATCTCCATTGATCCTCCTTATCAGAGGCGACTCTTGTGCAGGATACAATCCCGTGAAATGCGGCATGTTCAGCTTTTCCAACTCGTTCGAGCCAATGCTGCGCAACACCCTTTGAGTAATATCCACATGAAACAAGCTATTCAGAGCCACGGTTCTAATCATAGATTCATTGTGAGTTGTAATCACAATCTGATTCTCCTGATGGAACCTTGTCAGAATCTCATACAATCGTTTCTGGATATCTCTGTGGATATGACTGTCAGGCTCATCCAAGAGAATCAAGTTCAAATCATGTTCACCATTCACCTGATTGTACAAGTCAAGAAGAATCTCAATAGCCTGAAGTGAGCCACTGCCCAGCAAAGCAATATCCTTCTCTACCATATCCTGACCGATAGTGTAGTTGATTACGACACGCGTGTCATGCAGTACGTCCGTTCTTGAGAAAAACTTTAAAGTAGCAGAAATCGTTGGTCCATAAAGGATGTAAGATAAATCCCGCTGGAACTGACTGAAAAAAGATCCGGTATGGTACAACTTATAGATTCTGTTGCGAATAATTTCAAAAGACCTACGTTTGCGCAGTCCATCCTGCATTACAGGATCAGTAACGAAGTTCTCCGACTGTTCAATATTTGCCAAAGGAGCCGAAAAATATGATTTCACAGGATTTGGGAACTTCTTAAAGAAAACATTGAACTTAGCATAGTCAAATGTAGCTTCATCTTCAAGACTGATCACATACCTGGACTTTGTCGAATTTGAGATGATAAAAGGTATTCTCAATTCCTCACCACTTCTATTCTTCAATCTTGCGGCAAGACGTATTGGAGTCTTGACGTCCATATCATTGAAGATATCCTCAAAGTTTGGAGATCTGACAGAATTAATCTCCGAGAAATCAAAATACCTGTTTGCCGAAGAACCAAAGACATAATCACCAGCAGCATACTTGCCCACGACCTTGCGTTTAGCTTGATGCAACAGTTTCTCAAAACACTCCACCCATAAAGCCAAGGCTTCGATAACCGTAGTTTTGCCACAATTATTCTCGCCAGTAAGAACACTCAAACTCTGATCAAGAAATATTTTCGTATCCTTGATAGACTTGAAGTTCTGAATATGGAATGCCACAATCTTCATATCTTATGTCTTTTACACGACAAACTCAACCATCAATCCCATCGTCTCTGACGATATTGGCAGTCGAAACAACACTTTTCATTCGCAAAGTTACACTTTTTCTTTCATTTTACCAAACAAAAACAAATCACATTTCGTATCAATGACTAGTCCAGATGAACGATTTCGTTAAGCCATAAGACCAAAGAGAGCTTGCTCGCTTTGGCTTGGCGAGAAATCGCACTTTTAAGAAGACAATCACTCAACCAGTCAGTCCGACCTCAATGTCCCCCACACAAGAACCACCATCGCCACCATTCGGACACAAGCCGTAAAACACCACGTCCAAACACCCCTACAAACAGATGGTAGTCTCACTCGTCTCCAAATGCCGAAGAATAGGCACTATTGCCCCAGCCAGAGCAAACCTGACACCAGCAAACAACAAAAAAAGGAGATACAAGCCTAAGCCCATACCTCCTTTGACAGAATCCATATACTCACAGAACCTTATCACTGTGAGATAATATCCACAAAATTGCCAATGACATATTCCACATCCTCGTCCGTCAGCCGAGTATGAAGAGGCAACGTCACCTCATTCTCAAACTGACAGAAAGCATTCGGAAAGTCCTCCATCTTAAAGCCCAGATTCCTATAAGCCGTCATCATCGGCAACGGCTTGTAATGCACATTGCACGCAATGCCACGCTCAGCCATCCTGCTAATCACCTCGTTGCGATACACAGAATCCCTGCCCAGCAGACGAACGAGATACAAATGTCCGCTCGACTGATGGTCTTCGCCATAATGATTCAACACCTGTACATTACAATCCTTCAATACCTCGTTATACCTCTCAATAATATCACGACGACGCTTCAACAACTCCGCATACCTACGTATCTGCACCAGCCCGATAGCCGCCGAAATATCCGTCATATTGCACTTATAGTCAGGAGCCACAATATCATACTCCCACGCGCCCAACTGCGTCTTTGCCAGCGCATCCTTGTTCTGCCCATGCAGCGACAGCAACTGATACTGCTTGTACAGCCACTCATCATCAATACCTTCTATTGGTCTCCAAGTGACAGCACCACCCTCAGCCGTAGTCAGATTCTTCACCGCATGAAACGAAAACGAAGTAAAGTCAGCCACCTCACCACACATCTTGTCATGCCACCTCGCACCAAAAGCATGAGCAGCATCAGCCAACACGACCACACGCCCAAAAACCTTCTGAATCTCATTAGCAGGACGAAACAATTCACGCCTACTCTCCACAGCCGCAAACACACGGTCATAATCACACATCACACCGCCGAGGTCCACAGGCATAACCACCTTCGTCCTCTCCGTGATAGCATCAGCAATACGCCCATAGTCCATCTCAAACGACCCCGGAGCCACATCCACCATCACAATCTTAGCACCCACATGATGCACCACACTTGCCGTAGCCGTATAAGTATACGCAGGCACAATCACCTCGTCACCAGGCCCCACGCCCAACACACGCAGCGTCAACTCCATCGCAGCCGTAGCCGAATTCAAAGCCACAGCCCTCTTCGTCTGACAGCAGATAGCAATCAGCCGCTCAAACTCCTTGGTCTTCGGACCCGTAGTAATCCAACCCGAGAGAATAGCCTCCCTCACCTCATTTACCTCCGCCTCCGTCATATCAGGCGGAGAGAACGGAATGTTTCTAAGTTTCATGTTCATAATATAGAAAAAATATTTATTTTTTTTGTTTCAAGTTTCAAGTTTCAAAGGGTTTCAAAGGGTTTAAGGGGTTTCATGATTCAAGTTTCAAGTTTCAAGGGGTTTTAAGGAGTTTCAAAGGGTTTCTGGTTTTATGTATTTCGTACCAGAGATTCCGCTGTTGCGAAGAGATTTAATAAAAGTCGAAATGCTTTTATTCAAAGACATGCAATCATTGTATATTTGCGTTGCTGTCTCATTGTCTATAAAACCTACATCAGAAGCTCTTATTATCTGAGAACGCACCTCTCCACAACTGCCTTTTGCAATATAAAGAAAGTTGATAAACTCTTTGTTGCCGTCGCGCTCATAACCCTCTGCGATATTATCCATAATGCTACCTGCTGACGCATGTATCTGCTGAACAAAGCGAGAGTCAAATTTCCATGGTTCTGTTGCTGTAATGTTATATACAACCTTACATAGTTCCCTTGCTTTCTGAAATATCACCAAATCCTCAAACTTACCTGCCTTAGACATAAAAATGTTTGTTTTAAAATTCAAAAATTGATTCAAGATTCAAGATTCATGTTTCAAGTTTCAAGTTTCAAGTTTCAAGATTCATGTTCCGAACCTTCCTGAACCCCTCTTGAATCATGAATCCCTCTTGAATCATGAATCCGCCTTGAATCATGAATCCGCCTTGAATCATGAATCCCTCTTGAATCATGAATCCCTCTTGAATCATGAATCCCTCTTGAATCATGAATCCCTCTTGAATCATGAATCCCCT
>CAMEQD010000027.1:0-35872 GCA_945932615.1 uncultured Prevotellaceae bacterium | reverse complement strand
TTTTTACTGAAAGCTGCTACTAACGATTCATAAATCTACCCTTAATCGTGTATTGAATGATAGTTGCGGATTTTAGGTTTCAATGATTTTTGCCCTATTTGAACGAGTTAACCGGTTGATTTGCAAATAAGGCTTCCGTAAAAATGCGATTGTAGTACACAGGACTGTCACATAAAAGTTGTATCTTTGCACCCACAAGTATCATGCTCTATGTTGGCTTTATTAACGAGGTTCATCAACCAGAGGACATACGTGACATTGGCAAGTGTCTGACATATCTTCACGAGCACCAGGGAGAAAGTGATTTATTCGGCAGCCCCCCTTTTTACTAACGATGCAGATTCTTTTCGCTTCTGTATCATATCATGTGCGTAGTTGCGGTTTTTAGGGTATATTGTTAGAATTCCTTTGTCCTGCAAATGCCTTTTTTGAAATCTATGTCGAAACTATGTGAGTAATTAAACTTACAACTTCTGTCTCCAAAATATATTGGAAATATGATGGTTTTTGATTCTGGCAACCCTGGATCCATCCATCGGTCACCCACATACAGATATGTCGTGTCTTCGGTCCCATGGATAGTCAGGATTGAAGCGGCCTGAGTATCATAAGCTGTATCATCTCCTATTTGTTTCAACTCGCTCCAGCCCGATGTGAGAGAATCGGAACATGAAAGTTTACAGGGATTGGGGTCCCAACCAGTACATGCTGATGACAACATATAATATATGCCATCGACTTTAACTATAGCTGGAGCTTCTCGGCGTTGGTGCTTGAATAGTTCGGTGTATTCTACCGCTGACAGATAGTCATCTGATAGCTTGAATAATCCGAGATGCTGATTCTCTTCAATCGTAGATATGAAGTATGCTGTGCCATCATCATCGACAAAGACATTACAGTCACGGGATTTTATTCCTAATGGGCGTCCTCCCCAATGGAATTTGTATTCTCCGTTAATGCTGTCGCAATAGAATACTGCGGCTTCTGACGCTCCATAGTCGGAACTTTCCCAGTGACACCACACTACATATTGTCCTGTTTTAGCACAATACATCAACTTAGGACGTTCTATCATTCTTGTTTTGCCTAAATCGGGATGAGTTGCTCCGTTCTTTATAATCTTACGTTCAAATTTCCAGTTTACAAGATCTTTTGAAGAATACATATTGACGTCGGGATTCCATTGTTGTGTCCGATCCTCACCAATCATATACCATGTATCATTTACTTTTAGGAATCCTGCGCCATGTGCTTGTATCTCATTTCCATCAGAATCGATCCACATATTACCATTTTTTATTGTTGTCCATTCTTCAACGTTGCCATCGGCACCATACGTAATATGAGACACAAATACTAATGCAGTAAAAAATATTTTTCTTAACATATACATTTTTAATGATTCATTATTGGTTTATTATTTCTGTATAATTAGGTGGCAGGAAGGAATTTCTCATTAATCCTTCAGACAGCCTATCGGCAAAACCATCACTCCGTCTTTTCTTTGGTATGGCTGTTTGCTTACTTGTGTTATTTGGGTATGTTATCTGTTATTCTTTATCACCGTCCTGTGGAAGTGGCGGAAGTTCTTCCTCGCCTCTTGCATACCTATCAAAATCGCTTCTGAACAATCTGTCCTGGATTATCCTGTATTTCTCAAACTCCGTTTCAGCAAAGACCTTGGCATATTCATGACTAACTGAATCTGAACGATTCAGCAGTGGTCGTTCATCGCTTGAAAGATAGGCATCAATACGTTTTGCCCAATCTTCCATTGTCATCGGTATGTGTCGTTTGGCTCTGCTTTCTGCAAATTCCAATACTGCTGTGACAATGCGCCCCATGTCTTCCAGCTCACTTTGCTTCAAATAGTTTTTGGCAACGCTGACATCAGTCTTGACAATTTTCCCATTTGGAGCATTTTCCCATGAGGTTAGTCCCATATTCTTTTTTTCAGCATCTGCACGTTCCACGATGAGCTCGGCAGCAGTATGCTCATGCACAGCATAATGCATCTTGTTCTGTATTTTTTTGAAAAACCGCCTTGTGGTTGGCGCATCCCGGTTGTAATCAATGCTGGTGGCATAAATATCTGTCAACTTCTGATAGAACCTGCGTTCGCTCAGACGTATCTCCCTTATTTCTGCCAGCAAATGTTCGAAATAGTCTTCACTGATGAATGTTCCGTTTTCCATGCGCTTCCTGTCGATGACATATCCGCGCAACGAGAACTGTCGTATCACGTATGTACACCACTGTCGGAACTGTGTGGCGCGGATGGAATTGACTCGATAGCCTACAGAGATGATGGCATCAAGGTTGTAAAACTTAGTTAGATAGCTTTTCCCGTCAGCGGCAGTTGCCGAGATTTTCTCGGTAACTGAATCTTCGATGAGCTCTCCACTTTTGAAAACATTCTTCAGATGTAGCCCGATGTTGTCCGTAGAACAGTCAAAGAGTGAAGCCATTGCCTTTTGAGTAGCCCAAACGGTCTCGTCCTTATAGAGCACCTGAATCCCTTTCTCCTTGCCTATGGCTATGAAGGTCAGAAATTCGGCAGTACTATTTCTTATTTCACGTTTCTTTACCATAATTTTTTTTAACTATTGTTTCCCAACCTTGAATAAGCGATTTATCCAACTTAAACTCTTATACAACTCCTGTCATGAAGGCAAATTTAGAGAATAATCACGAGATATACAACTTTTTCTGCCAAAAGGATCGTATGAATGCTGCTGTCATCTATCCTTTCGACCGTTTCAGACTTTCTCAGACATTGAGACTTTTGAAAATGGATAAACAGCAGGGGGAGTTCGGCCTTGTTACTATCCTGTAGATGAAACTTGTAATATAGGAGACCTTTGCTGACATAATGAAAATCCGTAGTCCTGCCGTCTAAAGAGGCTAATCCTTCAGACAGTCTATCGGAAAAACCATCACTCCGTCTTTTCTTTGGTATGTCAGTTTTTCGCACCCGTCAGCAAAAGTCGTAACTTTGAACTTCGCTCCAAGTTCTTGGACAAGCCAAGCGAAACAGGTTTCGTGGTCCTCCCGCTCGGGAAAAGCAAATTAAAAAAGTTTTTATTTGCTTTTCCGCTCGCTTATTCGTAACTTTGACCTTGTGGTCTAAGTTACTTGCGCTCGATAATTCCAAATCAAAAACAAGTTTTTATTTGGAATTATTCTCGCTTATTCGTAACTTTGTCGTACTTATTGAATAATTTGGGAGAATATGAACATGAAAGAATTTATAGTTGTCGGGCGTACCAACCTGCTGACACGACAACACAAGCCATACGCACAACTTAAACTCGTTGCTGAAGACGAGAGTTTCAACATCTCCGTATGGGATCTTCTCCCAGAGATGCCACCACAGATGGGGCAATTGGTGAAGCTCGGTCAGATCAAGGACTTTAACGGGAGCAAGTCATGCTCCGTCGCCGACCTCATCGTCGGACTGATGGCTGACGATGCCCACCCGCTCTACAACATGATGCCTCGCCCCATCTCACGCGATATATGGGACAAGACCATCAGCCAGTTGGTGACGTACTGCGATGACAAAAGTCTCATCGACATAATCAAATCCTTTGCTGAAAAACTCTACAAGCCGTATAGCGAATATCCTGCTGCCACTACCGTGCATCACGCTTTCCCAGGCGGTTTGCTCAACCACGTCTGGCAGATGCTCCACATGCTCGAAGGGCTCTACCCTTGCCTACCCTATCAGATCAAGATTGAACGGTGCATACTCGCCATAATGTTTCACGACTATGGCAAGGTCTACGAATATTCCAAAAGCGGCGACGCACAGCAGGATATGTATCTGCTGGGACACATCTATATCGGTGCACACAAATTGCAGAACGTCCTCGAGCAGCACAGTATCGATGCTGACGAGATAAAGCGCATCATACACATCGTCCTCGCGCACCATGGTCAGCGCGAATGGGGCAGTCCAGTACTGCCTTGCACTCAGGAGGCTGCCATAGTACATTACCTCGACAATATCAGCGCAAAGGTCGAGGCTATGGAGTCTGCCCCACAGGGCGAATACATCTACTCGCTGGGTGCCAGTGTGGTAAAATGATTATTAACTTAAACATTCGTATATGAGAAAACTTCTATTGGCGTGTCTGAGCCTGATCTGCATCGGAGTCTCGGCACAAGATTTCAGGAAGGGTGCCTTGTACCAGATCGATGGGATTCCAACGGAATACAAAGGGCAACTCTTTGTCATCGACGAGCTTTCGGGCAGTTGGCGCTTCATCGATCCATTTACTCAAAAAGCTCTGCGCGTCGGTACTTCAGGCATGGAGTACGGCGAGGTCAACGGCTCGGACGAACTCCAAAAATGGACTCTGCGTGAGATAGCTCCTGGTCGCTATAGTGCCGTCCCAGCCAACAAGCCTGACTTCAAAGCTCTGGCAGGAGGTATCACCATCAGCGAGGGCTGTGAGTTTGGCAGTGACGACAACTGTACGTACCGTTTCCGTAGCGTCAGCCACCCTACGCTCGTCTTGGGCAATGGTGATGATGGTGGCAACAATGCCAAGGTGCGCGCTGAGGAGGCTGACAGCCTCAACCGCGGTCAGTACTGGAGCATCAAGACGTACTATGGTAAGGCTGGCGAGCCTGTCACCCACCTCATCGGCGGAGCTTTCTACGACAGTCACTTCGACGACGGAGGCGACAACCGCAGTCTCAAGTGGCTGATACAGTGGAAAGCAAATCCTGCGAGTCCAGGCAACGCTCTCATGCAAATACAGGCAGTCAAAGGGCAGAAGGGGGTGTATCGCATCACTTCTGCCAACAAGAAATTGATGTTCACCTCACGCGGAGGGCAGATGGATATCGTCGACATCGATGATAATGATCAGGAATCATGGTTTACCATTGAGCAGGTTGCAAAGCCAAAGATAGCAGCTCCGATATGGGAGGACGAGACTGTCTTTGCTATCAACAAATTGTCTGGTATAGCCACCTATATGCCATACGCTAGCGAGAAGGAGATGCACGCCGACAAAGCGTATTACCGCACCCCTTGGACAGAACCTCAAAGTAGTCTCTACAAGAGTCTTGATGGTACTTGGGACTTCCACTTCATCCCCGAAGGCATCAACAGCATGGAAGCCCTCAATACCCTCGCGCAGCGTTTCAACACTCTCACATGGGACAGGATACCCGTACCCTCATGTTGGGAGATGCAGGGCTATGACCGCCCCATCTACTGCAACGTGGAGTATCCGCACAGCAACACGCCTCCTTTCATCAAGGCTCGCCCTGGCTTCAATGATGGTGGCAAGAACTATGCGATCAATCCCGTTGGCGTTTACCGCCACAAGTTTGAGGTAGCCGACGCATGGCTCGCATCGGGCAGACGCACCATCATTCATTTTGGTGGCATCTACTCGAGTGCAATGATATATGTCAACGGCTCGCAGGTAGGCTATACGCAGGGTGCCAACAATGTGTCTGAGTTTGACCTCACGGACTATCTCCGCAAGGGTCATAACGAGATGGTTGTCGTGGTGCACCGATGGTGTGATGGTTCATATCTGGAGTGTCAGGACATGTTCCGCATGAGTGGCATTTTCCGTAGTGTTTACGTCTACAACATACCCAGCCAAAGCATACGCAACCACATCATACGCACCTCTCCTGTGGGCAATGAGGGCAAATGGGACATCACGCTCAACGTGGACGCTGATGTAAACGCCATGGCATACCTTTACAGTCCCTCGGGCAAATTCCTTGCCTCACGCCCCATCAAGGACAGAAAGGCTCAGTTTACCCTCACCGCGCCTCAGCTATGGAGCGCAGAGAGCCCGACGCTATACACTATGGACATCGTACAATACGACGCACAGAACCAACAGATGATGGCTTTCTCCACAAAGGTGGGCATACGTCAGGTCGAAATCAAGGGCTCGCTGCTCTATGTCAACGGCAAACGCGTGATGCTCAAGGGTGTGAACCGCCACGACACTGACCCTGCCACAGGACGCACCGTCAGCGTGGAGAGCATGCTCAAGGATGTCACCATGATGAAGCAGAACAATATCAATACCATTCGCACCAGCCACTACCCCAACGACGCACGCATGTATGCGATGTTTGACCACTTTGGTCTGTACTGCTGCGACGAGGCTGACCTCGAAGACCACGCCAACCAGTCCATATCGTATATGGAGTCATGGATTCCGGCTTTCGAAGACCGCATAGAGAGGCTCGTCAGCCGCGACATCAACCACCCCTGCGTACTGATGTGGTCCATGGGCAACGAGGCTGGGGCTGGCAGCAATTTCAAGAACTGCTATGACGTGTCTAAGCGCATTGACCCGACTCGCCCCGTACACTACGAGGGCACACGCATCGACAAGGACTATGGTGGCAGTGCATACTCTGACTTCTACTCTAAGATGTATCCGAGCATGGATTGGATGTCGCGCAACACGAGCAATCTTGACAAGCCCATGTTCCTCTGCGAATATGCCCACGCCATGGGCAACGCCATAGGCAACCTCCCTGAGTATATGCTGTCAATGGAGGAGAGCAATGCTACCATCGGAGGCTGTATCTGGGACTGGGTAGACCAGGCCATCTACGAGCCTCGCGAACTCAAGCAGGGCATACGCCGCCTGCACACTGGCTATGACTTCCCTGGCCCACACCAGGGTAACTTCTGCTCCAACGGCATCGTCACGGCAGAGCGCGAGTACACCGCCAAGCTTGCCGAAGTTAAAGGTGCATACCAATACGTCGGATTCGATATGAACGACAATGTGCTGACTCTCACCAACAAGTATGCTTTCCGTTCGCTCAAGGGTCTGAAGCTCGTTTGTCAGATTCTCGCCGACGGCTTCCCCGTCAAGACTATCACTAAGTCACTTCCCGACGTGGCTCCAGGGCAGACATATACCCTCGCTGTCTCACAGAACGACATCGACAAGGCCAAGCGCAAATCAAAGGTTGAGAGCGTCATCACGGCACGCATAATTGACCCTCGCGCCAATGACTATGCTCCTGCCGGTCACGAGCTGGCTCTATATCACCACACTCTCTTCCTCAACGACCAGTTGCCTAACGAGCCTGCCCTTATGATACTTATCCGCGAGGCTGAGGGGCTGGAATTTGCATTCCAGAACCACCGTTGGATAGAGAATGACCGTTTTCACGACACTAACAGCGATGACAAGGCTGACGCGCAGATTAGCTATACCAAACTCGCTGGAACAAGCACTAACGTCAGCGTTAGCATCACTCCCCACGATGGTGGTCTGCGTAGGGCTGGTGTTATCTGCAAGCTGCCCGAGACTCTGACCAATGTCAGCTACTATGGTTATGGCCCGTATGAGAACTATCCTGACCGCAAAGCTGGCGTTTTGCCAGGACGCTACGAGCAGACAGTCGGCCAGCTCGCCGAGCATTACATCAAGCCTCAGACTACGGGAGACCGCTTCGTGCGTGAAGTTACACTGACCGATGCTGAGGGGCATGGCTACAAGATTGAGTGCCCAGAAGGGTTGTATTTCAGTGCCAATCCCTATACTGACGCAGACTTGATGAACGCACAGCATCAATGGGAGCTCAAGCCTCAGCCACATATCTATCTCCAGCTCGCAGCAGAGTTGCGCGGTCTTGGCAATGCTTCATGCGGCCCTGGTCCGATGCAGAAATACACCATTGATGGCAGCAAGCCCATCACCTTCTCTTTCAAGGTGACGAAAATCTGACTTTCAAAAACAATACGAAAATGACACGAGAAGAGGCGGTTCTGACCTTCTTGAGACGACATGATATCCCTTTCACCAACTACAGCCACCCCGAAGGCAAGACTATCGAGGAGGCAAGACGTTGGTGGAGGGACGATGGCAGCATACACTGCAAAAACATCTTTCTGCGCAATCATAAAGGCAACCGCCACTATCTCGTATGCTGCCATTGTGACTACGACCTTGATATCCATATGCTTGAACAGAAGCTCAAGGCTGCTCTAACCGCTCAGGGACTCCCTGCTCCCGGTAAACTCAGCTTCGCATCGCCCGAACGCATGATGCGCTACCTCGGTCTTGAGCCTGGCAGCGTCTCCCCTTTCGGGCTCATCAACGACAAGGAACATCACGTACACCTCTTTCTTGATTCTCGTCTGCAAGAGGCTGAGAGCATGAGCTTCCACCCCAACGACTGCCGTGGCACCGTAGTCATAGCACGTCAGGATTTCATGCGCTACCTCAGCATCGTAGGCAACAGCTTTGAGTTTATTGAGTTGTAGGTTATAAGGTTATGGGGTTATAAGGTTATGAGGTTATGAGGTTATGAGAAAACCTAAAAACCTAAAAACCTAAAAACCTAAAAACCTAAAAACCTAAAAACCTAAAAACCGCCCTTTGCTGCAATGTTGCAACAAAGGACGGTTTTCTTTGTACTTATGATAGTCTTATTTCCAAACTACAGAATCTACGTCCTCGAATCTTTTGCCGTACAATGTCAACTTGACTTTTGCGTCGTTCAGACCAGCCTCCTTCAGTGCATTGTGGTAATCCTCCATTGTTGGGACGAATGGTCCTACGATGCTTTGGAACTGTTGCTTGGCCTCTGCATTGGTCATCGGCTCAGTATACTGAGACTCACTGTTGAACGTCTCTATCTCTTCGCCCAAACTGCTCTCTATAAGGGCTTGGTTAGACGCTGAGGTTATTGAGAGCAAGAGTTTGAAGTTGTCATAGAGGTTTGACTCCCATGTCTTTGATGCTACAACGCCCATCTTGTCGCCCACCAGTCGGAGTGTGAGATTGAAGTTGGTATAGCCTTCCTTATCGTAGGAGGTGAGGATTTTGCTGATTTCGTTATGCATAGAGTCTGCAACTCCGAGCAATGCGGTCTGGGCATTCTGCTTGGAGGTGGTGATGCTCTTTGGCAAGGATAATGTGTCAAGCATCTCCTCACACTTCACTGTGGGGATTGTGCCATAGTCCATCTGGTACTCAAAACTGAAATTGTCGACATCCTCATTATCTCCCAAACTACATGAAGTCACCGACATTGATACTACTGCAGTAAGCACTGCAGTACACATAGCCATAAATAACTTTTTCATCTTTTATTTTTTAATTTTTATACATAAATACACCTAATTGACCACAAAGGTAACATTAAACTGCGAAATACGCAAGTTTTATTTACATTTTTTTATAGCTAAAGTGGTTTTCACGAAAAAAAGACTAACGGTCTCCCATTAGTCTTTCGTCTTCTTGCGTGGGCGATGACGGATTCGAACCGCCGACCCTCTGCTTGTAAGGCAGATGCTCTGAACCAGCTGCGCTAATCGCCCGTGCATTTCCTTTGAATTGCGGTGCAAAGGTACGACAATTCAAGGAAATGTGCAAGTTTTTTGCTATTTATTTTTTCTCGTTGAATCGCTTTTGTTGCTCGCTGATGAGGTCTGCGTCGTCAAAGTAGTTGATTTTCATCGCACGACGCACTTCTTCCATAGTCTCCTGAGCTACACGGCGTGCCTCTTCACAACCGCGGCGCAGCATCTCATAGATGGCAGGGATGTCTTTCTGCAATTCCAGACGACGCTCGCGTATGGGCTTGAGACGATCGTTGAGTACATTGAAGAGGAACTTCTTGCACGTACCGTCACCCAATCCTCCACAGCAGTAGTGGGCTTTCATCTCGTCGAGGTTCTGGTACTCTGGCATAAAACGTGCGAAGTCTGAGTCGGTGCAGAATGCATCGATATAGGTAAAGACACAGTTGCCTTCGAGATGTCCCGGCGAGTCGATGGTGAGGTGTTCGGGGTCGGTAAACATGGAATTGACTTTCTTTTTCAACTCTTTCTCTGTGTCTGAGAGGTAGATACAGTTGCCCAGCGACTTTGACATCTTGGCTTTGCCGTCTGTACCTGGGAGTCGAAGACATGCTGCATTGTCGGGGAGCAGAATATCTGCCTCTACGAGCGTAGGGCCGTATATGTTGTTGAAACGACGTACTATCTCACGACTCTGTTCGAGCATAGGCTCTTGATCCGCTCCTGCTGGGACTGTTGTGGCTTTAAACAATGTGATGTCTGCCGCCTGTGACACAGGATAGGTAAAGAAACCTACTGGTATACTCTCACCGGCAAAACCTCGCATCTGTACCTCGGTCTTGACGGTGGGGTTGCGCTGCAGGCGACTCACCGACACGAGGTTCATGAAGTAGAACGATAGCTCACACAGCTCTGGTATCTGGCTTTGTATGAAGATTGTCACCTTGTCGGGATCGAGTCCGCAGGCGAGATAGTCGAGCGCGACCTCGATTACGTTTTGGCGTACCTTTTCGGGATTGTCAACATTGTCGGTCAGTGCCTGTGCGTCGGCAATGAATACGTACATCTTCTTGTATTCTCCTTCGTTCTGTAGCTCCACGCGACGGCGGAGGCTGCCTACATAGTGACCGATGTGAAGACGCCCCGTCGGGCGGTCTCCTGTCAGTATGATTCTGTCTTTCTTTTCCATTATGGTATGATTTTTTTTCTGATTTTCTTTCAGTCTAACATCGTTGTTATGTCTTCGTGTTTGAGTATGGTCAAGATCTTTTTGCCATCGGGGGTGATATTGGGGTTGCTGCTCTTAAAGAGTTCACCTACGAGGTGTTGAGTCTCATCGGCCGAGAGCACTTGCCCGTCTGCGATGCTTGCCCGGCGAGCGAGAGCAAGGGCCAATGCGGTCTGATAGCCTTGTGTGCTGGTGTGTGTGTCGGTACGTACTTCCTCTATCAGCTCGCATACCAGTCGCTTAGGGTCAAGTCCCCGTATGTCTGTAGGGACGCTGTTTATGGAGTAGCTCCCGTGTCCGAGCGGTGCTATCTCAAAACCGAGCTGTTGGAAGTATTCCATCATAGTGTCCATAAGCTGGGAGTCTGCTACACTCAGCTGGAGCAGTTCGGGAAACAGGAGGCCCTGCATGACTGCCTTGCGCCTGCCTGCCTCCTCGACATACCTATCGTACAATATGCGCGTGTGTGCGCGTCGCTGATTGATAATCATCAGACCTTGCTCGCAGGTAAGCATGAGGTACTGTCCGCGGTATTGCAGGATTTTTCCCGTAGTCACGTCGATGCTGGCGTCTTGCTCTTCAAAGGGGAGGAGCATCTCACGCACAGGCTCCTCCTCGACCTTGTCGCTAAGTCCTTCGTACAGGCTCTGCCAGTCTGAGACGGAGGTTTTGGAGCGGTATTCTGGTGTGTAGCCTGATGTACGTGACGAGGCGTTGAAGGGATTGTAGTTCTTGTCGATGTGTATCTGTGGTGCCGACACGTGTGCTTGCTTTTCAAACACGGGTATGTCGACGATGCCCTGCGACTCGTCAAAACTGATGGACGGTGCAACGTTGTATTTTCCCAACGACTCCTTGATTGACGCTATGATGATCTGCCAAAGCGATGGCTCGTTTTCAAACTTTACCTCGGTTTTGGTCGGACTGATGTTTACATCGACACTTGCCGGGTCTACGTCGAAATATATGAAATATGGTATCTGTTCGTCGGCTGGTATGAGACCTTCGAAGGCTTTTTGTACGGCTTTGTTGAAGTAGGCATGGCGCATATATCTGCCGTTGACGAAGAAGTACTGGTGGACACCTTTCTTGCGAGAGGTCTCGGGGCGACCAACGTAGCCTGTCAGACGTATGAGCGATGTGTCGGCTTCGATTTGCAGGAGTTGCTCTCCGGTCTTGCGCCCAAAGATGTCTACTATGCGGCGGCGGGTGTTGGAGGGGGCGAGGCGCGTCTGGAGTGTCCCGTCGGTAGTGAGCGAGAACTCTACAGAAGGGTTGACAAGCGCCACTCGCTGAAACTCCTGTATGATATTGTTCTGCTCGGTGGTGTTGGATTTGAGAAACTTGCGTCGGGCTGGTATGTTGTAGAAAAGGTTGCGGATAGCGAAGTTTGATCCTACCTTACATACACAGGTGTGTTGGCTGGTAATCTCGCTGGCTGCTATCTCTATGTGGGTGCCCAACTCTGCGTCTGGGGTACGGGTCTGCAATGCTACTTGCGATACAGCGGCTATAGAGGGCAGGGCTTCGCCTCTGAATCCCATGGTGTGGAGAGTAAAGAGGTCTTCGGCGTTGCGTATCTTGCTCGTGGCATGGTGCTTGAACGCCAGCGTTGCGTCGTCTGGGCTCATGCCCTTTCCGTTGTCTATCACCTGTATGAGTGAGCGTCCTGCGTCCTCGACGAGCACGTCGATGCTACTTGCTCCTGCATCTATGGCATTTTCCATCAATTCCTTGATGACAGATGCCGGACGTTGCACGACTTCTCCTGCTGCTATCTGGCTGACTACTTTTTCCGGTAAGAGCTGGACGATGTTCACTTTTTTGAGGTTTTGAGATTCACAAATGTACGTTTCCTGTCAGGAGATAATGCCATATCATTATCAGTATCAGTATCGCTATGAGTGCTATCGGCCAGGCGAGGCGGCTACGGCCACTCTCGCTGTGACGCTGGGCTCTGGGGGTATACTGCGAGAACTTGCCTTTGAAACGATCATTACGCATCACGTCCTCTACAGTCACCGGGGCTTTCTCCTCGGGGGCTGACTCCTGAGCTTTCACTTCATCGACCAGTCGCTGCAACTTTTCCCTACGCTCGTCAGTGTATATGCTCACCCTGCGAAACTTGCGGGGCTCGCGTGCCTTGAACATTCCCATTTTTCTTTGTTTGTATGTTTTCAAGTTTCTGCAAGGGTACCTTGCGTTGTTTTTTCTCTATAAGCTCTGTGCCCGACCGCTTGCCCCGCCATACGTAGATATCGTATTTGTCAAGGGGGCGTATGTAGTCAAACCATTGAAAATTCTCCAGAAATCTCTGAGACTCGGGAATCTTCAGTATCGGGAAGAGCGTCCCTGTGGCTGCCGGCATCCACATGCGTTCGAGTTTGCGGTCTTCACCCATATACATCTTGAGCTCGGTGCTCTCGGTGTGGTTGAGACCGATCATCAGACTATCGTCGTCGAGGGGATAGTATTTGACGTATACATTGCCGATGACGTGGGTAAGATAGACTTCACCGTCGCGCAAGTATGAGTGTATCTCATGACCTGCAATCTGGTTGAAATGGTTGTCTTCGTCTATCTTTTCGCACGACAGGGTCTGCCTGAGCACCTGCACGCTATCTATGGTGCTGTCGTTCATGAAGGCCCTAATCTCTTCGCCAAGCATCTGCTGCGAGCCCATCCATACTATGGGGTCACGGTACATGATGGCTACGGAGTCACGCCCGTGATAGACGAGCGAGTCGCATACTCCCTGCAGGTCATTGCGGTACATCCTCACCCGATGATAGGCATGGAGGTCACGCCACACGGAGTCGGTGTTGATATTGCGCGTATACATCTTGAGGGTATCGGCATGGAGATACATAGTGTCCTTGCCTTGCGAGAAGTCTATGAGGCAGAGCGAGTCTGTACCCATGCTATAGCCTGTCTTGTTCTCGTAGTAGACGTAGTTGCCAGTCATCATGTTCTGATTGATGACATCCGTGTAGACCACGTTGCCAAACGCCTCTCCGATAGAGTCCGTGCTGTTCCAGTTTACGCTGTCTCCTATGAGCTTTTTCCCGCTGTCATTGAGCTCGCTCCGCTCCAGAAGTATCATATTATCGTTGCGAGTGTTGAGATAGCCTGACTCGGTATAGACGTGAGTGCTGCCGTCGTCGATGGTACTCGGGCCGAGTGCATGACCTATGGCCGTACGTGTGTCATAGTGTAGAGTGTCGGTCAATAATATGGTCTTTGGTGCCTTGGGGGGTGCTGGTGTCACCATCTTTACGTTGTAGTTGAAGACGGCATCTCGCTTGTCGGGGTGATACTCGCCCCAGTCCGAAACGAGGTCATTGTCCTTGTCTACTAGATGTCCTCCCTCGAAGAAATAGCCTACGTTGTACAGGCGATCATAGTCCAATGAGTCGGTATATAGAGTCATGTCACGGTGTTTCAAGACTACGTTATACCTGACCTTTGCAAGTTTCTCCAAACCATTGTAATAGAGTTCATCACCCGTGAGACTGAGGGTGTCGCCCTGTTTCATTCGCACATTACCAAAGGCGTCAAAACTATTGGACGCCTCGTAATACAGCGCACTATCACACCACATGAGTACATCGTCATGACGAAACTGAACGTTGCCTACGAGAAACTGAGCCTCTCTGTTGACAGACGAGTCGAAATACAATCTGTCCGAGTGCAGGAGGTATACCCTGCTCTCGGCCAGGACTGTGAGCACTACGGCTGACAGTATATATATTATGGTGATAATCCTTGTCTTCAACACCTACGTTATGTTCACTTCACCCAGCCTGGATACTTGAACTCGCACGAACGCCACCCTTCCTTGATGCGTACGTATGTGCTGCGCTGCTTCTCGCGTATCCATTTGTCTACAACTTCGGTTTTCTTGCGCTCTTCGACAGCACTCTTCAGGCTCTGAAAGTCTTCGGTGACATTAGCTCTGTGGGCTGGTATGCGCTTCTTCAACTTGACTATGGCTCCTACCTCCCTACCCTTCTTGTCTATCATGGTGAAAGGCTCGGATATCTCCCCCTCCTGCATCTTGTCAATGAGACGTGCTATCTCTCCGGGCAACTCGCCCATTTCAAACTTTGTAGAGCGCTCGCCAGTCTGCATGTTCTGATTGACCATTATACCATGATTGTTGCGCGTGTCCTTGTCCTGCGAAAGGTCCTGTGTCGCCATCTCAAAGGTAAACTCGCCATTCTTAATGTCGGTAGCAATCGAGTCGAGACGAGCGAGACAAGCCTCCATATCCTTGGGGTCTACCTCGGGTCGTCGCAGTATATGTCGCACCTTCACCTTGTCGCCGCGCTTATCTACGAGTTGTATGATGTGAAATCCGAACTCGCTCTGCACCACCTTACTGACCTTCTTGGGGTCATTGAGCGAGAATGCCACTCCTGCAAAGGCAGGATCAAGGTCTGTCTTGCCATAGTAGTCAAGTTCGCCACCCTGACGTGCGGAGCCATCGTCTTGAGAGAACATTCGGGCAAGAGCCGAGAAACTCGTAGTTCCGTTGGTAACTCGCTCTGCCCACCCTCTCAGTTGCTCTTTGACCCGCTCTATCTCTTGGCGTGACACGCGCGGATGCTGGACGAGTATCTGTACCTCCACCTTCATGGGGACGTAGGGCAACGAATCTTCCGGAAGGTCGCGGTAATACTTGCGCACCTCGGCCGGAGTTATCTTGACATCTTCGGTGAGTTTCTGCTTCACCTGACTCACTATCATCTCGGTGCGGTACTGCTCGGTCATGAGCTCACGCATCTGAGTGGTACTCATGCGCATATACTCCTCAAGACGCTCACGGCTTCCTGCCATCAGGATACGGTTGTTCAGTTCAGTTTCGACGAGTCTACCCAACTGGCTCTCATCGGGAGTGATACTGTCTATGACAGCCTGATGCAAGAACAGCTTCTGTATGGCCAACTGCTCGGGTATGACGCAATAGGGGTCGCCCTTGACATGCGCATTGTAGTCGTTGCGATACCTCTCTACGTCCGAACGGAGTATGGCTTCGTCGCCCACCACCCATACCACCTCGTCTACGGTATGGTTCTGTGCTTGTGCTACACCGACGATATACGCCACAAACACACAGAGCAGGATTCTTTTCATCGTATTCTCTATATGTGTTTAGTTGTTGCCTCCCTGGTTAACAGTCGAGAGCACGGCCTCGTTTATCACCACAGGATATTTCCTACGGAGTGTCTCGACATATTCGTCTTCCTTTGCCTTTTGGTAGTCCTGTACAACCTGAGCAGAGACGTCTGTCCATTTGGCTGGACCTTTCTTGAGCACCTTGCCCACGACTCCTACGTACTGGAAGTCCTTTACAGGCTTTATTTCCTTGCCTTTGACCTTGAGTGCGAGCACATCAACGTTGTCGTTGTCCCCCTCTGCAAACAAACGTTTCTCCATGCGCACGCAGACGCTATCCTTGTTGTATGCTCCGCGTACTGTAGTTATCCACTGGTCCTCGGGCACCTTCTTGAGCAATTTCTTCACGGCAGCGACATCTGCTTCGTTCTTACAGTAATAGACCATACCTGCGAAGTGAGGCTTGTCCCATGCGTATGACTTCTTGTTTGCCTTGAAATGTTTCTCAATACCTACGGTATCTGCCTTGGCAGGCTCCCATATCTGCTGCGAACACAAATCGTAGAGAAGAAGACCGTCGTGATACTCCTTGACTAAGTATTTCAACTCCATATCCTGTGCGCAGAGACGCTCGGTCTCCATGTCGAGTATCTCCTCGGCTGTCTTCTCACCGTTGTATTTGGCGCGTAGCGAGTCTACCACCGCACCTGCAAGCTGGTCTCGTATACCCCTGCGCTCCAAGTAAGCGTGAATCTTCGTGTGGAGCGAATCAAATGGCTCAAGATCCTTGCGCTCTATCATCTTGATGATATGGTAGCCCACGGGGCTCTGCACAGGCTTGCTCATCTCGCCCACCTTCAGAGCGTACGCCACATCTTCAAACTCCTTGAGCGTTTGTCCGGGACCTACCCAGGGCAACACACCGCCTTTGACGGCGGTCTGACGATCCTGGCTCAGTTCCTTGGCAAGAGTCTCAAAATCCGCACCCTCCGCCAGAGCATTGTATATGCTGTCAATACGCACCTTAGTCTCTTCTATCTGTTCCTTTGGTGCATTCTGCCCCAGCATCAAGAATATGTGGGCTGGCTTTATCAAATCCTTACCTCCGAGCGACTCCAGCATGCGATTATAGTAATTCGTACACTCCTGCTCTACCACGGCGTCTGACACAAGCAATGGTCTTATCTGCAAGTCACGATAGTGGCGGAACTCCTTCTGATACGAGGTCACGGTATCAAGTCTGGCATCGAGCGCAGCAAGTACCTTCATGCGATACACGGCATACATATCAGCATACTCACGCACGCTTTTCCTGTCTACTACGGCATCGGTATTATTCTTGTTAAAATTGTATTCAAACTCACTCCTCGTCACCTTTTCGCTCCCCACAGTCATCACTACAGGATCATCTGGCTGAGCCATCAATCCGAGGCTCATACCCAATGCCAAGCATGAGATAAGACAAGTTCTTTTCATCGTCATCTATTCGTTGTTTATATTTTTTCGCAAAAGAATATTCAAAGAAAATTACTGCGGACGGCTGTAGTTCGGAGCTTCACTTGTGATAATGACCTCGTGGGGATGGCTCTCAAGCATACCTGCATTGGTGATACGGGTAAACTTGGCATTGTGCAACTCGTCGATATTGTGCGCACCGCAGTAGCCCATACCGCTACGCAGACCTCCTACGAGCTGGTACAGTACCTCCTGTACCGTACCCTTGTATGGCACACGCCCAGCGATACCCTCGGGGACGAGTTTCTTTGTCTCCTTGACTCCACCTTGGAAATATCTGTCGGCACTGCCCTTCTCCATGGCTTCGAGCGACCCCATGCCTCGATAAGCCTTGAACTTGCGTCCGTTGAACAGAATCGTCTCGCCTGGAGCCTCCTCAGTACCTGCCACCAAAGAGCCTATCATGACGCTGTATCCGCCAGCAGCCAAAGCCTTGACCACATCACCACTATAGCGCAAGCCGCCATCAGCTATCAGAGGCACCCCTGTGCCAGCAAGGGCAGAAGCCACATCGTATACTGCCGACAGCTGCGGCACACCTACACCAGCTACCACGCGCGTAGTACAGATACTGCCGGGGCCTATACCCACCTTGACAGCATCGGCACCAGCCTCCACGAGCATCCTTGCAGCCTCGCCCGTAGCGATATTTCCTACCACTATGTCTACATCGGGGAATGCAGCCTTGGCTTCCTTGACCTTCTCGATGACTCCTGCGCTATGACCATGCGCAGTATCGATGATGATTGCATCTACTCCAGCCTTTACCAGGGCTTCCATACGCTGGAACGTATCGGCAGTCACACCCACACCTGCTGCCACACGCAGACGTCCCTTCGAGTCTTTGCACGCCATCGGCTTGTCCTTTGCCTTGGTTATGTCCTTGTAGGTAATCAGGCCGATGAGATGATTGGCTTCGTCTACCACAGGCAGTTTCTCAATCTTGTTCTCCTGCAGGATATCGCTCGCTGCCATCAAGTCGGTCTTGTCTGTCGTAGTCACAAGATTCTCGCTCGTCATCACATCGTCAATCAGACGTGCAGTATTCCTCTCGAAACGCAGGTCACGATTGGTGACGATTCCCACGAGGATATTGTCATCATCTACCACAGGAATACCTCCGATGTGATACTCAGCCATCAGGGCAAGCGCATCGGCCACCGTCTTTCCACGCTTTATGGTAACGGGATCGTATATCATGCCATTTTCAGCACGCTTCACGATTGCCACCTGACGAGCCTGCTCATCGATAGACATATTCTTGTGTATGACACCTATTCCACCCTCACGTGCTATGGCTATTGCCATTGGAGCCTCAGTGACGGTATCCATCGCAGCTGTCACGAACGGAATCTTCAACTCAATGTTTCTTGAGAACTTGGTGCCGAGGCTCACCTCGCGGGGAAGCACCTCGGAATAAGCAGGAATCAACAGAACATCGTCAAACGTGATGCCCTCCATAACAATCTTGTCTTCAATGAATGATGCCATAGTTTTAGACTTTTATATTTATATATTTGGCTGCAAAGTTACGAATAAGCAAGCACAATTCCAAATAAAAACTTGATTTTGATTTGGAATTGTAGGACTACAGGACCACAAGACTTTGTTATGGTTGCTAATTCCCCACCTCGCTCAAGAACTTGATACGCACCAGACGTATGTCGTTCTCCTCATAGTCAGGACCAAGCTCCTTCATTGCTACAGAGATACGGTCGCACTGTGATTCGTCATGGAAATAGTCATATATGTCAAGCATATAGTCCTCATCCATAACCTCATTGATATAGTAGTTGATGTCAACCTTCGTGCCGCTATACACAATGGCCTCAATCTCGTCAAGCAGCTGCTCATACGATATACCCAGTCCCTTGGCAACATCTTTCAGATCCATCTTGCGGTCAATCTTCTGTATGATGGTCACCTTCTGCTTGCTGCGCCCTACGACGGTGCGCACACGCAAATCGAGAGGACGCTCTATCTCGTTGTCCTCACAATGCTGGCGTATCAGGTCACAGAATTCCTTACCGTATCTCGCAGCCTTACCCTGCCCCACTCCCGGTATGTTCTGAAGTTCCTCGACGGTGACAGGATACATGGTTGCCATCGCCTCAAGCGATGATTCTTGAAAGATGACGTACGGAGGAATGCCAAGAGCCTGTGCACGCTTCTTGCGCAAGTTTTTGAGCATACGAAACAACGGCTCGTCGATGACCCCGGAACCTTCCTCATACTCCGGGCCGTCGTCTGTAAACTCAGTATTCTCAAGAAAGAGGAAAGGCTTGGGCGAGCGCATAAACTCATGCCCCGTCTTTGTGATTCTGAGCAGTCCGTAATTTTCGACCTCCTTTTCGATATACCCCGATATCATGCCCTGACGTATGAGAGCACTCCAATACGCACGACTCTTGTCTTTGCCATAGCCGAATTCTGGGAGCTGTTCGTGACAGTGCAGGAGAACCTCCTCACACTCTACGCCTGTGATTATGTCAATAATATGGTCTGTCTTAAACTTTTCCTTAATTCTTTGTATGACCTTGAGTACCGCAGTCAGACCATGCCTGCCATCCACGTATTTGTGTGGGTGAAGACAATTGTCACAATGATGGCAGTTATCCTCAGAATAGCTTTCCCCAAAGTAATGCAAGAGCACCTTCCTACGACATACACTTGACTCTACATAGGCCTTGGTCTCTGCCAGAAGCTGGTTGCCTATATCCTGCTCAGCCACAGGCTTGCCCTCCATGAACTTGCGCAGCTTGTCGAGATCCTTAGGCGAATAGTATGCCAAGCAAATTCCCTCTCCGCCATCGCGTCCGGCGCGCCCCGTCTCCTGGTAGTAGGCCTCCAGGCTCTTAGGTATATCATAGTGTATGACAAAACGCACATCAGCCTTGTCTATACCCATACCGAATGCTATGGTAGCTACTATGACATCTATACGCTCCATGATAAAGTCGTCCTGAGTCTGGTTGCGTTCGGTAGTCTCCATGCCAGCATGATAGGCGCGCGCATTGATATGATTGGCACGAAGTATCTCCGCCAGTTGCTCCACCTTCTTTCGGCTGAGGCAGTACACTATACCACTCTTGCCCTTGTGCTGGAGTATGAACCGTATGATATCCTTATCTATATCCTTGCTCTTGGGACGCACTTCATAATACAGGTTAGGGCGATTGAACGAACTCACAAAATCCTTGGCACGAAGTATGCCCAGATTCTTCTTGATGTCGCGTCGTACCTTGTCAGTAGCCGTGGCAGTGAGAGCAATAATCGGAGCACGGCCTATATCATGCACCATAGGTCGTATACGTCGATATTCCGGTCTGAAATCATGCCCCCACTCGCTAATACAATGCGCCTCATCTATAGCATAGAAACTGATTCTCACCCCCCGAAGAAACTCCTTGGTCTCCTCCTTACCCAACGACTCAGGAGCCACATACAGAAGTTTGGTACGTCCCGTCTGTATGTCATTCTTGACCTTGGTAATCTCTGACTTGCTCAGACTTGAATTGAGATAGTGCGCGATACCATCGTCCTCGCTGACCTGACGTATGGCATCCACTTGATTTTTCATAAGGGCAATGAGCGGACTCAGCACTATAGCAGTGCCATCCATAATCAAAGCAGGAAGCTGGTAACAAAGGCTCTTGCCTCCGCCCGTAGGCATCAGCACGAATGTATCATTGCCTGCGAGGAGATTTGTGATGACAGCCTCCTGTTGTCCTTTGAAAGAGTCGAATCCAAAATACCTTTTCAGATAGTCCGTGAGTTGGTTTTTCTCCATAGTGGTAGTCGCCATAAGTGGTAGTTATAAATGGTGTCCGTGTTACAAAATTAAATAAAAAAAATGAAAAAAAGAAATATCTGTAGATTTTTTGACGAAAAAAGGATTGCCAAAGGCAACCCTTCTACAGAATTATCAGCATATCGGCGTCTGACATATCTCAACCTGCGAGCACATCCGACTTCGAAAGCTGCTCGTTGACATAATCTGCCGTAATGGTAATCTCCTTAACATCCGAGCCTGGCGTATTGAACTGCAGGTCCGTCATAAGAGTCTCAACAATGCCACGAAGGCCACGTGCCCCGAGCTTACGCTGGACAGCCTTATCGACGATAGCATCAAGAGCCTCTGGAGTAAATTCAAGCTTGACCCCATCCATTTCGAAAAGCTTTACCTGCTGGCGTATGATAGAGTTTTTAGCATCAGTCAGAATACGTTTTAGAGCATCACGATCCAAAGGATGTAAATATGTCAACACAGGCAGGCGACCGATAATCTCCGGTATCAGTCCGAACGACTTCAGATCTTGAGGCTGGACATAACGCATAAGCTCATTACCAGCCACGTGATGACGCACAGAGACATTGTTGTAGCCGACGGTATGAGTATTGAGACGCTGGGCAATCTTGCGCTCTATGCCATCAAAGGCACCACCACATATAAAGAGGATATTCTTCGTATCCATGTGAACATAGTCCTGATCCGGGTGTTTACGACCACCCTTTGGGGGAACGTTGACTATGCTACCCTCCAAAAGCTTGAGCAAGCCCTGCTGCACACCCTCACCGCTGACATCGCGAGTGATGCTTGGATTGTCACCCTTGCGAGCAATCTTGTCAATCTCATCGATAAAGACTATTCCCCTCTCGGCAAGAGCCTGGTTATAGTCAGCAGCCTGGAGCAGACGGCTTAGGATACTCTCCACGTCCTCACCCACATACCCAGCCTCAGTAAGCACCGTTGCATCTACTATGGCAAAAGGCACATCAAGCAGTTTGGCTATCGTACGCGCGAGGAGAGTCTTGCCCGTGCCCGTCGAGCCCAACATGATGATATTACTCTTCTCAATCTCGACATCATTATCCTGCTCATTATGTTCCAGTCGCTTGTAGTGATTATATACAGCAACAGACAAAGCAATCTTAGCCTCATCTTGACCAATGACATACTCATCAAGAACCTTCTTCATGTCCAGAGGGCGCATCAAAGGCTTTTTGTCAGCAGTAGTTCCTTTAGCCCTCTCCCATGGAGGAAGATTTTCCTGAACAATGGTATATGCCTGTTCGACACACTTGTCACAGATACAGCCGTCGAGACCATTCAGCATCATCCTGACTTCACTCTCCGAACGACCGCAAAACGCACATTTCTTACTCTTTCTCGGCATTATATCCTACCCTTTTTTTGACAACACATTATCTATCATACCATACGCCTTAGCCTCCTGTGCCGTCATCCAGAAATCACGGTCACTATCAGCCCACACCTTGTCAAAAGGTTGATGACTATGATCAGCAATGATGGTATACAGTTCATTCTTGAGCTTTAATATCTCACGGGCAGTAATCTCAATATCGCTGGCCTGCCCTTGCGCACCGCCAAGAGGCTGATGAATCATCACACGGCTATGAGCCAATGCCGAGCGTTTACCCTCAGCACCGCTGACGAGCAGTACGGCAGCCATACTCGCCGCCATACCAGTACATATCGTAGCCACAGGGCTCTGTATGAACTGCATCGTATCATATATACCAAGTCCCGCATACACACTACCACCCGGCGAATTAACATAAATACTGATATCCTTGCCTGGATCGCAACTATCGAGATAAAGGAGCTGAGCCTGAAGAGTATTGGCCGTATAATCATCTATCTGAGTGCCTAGAAAAATGATTCGATCCATCATCAGACGGCTGAACACGTCCATCTGTGTGACATTGAGCTGACGCTCCTCAAGGATGTAAGGATTCAGATACTGGTTCTGCATACTCACCACATCGTCGAGCACCATCGAACTCATACCTACCTTACTCGTAGCAAAATTTCTAAAATCTCTGTTCATGAACTACTCTTGCGTAAAATATCCTAAAATAATATAATAAGGTACGAGCGCGCGAGCGCCCATACCTTGCAAACCAATATTGTTGTCCGTATTGAAAGAACTATTCCTCAAATGACTTATTAAACTCATCAAGGCTGACCTCCTTCATCACGAGAGTAACAAGCTCCTTGGCAGCAGCACCAATCTTGCGCTCCACAGTACGATTAACCAATCCCTCAGCCTGCTGCTTGTTCTTCAACATCTCCGAAGCATAGTTGGTAATAATCTCGTCCGAGATGTTTGACATACCATACTGTGCAAACTGCATACGAGTCACCTCCTTAGCTGTCTCAAGCACATCAGGCTGCTCGACCTTGATTCCGAACTGATCAGAAAGTTGCTCCTTGATGAGATGCCATTTCAACTCCTCAATGCTTGGAGCGAAATTCTTCTCGACAAACTCAGCATCCTTATCAGGATTGTTAAGCTGCATCACTTTCTTAAGAAGTTCCTCAGGCATCTCTATCTCGCCAATACGACCCAACAGATACTTCTTCAAGTCGATGACAAAGCGGAAATCGCTATCAGTCTTGAACTGCCCAGCAAGTTCTTCCTTGACAGCAGCGCGAAACTCCTCCTCGCTACTAACCTTACCCTCGCCCAACACCTGGTCAAACAACTCCTGATCGAGTGCATGAGGCTCAAAACGAGTAAGCTCAGTAATCTGAAGTTGGAAATCAGACTTGATTTCAGCAGCCTCCTCCTTAGTCACATGCAGCATAGATGCCAACTCCACATCGCTACCATAAGCCTTCGCAGGATTGAAGTTGATAACATCATTCACCTTAGTGCCTGCGAACTTAGCCTTCTCCTCCTCGTCCTTTATATAGCTTGGCAAGAGAGAAGCACCCTCAACCTCTATGCCGCCCTCAAGAGCATTACCATTCTCATCGAGCTGAGTCAGAGTACCCTTGACCATATCCTTGTCCTCGTAGCTATCAACCTTCTGATAGCCACCAGCACGACCGGTATACATCTGAACCTGCTTGTCCACCATCTCGTCGTCAACTGTGATGTTGTAGTATTCTACATTGTCATCAGCACTGACCTTAGCGTCAAATACCGGAGCGAGAGCGATGTCAAAAACGAAAGTCTGCTCATCAGCTTGGAGGCTAATCTCACCCTGCTTATCGCTTGGCAAAGGCTCACCCAGGATATCAATCTTTTCCTCACGGATATACTTAAACAGCTCAGTGCTCAGCATCTTATTCATTTCCTCAGCCTGAACCTCATCGCCAAAACGGCTCTTGAGCATAGCCAAAGGAGCATGTCCAGGACGGAAACCAGGCAGAGAAGCCTTCTTACGATAGTCTTTAAGAGTCTTTTCGACATTGGCAGCATAATCAGCCTTAGCCAAAGTAATAGTAAGCAGGCCAGTCACATTGCCCGTCTTTTCAAAAGAAATGTTCATCGTTATATAGTATCGTTATTATTATTAGCTGTAATATAATGCAAATATAGCACTTTATCGGCGTGCAAAGGTACGATTTTTTTCTCAAAAGGCAAAGAATAGTATGTAATATTTTGCTTTTCCGCTCGCTTATTCGTAACTCTGAGCTTCGCTCCAAGTTCCTTTCGCTCGGGAAATTCAAATTAAAGCGAGCTTTATTTGCTTTTCCGCTCGCTTATTCGTAACTTTGTCCTCATGAATAGTACACACACCAACGGAGCCTCACACGAAGAGGGCAGCAACATGGAGCTACGCAGCGAAGGGCTCGTCAAAATCTACGGCAAGCGCACCGTCGTCAACAACGTCTCTTTCGACGTACACCAAGGCGAGATAGTAGGACTGCTCGGTCCCAACGGAGCAGGCAAGACCACAAGTTTCTACATGACCACAGGACTCGTAGTCCCCAACGCCGGACACATCTACCTCGGCGGCAAGGAGATTACCAGAGACCCCGTATACATGAGAGCCCGCAAAGGCATAGGATACCTCGCACAGGAAGCGAGCGTATTCAGGAAGATGTCTGTCGAAGACAACATCGCAGCCGTGCTTGAGATGACAGGCAGAAGCCGTGAATACCAGCGCGAGAAGCTCGAAAGCCTCATCTCCGAGTTCCGACTCCAGAAAGTACGCAAGAACCTCGGAGACCAACTCTCAGGAGGAGAAAGGCGACGCACCGAGATAGCACGCTGCCTTGCCATCGACCCCAAGTTCATCATGCTCGACGAACCCTTTGCCGGAGTAGACCCTATAGCCGTCGAGGACATCCAGTACATAGTATGGAAGTTGAAACAGAAAAACATCGGCGTGCTCATCACCGACCATAACGTCGAAGAGACCCTCTGCATCACCGACCGCGCATACCTACTCTTCGAGGGACAGATACTCTTCCACGGTACTCCCCAGGAACTCGCCGTAAACCCCGTAGTACTCGACAAGTATCTGACACGCAGCTTCAAACTCCGCATGAAAGACTTCAATCAAATGGATCAGCAGCGCAGCAGTCAGATCTAACCCAATACCTACCGATATGAAAAAGACACTCATACTAACCCCCATACTCATGGCCATAGCAGCGTTAGCAGGCTGCGACAAAACCACACACCTCAACGACCCCTCGTCAGAAGGCGCACGACTCTCAGCAGAAGAATTCTACAATCTACTCATCACAGGCAAGACCACAGAATACGTTGCCAACATGCAGAACGCAGCAACGATGGACAGCAGCATGCACCACCAGATGAACGACCTCATGCTACAATTCCTTGATGAAGAACAACATCTCCGAGGCGGTATCGTCTCAGCCGCAGCCACGTCCGACACCACAACCGACTCCACCACAATAGTAGTCATGGAACTAAAGTACGGCAACGGCACAAAAGAAAGCATTACCCTACCGCTAATCTTCACCCGAGGTCGATGGTATATCAAGTAAGTGACAGCATCAGCCCAGACTGCCTCAGCTCGCCATTCTCCGTCATGGTACGCACAACAAGCATCACATCACCACGCGACCATGCCGACAAATCCAGTTGATAGCCAAATTTAGGACCGTCGGCCAACTGTCTCAGGATTGAATCGCGGATAGCATCAAAAGCACAATCATCAATTCCCGAGCCAACCTTAGACTCACAATTGTCACAATTGCCGCAATCCTTATCCGGACTTTCACCGAAATATTGCAGCAACAACCTCGTACGGCACACATCTCTCTCCCGCAGATACGACACCACACCCGACACACGCTCTACATAACGCTCTCTGCGATCATCATACGCCTCGCGCGGTATGACAAGCCTCTCACCCTCCACACGCTCACGCACCAGACGCACAAAAGCCACCCTCCTACGGGGGATATAATTTACCACACCAATACGCGTCATACCCACCAGTATCTCATAAACCTCCCTCACAGCAAGACCCGTCTGCATCGAAATATCATCCTCGTCGATATAGGCATACATACGAAATACCCCACTGTATCTTCGCAAGATATAATTGAACAGCACCTCCCCCTTACCATGCACGCTACCATAAAGTTGCTGGCGAGTAGCGACTATCTGCAAGCGCGACACAGTCTCATCTTCATCATAAAACCTCACATACCCGCTCAGTTCAAGAATCGACATCATAGGGCCTATTTCCGACAGCGAATGATGGAAATAACGGCAGAACTCCATAGCCCTAAACTCTCGAGCCACCCCCAGCCCCGAGCCCACGCCAATCTGCATATAGTAGCACAAATGGTCGTAAAACACACGCACCGCATCTTTAGGAGGGAAGTTGCGATCCACCGAAGCCCTCAAGTGCTTTATATCTCCATCGCCATACAACATTATCGCCCACGCAGGCTTACCATCGCGCCCCGCACGCCCCGCCTCCTGATAATAAGCCTCAAGCGAATCAGGCGGACCAAGATGTATGACAAGACGCACATCAGGCTTGTCTATGCCCATGCCAAAAGCACTCGTAGCCACCATTATACGGACAGAACCCTCACGCCATTCACGTTGACGCACATCCTTCTCCACCTCAGAGAGCCCCGCATGAAAAAACGTTGCCCTGTATCCATTGGCCACAAGCAACTCCGCACACCCCCTTGCTCCCTCGCGACGATTGACATATATGATTGTCGACCCCTCGTGCTGTTCCAACAGACGTTTGATTGACGACAGAGTGTCAGTATTGCCACAGACACCATAACAGAGATTCGGACGCGCAAAACTCATTTTGAAGACATTGCGCTCTCTGAAGCCCAGCTTATCCTGAATATCATCAATGACATCAGCCGTAGCCGTAGCCGTAAGAGCAAGAATCGGGACATCTACCATGCGACGCAGCTGCTGCAGTTTCAAGTACGAAGGCCTAAAGTCATACCCCCACTGCGAGATGCAATGAGCCTCGTCCACACACACAAACGACACATTCATGTGGCGCAGTTTTGTCAGAAACAGCTCCGAAGCAAGACGTTCAGGTGAGACATACAAAATCTTGTAATCACCCAATATACAATTCTCCAGCGCGACCACAATCTGATCGCGTCTCATGCCAGAATGGACAGCCACAGCCCTAATTCCCAACTCATGTAGCCGTGACACCTGATCCTTCATCAGAGCCACGAGAGGCGACACCACCACACACACACCCTCCATAGCGAGCGCAGGCACCTGGAAACATATACTTTTGCCACCCCCCGTAGGCATCAGTCCAAGAGTGTCCCGACCAGCACATATACTCTCAATAATCTCCCTCTGTATACCACGAAAACCATCGTAGCCCCAGTATCTCTTGAGAAGAGCAATGTACCTGTCAGGACACCCCATAGTGAAAATTCAGTCCGATAAATGAATCAAAGTTCAGTCGCCTCAATGTCCTCTATCATGAGTTGCACCTCACCACGTTTGTGAGAGTTCTCCTCGACAGTATAGACGATGTCAAACGAGCGTTTGGTTTTGATGTATCTGGCCTGCGAGCTCTGTCCGAAAGCAATGCCGTTCATGACATTCGTGCTCTTGTTGTCGACCAGTTCGAGTTTGATATGCTCCTGTTGCCTGCCCACCACCCTACTCGTACCATAGTCATATACACCACGCGTACAGAAGTGAGGTTTCGTGTTCTCAGGTCCGAAAGGCTGGAATTTCTTCAAGTCATAGTAAAACTGACGCGTGATGTCCTTAAAGTCAAGATACGCATCAATCTCTATTTGAGCCGCAGTCTGCTCAGGCAAGATATTCTCGTCAACGTAAGCCTCAAAGCGACGTTTGAACTCCGGAACATTCTCCGTCCTGAGAGTAAGACCCGAAGCATAGGTATGACCGCCGAAGTTTTCGAGCAAATCCTGACAGCTCTCGATAGCCTTGTAGATATCAAATCCCGCCACCGAACGCGCAGAACCCGTAGCCATACCACCGTCCGAACACAATACCACAGCCGGTCGGAAATATATCTCCGTAAGCCGCGAAGCCACGATACCGATCACACCCTTGTGCCACTCCTCGTTGTAGATGACGATAGCCTTATGGTCACTCTGGTGTACCAGCGAAGCCACGATCTGGTTGGCCTGTTCAGTCATAGCCTTGTCCAAGTCCTTGCGCTGCTCATTATAGTGATCAATCTGCGCAGCCCTGCGAGCCGCCATCTCCTCGTCCTTCTCCACGAGCAGCGACACACTCTCACGCCCATTTTCTATACGTCCCGAAGCATTCAGCCGAGGCCCTATCTTGTAGATAACGTCCATCAGAGTGAGTTCCCTACCCTCAAGTCCGCAGATGCCAATGACAGCCTTGACACCCACACTCGGGCTTTGGTTGAGTTGGCGCAAGCCATGATAAGCCAATATGCGGTTTTCGCCCATGATAGGCACAATATCTGCCGCTATACTTATAGCACACAGATCCAACAGAGGCACGAGATCCGAAAAAGGCATTCCGTTGTCCATAGCAAAAGCCTGAATCAACTTGAAGCCCACGCCGCAGCCACTCAGATGCTTGTAAGGATACGTATCGTCCTCACGTTTGGCATTTAGTATCGCCACAGCAGGAGGCAACACCTTGTCAGGCACATGATGGTCACAGATGATAAAGTCGATACCCTTCTGCTTGGCATACCTCACCTCCTCCACCGCCTTTATGCCGCAGTCGAGCACTATAATCAACTTCACGTCCTCCTCGGCAGCCCAGTCGATACCTTGACGTGAGACCCCATACCCCTCCTCATACCTGTCAGGGATATAATAGTCGATATTCGAGTAGAACTGCTGTAGGAATCTGTACACCAGCGCCACAGCAGTCACCCCATCCACGTCATAGTCACCATACACGAGGATACGCTCCTTATGTCCCATCGCCGAGTTCAGTCGCTGCACAGCCGCTGCCATGTCCTTGAACAGATACGGGTCATGAAGATCCGTCAGCGAGGGTCGGAAAAACTTCCTTGCCTCTCCAGCCGTAGTGATACCACGATCCAAGAGCAATTTACCGAAAGCCGGGTTCATACCCAACTCCCTTGCCAATCTCCCTGCATCTTCCTGCCAATTACGCTCCGGCTCCTTGTAATGCCAAATGTAATTCATAGGAAGAGCAAATATCAGATACCAAGTTTCTTACGGATATCCTTAGGAATAGCATTCTTGTTGATAACGATATTCATCGTCTTGTAAGCCACATAAGGCTTGCTCACGTACCAAAAGCCCTTGTACGGACCCATCTCACCCCAAGAGTTCTTCATCATGAAGTACTCCTTGCCATGCTGATCCTTGGCGATACCATATATCTGCATGCCATGATCATCAGTCGTGGTCCAGTTGTCATAGCCCTCCTGGCGCAACTCCTGAGTGATGACCTTCTCGCCTGCAGCATCGGCCTCAGTAATTTTAGCCCCAGCCTTCTCACCAGTCCAACGGCTCTGGTCGCTACCCACGCCAGCCGTCTGCTTCGTGTCAGGCACAGTAGCCACACACTTATTCTTGCCCGAGCGGCGGCTGAAGCCATCCTCACTCACATCAGCACCCCAAGCAAACGTATATCCAGCCCTCACGCCCTCGTCCATCACACGCATAAACTCGTCAAGAGGCAGGTTATAACTGCTTGCCCAGCGCCAATTATCCTGAATCTCAAGGATAAAAGACTTATAGAAAGGGTGATGAGTATAGCTCGTGAGCGAAACATAGTCAGCAGGATCCAACTTCAGGTAGTCCTTGACAAAGCTCTGAGGAGTATACTTCTTGCCCTTATACTCAAACTCCGTAGGACACACACCAAAATAATTATCAATCATGCCCTGCACATCCTTCTTCCATACGGGATTAATCTTGCGTGCATCACTCTTGGCGATAGCCCCGATATAAGCCTCCATTGGAGGGAAAAAGTTCGTAAAGTTATACAAGCTGTCTCCATACAGAGTGATAGGATAAGGCATAATACCCTCAGGTATCAATCCATAGTTCTCCATACAGAAGATAGCATCGTAAAACGAACCGCCCTGGCTGAAGCTCGCATCACCATGAGTGCGCACATTGCGGTCAGCACGATCAGTATAAGTCTTGCTCACGAGGAAACTCTCACACAAGTCAAGATCCTCCTTGAGGCTCGGATTCTTGCGAATAGCCTCACTCTCGAGGAAAGCCAGCGAAGAGTAGCTCCAGCACGTACCACTGTTGTTCTGATTCTTGATTGAAGTCACAGGGTTTTCCAACACAGTTGTAAACACCAGCGAATCATCAGGCACCTCAAGCTTTTCCTGAGCCGCCAAAGGCATGGCAACCAAAGCCACAGCTGCCACAAACATAATTTTTTTCATCTTTGTAGTTATTTAGTTTATTTTTTTGTTTAGTTTGAACTCCTCCACATCATCAATGTGATAAGGGATAATTTCCTTGCCGAGGAAACGGCAGCCATCAGCCGTAATCAAGACATCGTCCTCCAGACGGATACCACCGAAATCCTTGTACGTTTCGAGCAAGTCAAAGTCAATAAACTCAGCACAATGCCCCTTAGCCCTCCAATCGTCAATCAGAGCCGGGATAAAATAGATGCCAGGCTCATCCGTCATCACGAAGCCCTCCTGCAGACGACGTCCGAAACGCAAGCAGTTAGTACCAAACTGATCCAGCCGGGGCTGAGTCTCCTCGTCAAAGCCAATAATAGTCTGCCCGAAACCCTCCATATCGTGGACGTCCAGTCCCATCATGTGACCAAGCCCATGAGGCATAAACATAGCATGAGCACCAGCAGCCACAGCCGCCTCAACATCGCCCCTCATCAAACCAAGTTCCTTCAGACGCTCAGTCATGAGGCGGCACACGCCAAAATGCACGTCCCACCATCTCACTCCAGGCCTACACAAAGTCAGGGCAAAGTCATGGCACTCCTCAACGATGCTATAAATCTCCCTCTGACGCTGCGTAAACACACCATCAACAGGAGTCGTACGCGTATTGTCGCTGCAATAATTCTCATTCGTCTCAGCACCGCAGTCACACAGCAGCAAGCGTCCGCTCTCCAGTCTCTTAGGGCTCGGGTAGCCATGCATAATCTCACCATGCATGCTCACTATACTCTGGAAGCTAACCTTACAGCCATAGCTCTCGGCAATGCCGCTAATCGTACCAGCTATCTCCTGCTCCGTAACCGCAGGGCTCACCATACGCATAGCCGTAGTGTGCATCTTATAGCCAATCTCACACGCACGCTCAATCTCAGCAATCTCCTCAGCAGACTTGCACGCACGCTGGTCACACACAGCATGAATAAGCTCCAAGCTTGCCATCTCACGCTGTCTGGCAGGGTGGATACCAGTCAAGTCCATCAGCTGGATCATCAAGTCATGACGATACTGAGGCAGGAAATGCACCCTACGCCCCCCAGCAATAGCCTCCTTGACCAGCTTCTCAAGCTTAGACATTGGAGCGCAGCAATCAGCACCACACTCCCCAGCCATATCGGCCACGCTCGCCACCGAGCCAAACCACACAATATCATCGATATCAATATCATCGCCTATGAGCCATACCCTCGCCTCATCACAGTCAATCACCCCACACAGCCCCTCACGCTGCAGTCCGAAATAATACAAGAAAGTACTGTCCTGACGCCACTTGTAAGCATTGCCAGGATAGTTGGCAGGCGAATTGTTGTTACCGAAAAGCAATATCAGTCCAGAGCCGATTCTCTCAGCCAGCACACGACGGCGCTCAACGTATGTCTGTTTAGGAAAAAGCATAGTCGTCAAGAGTTAAAGTTATGATACAATCGAGTAATATTGATAACACTCAGACCACAAAGATATGAAAAATAAATCTAAAACGCAAACACTTTTCGGAAATATATGCGTTTCCACACCATTATACCCCACCTATTGCGAGCACCATCTCACCACCCCGTTTTGTCCCAACCAGCCATTCCATACCATCGTAGTGAACCAAAATCATCGTTCCACCCACGATCCTCATACGCAGCATCAGGCACACTCATAGCCACACCACCGTAGTGCCCCACATCAGTCAGCGAGTTGTAGCCACTCCCAGTATATATGGTATCCCACTTGTCGTCGCTCACACAGTAAGGCACAGTACGCCTCCATTGCGCCTCCCACACCCCATAGTCACCCTCATCGAGCAGATGCGCCATCACAGAGCGCACGTCATACGAGGGGACAGGCCAATCCACCCTGTCCGCACGAAAGCGCGGAGCAAATATCTGAACCCCCGAGAGCGAAGGCATGGCATCTCTACGAAACACTCCAGACACATACCGTGCCGTCACAGCAGCAAAAGCCTCAAACTCCGCACAATCTATAGCCGACAGCAGCACCCCCTTGCGCTTGCTTCCCTCTATACAATAATCATGATAATTGCTCACAATCCCCCCGATATCCTTGCGGCACAACTCCTCCATAATCATACCATACGGAGCCCCCACCCCCGGAATCTCCACAGGCGAAGCAATTATCCAGCTCGTCAGGTCATACAGCTCCGCAGCCACCTCCACACTCTGCATAAAGCAAGCATCAAACATCACGAACCCCATGCGCTGAGGCAACCCCATGAGCACCTCCCTCAACTCAGCGATATTCAGCCACGCCCCGTTCAGGCCGCCAAAACCGACATCCTGCAAGACAGCACGAGAGCTCACCTTAGAAGCACCGCCATTCTCCACCTTCCAATTGCTACCATGGCTCCACAGCACCAACGAATACTCATCAGAAGGAAACGTCCCCATCACCTCAGCCAACACCGAGCCCACCACCTTAGCGTCAGCACTATTCACCTCGTCCACATACTCCTTGTACACACTATACCCCTCACTCCTCAGCAAAAGCAGCTGAGGCTTGTGCAGCGCATTGTTGTCATCATGAAACACCACCACCTGACACCCCTCTGGAATCCTTCCCAATGCCGACTTCATCTCATCGATATCAGCATTGCTGTCAGCCGAAAGCGAATTGTCGGCAGCCATATACACAATCACCGTATGCTTGTACCTCGGTTCCTTGGGCTCAGGCACATCATCACTACACGATGCCACACACAGCGACACCAACACAGCACACAGCAACTTCCAATATTTTATCATGACAACACAAAAATCAAGGGATAAGCAAGATCTCCTGCTCACTCAGCCCCGTCGCACTACTGATGAGTTCAAGACTCATACCCATAGACTTCAACCTGCGAGCTATATCCATGGCCTTAGTCTGTTCACCCTCAGCACGACCCTCCATCTTGGCAGTGTCGAGCACGTCGTTCTGCACCATGATGTCGTCCATGTGGGCGTCGTAGGCATGGCGGTCAGAGTCGTTCATCGTCATATAGAGAAGCTTCTCGCGAGCTTCCTGCAGACCAGGAGTAGACGTGTCGTCCTTGATGCGGTTGTTCTTCAGATAGTCGAGCCATTCTTCTATCGGGGTGGTGGCAACGTCGTTGAATTCGTTGACGCGAATGATATAGTATTCGATAAAGACGTCTTCGGGGGCTGACATCTTGATCTCGTTGGCCTCGTGGGTGTTGGCTTTCAGATGGTCGCCTGTGTGGACACCAGTAAAGACGGTCTTGCCGTGGTAGAGGTAGTCGCTGCCCTGACCGAGGTCGAAGTAGAGGATATTGATGAAGTAGACTTTCTTTACCTTGTCGTGCTTGTTAGCTATCAGAAAGCGTTCGGTGATGGCTTTCGACACGCCGTAGAGCATACGCTGCAAGTAGTACAGCTGACGGGTGAGCTGGACTTCCACGATGATTATCTCGCCTTTGCTGTTGGTGGCCTTGATGTCGACGCGGTTAAACTTGGACTCGCCTGTCTCTTGGTTGCTCTCGCTTTCCAACAGCTCGGTGATGACTATCTTCTCGCCCAGAAGGACGGTGACGAGACCTTCGAGGACGGCAAAGTTGGCCTTGTCGCGAAGCATACGCTTCACGGCCCAATCAAAACGTATGTACTTGTTCTCTGTCTGCATAGCGTTAGCGTCTATTTAAGTTCTTTCTGCAAAAGTAGGAAAAATATGTCTTACTTGCAACAGTTTGACCCCCCTTTTTCACTATGTCAAGATACTTTGCCAAATATGTCCAGATACTTGGCCATTTATCTCCACATAGTTGGGCAAGTATCTTCAGATGGTTGTTTGGTGGTTTGGTTATTTTGTGGTTTAGTTGTTTGTCTTATTTGCTTTTCCGCTCGCTTAATCTCGTATCTCTGACCTGCGGTCGAAGATACTCACGCTCGGGAATAACAAATTAAAGCAAGCTTTATTTGCTTTTCCGCTCGCTTAATCGTATCTTTGTAGCGGATTGTGGGGTAATCTCTCCTGCATCTGTAGTTATATTATGGGTACATATATAAATAAAGGTAATAATGCGTTTCGCGACATCGTGAGTCATGAGTATGTCGACAAGTCGTCGCTGATACCTTTGGTCAACGCTACGCTCAACTCTGAGAGCCGATACAGTTGTGTGACACGCTGTCGGAGATTTGGAAAGTCGATGGCAGCTAAGATGCTGTGCGCATACTACGACAAGTCGTGCGACTCTCGCGAACTGTTCTCGGGGCTGAAGGCCGAACAGGACGCTTCGTTTGAGACTTACCTCAACAAGTATAGCGTTCTCTATCTTGACGTGACGTCTTTCACCGCACGGCCTGAGCTTAGGGCGAATATCGTGCGGGCTATTCAGAGCGAGATTATATACGAATTGAAAGAGGCCTTCCCCGACGTAAGATACAAGGACAATTCAGACCTCATGGACGTGCTCTCTGCTGTACACAATGCTACGGGCGAGAAGTTCTTCTTTATCATTGACGAGTGGGACGCTATCTGCAGGGAGTTTCCCGAGAGGCATAAGATGAAGGGCGACCCTGAGAGTATCTCACCTACCGTACTCGATGAGTATGTCATGCTGCTCAGACGTCTGTTTAAGACGCAAGACTCTGACGAAGTCTTTGCCGGGGCTTACCTCACGGGCATTCTGCCTATCAAGAAGTACAATACGGAGTCTGCACTCAACAACTTTTGCGAGTATTCGATGGTCGACCCTGCTTTCATGGCTTCGTGCTTTGGCTTTACCGAAGACGAGGTGATGGCATTGACTGAAAAGCACAACGCATCTATGGAGAATCTCAAGATGTGGTACGACGGATATAATATCGGCAGCGAGAGGTCTATCTACAATCCGTATTCCGTGATGAAAGCTTTGCAGCGTGGAGTATGCAAAAGCTTCTGGACTACTACGGGGGCTTACGATTCTGTCATTACCTACATACAGATGAACTACGACGGGCTGAAGGACGATGTCATTCGTATGCTGGCTGGCGAGAAGGTGTATGTCAACACCTTGAAGTTCCAAAACGACATGAATGTCATCAGAAGCA
>CAMEQD010000026.1:0-36109 GCA_945932615.1 uncultured Prevotellaceae bacterium | reverse complement strand
CGCTGATTTTCATTCTGCGCTATGTGATGGCGCAGAAAAGTGATGAAGTCAGGAGCGATGTTTAGTACTTGCTTAGTACGTTTCAGTCCGATATGTCACCATATTAAGGTGGTTATAGTGGCGGGGTTCCACCTCTTCCCATTCCGAACAGAGAAGTTAAGCCCGCCCGCGCCGATGGTACTGCACACCCGTGGGAGAGTAGGTAGCCGCCGTTTTTAAAAAGTAGAGTCCCTTCAGTCGCAAGACTGGAGGGACTTTTATTATGAGGTTATAAGGTTATGAGGTTATGAGGTTGTGAGGTTATGAGGTTATGAGGTTATGAGGTTGTGAGGTTGTGAGGTTCTTCGCTTGTGAGGTTATTTTTAGGTTATGAGTTTTTTAGGTTGGCTTCGCTTATGTGGTTATAGGGTTACTTTTGATTGGGTGAGGTGTTCATCAACTATATGTCTCCAAAATGAATAGAGCGTCTGTGTTGTTTGAAAAATGTAGTTAGCTACTGTTTAGCTGCTTTTAAGTTGTTGTTAAACGGGGATTAAAACCTCATAACCTCAAAACCTTATAACCTTATAACCTTATAAATAACCTTATACATATATAACTGTGAGAAAGCCGCAGATGATGCCTATGGCTGTGCCTCCAAGGACTTGGTTGAGGGTGTGGTGGACGAGGATCATGCGGGAGGTCATTACTGCTCCTGAGAGGATTAGGGTGGTGATGAGCCACCATGTGGGGTTGAAATTGAAGATGAAGCTGTATGCCATCATGGTGCCGATGATGAGTCCTGTGCCTGCACTGTGGAGGGAGATGCGGTGGTAGAAGTTGATGATGACGCAGATGCATTGGACGAGTAGGGAGGATATCATGATTGCGCTCATGAACATGGGTAGGTGTATCTGGTGACAGAGGTTGAGACAGGCGAGATAGCAGATGATGTTGGTGATGTAGACGATGGAGCGGTTGTGTTGGAGGTGTATCTGGTGGGGGGTGAGGTCTTTGAGGTGGCGTATGGTGTATATTATGAGGTGGGGGAGTCCGATGGTGAGAAACCATACCATGGCGAGGACGGTGAGCTTGAAGGTGGTCGGGAGGAGGTTGAGGTAGGTGAAGAGGAAGAGTATGCTGAACCCGAGTAGGGGGAAGTAGGCGGGGCGAAAGATGTATGAGAGTAGCTTTGCGCCTGTCCTGATGTTTTGGGCGGTGATGTTGGTGATGTATTCTGATTCGTCGATGTGCATGGGGTGGGGGATGGGGTTAGTGTCTCCGCATACGGCTGTTGGGGATGTTGAGAATCTCGCGGTATTTGGCTATTGTGCGGCGTGCTACTTGGTAGCCTTGCTGGTTGAGGTGGGCGGCGAGGTCGTCGTCGGAGTAGGGGGCGTGGGGGGGCTCGTTTTGTATGAGGTCTTTGATGATGGCTTTGATCTGTCGTGTGGCTACTTGCTCGCTGGTAGCTTGCTGATCGGTGTCGCTGGTCTTGCTTGTGGCTCTTGAGAAGTACCACTTGAGGGGATATGTGCCGTAGGGGGTGCTGACGTATTTGTTGTTGCAGACGCGTGAGATGGTGCTGGTGTCTTGGCCTGTGAGCTTGGAGATGTCGTCGAGCTTCATGGGGCGTAGCCTGCTTTCGTCGCCGTCTTTGAAGTATTGCTTTTGTATGTGTATGATGGCGGTCATGGTCTTGAGCATGGTCTGGCGACGCTGGAGTATGGCGTTGATGAAGAGTCGACCGCGTGTGACGTAGGTCTTGACGAAGTCTTGGTTGATCATCTGCATGGCGTCGTCGGAGATGGTGAGGGTGGGTATGTCTGCTTCGTTGAGGCTGAGGTGTATCCCGCCGTCGGTGTCGATGTCGATGGTGAAGTCGGGGGTGACGGCTTGGCTGTCGGTGTCGCTGGGCTTGTCGCTGAGGGTGCTGCCGGGACGGGGATTGAGGTGCTTGATTTCGTTGCGGATATGGTCGACTTCGATGTCGCTGAGGTTGTAGCGGGTCTGTATGCGGCGCCAGTTGTTGTGGGTGATGCTGTCCCAGTCGTTTGTGAGTATGCGTATGATGGTGTCGTTGGGGGTGTGACCGCGGTGACGGCATTGTATCAGAAGGCATTCCTGAAGGGTGCGGGCTCCTACACCGATGGGTTCGAATTGCCATAGGATGTGGAGGGCTTGCTCGGCTTGGGCGGGGGTGGTGTCGGTGTCGTGATAGATGCTGAGCTCGTCGGCAATCTGGTGTAGGGGCTTGGTGAGCATGCCTGCATCGTCGAGGTTGCCGATGATGTAGAGGAGTATCTTGCGTTGGTGGGGGGTGAGGGTGTATTCGTTGGCTTGCTCGATGAGCTGGTCGTAGAAGGATTGGGTGTCGGGGTTTTCTATTTCGATGGCTTCTGTGCCGTTGTCTTGGCGTAGGAGGTAGTCGGGGATGTCGTCTTCGCTGTTGTAGTCTTGGCGTGCGTCGTATTGGGTGTCTGGGGTGGGGCTGGGGTAGGTGTCGGCGTGGTCTTCGCTGTCGTGGCGGGCTTCAAGGTAGGGGTTTTCGGTGAGCTCGTTTTCAAGACGCTCGCGTAGGGCGTCAATGGGTAGTTCTGTCAGCTTGGCGGAGAGGACTTGTATGGCTGACTGAATCTGGACTTGTTCTTGTGTGAGTTTCTGCTGCTGTACCTGGGCTTGTGTGTTTTTCATTCGGTGATGAGTTTGTAGTCGAGTTGTTTGCGGTACAGGTCGGCGTTGGCTACTTGTATCTTGACTTGGTCACCGAGGCTGTAGCGGTTGCCGCGACGGCGCCCGCGTAGGCTGTAGTTCTTTTCGTCAAATTCGTAGTAGTCGTCTTGGAGGTCGCGGAGGGGGACGAAGCCTTCGCATTTGTTGTCGTTGACTTCGACGTAGAGTCCGAACTCGGTGATGCCGCTGATGGTGCCTTGGAAGGTCTCTCCGAGGTGGTCGCGCATGTATTCGCATTGCTTGTATTTGATGCTGGCGCGCTCGGCTTGCTGGGCGGTCTGCTCGGATTCGGAGCATTGCTCGCAGAGTTCTTCGTATTTGACGGGGTTGACGCTGCGTCCGCCTGTGGTGTATTTGGTGAGGAGGCGGTGTACCATGAGGTCGGGGTAGCGGCGGATGGGGCTGGTGAAGTGGGTGTAGTATTCGAAGGCGAGACCGTAGTGTCCGATGTTGTGTACGCTGTAGCGGGCTTTCATCATGGCGCGTAGGGTGATCATCTCGACGACGTTTTGCTCGGGCTTGCCGTGTACGTCGCTGAGCATCTTGTTGAGGTTTTTGGTGATGTCGCTCTTGCTGCCTTGGGTCTTGAGCTTGTAACCGAATTTGCCTACGAAATCGCTGAGGTTCATTAGCTTGGTGGGGTCGGGGGTGTCGTGTATGCGGTAGGGTAGGCATTTGGCTTTTTGATTCTTGGGGACTTTGCCTATGCTTTCGGCTACGGTGCGGTTGGCGAGGAGCATGTATTCTTCGACGAGTTTGTTGGCGTCTTTTGCGACTTTGAAGTATACGCCTGTGGGCTTGCCTTGATGGTCGAGACGGAAGCGTACTTCGCAGCGGTCAAAGTCGACGGCGCCGTGCTGGAACCGCTTGGCTCTGAGTTGCTTGGCGATGCGGTTGAGTATGAGGAGTAGTCGGCGCTCGGGACTGCCTGGCTCGAAGTGGGTGGTGGGCTCGTGGTCTTCGATGGGGGTTAGTATGTCGCCTGGGGAGTTGTAGTCTTCGGGGCTGGCTTCGTGTTCGTCTTCGAGTATCTGCTGGACTTCTTCGTAGGTGAAGCGACGGTTGCTGCGGATGATGGTGTGGGTGATCTCGTAGTCTTTGATTTCGGCTTTGTCGGTGATCTTGAAGATGACGGAGTAGGTGAGTTTGTCTTCGTCGGGGCGTAGGGAGCAGAGATTGTTGCAGAGGCTCTCGGGGAGCATGGGGATGGTGCGGTCGACGAGGTATACGCTTGTGCCGCGCTTGAGGGCTTCTTTGTCGATGATGCTGTTTTCGGTGACGTAGTGTGAGACGTCGGCTATGTGGATGCCTATCTCGTAGAGGTTGTCTTTTAACTGGCGTATGGAGATGGCGTCGTCGAAGTCTTTGGCGTCGTGGGGATCGATGGTGATGGTGAGGGTGTCGCGCATGTCGCGACGACGGTCTATTTCTTCTTGGGGTATCTCGGTGGGAATGCGTCGGGCGGCTTCTGTTACGTTTTTGGGATAGGTGTAGGGGAGATTGTATTCTGCAAGGATGGCGTGCATCTCGGCGTTGTTCTCACCTGTGCGTCCGAGGATGTCTATGACTTTGCCTATGGGATTTTTTGCTCCGTCGGGCCATTCGACTATGCGGACTATGGCTTTGTCGCCTGTCTTGCCTTTCTTTAGGTTGTTTTTGGGTATGAAGATGTCGTTGGCGAGGGTGCGGTCTTCGGTCAGTAGGTATGCGTAGTCTTTCTTGACTTGGAGGGTGCCTACGAATTGCTTGTCGGAGCGTTTGATGATTTCGATGACTTGGGCTTCGCGGACGTGGTGTCGGCGTCGGGCTACCATGGAGGCGCGGACTTGGTCGCCGTCCATGGCGTGCATGGAGTTGCGCTCGGCGACGAGGAAAGGCTCGCTGCCGTCGGTGGGCTGGAAGGTGTTCTTGCCGTTGGACTTGCGGCGGAAGATGCCTTCCATGACTTGGGTGGCTGACTTGAGTTGGTAGGTGTATTTTGTGGGCTCTTTGATGTAGTCTTCGAGGAGTAGGTCTTCGAGACAGTCTATGCAGAGCATCTTGGCGGGGTGTGTGGTGAGGTTGAGCTGACGGAAGAGCTGCTTGAGCTCGATGGCTTCGGTGGGGTGGTTCTGAAAGTATTCGGTGATTGTTTGTATCAGGTCTCTTTTCCTGATGTAGCGGCTGCTTGTCTTTTTCTTTCCCATGGTGTAGGAGTGGTTTTGTTTTGTTTGTCGTGCGACAAATGTACGAATAATTTGCGGTATTTGGTGTTTTATTTCTCATAAAAATGATTAAAGTGGGTGTGTGGTGCTGGGGATATTGGTTTTTTTGTTATCTTTGTGGTTAGTTTTGTAACGTATAGCGCGATTTTGGAGACGATGAAAAGTGTTTTGGTGACTGGAGCTAGTGGCTTCATAGGTAGTTATATTGTCAGTGAGGGTATTGAGAGGGGCTTTCAGGTATGGGCTGGTGTGAGGGGTTCGAGTTCTCGTCGCTATCTGACGGATGGGCGTATTAGGTTTGCTTGTATGGATTTGGGGGACGTGGGGGTGCTTAAGGGGCAGCTCATGGCTTTGAAAACGGAGTTGGGGGGACGTGGCTGGGATTATGTGGTGCATGCTGCGGGGGCTACGAAGTGTCTGGATGTGGATGATTTTTATAGGACGAATGCTTTGGGTACGATGAATCTGGTGACGGCTCTGATTGAGTGTGGTATGGTGCCTGAGAGGTTTGTCTTTATTTCGTCGTTGAGTGTCTTTGGGGCTATCAGGGAGAGGGCTGTGAAGATGAGTGATTCTGCTTATGGAAAGGGGGATACTATTTGTGAGAGGGAGTCGATTTATAAGCCTATCCTTGCTTCTGATATGCCGAGGCCTAATACGGCTTATGGTAGGAGTAAATTGGCTGCTGAGGAGTTTTTGCGTTCGTTGGACGTGGGGAAGTTCCCTTATGTGATTTTGCGTCCTACGGGGGTGTACGGACCTCGTGAGAGGGATTATTTTGTGATGGCTAAGAGTATTGAGGGACATGTGGATTTTGCTGTGGGGTATCGCCCACAGGAGATTACTTTTATCTATATGGCTGATGTGGTGCAGGCGGTGTATAGGGCGTTGGTGGCTCCTGGGGCTGTGGGGAAAGCGTATTTTTTGAGTGATGGGTGTGTGTATAACTCAAGGAGGTTTTCTGATCTTATCCAGCGTGAGTTGGGGGGGCCTTGGGTGTTGCATGTCAAGGCTCCTTTGTGGGTACTGTGGGTGATTTGTTGGTTTGGCTCGTTGTGGATGAAGTTGACGGGGAGGCTGATTGTGCTTAATATGGATAAGTATAATATCTTGTCGCAGCGTAACTGGCGTTGTGATATCGGACCTGCTGTGCGTGACTTGGGGTTTGAGCCTAAGTGGTCTTTGGAGGCTGGCGTGAGGGAGACGGTGGGGTGGTATAGGGATAATGGTTGGCTGAAATGAAAAAGTCAGCACCGTGGGGTGCTGACTTGTATGGGTTTTCTTTGATTTTATGGTGGTGTGTGGGCTTATACCAAATGACGTATCAACTCTTCGCGATCGCCTGGTAGATAGTCTATTACGGGTATCTCAATCATGGTGTATGCGCCGGGTTGCTGTTTCATTGTGGCGCGGGCTGCGTTGACGAGTACTTGGGCGGTGAGGGCGGGGTTGTTGATGCTCATGTTGAACTCGAAGTGTTGGTTGTGGGTGGTGCCGCTGACGCCTTTGCGTGTCATGTGGACGCCGTGACCTACATCGTTGAGGGCATCGACGCTTTCTACGGCGAATACGTGTGTTTCGTCGCTGGCAAAGTATGGGTCGGCTTTGATGGCTGCTGTGACTTCGGCGATGTTTGCTCCGTCTTCGAGCTCTACGTATACCATGCGGCGGTGTATGCCTTGCCCGAGGGGTATGGTCATTGATAGGGCGTCGCGTACGCCTGGCTTGCTCTTGGCGCATACGCTGTGTCCCATTGAGCGGCCTGGACCGAAATTGGTATATGTGAGACCTTTGGGGGCGAGTCCTTCTAATAGGGTGCGTACTACTGAGTCTGAGCCTGGATCCCAGCCTGCTGAGATGATGCTCACGGCGTTGTGCTGACGTGCTGAGGCATCAAGTGAGCGTCGTAGGTCTACGATTTGACCGTGTATGTCGAAACTGTCGACGGTGTTGATGCCAAGGGCAAGACATTTGAGGGCGTGCTCTTCGACTGAGCGAGTGGGTGTGGCGAGTATGGCTACGTCGACTTGCCCGAGTTCTTCAATGTTTTTTACTATTTTATAGCTACTTAGTTCGGGTGGGCAGTTTTCTGCTCCGGCGCGTCGTACTATACCTGCTATTTCCATGTCGGGGGCTGTCTGGAGTGAATGCAGTGTGTATTTCCCGATGTTGCCATATCCTACTATGGCTACTTTGATTTTGCTCATGTTTTATGCGTTTAGGTTACATTTTATTTTTTACTTGCGCAAATTTATAACATTTTGCAGAAATGACAAAGATTTGTCGTGACTTTTTGTGATAATATAGTGTAAATTGGCTTGTTTTGAGCTTTTTTGTGGCTGAAAGGTGGCGTTTTGTAATCTCGGTTTGACATATATCAAAAAAATGGTAAATTTGCGTATATCTACTGTCTAATTATATATAAATGTTTGCGCGTGTGAGAATTTCTGAATACCTTTGCAGTGCGAAAGGAAAAAATACTAACCACTAACAACTGATATTATGGAACTAAAAAATCTTCAACAAGACTTTAAGGGTACTTCATGGAAGCATGAGATTGATGTGCGCGATTTTATTCAGCACAACTATGAGCCCTATGATGGTGACGAGAGCTTCCTCGCGCCTGCATCTGAGAAGACTAAGAAGCTGTGGGATAAGCTCACGGAGATGTTTAAGATAGAGCGCGAGAAGGGTGTATATGATGCTGAGACTAAGTTGCCTCAGAGTATTGATACTTATGGACCTGGCTATATCGACAAGGAGAATGAGGTTATCGTTGGTGTGCAGACTGATGCTCCTCTGAAGCGTGGTATCTTCCCTAAGGGTGGTATTCGTATGGTTGAGGCTGCTCTGAAGGCTTATGGCTATGAGTTGGATCCTTGGACTAAGCAGATTTATACTAAGTATCGCAAGACTCACAATGAGGGTGTGTTTGCTGCTTATAATGATGATATCAAGGCTGCTCGTCATGCTCACATCATCACTGGACTGCCTGATGCTTATGGGCGTGGTCGTATCATCGGTGACTATCGTCGTATAGCTCTCTATGGTACTGCTAACTTGATTGAGGAGAAGAAACGATTCCACAAGCGTATCGATATTCAGGAGTTCACTGAGGAAATCGTTCGCTGCCGTGAGGAGATTACGGATCAGATTAATGCTCTGAAGGAGTTTGAGCGCATGTGTGCTGGTTATGGCTTTGATGTGACTCGTCCTGCAGAGAATGCACGTGAGGCTGTGCAGTGGACTTATTTCGGCTATCTCGGTGCTGTGAAGGATCAGGATGGTGCTGCGATGTCTATCGGTCGTATCTGTGCTTTCCTTGATATTTATATCCAGCGTGACTTGAAGAATGGAACTCTGACTGAGGCTGAGGCTCAGGAGCTTATCGACCAGATGGTGATGAAACTGCGTATCGTTCGCTTCTTGCGTACTCCTGAGTATAATGATCTCTTCTCTGGTGATCCTATCTGGGCTACTGCTTCTGTAGGCGGTATGGGTATCGATGGTCGCAATATGGTGACTAAGACTGATTATCGTCTGCTTCACACTCTTTACAACATGGGTCCTTCTCCAGAGCCTAATATCACGGTGTTGTGGTCTGAGCGTCTGCCTAAGGCTTGGAAGACTTACTGTGCTAAGGTGTCTATGGATACTTCTGCTATCCAGTATGAGAATGATGATCTGATGCGTCCTGAGCTTGGTGATGACTATGGTATCGCTTGCTGTGTGTCTCCAATGAAGATTGGTAAGCAGATGCAGTTCTTCGGCGCTCGTGCTAACCTTGCCAAGTGTATGCTTTATGCTATCAATGGTGGTAAGGATGAGATGCACGGCAATCAGGTCGGTCCTTGCTTCAGTCCTATCACTGGCGATTATCTTACTTATGAGGAGTTCTGGCCTCGCTTTGATGCTATGATGCGTTGGTTGGCTAAGACTTATGTGAATGCGTTGAAGATTATTCACTACATGCATGACAAGTATGACTATGAGGCATTTGAGATGGCTCTGCATGATGGTGACGTACAGCGTACTCGTGCTACTGGTATCGCTGGTATATCTATCGTGACTGACTCAATCGCTGCCATGAAGAACTGCAAGGTGCGTATCATACGTAACGAGGAGGGCTTGGCTGTCGACTATAAGATTGAGGAGGGTGAGTATATCCCATTTGGTAACAACTATGATGAGACTGATCAGATTGCAGTAATGCTGACTGAGAAGTTTATGGAGTACTTGCGTCAGCATCGTACATATCGTGACGCTATCCCAACTCAGTCTCTGCTCACTATTACTTCTAACGTGGTATATGGACGTAATACTGGTGCTACTCCTGATGGTCGTAAGGCTGGCGTGCCATTCGCTCCTGGTGCTAACCCAATGAACGCTCGTGATATCAAGGGTGCTGTGGCTGCTTTGGCTTCTGTAGCTAAGTTGCCTTTCCATCACTCTAAGGATGGTATCTCTTACACCTTCGCTATCAGTCCATCTGCTTTGGGTAAGGACCGTGAGTCACAGGCTCAGAACCTCGTGAACTTGATGGACGGCTACTTCACTCCTGATGGTGGTCAGCATCTCAATGTCAATGTCTTCGACCGCGACTTGTTGCTCGACGCTATGGATCATCCTGAGAAGTATCCTCAGCTCACAATACGTGTGTCTGGCTATGCTGTGAACTTTGTCAAGCTGACTCGTGAGCAGCAGCTCGATGTAATCAGTCGTACAATCAACCACTGCATGTAATTCTTGAGTTAGGTCAAAGAAATGATTAAGTACAGCCCCTTGCAATCTTGTGTATTGCAGGGGGCATATTGATAGTAGCTTATGATAGGTAGAATTCATTCTGTAGAGTCTTTTGGTACAGTGGATGGGCCGGGTATCAGGTTTCTTGCTTTCATGCAAGGTTGTCCTATGAGATGCCAGTTTTGCCACAATCCTGATACTTGGGATCCTAAAGGTAATTTGCAGTGGGAGTGGACTCCTGAACAGCTTATGGAGGAGACGCTTAAATATCGTAACTTCATTCGCACGGGTGGTGTGACTTGTACTGGCGGCGAGCCTCTTATGCAGGCGGAGTTTGTGCTTGAGTATTTCCGTCTTTGTCATCAAAATGGGATTAAGACGGCTTTGGATACAAGTGGGGCGATATTCAACGATGTGGCTCGCGAGGTGCTGACTGAGACTGACCTTGTCTTGCTCGATATTAAAACTGTCGATGATGTTCTCCATAAGCGTCTTACGGGTATGACTCGTGCTCACAATGCTGAGTTTATGCAGTATCTGCAGGATACGGGTAAGCCTGTATGGATTAGACATGTGGTCACGCCTGGTATTAATGATGATGATGAGCATTTGTTGGCTGTGGCTGAGTATCTCTCGCAGTTTACTGTGATAGAGCTGGTCGAAATATTACCGTATCATGATTTGGGTAAGTTTAAGTATGAGAAAATGGGTATTAAATACGTGTTAAATGATACTAAGCCGCTGTCGCAGGAATCGCAGAAACGTGCTGTCGAATTGTTCCGAAGCGTGCTTTCTTGCCCTGTGAGATAGTGTTTTTTGTGTATAAGACATAAAAATCGGTAGAACTTTGTGTTTTGCCGATTTATTTTTGTACCTTTACAGGCCGAAATTAGTTTATAATTTCATTATAATAGGGTAATAATGCACTTTTGAAAACTAACATACAATGAATTTTGTAGATGAACTGAGATGGAGAGGCATGATTCACCAGATGATGCCTGGGACTGAAGAGATGCTTGCCAGTGGTCAGCAGACGGCGTATGTGGGTATCGACCCTACTGCTGATTCGCTGCATATCGGCCACCTTTGTGGTGTGATGATTTTGCGCCATTTCCAGCGTTGTGGACATAAGCCTTTGGCTCTAGTGGGTGGTGCAACTGGTATGATTGGCGACCCTTCGGGGAAAAGTCAGGAGCGTAACTTATTAAATGAGGAGACTTTGCGGCATAATGTGGAGTGTATCAAGGAGCAACTGTCGCGTTTCCTGGATTTCGATAGCGATGCGCCCAACAGGGCTGAACTAGTGAACAACTATGACTGGATGAAGGATTTCTCTTTCCTTGACTTCGCTCGCGAGATTGGCAAGTGTATAACTGTCAATTATATGATGGCTAAGGATAGCGTGAAGCGTCGTCTTAATGGTGAGGCTCAGGATGGTATGTCGTTTACGGAGTTTACATACCAGCTTCTTCAGGGGTATGACTTCCTCCACTTGTATCAGACTAAGGGTTGCAAGCTGCAAATGGGTGGTAGTGACCAGTGGGGCAATATCACAACTGGTACGGAGCTTATACGCCGCAAACTGGGGGCTGAGAACGAGGCTTTTGCTCTCACTTGCCCGTTGATTACGAAGTCTGATGGTAAGAAGTTTGGTAAGACTGAGAGTGGCAATATCTGGCTCGACCGCAACCGCACGTCGCCCTATGTGTTCTATCAGTTCTGGCTAAACGTGGGTGATGAGGATGCTGAGCGTTATATCAAGATATTCACCTCGCTTGATAAGGAGACGATTGACGCTCTCATTGAGGAGCACCGCCAAGATCCTGGCAGGCGTGTCTTGCAGAAACGTCTTGCCGAGGAGGTCACTGTCATGGTACACTCTCGTGCTGACTATGAGGCTGCTGTCGAGGCAAGCAATATCCTTTTTGGTAAGGCAACGAAGGAAAGTCTTGTGAAGCTGGACGAGCAGACTTTGCTTGATGTGTTTGCTGGCGTAAAGAAGTTTGAGGTGGCACGCAATCTGTTTGGTGGCGAGGGGGTAAAGGCGGTAGACTTGCTTGCCGAGCATACGAAGTGTTTTGCTTCTAAGGGAGAAATGCGCAAATTGACCCAGGGTGGGGGAGTGAGTATAAACAAGGAGAAGCTCGCATCTTTTGACTGCCTCTTGACGGAGTCTGACCTCCTTGACGGAAAATACTTGCTGGCTCAGAGTGGTAAGAAGAATTACTTCTTGATCATGGTAAAATAAGACTATAGCAGGGTGCATGGCTGAAAAAATGCCTTAATTGTGAAAATATTTGCGGTTAGGCTGTGGTTTTTCTAAAAAAAATTGTACCTTTGCAGTCGCAAATGTAACCTTCGGGTATGATTTGCATGAGGATTGGGCTATGGTGTAATGGTAGCACAAGACATTTTGGTCGTCTTTGTCCTGGTTCGAACCCGGGTAGCCCAACCATAACTGCAAAGGGAGATTGCCTCGCGTAGGGGCTTTCTCCTTTTTGCATATCGATAACGAAATAGATACATCATAAATGAAGAAGCTCCTGATAGAAACATACGGATGCCAGATGAACGTGGCCGACAGTGAGGTCGTAGCTTCGGTCATGGGTATGGCGGGCTATGAGGTGACTGAGGATATGGAGCAGGCTGATGCCGTGTTTCTCAACACTTGCAGTGTCCGCGACAATGCCGAGCAGAAGATCCTCTCGCGTATAGAATTCCTGCATAGCGTGCAGCGGAAACGAGGCGAAGGGCTGCGGCTTATCATAGGAGTCATAGGATGTATGGCTGAGCGTGTGAAGGAGCGTCTCATCGAGGAGTATGGCGTTGATATAGTTGTGGGTCCCGATGGTTACATGAGTCTGCCGGATCTCATTGCTCAGGTCGAATGCGGACACAAGGCCATCAACGTGGAGCTTTCGCTGACTGAGACGTATGGCGAGGTCGTGCCGCAGCGTCTTCATACGGGACACATTGGCGGCTTTGTCAGTATCATGCGAGGTTGCAATAATTTCTGCCACTATTGCATAGTGCCATATACGCGTGGTAGGGAGCGCAGTAGGGATGTCGAGAGCATACTGAGAGAGTGTCGCGACTTACAGGAGAGGGGCTTCAAGGAGGTAACCTTACTGGGTCAGAATGTCAACAGTTACAGACATGGTGAAACGACCTTTCCACAGCTACTTGCAAAGGTGGCTCGTGAGGTGCCCGATATGCGCGTACGGTTCACTACCTCACACCCTAAGGATATGAGTGATGAGACGCTTGATGTGATTGCCAGAGAGCCGAATGTATGCAGACACATACACCTGCCAGTGCAGAGTGGGAGTGACCGCATTCTCAAGCTTATGAATCGAAAATACACCAGACAGTGGTACATGGATCGCATAGAGGCTATACGACGCATTGTCCCTGACTGTGCCATCACGACTGATATCTTTGCTGGATATTGTACAGAGACTGAGGTGGACCATCAGATGAGTCTCTCGCTCATGCGTGAGTGCTGTTACGATTCAGCGTTCATGTTCAAATACAGCGAACGTCCTGGCACATACGCCAGCAAACACTTTGCCGACGATGTCGATGAAGAGACAAAAGTACGCCGCCTCAATGAACTGATAGCCCAGCAGAATTTGCTCTCCGCTCAGCGCAATGCCGAATGTGTAGGTCGTGAGTACGACGTGCTGCTTGAGGGCTTTAGCAAACGAAGCCGAGAGCAGCTCTACGGACGCACTGGACAAAACAAGGTCGTGATCATCGATCGTGACGCTCATCGCATAGGCGAAACTGTGAGAGTCAGGATTACGGAAAGTAGCAGTGCCACCCTCAAGGGGGTGGTCATAGACAATAAAACTAAGATAGACAGATGAAGAAACGAAGATTCTTCCGTTGGCAGGCAGTGACGAGCACAATCAGTACGACGATGGTATTGATACTACTCGGAGTGCTGATAATGTTTGTGCTCACAGCCCGTCAGCTTAGGGACAGTGTGCGCGAAGACCTCACCCTCACGATAGTGCTCAGCGACGGTACATCGACTCTGCAGGCTCACGCTTTGGAGGACATTATCTCCAGACGTAGCTACATACGCAGTATCGACTTCATAAGTAGCGAGCAGGCTCTCGAAGAGCAAGTCAAGACTCTGGGTATAGACCCCACGGAGTTCCTTGGTGGCAATCCGTTCAGTATCTCGATGGAACTGCATCTTAAGTCTGACTATGCCTGCACAGACTCCTTGCGATGGATAACTAGGCAATTAGGGCGTGACAAGAACGTCGTAGACGTCATCTATCAGAAGGAGATGATAGATACCCTCGATACCAATCTGCGCAACATCACCTACATTCTCCTCACCATAACGGCTCTTCTCTGCATCGTTTGTCTAAGTCTAATCAACAACACCGTCAGACTAAGCATATACAGCCGCCGCTGGATAATCAACACCATGAAGCTCGTAGGAGCCAGATGGAGTTTCATACGCCGCCCCTTCATGATTCGCAGCCTCGTCATAGGTCTCATAGCAGCCGCATTGGCGGATGCCATGATATACGTGGGAATCAAGTGGATGCAAGACTTTGACCCTACCATAGTCAGGTTTATGCCTATGGAGAACACTCTCGTCACTCTTGTGTCGGTCGTTGCGTTCAGTATAATCATCACTCAGTTATGTACATTCATAAGCGTCACGCACTTCATTCGTATGCGAGAGAGTGAACTATATAGATAAGTAACGTAAATATACAATGTAAAAGATTGAAATAATGAACAAATTCGCGTTTGATAAAGTAAATTACATACTATTGGCTCTTGGCATGGCCATCATCATCATCGGCTTCATACTCATGAGTGGCAGCGGGAGTGACGAAGTTGCCTTCAATGCCGACATCTTTAGCATCCGTCGTATCAAGGTGGCACCAGCAGTATGCTTTTTCGGGTTCATCTTCATGATATATGGCATAATGCACAAGCCTAAAAAGTGACATGGATCATTAACTGAAATACAGACATAAGACATGAACGAAATACAAGCATTTCTATTGGGTCTTGTACAAGGTCTTACCGAGTACTTGCCAGTAAGCAGTAGTGGTCATCTTGAGATAGGCAAGATGCTTTTGGGTGTAGATCCAAAGCAAGGTGGACTCGTCTTTGACATCCTTGTACACGTAGCCACCGTGATGTCTACCCTCGTCATACTGTGGAAAGAAATAGTATGGATATTGCGCGGTATGCTACGTTTTGAGTGGAACAACGAAACTCGCTATGCCCTCAACATCATCATTTCGATGATACCTATCGGCATCGTGGGAGTGTTGTTCAAAGAAGATATAGAGTCGCTGTATACTGACGAGCATATACGCCATATTGTCGTTGGTGTATGTCTCATCGTCACATCAGTACTGCTCGCCCTGACCCACTTCTACAAGCCCCAAGAGCGGGAGCACATCAGTCCCCTCCACTCTTTCGTCATTGGTCTGGCACAAGCCTGTGCTGTGCTCCCAGGTCTCAGTCGTAGCGGTAGTACCATAGCGACGGGACTGCTGCTCGGCAACAAGAAAGAGTCGCTTGCCAAGTTCTCTTTCTTGATGGTCATCCCTCCCATACTTGGCGAAGCCATACTGGATGCAAAAGACCTGATAGGAGTCAGTGCTGAAACAGCTGCAATTCCGCCGACGAGTCTCATCGCAGGCTTTGTGGCGGCATTTATCTCTGGTTGCTTTGCATGCAAGTGGATGATAAGCCTTGTGAAGCGATGCAAGCTCATATACTTTGCTGTCTACTGCGCTGCAACAGGCATACTCGTACTAACACTCGGATAACAACACAGACAATACAAGACGGAAAAAGACGTGGATTTCAAACAAGGAGTTATATTTTCCATCGACAAGCCATTGACATGGACCAGTTTTGCCATTGTCAACAAAGTTCGCTACCATATATGCAAGCATATAGGCGAGAAGAAGCTCAAAGTGGGTCATGCTGGCACACTCGACCCTCTCGCTACGGGTGTGCTTGTCATCTGCACTGGCAAGAAGACAAAGCAGATTGAGGAGATACAATCCCATACCAAGGAATACATCGCTGAGCTTCAATTCGGTAGCACAACTCCCAGCTTCGACCTTGAGACACCACCAGACGCTACCTACCCGACGGAACACATCACGCGTCCCCTCATCGAGACTGTCTTGCAACGCTTTGTCGGGCGCATTGAGCAGGTTCCTCCCTCATATTCTGCCTGCAAGATTGACGGCAAGCGTGCCTATGACCTCGTCCGTGCAGGCAAGACTGTAGAACTTAAACCAAAGATACTCGTTATCGACGAGATAGAACTGCTTAGTTTTGTTCCTGAAGATATGAAGGCACAGATACGAGTAGTTTGTAGCAAAGGGACATATATCCGTGCTCTCGCTCGTGACATAGGGCAAGCTCTCAATTCAGGGGCACACCTCACGGCATTGCGACGCACTCGCGTGGGCGATATCACCCAAGACCAAAGTATAAAAATGGAGGATTTCGAGAGATGGCTATCTCGAACCGGAACACAACAATAACCCAACCACATGAAACTATCACAATTCAAGTTTCGTCTGCCAGACGAGCGCATAGCGCAGTATCCCAAAGAATTTGAACCAGGCGAGGAACGTCCATATTTCCACCGCGATGACTGCAAACTCATGGTCGTACACACCAAGAGTGGAATCATCGAGCATCGTCAAAGTTTTCGCGACATACTCGACTATTTCGAGGAAAAAGATGTTTTTGTGTTTAACGACACCAAGGTCTTCCCCGCCCGTCTCTATGGAAATAAGGAAAAGACAGGTGCCAAGATTGAAGTCTTTCTCCTGCGCGAGCTCAACGCCGAAATGCGCCTTTGGGACGTACTCGTAGACCCAGCCCGTAAGATACGCATCGGCAACAAGCTCTATTTCGGCCAAGATGACGGGCTCGTAGCCGAGGTCATAGACAACACCACAAGCCGTGGTCGCACACTACGCTTCCTCTACGATGGCCCCCACGAGGAGTTCAAGCACATGCTCTTCTCATTAGGCGAAGCCCCCCTCCCTCGTGAGATTTTCACCCGTCCCTCCGAGCCTGAAGACCTTGACGACTTCCAGACTGTTTTTGCCAAACGAGAAGGTGCTGTCACCGTTCCCTCGGCAGGTCTGCATTTTTCTCCTCAGCTGATGAAGATGATGGAGATACGCGGTATCGAACAAGCTTTCGTCACACTCCACTGCGGTCTCGGCTGCTTCCGCAACATCGATGTCGAAGATCTTACCAAACACAAGACCGACAGCGAGGAAATGCAAGTCACCCCCCAGGCCTGTGAGATTATCAACCGTGCCAAGACCAACAAGCACCGTGTTGTAGCCGTAGGTACTACCGTACAACGTGTCCTCGAGACCGCAGTAAGTGCCAACGGTCTCGTCAAGCCATACGACGGCTGGACCAACCGCTTCATCTTCCCTCCATACGACTTCCGTATCGCAGATGCGATGGTAGCCAACTTCTATTTCCCCATGAGCACTCTCCTCATGCTCACCGCAGCCTACGGAGGCTACGACCTCATCATGAAAGCCTACAAAGAAGCCATGCGCTACAACGAGACAGACCCCACTCGCCGGTATCGTTTCGGCATCTTCGGCGATGCAATGCTGATATTGAAAGACTGAGATAAACCAAGATATAAACACATGATACATGACCTTTATTTGGCTCTTGGCAGCAATCTCGGTGACAAGGCGGAGAATATACGCAAGGCTCTTGACAGGATAGACGAACGCATCGGTTCGGTGTATCGTGTAGCCAACATCATAGAGACTGCTCCCGTAGGCTACACAAGTGACAATATGTACCTCAATACCGTGTGTCTCGTACATACCATGCATAGTCCAGAGCGAGTGCTCGAAGAGACCCAGCGCATAGAGCGTGAGATGGGGCGTAGCGAAAAGACTACTATCGCGTCCGATGGTACTCCCATCTACCAAGACAGGATTATCGACATAGACCTCCTCCAGTACGACCAAATCGAGCTATCCACGCCCGAACTCACACTCCCACATCCACGCATGGACGAACGCCCTTTCATAAAGCAGCAAATCAGCGAAATAAGCCAGGATATACACTAAATCAAGAAAGAGAGAGTGGACAGATTTGTTCTGCTTGCAACCACTCTGCTACAATATCAACAACAAAAAAAATGCTAAAAACATGAAACATTACCTTTTCACCTCCGAGTCCGTATCAGAAGGACATCCAGACAAAGTTGCCGATCAGATCAGCGACGCCGTACTTGACAAGCTTCTCGCCTTCGACCCCGAGTCGAAAGTAGCTTGTGAGACCCTTGTCACCACAGGCCAGGTAGTCTTGGCTGGTGAAGTCAAGACCAGAGCCTACGTAGACCTCCAGCGTATAGCCCGGGAAGTCATCAACCGCATAGGCTACACCAAGAGCGAGTATATGTTTGACGGAAACAGTTGCGGCGTATTCTCTGCCATACACGAACAGAGCTGCGACATCAACCGCGGAGTCGACAAGCAAGACCGTCAGGATCAAGGGGCTGGCGACCAAGGAATGATGTTCGGCTACGCCACCAACGAGACCGAAAACTACATGCCCCTTCCCCTCGATCTCTCCCATCGCCTGCTGAAAGAACTTGCCGCTATACGTCGTGAAGGAAAGGAGATGACCTACCTGCGTCCCGATGCCAAGAGCCAAGTCACCATTGAATACGATGAGAACAACCGCCCCACACGTATCGACACCATCGTAGTCAGCACCCAGCACGACGAATTCGCCTCAGACGAAGAGATGCAGCACCAGATACGTCAAGATGTCATCAATATACTCATTCCCCGCGTCAAGTCTACTATCACCGATCCTCAGATACTCTCCCTCTTCAATGACAGTATCACATACCACGTCAACCCCACAGGCAAGTTTGTCATCGGTGGTCCTCATGGCGATACTGGACTCACAGGCCGCAAGATAATCGTCGACACCTATGGTGGCAAAGGAGCTCATGGTGGTGGAGCCTTTTCAGGCAAAGACCCCTCCAAGGTAGACCGTAGCGCAGCCTATGCAGCACGCCACATAGCCAAAAACATGGTCGCTGCAGGCGTATCCGACGAGATGCTCGTACAGCTCTCCTACGCCATCGGAGTAGCCCAGCCTGTCAGTATCTACGTCAACACATATGGTCGTAGCCACGTCAGTTACAGCGATGCTGAGATAGCCCAGAAGATCAACCAACTCTTCGACCTTCGTCCATACGCCATCGAGCAGCGTCTCAAGCTCCGCAACCCCATCTACGAAGAGACCGCAGCCTATGGTCACATGGGACGCGAGCCGCGCATTGTCACCAAGACCTACGACAGCGCATACAACGGAGGCACTAAGACCGTTGAAGTCGAACTCTTCACATGGGAGAAACTCGACTACGTGGACCAAATCAAAGCAGCCTTCCGCATATGAGCAAAAACATAGCCATATACTGCGCCAGCAGCAACCAGATACCAGAGAAATATTTCGCTGCCGCCCGAGAGTTGGGAACACTCATCGGGCGGCACGGCCACAACATCATCAACGGAGCTGGCAACATGGGGCTCATGCAAGCCGTCACCGACAGTTGTCTCGCTGCAGGAGGCAAAGCCACAGGCATAATCCCCAAGTTCATGATAGCTGAGGGTTGGCATCACACCGGCATGACCCACCTGATAGAGACCGATGACATGCACCAGCGCCAGTTCCAAATGAGTCAGATGAGCGATGCTGGCATAGTTCTGGCCGGCGGTTTCGGTACTCTCGCAGAGTTTAGCGAACTCGTCACATGGAAGCAGCTTGGCCTCCATCTCAAGCCCATCGTCCTACTTAATACCGACGGATACTACGACCCTCTTCTCCAGTTCCTGCACAAAGGCATGCAGGAAAACTTCCTTCGTCAGGAACACCTCGACACATTCCGCGTAGCCACCACTCCCGCCGAAGCTCTCGACCTCGCCCTCAGCACTCCCCTATGGGACACAGACGTACGCCGCTTTGCCAAAATCTGATCCCATGCAAATCCCTCTACGTCCCAGCGAGCACACCCCCACCATATACGACACCCACGTATATGAGATGGGTTACTTCCAAGACAGTCCCTACCTTCACCCCGAAAACACCACCCTTCACCCCTACCGTGCCCAGATACCACCATACAATCCCAGTACCGACAGTCAGCTCGCTGCAGTCCTCCTCATCGGTGCCGCCTTCCTCGCCCTCCTTGTACGCAAGTTGCGCCGGTACATACACTACGAGGCAAGCATCATCATGCGAGTCCCTCATAGTCACCCCACTACCCACGACCAGCGAGCCGTAATAAGTAGACTCGCCAGCTTCACCATCACCACCCTTCTCGGCACACTCTGCGCCATACTCTACTACTATCACGTACAAGACAATATTATCCACCATGCCCTATATATCCCCACTCACACCCTCCTCGCCCTCTACTGCGCTATAATCATAGTCAGCATCATTGTCAAGCAGACCGTCTCCGACTTCATAAACTGGATATTTTTCGATAAAAATAACCGACAGCAATGGAGGCACGACCGTAGCTTCCTAAGCCTGATGCAATGCCTCACCCTACTCCCCTATATCACTATAGTCATCTATACCCATATTCCACCCCAGACAGCCCTTATATCGACTCTCATCATACTCATTTTGGCAGAAACGACGCTATTCTTAAGATTAAAGATGATATTTTTTCCAAAAAATAGAGGATTTTTGCATTTAATGTCGTACCTTTGTGCGCTCGAAGTCATGCCCCTGCTTGTGATATGGGTCATTCTGACAGCAGTAACAGAGAAAGTCACAGTGCAAATTTGATATAGAAGAAAAATGATAAAAAAGATTCTGGTTTCACAACCCAAGCCAACATCAGAGAAGTCCCCCTACTACGCCATTGCCAACAAGCACGAAGTAGAAATCATTTTCCGACCCTTTATCAAAGTTGAGAGTCTTACCCCACGTGAGTTTCGTGCTCAGCGTGTAAACGTCCTCGACCATACAGCTATAGTCTTCACCAGCCGCCACGCCATCGACAATTTCTTCAAGCTCTGCCAAGAGATGCGCATCGATATCCCCGAAGACATGAAGTATTTCTGTATTACAGAGACCATATCGCTTTATATCCAGCGCTACGTCCAATACCGCAAGCGCAAAGTCTTCTACGGCGATACAGGCAAGATTAACGACTTGCTTCCCCTCATGCTCAAACACAAAGACGAGAAGTTCTTCATACCCCAAAGCGACGTACATAGCGGTGAGTTTGCCCAACTACTTGATGCAAAGAATATCCGCTACACCAACGCCGTGATGTACCGGACCGTCAGCAACGACATCGCAGGTAGCGAGCCTTTCGATTACGACATGCTCGTGTTCTTTAGTCCCAGTGGTATACACTCCCTACTCAAGAATTTTCCTAATTACGTTCAGGGTGACACGCGCATAGCCACCTTTGGCCCAGCCACTGCCAAGAGCGTCACCGACGCAGGGCTTCGTCTCGATCTTCAGGCTCCCACCCCCGAATACCCGAGCATAACTGCTGCCCTTGACGCCTATCTCACTCAGCACAACAAATAGATGCGATATACACTACGCAAGAGCCAGCGGCTAAATAGCAGGAAAGCCATAGAAGAGCTGTTTGCCGGAGCAGACACACACACAGCCTCCTCCTATCCGCTACGCGCAGTATACAGGACAAACGGGGGTGCGGGCATACGCATCCTCGTTTCCGTTTCGAAGCGCCACTTCAAGCACGCTGTCGACCGCAACCGTTGCAAGCGCCAGATACGCGAAGCATACCGTCTGAACCAGCACATGCTCAGCTGCGACCCGACACTAAGCCTTGATATAGCCATCATCTGGACCAGCCCCGAGCTTCAGCCCAGTCACCTCGTCAACCGCAAACTTATTATACTGCTCGAAAAGATACTATGCCAGATATACGAAGACTCCCCAGCCACTTCTCCCGAGCCATGAGCTATCTGCTCATACTTCCCATTCGCTTCTATCAGACCTGCATATCGCCCCTCACCCCACCCTCGTGCCGATTCACCCCCACCTGTAGCCAGTACGCTATAGAAGCCCTCCGCAAGTACGGACCCATCAAAGGACTATATCTGGCCATACGCAGGCTTCTACGTTGTCACCCCTGGGGAGGACATGGCTACGACCCCGTGCCCTGAGATTAAGTCAAAACAAAAACAGGAATTTATTTGGAATATTTCTTGCATAATCGTAACTTTGCACACTCGAATGTCATATATTCCGGATATGAAAAGACTTTTTGTTATATTTATCGCCGCTCTGGCATGCAGCTCAATGAGTGTTGCGCAACTGGCAGAGCCTGTGCATTTCTCCGTTTCTCATGAGATTACGGATAAGGGCCTCCTACAGATACGCTTCTCAGGCAAGATAGATGAGGGGTGGCATGTATACGGCTCGGGCTTTGCCGAGGGCGGACCAACGGTGGCTTCCGTTACGCTCGAAAGAAGCGAAGGGCTTAAACCAGTGGGGAAACTGAAGACATTGGGCAAGGTGCATCGTGGTATGGACGCGATGTTCGATATGGAAGTCGAGACTGTCGAAGGGAGCGTGACTTTCGTCCAGACGTACGAGATTACGGGGAGGAGATATGTAGCAAAAGGCTATCTGACCTATGCTGCCTGCAATGACCAAAACTGCATTCCACCTTCAGACGTAGAGTTTGACTTCTCTGGTGATGCTCCGCAAGCACAGCCTAAAGAAGAGCAGACTGCAACTCCTGAAGCTGAGGTACTGACAGTGTCGGATACGACCATGCAGACGAATGCCGACTCTGTGTCCTCGCTCGCTGGGCGCGAGATGCCAGTTGAGGGGCTTTGGGCTCCCGTAGTTGACGAGCTGAGGGCTTTCGACGGGGCGGATTCTTCGCACGACACAGCACTATGGTGGGTTTTCCTCATGGGTATGGGTGGAGGTCTGCTTGCTCTGCTCACTCCGTGTGTGTGGCCTATAATTCCGATGACGGTGAGTTTTTTCCTAAAGCGCAACAAGGATTCGCGTTCGCGCTCCGTGAGAGAGGCTTTGACTTACGGGGTTTCAATCGTGGTCATCTACGTCTCTTTGGGCTGGATAGTGACGATGATATTCGGAGCTAGTGCGCTCAATGCTTTGAGTACTAATGCTCCGTTCAACATATTTTTCTGTCTGCTACTGCTGCTATTCGGCCTTAGCTTTTTAGGCGGCTTCGAACTCTCGCTGCCATCGTCGTGGTCTAATGCCGTCGACAGCAGGGCAGAGCGGACTACGGGATTGCTGAGCATCTTCCTGATGGCCTTTACGCTGAGTCTGGTGAGCTTCTCATGTACAGGGCCCATCATCGGATTTCTGTTGGTCGAGGTAGGCACATCGGGAGTGGCTCTTGCTCCAGTGGTAGGTATGCTGGGCTTTGCTATAGCCCTTGCCCTACCATTTACGCTGTTTGCACTCTTTCCTGCAATGCTCAAGAGTGCCCCCAAGAGTGGCAACTGGATGAACTGCATCAAGGTCCTGCTCGGATTCGTCGAGCTGGCCTTTGCGCTCAAGTTCCTTTCTGTAGCGGATCTGGCCTATGGCTGGCATATTCTGGATCGCGAGGTGTTCCTCTCTCTGTGGATTATCATCTTTGCCTTGATGGGGGCCTACTTGCTACATTGGATACGTCTGCCTCATGACGAAGACGAGTATGACGAGATGGGAGAGGTGATTCATAACCCACGTACAGGAGTCTGGCGACTCGTCTTGGGTATGGGCGCTTTAGCATTTGCGCTATATATGGTGCCAGGCTTGTGGGGCGCGCCGTGCAAAGCGGTGAGTGCTTTTGCTCCTCCTATGAACACGCAAGACTTTGCGCTGGGGGGCGAGGTCGTCGAAGCCAGGTTTGATGACTATGAGGCAGGCATGGCTTATGCTCGCGACAAGGGGAAGCCAGTGATGATAGACTTCACGGGATTCGGTTGCGTCAACTGTCGCAAGATGGAAGCAGCGGTGTGGACAGATCCAGAGGTAGCAAGTATCATAAACGACCGCTACGTGCTTATCACCTTGCATGTCGATGACAAGACACCGTTGTCTGAGTCGATGAAAGTCGAGGAGGCAGGCTCCGTGCGCACATTGCGCACGGTGGGCGACAAGTGGAGCTATCTACAGCGTCACAAGTTTGGAGCAAATGCACAGCCTTTCTATGTGCTCGTCGACGCCTGGGGCAAGCCGCTTGCACCGAGCTACGGCTACGATGAGGATGTTCCCGCATTTGTCAAATGGCTTAATATAGGTATTGCAAAATGAATCAGATGCCACCTGTTACCAAGAATCTGCTCATCATCAACTGTCTGTGCTTCGCGGCAGGACTGGTGGGTGAGCGCTATGGCATAGACTTGAACGATATGCTCGGTCTACACTTCTTTATGGCTGAGCACTTCATGCCCTATCAGTTAGTGACGTACCTGTTTATGCACGGCGGGTGGGAGCACTTGTTTTTCAATATGTTTGCCTTGTGGATGTTCGGACGAATTATAGAGCATGTCATGGGCTGCAAGCGTTTCCTTATCTACTATCTGCTGTGTGGCATCGGAGCCGGGCTGGTGCAGGAGCTGGTGCAGTATGTGCACTATATCTCCATGGACCACGTCTCTAAGGCTATGCATTTCGGACAGCTGATAGAGGGCAACTTTGTGGTGCAAGACGGCATGGCTGTGAGCATCAATTTGTGGAACACGGTGGGAGCGAGCGGTGCAGTGTATGGTATTCTGCTTGCTTTCGGCCTGCTTTTCCCCGAGGAGCGTATGTTTATCTTTCCGCTCCCAGTACCCATCAAAGCCAAGTATTTCGTCATCGGATATGCACTAATCGAGCTTTTTGCAGCGAGGAGCAACGATGGAGTAGCTCACTATGCCCATTTGGGAGGAATGCTCGCAGGAATGATACTGCTGATTATGTGGACCGATTTGGGCGACAATGACTTGCTCAACAAGCTGCGACGTCCGTTCAGACGCAAGGGGCGCAGAAGAGACAATATTAATGTTTATCGCCGTAACTATTGACTAAATCAAAATTGCGCCGGGCCTCGCGCCTATTTCTGGTAAGTTCAGTAGCCGCTGCCAATATGGTCGCAGTGCTGATGCTGTGGGCGGTATGCCTCTCTACGAGGGTGTCGCCCGTAGAGTACCCGTACGTCTCGCTCGCAGGTTTGGCATTCCCTTTGATTTTGACAGTCAATGTACTGTTTGTCATACCCTGGCTGATAATATCGAGGCGTTGGCTACTGATGCCAGTACTGGGGGTAGGGCTATGTTGGGGGTACGTCATGGATTATTGCCCAGTCAGCCTCACGGCAGTCCCCCAGGACGGAGACTACATCAAAGTGCTAAGCTTCAATGTCTTCAACTTCCATTCAGATAGCGACACAGACGGTGACGCAAGTGCGGAGTACGTATCGTGGAGCGATGCCGACATCATCTGTCTGCAGGAGTACAATGCAGGCTGCAATGCAGCGCGTCGCATAGAGTCTCAGCTCGACTCGGCAGGATATGATGTTGTGCGAGGCAATATGCTGATGATTGCAGCCAAGGGCGACATATGCCGTACGGACGACTATGACGGCTCGCCCAATGACGGCAATGGCATACTGACAGCGAGAATAGCGTTGCACGGAGGAGACACGGTGTTCGTGTGCTGCGCACATCTTGAGAGCACGGGTCTAAGCATAGAGGACAGAAGTGCGTATCAAGAAGCCGTTGCCGACAAGGACCGGCACAAGCTCAAGGCCAGTGGCATGACGATGCTTCACAAGTTGGCAGACTCGTCAGCCGAAAGAGCCATGCAGGCAGCAACGCTCGACAGCGTTGTAGCAACCGCTGGAGGCTGCCCGACCATCGTGTGTGGTGACATGAACGAGACCCCCATCTCGTATGTTGCACAGCTGCTCTCGCGGCGTCTAACCAACGCCTACTCAGCGAGTGGCAATGGGGTAGGAGTCTCATTCCGAGGCAAGGCATTCCCCGTCAGGATTGACCATATTTTTGTCAGTGAGGACTTTGTCCCAATCTACTCGTATGTAGATCAGAAAATCAATTCGTCTGACCATCATCCTATCGTCGCTTTTCTGCGAAGAACACCTATTTTAGACCGATAATGTATATTTTTCCCAGCATTTTTAGGTTTTATTGGAAAAAAGGTTGTATATTTGCGTGCTTTTTGACGTGAAATCGGGAAAAAACAATAAAAATAATAAATCTACTAAACAATGCAAAACAAAGGATTTGTGAAGTTTTTCGCAGTATTGCTGGCTTTGGTATGTATCTTCTATATGAGCTTCTCCGTAGTAGCTAACCACTACGAGGGCAAGTACGAGGAGATGGTTGCCACTGAAGGGCAGGACGCGGCAGACCACTACATGGATTCGTTGCTCAACAACAAGATTTACCTCGGTACGTGGACTCTCAAGGAGTGCCGCGAGATGGGAATTGGCTTGGGCCTCGACCTCAAGGGCGGTATGAACGTGATCCTCGAGGTCAGCGTACCTGATGTGGTCAAAGCGCTTGCAGACCACAAGGAAGAGACTGACGAGACTTTCCGTAAGGCCGTAGAGAATGCTACAAAGCAGGCCTCTCAGAGCCAGAGTGACTTTATTACCCTATTCGTCAAGGAGTATAAAACGCTTGCTCCAGAGCGTAGTCTGGCAGAGTTGTTTGCCACACAGCAGTTGCGTGAGCAGGTCAACACCAAGAGCAGCGACAAGGAAGTGGAGTCAGTACTCCGCTCTGAGGTAAAGGCCGCTATCGACAATTCATATAACGTATTGCGCACGCGTATAGACCGTTTTGGCGTGGTTCAGCCCAATATCCAGACTCTTGAGGGTCAGGAGGGGCGTATCATGATCGAGATGCCAGGCGTCAAGGAGCCTGAGCGTGTGCGTAAGTTGTTACAAGGTTCGGCCAACCTCGAGTTTTGGGAGACGTACACCTGCTCAGAGGTGGCACAGTTCCTCGTACAGCTCGATACCAAGCTTGCAGTTGCCACCAATGGCGTAGAGGCAGAGACAACAGACTCTCTCGATACCGATACCGATACTGTGAGCGCAGAGACCACAGCCAAGAAGGCTGACCTCGCTTCGGTTATTGCCGGCACTGACAAGGCTCAGGACGCCTCAAAGGCCGACATCGAAGCATTGCGCAAGCAGCACCCACTCTTGAGCCGTCTGCAGCTGATCAACGGAGGCGAGAACTGCGTAGTAGGCTATGCCGCAAAGCGTGATATGGACGCAATCTCCGAGTTGCTCGAATCTCCAGAAGCCAAGGCCGTGCTTCCCGTAGACCTTCGCTTGAAGTGGGGCGTCAAGGGCGTAGGTCAAGGCGAGAATTCCAATATCCACGAACTCTATGCCATCAAGGTCACCGAGCGCAACGGACGTGCACCCCTCGAAGGCGATGTAGTGACAGACGCCAAGGACGAGTTTGATCAAAACGGACGTCCTTGTGTGAGCATGAAGATGAACGTAGACGGAGCCCGTCGCTGGGCAGCGCTGACCAAGGCCAACTTGAAGCGTTGCGTGGCTATTGTACTCGACGACAATGTCTATTCAGCACCAGTCGTGCAGAGCGAAATCACAGGTGGCAACTCCTCAATCTCAGGCAACTTTACCACCGAAGACACTCGTGACCTTGCCAACGTACTTAAGTCAGGCAAGATGCCAGCTCCAGCCAAGATTGTGAGTGAAGAGATTGTAGGTCCTACTTTGGGTGCTGAGTCCATACGTCTCGGTGTTTGGTCATGCGTCATAGCATTCATCGTGCTCATGGTCTATATGATATCAATGTATGGAGCAATACCAGGAATGGTGGCCAACGGAGCTTTGTTGCTTAACCTCTTCTTCACCATAGGCATACTCACCAGTTTCCAGGCTTCCCTCACCATGAGTGGTATCGCTGGTATGGTGCTGACCCTGGGTATGGCAGTTGATGCCAACGTGCTCATCTACGAGCGCACCAAGGAGGAGATGAAAGCAGGCAAGCGTGTACGTGAAGCTCTCGCTGCGGGCTACAGCAATGCTTTCAGTGCAATCTTTGACTCCAACCTGACCTCTATCATCACAGGTATCATACTCTACTATTTCGGAACAGGTCCCATCAAAGGCTTTGCCACCACGCTCATCATCGGTATCATCGTCAGCTTCTTCACAGCAGTGTTCCTGACCCGTCTTGTCTACACAGCAATGATGGCTCGCGACAAGTGGCTCGGTCTGAAGTTTAAGACCCGAATCGGCAACCTGCTCAGCTTCAAGGATCCCGCCTACAAGTTTATGAGCGCGTACAAGACCAGCTTTGCCATCTTCGGAATCATGCTAGCCGTAGCACTGGTCGGTATGTTCGGACGTGGCTTCAGCAAGAGTATTGACTTCACAGGCGGACGCAACTTTGTTGTGATGTTCGACCAGCCCGTAACAGCAGCGCAAGCCAACAATCTGCTGACAGCAGCATTCCCCGAGAGCAACACCAATGCCATCGCTATCGGTACCGAGGGCAACAGCCTCCGTATCAGCACCAATTACCGCATTGACGAGGAAGGCATCGAGGTAGACAGCGAGATAGAAGAGAAGCTCTTCGAAGTCTTCAAGGACGGAGGCATGCTCGACAAGGATCTCACCCTTGAGACCTTTATAAACCGCGACGAGCGCGCAGGTGGCTCTATCGTCAGCAGCCAGAAAGTAGGTCCCTCTATCGCTGAGGACATCACCATGGGTGCAATCTATAGTATCATCATAGCGTTCATAGCCATATTCGCGTATATCTTCATACGATTCCGCAACCTGTCATTCTCAGTGGGTGCTATCACAGCCTTGATTTGTGATATCATGCTGATACTCGGAGCCTACGCCCTGTGTTGGGGTTGGATGCCATTCTCCCTTGAGATTGACCAGACATTCATCGGAGCCATACTGACAGCCATAGGTTACTCAATCAACGACAAGGTCGTAGTGTTCGACCGTATACGAGAGAATATCGGCCTCATGCCCAAGCATGATCGTCAAGACCTCTTCAACCAGTCTGTCAACAGCACCCTGAATCGAACAATCAACACCTCAGTGTCAACGTTCGTTGTCTTGCTCGTCATCTTCCTCATCGGAATCATAGGCGGCGGTGCAGGCTCAATCATCAGCTTCTCGTTTGCCATGATGCTTGGTGTGATATTCGGTACATTCAGCTCTATCTTTGTAGCAGTACCAGTAGCCTACCTCACTATGGGCAAGCAAATCAAGGAGGATAAGTAGCTCATCATAGAACAATCGGAAAGGCGGAAACCAGTCTGCCTTTCCGTGACGCCCCTGTAGTTAAATGGATAGAACGGAGGTTTCCTAAACCTTTGATCCGGGTTCGATTCCCGGCGGGGGTACAAAAAAGATAGACAAAATGTTAGTTATTTCGCCGCAAAGTTGTATCTTTGTGGCGAAATTTGTAGGAATACGTGTCTATTTGTATAGTGGTTGTTTGGGCTATTAGTTGTTTGGTTGTTTAGTTGGTTCTAACGACTACTGCGACCAGATGACAAAACACCCAACGTTTCCGATAAGCGAGAGCAGAGAAAGCTTGCTTACTCTGCCGAGCGTAGGAAAGGTCGAATGAAATTCAATGTTTCCGATAAGCTAGAGCAGAGAAAGCTCGCTTGCTCTGTAGAGCGCAGAAAACGAAGGCGAAGCCAACCAAACAACAAAACAACAACAAAATAACAAAAAACTAAACAACAAAATAAATGGAACAAGGTATGAAAATCGAAGAACTTGATGAGGTCGTTGTTCGATTCTCGGGAGACTCGGGTGACGGTATGCAGCTTGCCGGTAACATCTTCTCAACCGTATCAGCAACTGTGGGGAACAGTATCAGCACATTCCCCGACTATCCTGCCGACATACGCGCCCCACAAGGCTCGCTCACAGGAGTCAGCGGATTTCAGGTGCATATCGGAGCAGACGTAGTCTACACTCCTGGCGACGAGTGTGACGTACTGGTAGCAATGAATGCTGCAGCACTCAAGACCCAGTACAAGTATGCCAAGAAGAATGCCGCCATCATAATCGATACCGACTCGTTTGGTCCAAAAGACTTAGAGAAGGCCCAGTTCAAGACCCCTGACTATCTCGGTGAGATGGGCATAGATCCCGACCGCGTGATAGCCTGCCCACTGACTACGATGGTCAAAGACTGCCTTGCCGACACAGGTATGGACAACAAGGCCGTGATGAAATGCCGCAACATGTTTGCCCTCGGACTCGTATGCTGGCTCTTCGACCGTGACCTCGAGATAGCATTCAATTTCTTGCGCGAAAAGTTTGCCAAGAAGCCAGCCATAGCCGAAGCAAATATCAAGGTTATACAAGCCGGTTGGGACTACGGACACAACTCCCACTCATCGGTGAGCAACCTCCACCGTATCGAGACCAAGCACAAGGTAGCAGGCCGCTACATGGACATCACGGGCAACAAGGCCACAGCCTACGGCTTCATAGCCGCCGCCGAAAAAGCAGGCCTAAAGCTCTACCTCGGTTCATACCCCATCACCCCAGCCACCGACGTGCTCCACGAACTCTCAAAACACAAGTCGCTCGGAGTGACCACTGTACAATGCGAAGACGAGATAGCAGGCTGTGCATCATCATTGGGAGCATCGTTCGCAGGAGCACTCGCCGTCACGAGCACCTCAGGCCCGGGCATCTGCCTCAAATCAGAAGCCATGAACCTCGCCGTCATCATGGAGCTTCCCTTAGTCGTGCTCGACGTACAGCGCGGCGGACCAGCCACAGGCCTCCCCACCAAGAGCGAGCAGACCGACCTCTTGCAGGCACTCTTCGGACGTAACGGCGAGAGCCCCATGCCAGTCATGGCCGCCCTCAGCCCCACAGACTGCTTCGATGCAGCCTACGAAGCCTCAAAACTCGCCCTTGAACACATGACCCCCGTTGTGCTCCTCACTGACGCCTACATCGCAAACGGTTCGGGAGCGTTCCGCTTGCCCAAGCTCGAAGAGTATCCCGACATCAAGCCCCCATACGTGCCCGAAGAAATGAAAGGCACATGGACCCCATACATGCGTGCCGCCAACGGCACACGCTACTGGGCAGTACCCGGACGCGAAGGATTTGAACACATCTTGGGAGGATTGGAGAAAGACGACAAGACCGGCGCCATCTCCACCAACCCCGAGAACCACGATCTCATGACCCGCAAGCGTCAGGCCAAGATAGACTCAATCCCAGTGCCCGACCTCAAAGTCGAAGGCGATGCCGACGCAGACCTGCTCATCGTAGGCTTTGGCGGCACCTACGGACACCTACACGCAGCCATGGACGAGATGCGCACACAGGGCAAGAAAGTAGCCCTCGCACAGTTCCGCTATATCAACCCCCTCCCGGCCAACACCGCCGAAGTACTCAGGAAGTACCCCAAGGTAGTCGTAGCAGAGCAGAATATGGGACAACTCGCAGGGTGGCTGCGAATGAAGGTAGACGGCTTCTGCCCCGAGCAGTACAACGAAGTCAAGGGACAGCCATTCAAGGTTGCCGAGCTCGTAGAAGCGTTTACCAAAATCATCAACAGATAATCACAATATAAAAGGACAACAATTATGCAATATACAGCTTCCGACTTCAAGAAAGGACAGCCACGTTGGTGTCCAGGATGTGGAGATCACTTTTTCCTCGCCTCGCTCCACAAAGCAATGGCAGAAATAGGAGTAGCCCCCCACGACATAGCCGTGATATCAGGTATCGGCTGCTCAAGCCGTCTGCCACATTATATGGCCACCTACGGCATGAACACCATACACGGACGAGCCGCAGCCATCGCCACAGGCTGTAAGGTAGCAAACAGCAAACTCACCGTATGGCAGATAAGCGGCGACGGTGACGGACTCGCCATCGGCGGCAACCACTTCATACACGCCAACCGACGCAACATCGACCTCAACATGATACTGCTCAACAACCGCATCTACGGTCTGACCAAGGGTCAGTATTCACCCACCTCACCACGCGGTTTCGTCAGCAAGTCAAGCCCCTACGGCACCGTCGAAGACCCATTCCGCCCGGCCGAACTGTGCTTCGGAGCACGCGGACACTTCTTCGCGCGCGCCGTAGCCACCGATGCCCCTGGCACAGTCGAAGTCCTCAAGGCAGCCTATGCCCACAAAGGAGCCTCCGTATGCGAGATACTGCAAAACTGCGTAATCTTCAACGACGGTTGCCACAGTGCCGTCTACGACAAGAAGGAGCGAGCCCGTAACGCCATCTACGTCAAGCACGGGCAGCCCCTCGTCTTCGGTGAGAACAACGAATACGGCCTCATACAGCAAGGCTTCGGGCTCAAAGTCGTAGAGATAGGCAAGGACGGAGTGACCATCGACGACATACTTGTCCACGACGCCCATTGTCAAGACAACACACTCCAACTCAAGCTCGCCCTCATGGGCGACGGCGACGGATTCCCCATCGCCTTGGGAGTAATCCGCGACGTCGAGGCCCCCACATACGACGAAGCCGTCGAAGCCCAGATAGCCGAAGTCAGCCAGCAGAAGAAGTACCACAACTTTGCCGAACTGCTTGAGACCAACGACATCTGGGAGGTAAAATAAACCACTTCGGAAAAGTAAATACAACACATATTCAAAAGACCACTTTCGACAAGCGAGAGTAGAGAAAAACAGTTTGCTCTGCTCTCGCTTACTTTGTCGAACTCAGAAGCCGACAAACGGGCGAATGGCAATCTGAAAAACCCAAGAGGCATCAAAGTTTTGGTAAATCAGCAATTTTGTGACAATTCTGTGTATTTTTTGTAAAAATGCTTTGAGGAATAAGAAAAAAATCATACCTTTGTCGTGTGGCAGTTGCTCATTTCTGCCTAATAATGCAAGCGTGCACAATTTTACAAACATCAATTAACATAATCAATTAACAAAACAACAATGAGAAAACTTTTCGTTTTTATGCTCACACTGCTGTGTGCAGTGGGAGCGTGGGCTGACGTTTCTGAATTGAAGGTGTCAGATGGGTCAAACACTTATTACTACCTTATCAAAAGTTACCGTTCGGGTAAGTTTGCAAAATGGGCTGCTGACAATGCTCAGCTTTTACAAAGTTCTGATTTGACCGACGCAAACCTATGGTATGTGACTACTGACGGAAGTGGTTATAAGTTGTGCAACAAGGCCACTACCAACAAGTATGCAACAACATCATCGTTTACTGCAGAGGGTGCCACTGTTTATATCGCAGAGAATAAGTACAAAAGCGGCTATTGGTGCGTATCTCTGACGGCAGACCAATCTGCTAATTGTTGGGATGACCAATCGGGTAAAATTGGCAATTATAATCCGAGGGAAAATGATAACGAAGGAACAAGTTGGACATTTGTGCTATCTACTGGTGATGCAAACAGGGACATGCTTGGTAATGCAATAGCTGTCGCAAATGCCTCCGTAGGTACAACGGTGGGTTGTTATCCTCAGAGCGCCATTAATGCAGCGCAGGCAGTGTATGATGGTACAGACACCTCTAAAAGTTACTCAGAAGCAACGACCGCATTGCAAAATGCACAGGTTCTCCCTGTAAGTGGTAAGTACTATACTATTACGAGTGCATACTCAGGATTTATGAATAATCAAGGTGTTACTAAATCAGTATACGTAGATGGTGGTATACTTAAGTGGAAGACTACCAACCTTGCTGATCCCACCATGTACTGGGAGATTTATAATGATGGCTCCAAATACGTTTTCAAGAATTACTCCACTGGGACATTTGTCAGTGCATATGCAAGCAAAAGTAGCCAATATTCTGTTGGTGAGACCGCAGCAGCAAACTCAGGCTTTACATGGTTTGATGGCGGTCAGTGTAACATAAGTGTTGCTGGCGGTAATTTCCACGCGAACGGTCACGGAAGTGGAAGTGGATCAGAAGGTACAGTAATCCAGTATGGAAGCGGATCGAATGGTGCTTCATCATGGTATATTATTGAGGTAGACCCAAGGTATGAAATAGATAAGACTGCTCTTGCTAATAGACTTAACGAACTTAAGAATGGTAAGCAACTGGGTATTAACCCGGGACAGTACACTCTTTCAGGTATGACATCTGAGGCCTATGCAAGTGCGAGAGCTACAGCAGAAGGAGTTCTCAACGGTGGTTCAACCGAAGGAACTGTCTATGCAGACGCCCTTGTAGTACTGAATAATGCAGTAGAGTCTGCTGAATTCACAAAAAATGAAATGGAGGTTGGCAAGTATTATCGCATCCAAAGCACTACTCGTGGGACATATACAGGTGTTCAGCGCAACGATGCAAAGACAGGTGGGAGCAAGATGTGGAACTATGCTGATAACGCAGATGACCCAGGTCAGATATGGAAGTTGGAGCAGGATGGTGAAAATTATTATCTTGTAAACATACTTTCCGGTCTGTATCCTCAGTATGTAAATGGTGGTCAAACTGCAACCACATATCTGGGAGCGAAGGACGCACGTTATAAATTTACTCACGACATCTATTCTGAAGCAAGTTCCAATGAATATCCTATACACCGTATCTATTTCGGCGGTCGTCAGGTAAATATAGAAACAGCAGGTTATGTAAACTACTGGACTGCAGAAAACGCACGCCACTATATATGGACCGAAAATAAGACAGAAGGTGAGATACTGGCTCTTGCAAAGGCATGGGTGACTTCTCAGAATTTGACAGCAAGTGCAGATGCAAGAAAGATTGACGTAAATCAAAGTGCCACGCAGGTAATCTCTCCAAGTGAGTTCGCTGCTCCTGAGGTTGTAAACGAAGCTATAGATGCTCTTACGGCATATAGAGATGCCGTTAATCCTACTTTGGAGCAAGCTCAGGCAGTATGGAACAATGCTTCAATCGTCGATACTTACAAGACCAATGCAGGTAACAATGGAGGCCTTTTGAGCGTGGAATATACACTCAAGGCTAAATATGGAACAATCATTCTGCCTATCAACTATAGCAAACCTACCAATGTGAAACTTTATAGCTGTGAAAATGCAGTGGGTTCTGTATTGACTTTGACTGAGTATACAGGTGATACACCAAAGAACACACCATTTATCATTGAGTACACCGATGAGGAGAGCTTGCCGACAGCTGAGGCAACAAAGACATATCAGTTCATAGGCTACAATAATGGTGCAGAAACAACAAACCAAACTGCGGGTTGGTTGACAGGCGTGTTGTCTGACGAGCCTACAACAGTAGTAGCTGCTGGTAACTATGTTCTTTCTAAGTACGAAGGCAAGCTTGGCTTCTACAAAGTTGGTGTTGGTGCAACCGTAGAATGCCCAAAGTACAAGTGCTACCTCAGCAAGCCTTCTAATGCCCGTGCATTCTACTTCGATGATGAAGACGTAGAGACAGGCATCAACGCTGTTGAGATAGAGGAAGTTGTTCCTGCCGATGCTGCTATCTATGATTTGAGTGGTCGTCGCGTACAGAGCGCGAAGTCAGGTCTCTATATCGTAAATGGCAAGAAGATCATCAAGTAAGCGAGAAAGAACATACTAACTAAATGTAATCGAAAACAATGAAAAAGACATATATCAGACCATCAGTAGAGTGTTTCAAGCTAAATGCTCAAACCATCATTGCTTCATCTCCTCTTTCTATGATGGATGAGGGCGTTGTGATAACCAGTGAAAATGATGAAAACTTCGAAGTCCTCGGTCGCGAAGAAAACGCAGGTTCAAACGTTTGGGACAGCGAGTGGTAATCAAGAAAGCGCAATGCGCTTGATATAATCAGCACGGGGGAGCCTTGGTATCATGCCTTGGCTCCCCTGCTTTTTTGTGTCTCCACATACTTTGCCAAGTATCTCCACATACTTTGCCAAGTATCTCCACATACTTTGCCAAGTATCTCCACATACTTTGCCAAGTATCTCCACATACAACAAATTTCTGAAATAACACTGTCTTGTACTGATATAGGTAGACACATTTTATAACAATAAATTAAATGTGTATCACCAATGAGTAAAAAGTACAAAGAGTACAGCGAGGAATTTAAGTTGTCAGTACTTCGTGACTATTATTCCTCAGGCATGAGCAAGTACGCTTGCACGAAAAAGTATGGTCTAAGTAGTCCTCGTCTATTATTAACATGGCTTCGCAAGTATGAATTTTCGCCAGAATTTGTATCTTTGTCTCCGGAACAATCACAAGACGATATGGCAAACCGCAGCAAAGAGAACTATAAGGAAGAGAATGCCCAACTGAGGAAGCGCATTCGTGAACTGGAGAAAGCTCTTGAGTTCTCCAAGTTGGAAACCATGGCCCGTGATATGATAATAGACAAGGCCGAGGAATATTTTGACATTCCCATCCGAAAA
>CAMEQD010000025.1:0-36993 GCA_945932615.1 uncultured Prevotellaceae bacterium | reverse complement strand
GGTCTACTATCTCGCTGTATGTCTGGATTCCTACGGGGAGGCGTTTGAGCTTCTTATTCACCATATCATATCATTTTGCCTACAAAGATACGATTAAGCGAGTACAATTCCAAATAAAAACTTGTTTTTGATTTGGAATTGTCGAGCGCAAGTATCTTGGACCGCAGGTCAAAGATACGATTAAGTGAGCGGAAAAGCAAATAAAGCTTGCTTTAATTTGCTTTTCCCGAACGTGAGTATCTTGGACCATAGGTCAGAGATACGATTAAGTGAGCGGGAAAACCCTAAACAACCTCTAAAATCCACAACCCATGCAGGTTGCAGTATGCTCGCACCATGAGAGGTGTCTGCGAAGTAGTGAAGAATGCTTCGGGCTTTTCTCCTGGGTGCAACTCACGACGCAACACTTCTGTGGCTGTGTGCAGTTCTATCCACTGGATATAGTGCTCGGCAAGCATGGGGTGCTCTGCTGCACCGACCTTTACTATGAAGCCTCCTTCTGTCCGTTCGATGACGGGGACGTGCTTCTCGTGTGATGCGTCTTGAGTATTGCCTTCGAGCAATGTCATGGGCTTACCACAGCACACCATAGTGCCAGCTGCTGCGTCCAACACTTCTACCATATTTCCACAAACGGAGCAACGGTAAATTTCTCTTGTCTTAGTCATAGTGTCTCCTTTCTTGGTTAGTCAGTGCAAAGATAATCATTTTTTTTGTTTCAAACCCATAGTCCAAGACAAGTTTAGAGTATTTTAACTGACGACCATGTGTATATAAGGGAACGAGGGTGAAATCACATATTTTTCCTAATTTTTCACCTTTTTTTGCAGAAAAATCATTAACTTTGCATTATCTGTCAACGATATATTAAATACAATATAACAAAATGCAATGAAAGAAACTGTCAAAGAGGTGAGTGCATGGTTGGCTTCGCACTCATCTGCGTACGTCATAGCTGCTGCCTTGTTGGCTTTCGTCATGCCAGAGGCATTCAACTGGGTCAGGGGTGACGTGTCGAGCATCATTCTCGGAGTGATAATGCTGACCATGGGGCTTACGTTGTCGACCGATGACTTCCGAATCCTCTTCAGCCGACCATGGGACATATTCATCGGAGCATGCGCGCAATTCACGCTGATGCCACTCGTAGCATACCTACTGACAGTAGTGTTCGGACTCAATCCCTACCTCTCCATCGGCATCATACTCGTGGGCTGCTGTCCCGGAGGAGTGTCGAGCAATATCATGTCATATCTGTGCCGCGGCGACGTTGCTTTCTCAGTAGGCATGACAACCGCCTCTACCCTACTCGCCCCTTTCATGACCCCACTGTTAGTATGGTGGCTCGCTGACACACGCATCGAGGTCGACACCCTCGGTATGTTTCGAGGCATACTGCTCATCACGATTCTCCCCGTAGCCATAGGATTCATTCTCAATCACTATGCCAGCCGCCATCATTGGTATAGCGATGTCAGACAGACGATGCCAGGAGTGAGCGTCACAAGCCTCGCGCTCATCGTAGGCGGAGTTGTATCGCAAGTGAAGCCACAACTCATGCTACACGGCATAGACCTATTCCTCCTCATGCTCGCCGTAGTATTCTGCCACAACACTCTCGGCTACCTACTCGGCTACAACGTAGGCAGACTATTCCACTTCTCCCTCGCCAAGAAGCGCACCATTTCCATCGAAGTGGGAATGCAAAACGCAGGCATGGCCACAGTACTCGCCACGGCTTTCTTTGCTAACGACGATACCCTCGCCCACACACCCGAAGCCATACTCTGCGTAGTGCCATGCGCCATCAGCTGTGCCTACCACTCCATCTCTGGCACCATACTCGCAGGGCTGTTTGTGAGGTATGGGGAGTGAGGTTGGTTAAAAGGTTTTTTGTTGTTTGGTTGTTTTGTTATTTGGTTGTTTGGTTGGATCTATTAGTAAAACGACCGAAAAACGACCAGATAACAAACAACTAACTAACCAACAAAATAACCTCCTCGCACGCTACCATCTCCACACCGCGATAGACTACATAGACCTTGTGGAGCTTGGTCGTTGCGATATGTTCGTTGACTTTGACCGTATCGGCATAGCGGCATACCTGAGCCTTGGCTTGCTCTGTGGCAGCCTGCACCTCAGCCTCCGAAGCGTGGCTCTTAAGGTATTTCAGCTCGATGATGTAGGAGTGTTCCATGTCGGAGTATATCTCGTGGAGCGGACGCAGGAAGATGTCAGCATAGCCGCCCTGATTGTCAAGCTCCGAAATCGGGCGATAGAAGCGGCATTGGCTCGTCAGGGCGAGGGTATAGCCATGAACGAAAGCCTCGCCCTTCTGGCGGTCACGCTGCGAGGCGTAGGTATAGATGCTGTCCGCTATATACTGGAAGAATGGTTTGAAGTCGCCGTCGTAGGCCATATTCTCCTCAAGCTGGCTCAGTTCGTACCTGTCCGCATCGAGATGGTTATCGTGATAGTTGTCGAGCAAGTATGTGTAGATTTGCTCACGAACTACTTCGTTGGGTATTGTGAATTTGAGTCTGCCTCTATGTATGCCTCCGATGGTGACCAACCCGAAATAGTAGAGCAGGCTGACGAAATTGTCTTCATTGGCGATGTTCTCGGCAGGGAAGCCTCTCTTGAGTTCGCCTGTCACATATCCCTGAGAGACCAGCGTCTGTATGACGGATGCATCGTGAGCGAACTCCTTGTCCTTGCGTATGAGCATACGCAGCTTGTTGTAGTCCACGCGGATATTTTCGTCGAGCATATCGTCGGGTATGTTGCAATCGTTGTCTATATACTTGTAGAGGAAGGACAGCACCATGTTGGAATTGTACATCGTAGTCTTGCCAAAGGCCTCCTTGGCAAAGCAATAGTTGTCGTAGTACGGCTTGATTATCTCGATGAGCTCGTCCGTGCTGTGGTGGAATTCGTATTGCTGCGAGTAGTAGGTCAGCATCTCTCGAACTTCCTGCTCGGTGAAGCCCACCATCTCGTTGAAGGCGTATGAGAGCGTATAGTTCGTACCGATGTTGAATCCGCTCGTGAGGTCGTCGAGGGTCACGGGGCTTACGCCTGTGACGAAGACGCGCTCGATGGATGAGTATGTTCCCGACTTGATGGTGTCGAAGAAAGTGCGCAGATAGCCTGTGCCGTGTGTCTCGCTCTTGTATTCGTCGAGGCGTGCCGCATCTGATAGGATATGATTGGTAAAGTGGTCGTATTCGTCGATGAAGAGGTAGATCTTCAAGCCAGCCTTGTCGCATTTGTCATATAGAAAGTCCAATTGTTCTACACATCCATTTTTGCTCATCAACTCTTCTTTAATGCCCTTCGGCAAAAGATTTTCATAAGTGTCGCAGAAAGAACAGAAACGTGTATTGCAATGTGAATCCAGCGAACTACGGTAGTTGCCAAGGTCTGCATTGATGACAGCGAAGTTGAGGTAGATGACAAGATACTTATTGTGATTGGGCGTAGGGTTCTTGCCTATGTAGAGATCGCCGTAGAGCCGCTCAAACTTGTCAGCATCGTTGATGTCGTAATAGTGGTGCAGCATCGACATGGTCAGGCTCTTGCCGAAGCGGCGTGGGCGTATGAAGAAGAAGAACTTGTTTGCAGCCTCCACTTTCTCTATAAACCTCGTCTTGTCTACATAGTAGCAGTCGTCCTCGCGGACTGCCACGAAGTTCATCATTCCGTATGGTATGCGCTTTGCCATTGTCTTTTGTTGTTCTGTTCTTTCGTTCATAAGCCAATTTTAAGGTATAACAACGTACAAAGATACGATTTATTTCTGTATCATCAACATTGAAACCAAAAAAAAAGGAGGAAAATATCCAATCGACTTCTCACGGAATGCTCCCGTTGGACAGTGCTCATGCCCAGCGTACACACAGTTGCTGCCCGACAAGAAATCGGGCAGCAACGATATGTCTATGCACAAGGCAGGATTCGTCAGACAGTGCGTTTCCTTAGCCGAGGAATGCTTTGGCTAATCCTGCGTCTACTCCACTGAAGCCCATGAAAGCCATGGCGAGGAGTCCTGCTGTGACGAGGGCTATGGCCATGCCTTGCATACCACGGGGTATGTTCATCATGCTGAGGTGCTCGCGTATGCCGGCGAAGATGACCATGGCGAGTCCGAAGCCGAGGGCTGTGGATATGGCGTAGATTACGCCTGTGAGCATGTCGGGCTCAAGGCCTTGGGTGTTGTAGGTTCCCATGCCGACTTGTATGGCTACACCGAGTATGCAGCAGTTGGTGGTGATGAGGGGGAGGAAGACTCCGAGCGACTGATAGAGCGAGGGGGAGAGCTTCTTGAGGACTATCTCTACCATCTGTACGAGGGCTGCAATGACGAGTATGAAGGCTATGGTCTGGAGATACTCGATGTGTAGCGACTCAAGTAGGTATACTTGTATGAGATATGTGACTATGGTGGCGATGGTGAGCACAAAGGCTACGGCGGCTCCCATGCCGAGGGCTGTGTCGACCTTCTTGCTCACTCCGAGGAAGGGGCAGATGCCGAGGAACTGTGACAGCACGACGTTGTTGACGAAGATTGCCGTGATGAAGATTAATATGTATGCCATAATTCTATCCCTTTATTTTGTTGATGATTGCGATGAGGTAGCCGAGGGCTATGAAGGCTCCGGGGGCAAGGACGAAGACGAGGGCTCCGTATTGCTCGGGGAAGAGGCTGAGCGAGAAGATGCTACCTGTGCCGAGTATCTCGCGTACTGCTCCAAGCAGGGTGAGTCCGAGGGTGAAGCCTAATCCCATACCTATGCCGTCGCATACTGAAGAGACTGGTCCGTTTTTGGCGGCAAAGGCTTCGGCTCTGCCAAGGATGACGCAGTTGACGACGATGAGGGGTATGAAGAGTCCTAAGCTCTTGTCTACCTCGGGTGCGTATGCCTTGATGAGCATCTGTAGTATGGTGACGAGCGATGCTATCACGACGATAAAAGAGGGTATGCGCACCATGTCGGGGATGAGATTCTTGATGAGCGAGATGATGAGGTTGGAGAATATGAGTACTGCCATGGTGGCAAGACCCATGGACATGCCGTTGAGGGCACTGCTCGTAGTGCCCAGGGTGGGACACATGCCGAGGAGGAGAACAAAGGTGGGGTTCTCCTTGATGATGCCGTTAAGAATGACTTTGAAATTGTTCATCATGTTTTCCTCCTATTTATGTTTGTTGTTTGCCTGCTGCTGACTTGCTCCTGACTGTGTGTCGAGGTCTACTTTCAGCTGGCGTCCGATGGCTTTGGAGTAGATGGCTGCCGCATTGTTGACGGCGCGCAGGAATGAGCGCGATGTGATGGTACTGGCGGTGATGGCATCTATCTCGCCTTCGTCTTTGGAGACTTTGAGCGCGCCTGCTCCTTTGCCGATGATGTCGCCTTTCTGCCCTTTTTGGAACCATGTAGAGGCTTTTGCTCCGAGTCCGGGGGTCTCGTTGCTCTCAAGTATGCTGTAGCCGAGCACGTGGAAGTCTTCGTCGAGTCCGACCATGATGGTGAGTCCGCCTCCGAAACTGCCATTGGCTGGGTCTGTGGTCTTGACGGCTGCTCCTTGTCGGGTAAGGTATACCGTACAGCCGTCTATCTCCTTGGTTTCGGTGACGACGGCATCGTCGCTGCATAGTACTGCCTTGATGGCTTCTTGCTCGTTCTTCTCTTGTATGGCCTTGATGGGACCTGCGGTGAGGTCATTCACGTACGCCAGTGCTGCGCCGGCTACTACGCTGATGAGTGTGAGCACTATGGCCATGTTGTACCATGTTGATTCTAACTTTTTCATTTGCTTGCCTCCTTTCTGACTTTTTCGCCAAAGCGTCTGGGCTTGCAATAGTTGTTGATAAGGGGTGTGAAGGCATTCATGATGAGTATGGCGAACGACATTCCCTCGGGATATGATCCCCAGTTGCGGATAATGATGGTCAGGGCTCCGATGGCTATGCCGTAGATAATCTGTCCCTTAGGGGTCATGGGCGATGTGACGTAGTCGGTGGCCATATAGCAGGCTCCGAGTATGAGTCCGCCGGAGAGTAGCTGTAGTTCTGGGCTGACGTAATGGGCATGGTCTGCAAGGTGTAGGATTCCTGTGAAAATGGCTACTGTACCCAGAATGCTGACGGGGATATGCCATGTGATTATCTTACGCCATAGCATAAAGGCAAGGCCTGCGAGCAGGGCAAGTGCGCTGACTTCGCCAAGCGAACCTCCGACGCCGCCGAGGAGCAGGTCGATGTGGTCGGGGAGTTCGTCGATGCGGCCAGAAGAGATGAGGCTGAGGGGTGTGGCGCCTGTCTCGGCATCAAGATAGCCTATGCTGCCGCTGACGGGCCATGTTGTCATCTGTGCCGGAAACGAGATGAGCAGGAAGACGCGCCCTACAAGAGCGGGGTTGAAGGGATTCTGTCCGAGACCGCCGAAGGTCATCTTGCCCACGCCGATGGCTACGAGGGCGCCGATGACTACTATCCATAGGGGCAGGTTGCTCGGAAGGTTGAAGGCGAGCAGGATACCTGTGAGGATTGCGCTGCCGTCGAGTATGGTGACTTTGTCTCTGCCAAGTATATACTTGGTGATGGCCCATTCGAAAAGGACACAGCTGGCGATGCTGGTGAGCAGCACTACTGCCGCCCCGAGGCCGAAGAAGTACAGGCTGCACACCAATGCTGGCAGCAGGGCTATACATACGCCGTACATGTTTCTCTGGACGGTGTCGCCACTGTGGACATGAGGGCTGAGTGATACTATTAGTTTGTTCATTGTCGTATGGTTACTTTTGTGATCGAGAGCGTATGATGCCCATTACTGTTGTTTTACCAAGGCGTATCATGTCGAGCAGCGGTCTATGGCTGGGGCAGGTAAACGAACAGCTGCCACACTCTATGCATGACACAATGTCTTCGGCTTCTGCTTTCTCCCACTGATGCTGCGAGCTGACTTGCGCCAGGAGATAGGGCTCGAGTCCCATCGGGCATGCTCCGACACACTTGGCACAACGTATGCAGGGGTCTGCTTCGGCACGCTTTGCTTCTCTGTCGTTCATGATCAGCAGGCCGCTCGATCCTTTGGTCATGGGTATGTCGAGCGAGATGAGGGCCTTGCCCATCATGGGACCGCCTCCGATGACTTTGCCTGTGTCTTGCGGCAAGCCTCCGCACTCGTCGATGAGCTGTGAGAATGGTGTGCCAAGACGCGCGAGCAGATTGCTCGGTGACTTGACGCTCTTGCCCGTGACGGTGATGACGCGATCGATGAGGGGCTTGTTCTTCATGACTGCTTCGTAGACGGCGTATGCTGTGCCTACGTTTTGCACTACTGCGCCTACGTTGATAGGAATGGCTGGGGGGGCTGGGACTTGCCTGCCAATGACTGCGTCGATGAGTTGTTTCTCGCCTCCTTGCGGATATTGTACCTTGAGCGGCACGACTTCGATGTCAGGATATTTGGCAGCCTTCTCTGTCATGAGCGCGATGGCGTCGGGCTTGTTGTTCTCTATGCCGATATATCCTTTGTCTACGTCGACTGCTTTCATCAGCAATGTCACGCCTACGAGTATCTGCTCGGGGCGTTCGAGCATGAGACGATGGTCGGCGGTGAGGTATGGCTCACACTCTACGGCATTGATTATGACGCACTCTGCTTTCTGTCCCGGTGGCGGACATAGCTTGACGTGACATGGAAACGTGGCTCCACCCATGCCTACGATGCCTGCCTGCTTAATCTTGTCGACGATTGTCTTTGAGTCGAGTTCTGGTCGCTCGGCGAGGGTGACAAGGGTCTCCGAACGGTCGATGCTCTCTTCCCACTCATCGCCTTCGACATCGACGTACACTGCCATGCGGCGTGTGTCGCTGGCGTCGAGTGCTACATCGACCTTTGATACTTTTCCGCTGACCGACGAGTATATTGGTGCGCTGACAAATCCTCCTGCTTCGCCAAGGAGGGTGCCTACCTTGACGATGTCGCCTTTCTTGACTACTGGCTTGGCTGGAGCTCCTATGTGCTGGAACATGCTGAAGACGGCTTGCTTGGGCAAAGATGCCTGACGAATAGGAGACTTCGCACTTAGTTTGTTTTCTTCGGGATGGACTCCTCCTATGCTAAATGTTTTCATGCTTGTACCTCCTCTGTTTTGGGTTTGCGTGGTGGGAAATTGAAAGCATGTATGGCACCGCGAGGACACTCGTCTTCGCACTTGCGGCACAGACGGCACTTGTCGGGGTCGATGTGGGCAAGGTTTGTGCCGAGCTCGATGGCTTCGAACTTGCAGACCTTGACGCACTTGCCGCAGCCGATACAACTGTTCTTACATTCCTTGGTGGCAAGGGCTCCCTTGTCCTTGTTGTTGCAAAGCACTACGACTTTGCGGTTCTTGGGTCCTTGCGGACGCAGCTCGATGATGCTGCGCGGACATGTCTTGGCGCATGCGCCACAGCCTGTACACTTGCTCTCGTCTACTTCGGCAATACGGGTGGCGGGATTGACTTTGATAGCTCCGAAGAGACACGCTGCTTCACAGTCACCCTCGCCAAGACAGCCCCACTGGCACTGGGTCTCACCCATGCCTGTCATATTCTGGATACGACACGAGTGTACGCCGTCAAACTCGATGCCGTGCGGACGGGCATCGCAAGTACCGTTGCATCGCACCACAGCGACTTTTGGCGCGACGGCAGATGCTTGCAAGCCAAGGATAGCTGCTACTTGCTCCATGACTGCCTGTCCGCCTGGAGCGCAATTCAGATCGCTGAGCGACCCTGTCTCTGCCGCTTTGACACATGCAGAGGCAAAACCCTGACACCCTGGGTAGCCGCAACCGCCACAATTTGCTTGTGGCAGTACTTCGCCTACTTGCTTGATGCGAGGGTCTTCCCATACAGCAAACTTCTCTTTGGCCGCGAATAGTATCAATGCTGACACAAGTCCGACTGCCCCGAGTACGATTACTGCAATCAAGATTACATTCATATTGATTAGTTGTTTTGATATTTGATTATTCTGAATGAAAAGCGTTTGGCCAGACGCCCTCGCTGTGTGTAGAGCACAGCATAGTATGCTGCTACGATAATCAGCGACAGAAGGGCTGATGAGGGCTCGCCCATGCGCGGTACTGCCAGTGCCAGAGTCACCACGATTGCCACGAGGGGGACGACATACGCCAGTGCTACTGCTCTGAGCCCACGACGCGTGCTTCCCTCGATGATGACTCTCTGCCCCTTGGCAAAGCCTGACTCTGAGCCTACCTCCACTTCGACGAGTTTCTCCCTGCTCTCGCTGCTGTGACAGAGCCCTGCTGCATGACAGCCTGAGCATGCTCCGGCTTGGAGTATTCGCACCGTGACTCTATGCTCCCCCACACTGTCGATGACTCCAACATGAGTGATTTTGTCGTCCATAGTTGTCGTTTATGTGTCTTTACTGCTGGGGCATCTTGTATTTCTCGCCTGACTCCTGGACTATCTTCCTACGGAATGACTCGGGATAGCCTGGACGCATGACTGGTCTTGGGGCGTTGCCTGGGGTGTGCAGATATTTGCCATTGGCGTCTTGCTGCTTGACGGCCATGTCATTATACTTGACGATTATCAGCTTGGCAAGGTCGTTCCATTCGGACATCATGCCTTGTGCCATGCGTGTGGAATAGTCGCTGAGGTATTTTGCTCCTTCGACGTGTCCCCTACCCTTTGCTATTTCTTCTATCTCGGCTTGCATAGAGTTGTAGTCCGCTTCAAGTCGGTCACGTACGCTTTTGAGCTCTGGGAAGAGGAGATTGTAGCGGAGGTAGACCATGTTGCTGACCCAGTTGCATACCCAGAAGGCGTTTTTGAACGAGAAGGTGAAGGCGTCTGCGCTCTTGTCGCTGTAGCAGTGGGGGACGCGCTTCATCGAGCCTGGATATATGGGGGTGAGAGCTACCATGTTGGCTTCGTCATTGCCGTACCACAGGCATGAGCCTATGTAGTCCGGGAGCCATGAGCGGAGTTGTGAGACGTAGATGTTGGACGACTGCTGGGTCGAGATAGGGCGTTCGTTGAAGTACTTGACGCTGTCGACTTCGTATGTAAGGGGTGTGGGGCGGTAGGGCATTTCCCATGCTCCTGCACCGAGACCTGTACGAATGTCCATGGGTGTGTCTTCGTAGTGGTCTCGCATCATGTCTTTGATGTCTTGGACGCTGAGTTTGGCTTTGGGCTTTATCCACAGTGGCATCTCGTGGGCATCACCGTCTTTGTCGACTCCCATGGCGTAAGGCAAGTATTTCTGCATGTCATCATTGCCCCATTTGTTGAAGAAGCTCCATACACGGGCTTCACAGAAACGTTTGGCTCCGAAGTCTGCCGGCGCATAAGCTTCTGAGAATGAGAAGTCTTCGTCCTTGCCACTGAAGTATCCCTTCTGGCGTGCGAAACTGATGACATCGTTGGAATAAAGGCAGTTGTTTTTGTCTTTGAGGGGGAACTGGCGTATGCGGCTGTGGTTGGCATGAGCGCATATCATATCGTCTGGTATACGGCGTGCTACCCAGACGGCTCCTTTGGTGTCTTTGCCTTTGCCTATCATCTCCATAATCCAGACTTCGTTTTTGTCGGCTATGGAAAATGACTCGCCCTCGCTGATGTATCCATATTCGTTGACAAGGCGTCCCATCATCTCTACTGCCTGACGGGCTGTCTTGCAGCGTTGGAGGGTGACGGTCATGAGGCTGCCGTAGTCGAAGAGGCCGGGGCCGTCCCACAACTCTTCGCGCCCCCCGAACGTTGTCTCAAAGATGGTGAGCTGGTATTCGTTGCAGAGTCCTACGACTTGATATGTCTCTTCGGCTTCGGGTATCTCTCCGAGGTAATTGAGCGTCTCGTAGTGATAGAGCTGGCGCATCTGACCCTTGTCGTGCCTGGCGCGCGGATAAAAAAAGAGGTGACCAAAGGCTCCATAGTCGTCGCTGCTGTAACTGAGTATGACGCTGCCGTCCTTCGATGCACCTTTGCCTACGATTAGGTTAGTGCAGGCTCTGCCTGTGGAGCTTAGCCACGGGCAAAGCATTGTGAAGAGTATGATTAGTATTTTTCTCATCTGATTTTCGTTTTTTCAAACAATTACTTAATGACGAGTTTGTCGCTCCCTGCTGCTTTGAAACTCATGTCGAGACCTTTGACGCTGTGTGTGAGAGCACCGAACGAAATGAAGTCGACTCCTGCCTTGGCATAGGGTATCATGGTGTCGAAAGTGATGCCTCCAGAGCTCTCCGTCTCAGCACGTCCTGCCACGAGGGCCACGGCCTTCTTTGTGTCTTCAGGAGTGAAGTTGTCAAACATTATGCGGTCGCAGCCTTCGGCAAGGGCTTCTTCGAGTTCTTTCCAGTTGCGTACCTCGCACTCGATTTTGAGGTCTTTACCATGCTCTTTGCAATACTGTTTGGCGCGGGAAATGGCGTTGTGAACTCCGCCGCAGAAATCGATGTGGTTGTCCTTGAGCAGTATCATGTCAAAGAGGCCTATACGGTGATTCATTCCTCCTCCTATCTTTACTGCTTCTTTCTCAAGCATACGCATACCAGGAGTCGTCTTGCGGGTGTCGAGTACACGGGTCTTGGTTCCAGCATCGATGAGGGCTTGCTGATACTTGTGGGTCATGGTGGCTATGCCCGACATACGCTGGAGGATATTGAGCATGAGACGTTCGGTCTGTAGCAGACTCTGCTCCTTGCCTTTGACAGACATTACGATATCACCAGGTTTGACGTGTGCGCCATCTTCGATATAGACCTCGACTTGCATGGTCGGATCAAAGCGGTGAAAAACTTGCTTTGCTATCTCTACGCCTGCAAATATGCCTTCCTCCTTGATCAAGAGCTTGCTTTCCCCCATCGAGTCGGCAGGGATACAGCACAACGTAGTGTGGTCACCATCACCGATATCCTCACTGAAAGCGAGGTCTATCAGACGGTCATTGAGTTCCTCTACTGTAAGCATAAGAATACTAATTTAAACAATCCGACCACAAAATTACAAAAAAGTCCATAATAATAATGTAATTTACGTCATACAAATCAACATGCAACACAAAAAAACACACACAGACTTGCAAAACATCAGAAAAAAACGTAACTTAGCGAATCGAAAACTCAAAAACGTTATAAAAACATGAAAAAGTCAATCCTTTTCGTTGCCGCCATAATGGTCTCAATGACAATCGTCGCATGCGGCAACAAGACAGACAGGAATCCTGCTACCTCCACATCAGACACCACGAGCGTCACTGCCCCCAAGTCTGCCTCAATCATCGAAATCAAAGACCAGCAGACTTTCGACAGCCTCACGAGCTCCAAAGACTATGTCCTCGTTGACTTCTACGCCACATGGTGTGGCCCATGTAAGCGCCTCGCTCCTATCCTTGAAGAGGTAGCAAAAGAGATGCCTCGCAAACTCTCCATTCTGAAAGTTGATGTCGACAAGAACCCTACACTTGCCAACAAATACAAGGTCAACGCCATACCACACATCATCGTATACAAAGACGGCAAGCAAATCTGGAGTCAGCTCGGCTTGGTAGAAAAAGACACCTTACTCAACGTTATGAAATAAAAGGAAACATACATAGCCCCTACTCCGACACATGAGCAAGATGAGCACCCTAAACGGCATTTACACATTCTATCGCGACGGTTTCCGTCACATGACGCCATTAGGCCGCACTCTCTGGCTCATCATCGCAATCAAACTGCTCATCATATTCGCCGTACTGCGTATATTTTTCTTCCAGCCTGCCCTCCAGGGCTCAGACGAGGAAAAGAGTCAGCAAGTACGACAGCAGCTCATCGACAAAATGCAACCTGCACACACTCACTAACCTATCAAACACCTTCCATGAACGACATAGCAAGCACAATAGACTGGTCGCGTGCACAGTTTGCCCTGACTGCCATGTACCACTGGCTCTTCGTCCCCCTCACTCTCGGTCTCGGCCTCATCGTAGCCGTGATGGAGACCATCTACGTACACAAACTTCACGACTCCCGAGCCACAGACACAGACAAGTCTCATTGGCTCGACCAGACCCGCTACTGGATGCGGCTCTTTGGAATCAACTTCGCCATCGGCGTCGCCACGGGCATCATTCTCGAATTCGAATTCGGCACCAATTGGTCCAACTACTCATGGTTCGTAGGAGACATCTTCGGTGCTCCCCTCGCTATCGAAGGCATCTTCGCTTTTTTCTGCGAAAGCACATTCTTTGCCGTCATGTTCTTCGGCTGGAACAAGTTCACTCCTCGCCAGCACTGCGCTGCCACTTGGCTCACTGCATTTGGTGCCACCCTGAGTGCATGGTGGATACTCGTAGCCAATAGCTGGATGCAACACCCCACAGGCATGCAGTTCGACCCCGAACAGATGCGCAACGTGATGGTATCCTTCAGCCAAGTCGCATTCTCAACCACTGCCATCACCAAGTTCAGCCACACCGTCACCTCAGCATGGACTCTCGGTGGTGCATTCGTCATCGCAGTAAGTTCTTGGTACTTGCTAAAAGGACGCCACACTCGCTTCGCTACGAATAGCATCAAGATAGGTAGCATCGTAGGCTTGGTCGGCATACTGCTCACCATGTGGAGCGGCGACAAGTCTGCCGTAGACGTAACCAAGACCCAGCCTATGAAGCTTGCCGCCATGGAAGGTCTCTATGAAGGTCAGGAAGGGACTCCCTTAGTCGCTCTCGGCATAGTCAACACAGACAAGAAATGGGACGACGACCAGTCTCCCATGCATTTCGCACTCAGTATTCCCCAAGGACTCAGTATCCTCGGTCGCCACGACCCAAACGCATTTATTCCTGGCATCAAGGACATTATCCAAGGCCGTGACATCATCGACGGCAAGCCTGTCAACACCGTCTCTTATGCCGAAAGGATCCAGCGCGGCCGCAAAGCCCACAAGGCTCTCTACGCATACAACAAGGCTAAGCGAGACAAGGAGCAGTCCGCAGCCACACAAGCTCGTCAAGAACTCGAGCAGCACTTCAAATACTTCGGCTACGGATACCTCAACCAAGTAGAAGACGCCATACCCAACGTAGGCCTCACTTTCTACACCTTCCACATCATGGTCACCATCGGAGGTTGGCTGTTCCTCTTCCTCCCCTTCACCATATATATATCTTACCGCAAGCCCCAATGGCTCACGGTCAAGATAGCTCGCATCAGAGTATTCCCTGTCCTCGCCCTCCTCACCCTCCCTCTCACTTATATCTGTAGCCAATGTGGCTGGATAGTAGCCGAAGCAGGTCGTCAGCCATGGGTCATACAAGACATACTCCCATGCAGAGCAGCAATTAGCAGCATAAGTGTGAGCGAAGTGCAGACCACTTTCTTCATATTCCTTGCCCTATTCACCTGTCTTCTGATAGCAGAGGTAGGTATAATGGTCAAGCAGATAAAGAAGTACTGAGTGAGGTTTTGAGGTTTTGAGGTCGCTTCGCTTGTAAGGTTTTGAGGTTTTATACCTTTAACCTTTGAAAGACTAATAGATTATTTTGTTGTTTAGTTGAAACCGACAACTTCTCCTAACGGCAAACCAAACAACCATACAAATAACCTCACAGAATAACCTCACAAAATTAACCTTAAAACCTCATAACCTCATAACCTTATAACCTCACAGAATAACCTCATAACCTTAAAACCTCACATCTCCATGTCCATCGAATTCCTACAACAATATTGGTGGCTCCTCCTGAGCATACTCGGAGCCCTGTTAGTATTTCTCATGTTCGTCCAAGGTGGTCAATCCATGCTCATTCACAAGATGAACGATAACTACCGCGAGCAGCTCATCAGCACCCTCGACCACCGCTGGGAGCTCACCTTCACCACCTTAGTGACATTCGGCGGAGCTTTCTTCGCCAGTTTCCCCCTGTTCTACTCCACCAGTTTCGGCGGAGCATACTGGGTATGGATGCTGATACTCTTCGGCTTCATACTACAGGCGGTGAGCTACAAATACCGCCTCAGCGAGGGCAACCTGTTCGGACGGCGCACCTACGATGCCTTCCTAATCATCAACGGCATAATGGCTCCCACCCTCATCGGCGGAGCCGTAGGCACATTTTTCTTCGGTAGCAACTTCACTGTCGAGATGAGCAGACTCACCTCCGACCCTCTCACCACAGGCAACGTCATATCCCACTGGGGAGAATGGCACGGACTCGAAGTCCTCACAGACTGGAGAATCATCGTATTCGGGCTCACCGTACTCATGCTCACTCGTCTCCAAGCCCAGATGTGGTTCATCAACCAGACCGACGACGAAAAAATCACAGCATGGTCACGTAAACACCTCCTCATCGAGACTCCCATATTCCTCCTCCTCCTTGCCATAGCCCTCACTGCCCTTTTCACCGCCACTGGCTATGAGACTCAGTCACTCCACACCTTCCGCCCCGTGGAATACAAATACCTCCACAACCTCATTGCAATCCCAGCCGCTGCCGCCTCGCTCCTCATTGGAGCACTCCTCCTTGTCATAGGAATCCTACTGACCATCACACGTCCCAAGTTCCGACGCGGCATTTGGCTCACAGGCACGGGCACTGTACTCACCGTCCTCGCTCTTTTTTGGATAGCTGGCTACAACGACACTCCCTACTACCCCTCCACTCTCGACTCAGCATCCTCTCTCACCATCTACAACTCATCGAGCACTCACTATACCCTCCAGACTATGTCGTACGTATCGCTTGCCATACCCTTCGTACTCGCATACATAGTCTGGGTGTGGCGCAAACTCGTAAAGTGAATGCAATCATAAAACAAAGATAAATGAAGCAAGAGGAGAGGATAAGCACGGGAAGAGAGGCTCGAACTCCCGACACCTGGTTTTGGAGACCAGTGCTCTACCGACTGAGCTATTCCCGTATTGAAAAAAGCCCTGACAGCCTATTCTGCCGTCAAAACTGGTGCAAAGGTACGAAAAAAAAACTACACTACCAACACTTTTTACAAAAAACACACACAGACATGACTCGATTAACTCTCATCGCTATTCTCATAATCATCACATCTGCCCTGCACGCTCAGCCTCTCATCACCGACAACATCACCTCCCTCCCTCCTCAAGTTAAGGCCACAGCTACAGAAATTCGTCTCACTGGCACACCCAGCGACAGTCACAACGGAGACTTCCGCCAGTTGCGCGACCTCTGCTACAACCTGAACACTCTCGACCTCAGCCAGGCTCAATGTTACGACATACCCAAAAACGCATTTCACTCGCGACATATCCTGCACACCATCATTCTGCCGAAAACTCTCAAGACCATAGGTACACAAGCGTTCTTTGCTTGCGACCAAATGCAAGAAATCACTCTTCCGGACCATTTGGAATACATAGGAGCATCGGCCTTCTCGATGTGCAAAAACATCAGACGGCTCACGATTACCGACAAAAGCAGATTGAACGAAATCGGGAGCTATGCATTCAAGGGATGCCAAAGTCTCAGAGGCACCATCATACTACCCGATGGATTGAGTATACTCGGCGATGGTGCATTTGAGGGTTGCAGCAAATTAAAAAAGATTGTCCTCCCAAATGGATTGAGAATCATCAACACCAACACTTTCAGCAGATGCACGGGTCTGACCCGAATAGATATCGGGCAAACGATAGAAAGCATCGGTTCGTGTGCCTTCAGCCACTGTAGAAGGTTAAGACATATCACCATCTCAAGTCCTACCCCACCTACCATTGACGAGGCTACATTTGCAGGAATTGACCCTGGCAAAATCACACTCCATGTACCAAAAGCGAGCATAGAAGCATATCGTAAGGCACCCATTTGGAAAAACTTCAAGATACAACAATGAAAAAGACACTAAGCTATATCGCTATAATAATCTGCGTGATCCAACAGAGCTTAGCACAAAATCTTGTGCCCGTCCCACTCTATGTGACCAAGCCAGACTCGGCAAAGCCCTTAGTTTGGAAGAACATAGGGAGTATCACAAGCCCAGAGAATCTCGCAAACGAGAGGGAACACCTGATACGCATACTCCATGAGCGGGCGGACATCAGCAAGCTCAATTCTGATGGTACAGCCCAAATTATCCTCAGCATCGACACGACGCTTACCGACGACGAAGCCTACACTCTACGCCTTGACCAGCACGGAGTACGCATAGCTGGCAAGACCTCAGCAGGAGTCTTCTACGGACTGATGACCATGGAGCAACTTATGATCGACAATCACGCATCGGCCATATGTATAGCAACCCCAGCCATCGATATCTCCGATGCCCCACGTACACATGTCAGGGAATTGATGGTAGATCCTTGCCGCATATTCCTGCCATACGAGCGACTCAAAGAGATCATACCGGAGATGGCACGCTACAAGATGAACAGTATCCATCTGCACCTCGTTGATGATCAGGCATGGCGCATCGAGATAAAAGCCTACCCACGACTTATCTCCGAATCCAGCAGCCGCACTGGTATGGACGATATGCTAATGCCTATCTCTGGCTACTATACGCAAGAGCAGATGAAAGACTTCGTTCGGTATTGTGCCAAATACCACGTCATGGTCGTCCCCGAGATTGAAATGCCAGGTCACGAAGTTGCATCAATCCACGCATATCCGCAACTCACTTGCCACGCTCGTCAGGTCCCCATCAGAACTACCTGCGGAGTATCCGACGAGCTCCTCTGCCCTGGCAACGAGTTTACCTATACCTTTCTTGGCAATGTCTTCAGGGAGTTGGCGGCAATCTTCCCTTGCAAATATATTCATTTAGGGGGAGACGAAGCTGGCAATCCACCTCTCGACTGCTGGACCAACTGCGAAAAAGACCAGCAGCTCAAGCGCCGACTCGGCATCACTACGACCGATCGTAGCGACAACTGGAGACTACAGAAATACATGTTTGACCGCGTCATCGACACTCTACGCACCAAGTACAACAAAATTCCCATGTTTTGGTACGAGACCGATTTCAAGGAAATACAGCCAGGCTGCGTCACCTTCGCCTGGCGACACGGACTGACACAAGCTGCCATAGATGCCGCAATACGCAACGACGCCAAGATAATGCTCTGCCCTGGCGAATACTGCTATCTCGACTACCCCATGGCTCCTGGCGACATGCCCGAGACCAACTGGGGCATGCCCATCGTCCCTCTTGAGAAAGTCTACGAATTCGACCCTGGTTGGGGTATGGGTCCAGACTTCGAGCGACACAATCTCTTCGGCGTTGCCGGCACCTTATGGAGCGAATGTATCAATTCACCCGAGCGTCTCTTCTACCAGGCATTCCCACGCGCCATGATACTTGCCGAAGCAGGCTGGAGCCCCCAAAGCAAGCGTTCATGGTCCGACTTCAAGCAACGCTCACGCCCCCTAATGCTCGACATGCAACGCCGTGGCATCACATACTCGATGGAAATTGGGTTATGAGGTTATGAGGTTATGAGGGATTTGACAAACACGATGAAAGCCTCCCATCAAGGAGGCTTTCATCGTGATTCGGATGGGGCTCGAACCCATGACCCGCAGCTTAGAAGGCTGCTGCTCTAATCCAACTGAGCTACCGAACCAGCCTTAAATCGAGCGCAAAGGTAGTACTTTTATACGAAAGAAACAAATTTTAGCGCAACATTTTTGCATTCATAGGGCAAACATCTGCTTCTTAAGGGCTTTTCGGCATGAAAGTTGCTGTATTATGAATAGATAGTGGTAACTTTACCGACCACAATATATACAAATGACTATACGATACAGATATTCAGGTGATTTGGAGCAGTTGTTGACTTTTGCGAGAGACGAGGCTGTAAACCACAATCATGACATTGTGTCACCTATACACTTATTGATGGGCCTGTTGCGACAAAATGTCAGTTCTGCCCTGCGTATGCTTGAGAGGTCAGGCTGCCGTACTGCGGAGGCTCTGAGGAGGACGTCAGAGAGGCTGGAAACTTTGACGGAGGCTGATGCTGCCAAAACCTCGGTGGTGGCGTTGGGTTCAGGATCTACGAGACTGATGCGACTGGCTGTACTTGAGTCAAAGGCGGAGAGGGCTGATGAGGTGGAGACTCACCATTTGCTCAAGGCCATGCTCAAGGCTGACAACGATTTGAGGGACTTGCTCGAGTCCTGTGGCGGCAGTTTCGATATGGGCAGAGGCTATGTGTCTGCCGAGCCCGACGCGCAGAATGACGAGGGAGCAGAGCGTGAGGGAGCTTACTGGGCTGCGAAAACGGGAGATGCGACTGATTCTGACACAGAATCGGTGACGAACTCAGAGAGCCCTAAGAGCAAAACTCCTACGCTTGATGCTTTCTGTACAGACTTGACGCAGAGAGCGAGGGAGGGAGCACTCGACCCTGTCATAGGCAGGGAGGAGGAAATGGAACGTCTGGTGCTGATACTGAGCAGGAGACGCAAGAACAATCCTGTGCTCATCGGACAGCCGGGTGTGGGCAAGAGTGCCATCGTCGAAGGGCTGGCACAGCGTATCGTGGCACATGAATGCATCGAGGCTTTGTGGGACAAGCGTATCCTAAGCCTTGACATGGCTGCGGTGGTTGCTGGTACGAAGTACCGCGGTCAGTTTGAAGAGAGACTGAAGAATATCGTGTCTGAACTTGAAGACAACGGGGAGATCATTATTTTCATTGATGAGATACATACTATAATCGGGGCTGGGGGGCAAGCAGGTGCTCTTGATGCTGCGAATATGCTAAAGCCGGCTTTGAGCCGTGGGAGGATTCAGTGTATCGGAGCCACTACGATTGATGAGTTTCGCAAGACAATCGAGAAGGACGGTGCGCTCGAAAGGAGGTTTCACAAGATTATTGTCGACGAACCTACGCCTGAAGAAACGTTGCGTATATTAAGACATCTAAAAGCCACGTATGAGCGTTATCATGGAGTGAAGTATACTGACGATGCGCTTGAAGAGTGCGTAAGTCTGACGCGAAGGTATGTGGGGTCGCGTTCGTTCCCAGACAAGGCCGTAGATGCTATGGACGAAGCTGGGGCTAAGGTCATGAACAGTACGTCGGAGGGAGACAAGTGTGTCACTCGCGAAGTGGTAGCACAGGTGGTGAGCACGATGACCGGTATTCCATTGAGTCGTCTCTCGGCTCAAGAGTGCGTCAGTCTGCGCGGACTTGACGAGAGGCTGAGACAGGTTGTCATAGGGCAGGACGAGGCTGTAACGAAGGTAGTACGTGCCATACAGCGCAGCAGAGTGGGTCTGAAGGATCCTAACCGCCCGATTGCGACATTCCTGTTTGTGGGGCCTACGGGAGTGGGTAAGACTTATCTTACGAAGTCTCTTGCTGCTACGCTTTTCGGCAGTGAGGACTGTCTGATACGCATCGATATGAGCGAATATGGCGAGAAGCATACTGTAAGCCGTATGGTAGGAGCTCCTCCGGGCTATGTGGGCTATGAAGAAGGGGGACAGCTCACGGAGCGTGTGAGGCGCAAGCCGTATAGTGTGGTCTTGCTTGACGAAATTGAGAAGGCTCACCCAGATGTGTACAACACTCTCTTACAGGTCATGGACGAGGGTCGTCTGACTGACGGCAACGGAGTGACGGTGGATTTCCGCAATACGGTGATTATCATGACGAGCAACTGCGGTACGCGTCAGGCACTGGAGACTTCGGCTGTAGGGTATACTGACGTATCGGAGACATCGGCTGAACAGCGTAATGATACTCATGTGAGGGCTACGATAGAGAGGGCTGTCAAGAAGCAGTTCCAGCCTGAGTTCCTCAACCGTCTGGACGACATCATTTATTTCGGGCAGCTGAACCGCAATGACATCGGCAGGATTGCCGACATGGAGTTGAAACCTTTGACTGAGAGGGTCAGGGCTTTGGGGTATTCGCTAAAGTTGACACCTAAGACGATGAACAGTATCATCAGCAAGGGTTATGACCGTAGATATGGGGCGCGTCCGCTACGCCGGGCTATACAGACTCTCGTAGAGGATCCCCTGCTCGAGACCATCCTCGATGGAGATGGAGACGAGAGGGATATTACCATTTGATGGCGTTGTTTGGTGGTTTTGTTGTTTGAACAGCAAAACAACCAAACAAACAACTAAATAACAAAATAACTAAACAACAAAAAATATGAAACAAGGAAACATTGGGGTAACTACTGAAAACATTTTCCCCGTTATCAAGAAATTTCTCTACAGTGACCATGAAATCTTCCTGCGTGAGATTGTGAGCAATGCTGTCGATGCTACCCAAAAGCTCAAGACACTGGCCGGCAAGGGCGAGTTTCAAGGCGATATGGGCGAACTCAAGGTATGGGTGAAATTCGACAAAGAAGCCAAGACTATCACTGTGAGCGACCGTGGCATAGGCATGACTGCGGACGAAATCGAGAAGTATATCAACCAGATTGCGTTCAGCGGTGCTAATGACTTCCTCGACAAGTACAAGGATGATGCTGCGCAAATCATCGGCCACTTCGGTCTGGGCTTCTATTCAAGCTTCATGGTGAGCGACCGTGTGGACATCATTACTAAGTCGTATAAGGACGAGCCCGCAGTCAAGTGGTCATGCGATGGCAGCCCTGCCTTCACGCTCGAGGAGGTGGACAAGGCTGACCGCGGCACGGATATCGTCATGCATATCAGCGAAGACTGCGAGGAGTTTCTCGACAAGTGGAAACTCGAGGGGCTTCTCAAGAAGTACTGTCATTTCCTGGCTGTACCAGTGGCGTTCGGCAAGAAGACGAAGTGGGACGAGGAGCAGAAGAAAAGCATAGAGACGGACGAGGACGAGATTATCAACAGCGTAGAGCCTTTGTGGACGAAGAAGCCAAGCGACCTCAAGGATGAGGACTACAAGAATTTCTACCGTCATCTATACCCCATGGCCGACGAGCCTCTGTTCTGGATTCATTTGAACGTAGACTATCCGTTCAACCTCACTGGTATCCTCTATTTCCCGAAGATTAAGAACCAGTTGGACATCCAGCGCAACAAGATCCAGCTATATTGCAATCAGGTGTATGTCACGGACCAAGTCGAGGGTATTGTGCCCGAGTTCCTCACATTGCTACACGGCGTCATCGACTCACCCGACATTCCGCTCAACGTCAGCCGCAGCTACTTGCAGAGTGATAGCAATGTCAAGAAGATCAGCCAGTATATCACGCGCAAAGTGGCAGACAGACTCAATGGCATCTTCAAGAACGAGCGCAAAGAGTTTGAGGAGAAGTGGGACGACATCTCTATCTTCATACACTATGGTATGCTTTCAGACGAGCAGTTCTACGACAAGGCAAAGCAGTTCTTCCTCCTGAAAGATACGGAGGGTAGGTATTTCACGCTCGATGAGTACCGCACACTGGTAGAGAGCGCACAGAAGAACAAGGATGACCAAGTCGTTTATCTCTATGCACAGGATCCCGAAGAGCAGTACACATATATCGAGGCTGCGAAAGACAAGGGGTATAATGTCTTGCTCATGAAGGGACAGCTTGACACTCCGCTTATCAACATGCTCGAGCAGAAGTTGGAAAAGACTACGTTCAGCCGTGTAGATGCCGATGTGGTAGATAGGCTTATCGTCAAGGATGATACCGTGGGCGAGGAACTGGGCAAGGAGGACAGCGAGAAGCTGCAGAATGTGTTCAAGGAGCAGTTGCCTGTGATTGACAAGACTGAGTTCCAAGTGCAGACCGCAGCTCTCGGAGCAGAGCAACTGCCCGTCATAATCACTCAGAGCGAATACATGCGCCGCATGAAGGAGATGGCTCGCATGAATCCTGGCATGGCTTTCTATGGTGAGATGCCTGACAGTTACAACCTTGTGCTCAATACCGACAACGAGATTGTCAAGGCTTGTCTGCATGAGGCTGACACGGAGAGAATCAAGCAGCTCATCGATATAGCCTTGCTGCAGAATGGTATGCTCAAGGGCGAAGCTCTGACGAAGTTCGTCAAGCGCAGCGTGTCGATGATCAAGTAAAAAACGTATCGCTCTCTAACTACTTTATACAATGAATTATGGATTCGTTCGCGTGGGGGTCGGTATTCCCTTGGTAAAGGTGGCTGACCCTCAGGCCAATGTCGAGGAGATCATGCAGCTGGTCTTGCAGAGCGTCAATCAGGGAGTAGAAATTCTGCTCACTCCAGAATTGTCGCTCACGGGATACACGTGTCAGGATCTCTTCCACCAGCAGATGCTGATCGACGAGGCCGAGGTGGCGTTGCTGAAGCTCATGGACTTCACACGCTCTATGGACACAATCATCGTGGTGGGGCTGCCTGTCCCGTTTGAAGGGAGATTGCTGAACTGTGCCGCAGTATTGCAGAAGGGCAAGCTACTGGGTCTCGTTCCAAAGACATTTCTACCGAACTACAGGGAGTTTTACGAGCAGCGCTGGTTTGCCTCGGCTGCCGAGATTCCTATGGGCAAAGTGTGGTTGTGCGGTCAGCAGATTCAACTATCTCGCTACCAGCTGTTCCGCACTCCAGGGTGTACGTTCGGTATCGAGATATGCGAAGATGTATGGGCTCCGGTACCCCCGTCATGCGCGCTGGCTCAGATGGGAGCAGAACTTATCCTCAACCTCAGTGCGGACAATGATTGTGTAGGCAAATATGAGTATCTCAAGGGGCTCATAGCGCAGCAGAGCGCACGTCTCATATCAGGATATGTCTTTGCTGGGGCAGGCTTCGGCGAGAGCACGCAGGACCTCGTATTCGGCAGCAAGGCTCTCGTCTGCGAGAATGGTGTACTCCTGGCTGAGGGGCAAACACATTGTCTCAAGTCGCAGCTCGTCACGGCTGATATCGATGTAGAGCGTCTGCGTATCGAACGACGTGCCAACACAACGTTTGCCGCTTCGGCAGCAGGGTGGCGCGACTGCCGTCCGCTCGTCACGGATACTGACATGCTCGTGCAGAACCTCTCAGAGCTCACCAGATACATCAATCCTCACCCATTTGTGCCTCGCGGGCCAGAGCTCGAACGGCGATGTGAAGAAATATTTTCGATACAGACGGAGGGGCTCGCCAAGAGGCTTACACACACTCGGAGCAAGGTGGTGGTGGTAGGCATAAGCGGAGGTCTCGACAGCACTCTGGCACTACTCGTATGCGTGAGGACATTTGATATGCTTGGGCTCGACCGCAAGGGTATCGTAGGCATAACTATGCCTGGTTTCGGCACCTCGGACCGCACATATACCAATGCGGTGAATCTCATGAAATTTCTTGGCATCACAATCCGCGAAATCAGCATCAAGGAAGCATGTCTTCAGCACTTCGAGGATCTCGGTCACGATGTGAGCAACCACGATGTGACGTATGAGAACGGACAGGCTCGTGAACGTACACAGATTCTTATGGATGCCGCCAACCAAATGGAGGGTCTCGTAGTAGGTACAGGCGATCTCTCTGAGCTTGCGCTGGGTTGGGCTACATACAATGGTGACCACATGAGTATGTATGGAGTCAATGCTTCTGTGCCCAAGACTCTCGTCAAGCATCTCGTAAGCTGGGTAGCTACTACGACTGCCGATGAGAACACACGTGTCACCCTGCTCGACATCGTCGATACGCCTATCAGTCCAGAGTTGATTCCGGCTGACGATGACGGTCTAATCAGCCAGAAGACTGAAGATCTCGTCGGTCCGTATGAGTTGCATGACTTCTTTCTCTACTACGTGTTGCGCTGGGGATTCCGTCCAGCCAAAGTGTTCCGCCTGGCTCAAAGAGCTTTCCAAGAGCAAGAAGATAAGACGGGCGAGACGGGGCATTATGATGACGCTACGATCAAGAAGTGGCTCACGACGTTCTACCGCCGTTTCTTCAACCAGCAGTTCAAACGTAGCTGTCTGCCCGACGGACCTAAAGTAGGCTCCTGCTCTCTCTCGCCTCGGGGTGATTGGAGGATGCCAAGTGACGCATCTTCTGCCAGTTGGCTTCGCGAATGCGAGGGATTGTAAGTTCAGACCATATAAGTATGCTCAAGCGCATACTTTTGCTCGGTGGTCCTATCATTGTAGGTCAGCTGGGGCTTATAGCCCAGCAATTTGCTGACACTATGATGGTGGGACACTACGCTACTTCCCATCTCGCAGCCTCAGGCTTTATCAACAACCTCTTCAATCTGGTCATTTTCTCGCTGCTCGGCATCTCGTATGCAGTAACACCCGTCGTAGGTGCAGCCCGAGGCATGAATGATTCGCGAGCAGTAGCACAGTCTCTCGTTGACGGCATTGTAGCAAATCTTGCCGCCGGCAGTATAGTCACTGTGGTACTCCTTGGCATACACCACAACATCGGCATCTTCGGGCAGCCGCCAGAGATTATACCCATCGCCCTACCCTATCTTCTCATACTCTCTGCCAGCGTGCCCTTCATGGCGGTGTTCAACGCACTCAAGCAGTACTCCGACGCCTTGGGAGATACGAGTACGCCCATGTGGGTTATGCTTGCCTCAAATGTGCTGAACGTCATCTTCAATTTTCTACTGATCTTCGGACTTGACACAACGTTCATGTCTGTACCTCCGCTGGGGCTCACAGGTGCCGGTATTGCCACTCTTATCTCCCGCATCTTTGCTCTCGCAGCCCTTGCCTTGTGCATCAAGCGTCCTCACGGCTTTACACTTGTCAATATGAGAGGTATCAAGCATATGTACCAGCTCGGCATACCTATCAGCATACAGCTAACACTCGAAGCCTCATCTTTCAATATCTGTGCAGTCTTTATGGGCTGGCTGGGAGCTATACCTTTGGCAGCTCACCAGATTATGTGTACCATCGCTACGCTATGTTTCCAAGTGGTGTACGGCATAGGTGCTGCAGCCAGTGTGATTATAAGCCAATACCGCGGTGCGGGCGACTGGGAAAATGTACGACGTACAGCACATACAGCATGGGTGGCAGGCTTCGCCCTGATAATGGGTATGAATGCCTTGGTTTTCATGTTTCACAACCCGCTCATCAGTGCTTTCACAGACAACGGACAGGTACGTGCCTGTATTCTCAGCCTCATGCCGTGCTTCTTCCTCTACCAAATAGGAGACAGTATCCAGATAGTCTATGCCAATGCCTTGCGTGGTATAGAACAGGTACGGCGTATGATGGCGTATGCCTTTGTTTCGTATCTCATCGTCAGCATACCACTCAGCTATACTTTCGGTTTCGTCATCGGTCTCGGCAGCACTGGGGTATGGCTGGGTATTCCCTTTGGTCTAAGTCTCGCAGGACTGCTGTTCTGGCATGAGTTCAGAAGACAGACACGACAGAAGACGACAACTCCGCACCCAGGGTAGCGTTCGCATATCCTTGGAGCACACTTTGCTGAGATTTTAGAGTCCGATACTGATAAATTCATAAAAAAATTTTTTTATTCGACTTCCAGCTTACATATTCGCATCTTTTTTTGTATCTTTACGCAGCGGAAACGAAAATATAATTCATTAATTCTATCTATTATGGACCAAGAACTCATAAAAAAGTGTACCGAAGTTGCACAGAAGTGGTTAGACAGCCCCCTCTACGATGATGAAACAAAGGCTGAGGTGAAAGCGATGTTGGAATCTGAAGACAAGACTGCGCTGATTGACGCTTTCTACCAGTCTCTCGAATTTGGCACAGGAGGTCTGCGTGGCATCATGGGTGCGGGTACTAACCGCATGAACAAATACATCGTAGGTATGGCTACCCAAGGTTTTGCCAACTACATTAACAAAGCGTTCCCCGAGGGAGGCAAGAGCGTGGTCGTTGGTCATGACTGCCGCAACAACGGACGTATGTATGCCGAAAGCGTAGCAGCTATCTTTTCTGCCAATGGTATCAAGGCGTACCTTTTCGAGAGTCTGCGTCCTACACCAGAGATTTCATTTGCCATACGTCAATTGGGTGCTGTGGCTGGTGTCAACGTCACGGCTTCACACAATCCCAAGGAATACAACGGTTACAAGGCCTATTGGGCTGACGGTGCTCAAGTACTCGCCCCCCATGACAAAGGTATCATCGACGAGGTCAACAAGGTAAGCATCGAAGATGTCAAGTTTGAAGCAAACTGGGATCTCATCCAGATCATCGGTGGTGAGATGGACTATGACTACATGAGTGCTGTCAAGGAGGCTATGGTGGACCAAGACGTAATCTTGCGTCAGAAGGACCTCAACATCGTGTATAGTGCAATGCACGGCACCGGACGCGTCATCGTACCACTCTGCTTGCGCTCATGGGGATTCCAGAACATCAACGTGGTTCCCGAGCAAATGGTTGTCGATGGCAATTTCCCCACCGTAGTGTCTCCCAACCCAGAGAATGCCGAGGCCATGACACTCGGCATGAAGCTCGGCACAAAACTCAATGCCGACCTCGTTGTAGCCACAGATCCCGATGCTGACCGTCTCGCTATCGTCTGCCGTGACCCACAAGGGCAATGGACTATCATCAACGGCAACCAGACAGCCATGATGTTCGTCTATTACATCATCAAAAACAAGAAGGCACTCGGCACACTCCAGCCAAGCGACTTCCTCGTCAAGACCATTGTCACTACCGAGGTCATTGCTGAGATGGCTAAAAAGGAGGGCGTTGAGCTCCGCGACTGCTACACAGGCTTCAAGTGGATAGCTCGCGAGATAGCCCTGAGCGAAGGCAAGCAGAAATACATCGGCGGAGGCGAAGAGTCCTTCGGTTTCCTACCCTACGATAAAGTCCGCGACAAGGATGCACCAGCCTCAATCTGTCTCATCTGCGAGATAGCAGCATGGGCCAAGGACCAGGGCAAGACCCTCTATGACTTGCTCATGGACATCTACAAGGAGTACGGCTTCTCATACGAACATACCATCAACGTCACTAAGCCAGGCAAGAGCGGAGCTGACGAAATCAAGCAGATGATGGCCGACTTCCGTGGAGGCAAGGCCCCGAAAGAGATTGCAGGCAGCAAGGTCGTCCTGACCAAAGACTATCAGGCTCTCACCCAAACAGATGGCGAGGGCAACACAAGTCCGCTCGATATGCCTGCCAAGAGCAACGTACTGCAATGGTTCTGTCAGGACGGCACGAAGATAAGCGTACGTCCTTCTGGTACGGAACCCAAGATAAAGTTCTACTGTGAAGTGAAAGGCACAATCGAATGCGCTAAATGCTACCCCGGCGAGATAGAAAAGGCTAAATCTAAAGTCGAAAACATCAAGCAGTCATTAGGTCTGTAATGTCACACATATTGTTGTTGGGGAGACAATCTCTCCAACAACAACTTTCTTGCACACAACTCATCTCCTCTATCTGTAATGAAGGCAGAAATCATCAACAAATATTTTCCTCACCTCACCGACGAGCAGAAATCCAGATTTGAAGCTCTCGACCAGCTCTACCGCGACTGGAATTCGAAAATCAACGTAATCTCTCGAAAAGACATGGACAACCTCTACGAGCGACACATCCTGCACTCGCTCGGCATAGCTCAAGTCTACGGTTTCAAAGACGGCACCAACATCATGGATATAGGCTGCGGCGGAGGCTTCCCGAGCATTCCCCTCGCCATACTCTACCCCGAAGTACACTTTCATCTCGTAGACAGCATACGCAAGAAAATACACGTCTGCGAACAGGTTGCAAACAGCCTCAACCTCGCCAACGTCACGACAGAGTGGACCAGAGCAGAGCAAATCAAGGACAAGTACGACTTCGTAGTCAGCAGAGCGGTAATGCCGCTCGCCGACCTCGTCAGACTCGTGCGCAAGAACATCGCCTCGCATCAACGCAACGCCATGCCAAACGGGCTCATCTGCCTCAAGGGAGGCGAACTTGATAGAGAGATCATGCCGCTCAAGTCACAAACAATCATAACACCCCTGTCAGACTATTACGAGGAGGAGTTCTTCCAAACCAAGAAAGTAGTCTACGTCACACTCTAAGCCCCATGAACTACCAAGTATTCTGCGTCAATCCCGTACAGGAAAACTGCTACATCGTATGGGACGAAGTCAGCGGAGAGGCAGCCATTATAGACTGTGGCGCATGGACCAGCAGCGAGAAAGCCGCCATCAGCCTCTTCGTCAGCGACAAACATCTAAAACTCAAATACGCACTTCAGACCCACACACATTTTGACCACGTCGTCGGTCTCCCCTTCGTCAGCGAGACCTATGCGATTCACCCATACTGCCACCGCGACGATGCCACGACCTACGCCTCCGTCCCCGAGATGCTCTGGCAGTGGTTTCATATCAAGCCCGACAGTCCCCTACCGCAGATGAGCTATTACGACCAATGCGGCACACTCAGTATAGGCACACACCAGATACACATCATACACACCCCGGGGCACAGCCCCGGCAGCGTCTGCCTCCACATACCCAGTCTCAAGTTGCTCTTCTCGGGCGATACGCTATTCAACATGAGCATAGGGCGCACAGACCTCCCAGGCGGATCCTACCAGCAGGAGATAGAGAGCATCAACAACAAACTGCTCACCCTCGACGAAACCACCATAGTCCTACCCGGACACGGTCCCAAGACCACCATTGCAAGAGAAAAACTCACTAATCCATACCTTATTTAATATTAGACCACAAAATAAACTGCAAAAGCCTTTGTATATACGATAGTTTTTGCTAACTTTGTGACACACGATGCGAAAATACTAACCCTAAAAACAAACATACGACATGAAGATTCTTCTTACTGGAGGTGCAGGCTTCATCGGAAGCCATACACTCATCGAGCTCACCGAAGCTGGTCACGAAGCAGTGGTAGTCGACAACCTCGACAACTCTTCACCCATCTCCCTCAAACGCGTTGCCAAGATAATCGGCAAGGAAGTGCCTTTCTACAAGGTTGACATACGTGATCGCCAAGGGCTACAGCAAGTGTTTGATGAGCACAAATTTGACGCCTGCATACACTTCGCAGGGCTCAAGGCTGTAGGCGAATCATGCGCCAAACCACTCGAGTACTACGAAAACAACATGAACGGCACCTTCGTCCTCCTTGACGTAATGCGCAAGAACGGTTGCAAGAACATCATATTCTCTTCGTCAGCTACCGTGTACGGAGACCCAGCCATTATCCCCATCACCGAGGAGTGCCCAAAAGGTCACTGCACCAACCCCTACGGACAGACCAAGTCAATGCTCGAAGAAGTCCTCATGGACGTACAGAAGGCAGACAACGAATGGAACATCGTCCTGTTGCGCTACTTCAACCCAATCGGAGCACACAAGTCAGGCACCATCGGAGAGAATCCCAATGGAATCCCCAACAACCTCATGCCATACATCACACAGACAGCCGTAGGCAAACGCGCCGAACTCGGAGTCTTCGGCAATGACTATGACACCCATGACGGCACCGGTGTACGCGACTATATCCACGTAGTAGATCTCGCCAGAGCTCACGTAGCGGCTCTCAAAGCCATCGTAGAGAAGAAAGGCATAGCCATCTACAACATCGGCACAGGCCACGGCTACAGCGTGCTCGACGTCGTCAAAGCCTTTGAGAAAGCCAACGGAGTCCCCGTGCCATACAGCATCAAGCCACGCCGCCCAGGCGATATAGCCACATGCTACTGCAACCCAGCCAAAGCCAAAGCCGAACTCGGTTGGGAAGCACAGTACGGCATCGAAGACATGTGTCGCGACTCATGGAATTGGCAGAAAAACAATCCCAACGGATTTGAAGAATAGACATTGTCCTCAACGTTACCACATATAACGCCACACATATTCTGCTACCAGCCTCACGCTGGTAGCAGAATTGTTGAAAACACAACTTCTATCAAACTTGAAAACACGCAAAAACGAGAGTAGTCACCAAATTATTGTACAGAAAAACGCAAAAAAAGTATAAATCGAGCACAAAAATCAAGATTTGTGTTTGATATTTCAAAAATTGTTGTAATTTTGCAGTGCGAACGTGATATTATAGGCGTTAGACAGTAGATATAGGACGAAAAACTACTATAGTAATAATAAGTTAAAGTTTTAAAACTAACAGAAGATGAAGAAAATCGCAATGATTGCAGCATTTGCACTTGCTGGTGTAGCAGCAAATGCTCAGGAGCAGACAAACTATGCTGGTTCAAGCAAGTTTACTGACAATTGGTCTGTGACACTGCAGGCAGGTGCTATTGCCAACTTCAACGACATGAAGGACTGGTCACCTGTAGTACTCGTAGGTGCAGACAAGTACTTCACACCATGGTTGGGTGCCGGAGCTGACGTACGTGTAGCTTTCGGTTCAGGCGAGTGGCACAACACAAGCACCATCGTAGACGCTGTCAACGTAAACGTATACGGTAAGGTTAATGTCATCAACCTCTTCAAGTTCAACGGCACACGCCGCTTCTTTGAGCCAGTAGCATACGCAGGTATCGGCTACAGCCACAAGTTCGGTGAGTTCGCACACCCACTTGATCCAACAGATCCAACTCCAGCAGGTGCAGGTACAGTATTCAACAACTACGTAAACTTCCGCGCAGGTATGGAGTTCAACTTCAACCTCGGCAAGAAGCGTAACTGGGCTGTCGTAGTTAACCCCGCATGCGTGTGGGGCGGTCAGAGAAACCTCTTCCTCGACGGCACAGGCAGCTTCGAAGTAACAGCCGGTGTTGTTTACCACTTCACAACAAGCAATGGTACAACAACATTCACAAAGGTTACCCCACGTAGCCAGGCAGAGATCGATGCCCTCAACGCTACAATCGCCAAGATTCAGGCCGAGAAGGACGAGTGCTGCAACAAGGCTTCTAAGGCACAGGCACAGGTTGCTTCTCTCCAGAACCAGGTTAACGAGCTCAAGAACCGCAAGCCAGAGGTTGTCACAGTTAAGCAGAACGACGGTATGGAGTGCTACGTATACTACGCACAGGGCAAGAGCACAATCTCAGCAGCTCAGCAGCCAAACGTAGAGCGCATCGCTACATTCCTCCGCAACAACGACAAGGCTAAGGTAGCCATCAAGGGTTACGCAAGCCCAGAGGGTTCTAAGGAGTTCAACGAGCGTCTTGCTCAGAAGCGTGCTGACGCAGTCAAGAACATGCTCGTTAAGCGTTACAAGATTGATGCAAGCCGCATCGAGGCTCAGGGCTGTGGTGTAGGCAACACATTCAGCGAGCCAGATTGGAACCGCGTAAGCATCTGCACAATCGAAAAGTAATATAAAGACTTTGAGATAGTAGTTTTACAACAATCCCCACACCGATTCAGGTGTGGGGATTGCTTATTATATACAGTATCTAAAGATACTTGACAAAGTATGTAGAGATAAATGGCCAAGTATGTGGAGATACTTGGCCAAGTATCTCCACATACTGACCAACGACCGAATCGTGGAGGTGAACGGCGAGAAGTGGACAGAAGTGTCATTCCTGAAATCCATCATCCAAAAAGCCAAGAAGTGGTTTCCGATGTTCCAAGAGTTGGTGTACATGGAGAAGTTCTGCCTTAAAGTCGGCTTCAACGAGCGGCAGACCGCCACGCTCATCAACGGCAAACCGCTGTTCTACGAGGGCGAACTCTATTCGGAAGAGCACAGGCGGAAGTTCACGACCGAGGAAGCAGGCTTTCAAGTGGTAAAAGACCCGAAAGACAAGTCCAAACTTGCACTTGCCATTAACGGGCAAGTGATTGGAGAGTGGTTCAAGGAGCAGTTTGGCAGGCTGTTCTCATCCGTTAAAAGGACAGTTGAACCGCTTAGGAGAGGCAAGGGCATGGGATTATAAACAATACCAACGGATGAATAGCAAGTTTGTGTTTGGGGCAGACCAAAACCGCTTGCTATCCTCAGTTGGTTGAAACGTCATTTTATTTGTGCCCGAATCCTACTCAAACTTGCCTGTGTGATGCCTAAATAGGTGGCGATACTTCCTAACGGCAACCGCTGTAACAAATCAGGCTCTTTTTCCAACAACTCGTGATACCGTTCCGAGGCGACGGCTGACAACATGGAAATCAGCCGTTCCTCGGCAGCAAGCAGTTCCATTTCCGCATAACGCCGTCCCCAATTGGCTATGTGCAAATCCTCCAAGAATAACTCTTTCAGTTTTTTCCTTGCCAATACATATAAGACAGAATTTTCCATCAACTCCATTGTTTCATACCCCGGTTCGTCATTCACATATCCTTTCATGGAAACAATAGTCGCCCCTTCCTTGCCGACCCAAAAGGTAATTTCTTTCCCCTCTACCGAAGTATAGGCGCGGACAATGCCTTTCTTGATGAAAAAGATGTCTTTTTCTATCTTGCCATATTCCAACACTTGGAATCCTTTTGGGTATGAGACTTCCGTCAGGCATTGCCGCAACTTGTCCAAAGACGCATCTGGCATGGCATATCTCTGGTTGATGATTTCCTTTATATCCATAAGTCATTTTTGTGGTACAAAATTATAAAATAGTGCACAGAAACAGCTGCTAACGGCTGTTTTTTTTTCAAATGCAAAATCCGTTTTTACCAAATGTAAAAAACAGTTAGAAATTATTTGCTTACTTTTGCACCCGAATTTAATAATCATAGGTATGAATTGGATAATTTTATTTTTGGCAGGATTGTTTGAGGTAAGCCTTACATTCTGCTTGGGAAAAACGAGAGAGGCATCAGGTATTGGTTTTTATCTGTGGGGAAGCGGTTTCTTGGCTTCCACGGTATTGAGTATGGCATTACTTGCCAAAGCGGTTCAGACTTTGCCTTTGGGCACGGCATACGCCATTTGGACGGGTATCGGAGCGGTCGGCACGGTCTTGATTGGGATATTCGTTTTCAAAGAGCCGGCCACTCCCATACGGCTTTTCTTCCTGTTCACGCTCATTGCCTCCTTGATTGGATTGAAAGTTGTGTCATACTGAAAGGAGGAATAAATGATGAAATATGAATTGAGAGAAAGCCGCGGCATTCCGGCACCTCTGCTGGCTCTGATGGCAGTCGCTACCGGGCTTTCCGTTGCCAACTGCTACTACAACCAGCCTTTGTTGGGCAGCATGGCAAAGGATTTTGGGGTAAGCGACTTTTCTGCCAGCATGGTTGCGACATTGACCCAGATAGGTTATGTAGTCGGACTTGTGTTTGTCATTCCGCTTGGCGATTTGGTTTCACGAAAGCAGTTGATATTGACCAATTATATCATTTCATCGTGCGCATTGCTTGCCATAGCACTTGCCCCTAACATCTATTGGGTGTGGGGCACATCCTTGCTTGCCGGAGCATCTTCGGTTATGCCGCAGTTCTTCATCCCGTTGGTGTCTTTCCATTCAGCACCAGCACACAAGGTACGCAACGTGGGGATTATACAGTCCTGTTTGCTCATAGGCATTCTTGGCTCGTTCAAGTGAAAATTATGCGGGTCTGATGAAATCCTTGTTGCGTCTGCTTGCCAAATACCCGTACTTGCGTATCGCTTCGTTGAGGGCGGCATTGGCTTATGGCTCGTTCTTTGCGTTGTGGAGTTGCCTTGCTTTCCGGATGAAGCAAGAGCCATTCTTTGCGGATGACGATATTATCGGGGCAATCGGTTTGTGCGGATTGGCAGGTGCGTCTATGGTTGTATTCATTAGCGGCTATGTCCAGAAGTACGGTGTAAGGTTCTTCTCCACTGTCGGGGGATGTGTTATCTTGGCTGCATGGTTGTTGGTATTTTTTGGAAATGACAGTTACTTGTGGATGATAATCGCCATCCTTTTGATTGATGCAGGAATGCAATGCATCCATTTGTCAAATCAGACCAGCGTGGTCACCCTCGACGCATCCGCCATCAACCGAGTCAATACCGTTTATATGACCATCTACTTCCTGGGCGGTTCTGCTGGTACGTTCGTTTCAGGTCTGTTTTGGCAACATTACGGATGGGCAGGCGTGGTAGGAGTAGGAGTTGCCTTTACCGTGGCTTCCTTGTTCGTTAATTGCTTCCAACCAAGACTGCATAAGGATGAATGCTCAATATTCTGACTAAAATAGGGATTCTTGTGTTTAGCGAACAGTAATAACAAAAATCCCACCCTAAAAACTTCGGGATGGGATTATGTAAATTCTATAAGGTGTGACTAAATGCTACCTGACTATAACCTTTTTATTATTGACGATATTCAGACCTTTTTTCTTCTTGCCAAGCTTAGTGCCGTTGACGTCATATATCGCAGCATTTTCATCGTCTACACCATTGACAGAATTAATGGACGTGTAGGTATCAAATGAGCCTGTGATGACAACATCTTCGGCTGGCATAGTAGAGGGAATTTCTTCCTTCCAACCACTGAAGAGCCAATCTGTCTTCTCGGGAGCTGGCTCGGGGGTGATGGGAGCTCCGTACTCGAGGATGTACTCCTTGTAGACCTCACCGTCTACCATATATGTAAGTTTGTAGCTGTTGACAGTCCACTGTGCCTTGACGGTCACGTCTTCTGCTGGCATGGTCGTAGGAATTTCCTTATCCCAGCCAGCAAAGTTGTAGCCTGTCTTGGTGGGATTCTCTGGTGCTGTCACCTCTGAATTGTAGTCCTGAGTGATAGGGGAAATCTCGCTTCCTCCATCTGTATCGAAGGTGATGGTGTACTGGTTTGTCTGCCACTGAGCTGTAAAGGTAATGTCTTCGGCTGGGACTGTAGCCCCCTCCTCAAATGCTGGCGACCAGCCCATGAAAGTGTATCCTGTTTTGGAGGGATCTGCTGGAGCTTCAATCACAGACGCATAGTCAAGCACTGATTCTGATACCACAACATCGTCAGAAACGAACTTTACTGTGTACCGGTTTATCTGCCACTGTGCCTTGACGGTCACGTCTTCTGCTGGCATGGTCGTAGGTATCTCCGGCTCCCACCCTAAAAAGGTGTAGCCGGTCTTGGTGGGATTCTCGGGTGCTGTCACCTCTGAATTGTAGTCCTGAGTGATAGGGGAAATCTCGCTTCCTCCATCTGTATCGAAGGTGATGGTGTACTGGTTTGTCTGCCACTGAGCTGTAAAGGTAATGTCTTCGGCTGGGACTGTAGCCCCCTCCTCAAATGCTGGCGACCAGCCCATGAAAGTGTATCCTGTTTTGGAGGGATCTGCTGGAGCTTCAATCACAGACGCATAGTCAAGCACTGATTCTGATACCACAACATCGTCAGAAACGAACTTTACTGTGTACTGGTTTATCTGCCACTGAGCCTTGACTGTCATATCTACAACTGGCATGGTCGTAGGTATCTCCGGCTCCCACCCTAAAAAGGTGTAGCCTGTCTTGGTAGGGACTGCTGGAGCAGTCACCTCTGAGTTATATACCTGAGTGATAGGGGAAATATCACTGCCCCCATCTGTATCGAAGGTGATTGTGCTACAAATCTCATAGTCCTCAAGACCCTCAAGTTGACTCAGAGAAATGGGCAGATAAATCATATCGTAACCAGCACCACTCTGTCCGTCCTCATAGAAGAATGCAATACGTCCATCAGCTTGTAGGCACATGGTAGAGTAAGCCGAAGAGAAGTCGCAAATTTGCGCACCCTTAGTCCAACCTTGAGAGAACACCATCGGGCTGCTATAATCATCAGCGGAAGTTATAATCTTATACCATATACTTACGAGCGAGCGATTGTTGCCAGCAGGAGCAGACTGAAGCGCGATGTTGACCATGGTATTGTCAGACCTACGCATAGCCTTGACTACCATTATCTCACCATTGGTTGAGTTGCCACCCCATGACAAGCCACCCTGAACATCGTTAGATGACACTGCTGTGCTCCATGAGCCAGACTCGTAGGTATCGTCGGCAAAGGTGAAGATATTATAGTAACGACCACCATACTTACGTCCGCTCACTACTACGCTGCCGTTGGGGAGCTCCTCTGCCTTGGGCTCGTCGCCTCCAGGCACTGGGCGTACAGTCTTTTCGCCGAGCAGACGCCATGAGCCTGGCTTTCCAAACTCGTCGGAGTAGACAACATAGTTGGTCAAACCGTCTGCACCTGTCGTCCACAATGCCACATATACGCGAT
>CAMEQD010000024.1:0-37404 GCA_945932615.1 uncultured Prevotellaceae bacterium | reverse complement strand
TGCTCAGGAACTTATAAATAAAGTTAAATTATAGTGTTGCGGAATTAAGGGTTATAAGGTTTTGAGGTTATAAGGTTGGCTGCGCCTTCGTTTCCTACGCTCGGCAGAGCAAGCGAGCTTTCTCTGCTCTCGCTTATCGGAAACGTTTTGAGGTAATAGAGGGGGAAGCACCACGCGCGGCACTTCCCCCTCAACCATATCAGCAGTTCACAGAGCACTCATACAGCTCGTTACGCACTATTTTGTTGTTTTGTTGAATTTCATTCGACCTTTTGACTTCGTCTTCCTCCTCCTCGCTCAGGAAAGTCCGAGCAAGCTTGGCTCTCCATTCGCTCGTTCGTCGGTTCCTACGCTCGGCAGAGTAAGCGAGCTTTCTCTGCTCTCGCTTATCGAAATCGTTCTCTATTCCTTCGGGATGCCTTCGGAATCCGTTCGGGATTATCATTTTTTTCGAGATTCCTGCAACTTTGCATTTGCTCTGTTTGCTGCTTTTGAGGTGATGAAGTGGTCGATATGCCGGGAAATGCCCCTTTGGCGTAGGTCAAAATACGGGGCTTTTGTCTCTTGGTCACGTTTTGACCTCATGATGTGGCTTTGTAGGAGAAGAGTTATCTCTTTGTAAATGTGCTTTTTAGATGAAAGTGAAAGCTGGCTTTTGTGACAGTTACAGTTGTGACAGTTATTTTTCGAGGGTGTGACACCTCTCTCTTCTATATATATATATTTATATATTAATTAATTATATATCTATATAGGGGAATTGTAACGTGTGTTTTATATTTGTCACAACTGTCACAACTGTAACACGGCTTGCCTCCGCCGTAGTCATTTACTTGAGCTTTTCTGAATGATGATGAGGAAGACCTGATAAAGCATTTCTACTTATTGAAATGACAGGTTTATGTGAGAAATACGTTAAATGTGGCTTCTGATACGAATAAAAGTTTATCAACCCATCATAAAATAAAGAAAAAGTTGTATATTTGCATACGGAAATAAGTATTAGGCTGATATGGCAAAGAATACAATGAGCACCAAACTTCCCCGAAAGCTTACGGAGAAAATGAAAATCGTGGGTGAGCAGATAAAGCTTGCCCGACTTCGCAGAAACTTGAGTATGGCACAGGTGGCAGAACGTGCTACATGCTCCGAACTCACCTTGTCTCGGGTTGAGAAGGGGTTGCCGACAGTCAGCATCGGTATCTATTTGCGTGTGCTCTATGCATTACAGCTTGATGATGATATTCTACTGATAGCAAAGGAAGATCCTATTGGCAGAGGATTGCAGGATTTGCAGTTGAAGAGAAGAGAAAGAGCGACTAAAAAGGAGTAAGGTATGAAACGTTTGTTTGTTTTTGCCGATTTCTATTGGATTCGTGTGATGATTATATGATTTCCTCTAAAGTGGCAAGTTCTATCATTAGTGAAGTGAGAAACGCCATGACCTCTTGGTCGAAATTAGCCACCTCAATAGGTCTTTCCCTTACTGAACAGAATATGTTCAAGGATAGGTTTGATATTTAGGATAGATTAGTAGGCACCAGGAATTCTCACTCGTTCTCTGGAAGTATTCTGATTTTGCTGCTTGATTTGTTTCCTTCTTGGTTCACTTGGATTTGGACTGGAATGCGCTCTTGCAGTTCCTCTACGTGGCTGATGATTCCTACGTGGCGACCACTCTTCGAATGTAGGGAGCGAAGTGTTTCTACGGCTTTCTGGAGAGGTTCGCCACTAAGTGTGCCGAAGCCTTCGTCGATGAATAGTGTATCAACTTGCAACTGTTGTCCGATGTCGCTGAGTGCTAATGCCAATGAGAGGGAAACGAGGAAACTCTCTCCGCCTGAGATGGTGCTGGCAGCACGGCTTATGAAGCCTTGGTACGCATCTTCCAACGAGATAACAAAGGTGCCTGGGGTAACGTGCAAAGTGTAGCGGTCTGTCAGCGTCTTCATGTAGATGTTGGCCGAGTGGATAAGGCTTGTAAGGACGTAGCTTTGGGCAATCTTGCGGAAAGTACTGCCTGTGGAGTCTCCTATCAACTGGTTCAGTCGTGACCATTTCTGATAAACAGCCTTCTTGTCGTCTGCTTCCTTGATGAGAGTGCCAAGTCGTTCTTTATTCTCCTTGTCTGTCTTGAGCTCCTGATTGATGGCTCCTTTCTTCTCGCCAGTCTCTGCGAGCTGTTTCTCAATGTTTCCGATGCGCTCGGTGAGTACTTCTATGGTGTCTTCTTCGTCGAGTTCGGGCTTCTTTGTCTGATGTTCTGCAATAAGTTTCTCGGCATTCGCAAGGAGTGTCTGCTTGGCAACAACATCTTCGCGGACAGTCTTCAGCAAATCATTCTTGCTCGAAATGTCATCGGAGGTATATACGTTCAGAGCTTCCAGGCGTTCCTTGTTGAGCTCTGGGTGTTCTGCAAGGAAAGAGTTTAGGCTTGTCTGGTTGACGTTCAGACTTTCTTCTGCTGACTTCAATTTGCCGAGTGTGGTTGCTACAGAGGTGTTGAGCGTATTGGCTTTTGTAAGTAGGTTCTCAACTTTGACGGCATCAGCAGGTGCTTTGTCTGCCCACGACGGTACAGCCAAAAGGATTGCCGCCATCACGTTGTGAACATTCTCTACATTTCCCTTTGCACTTTCGAGTTTGCTGGTAAGCGTATGACGTTTCTGAACCTTGCTATTATACAACTTGGCTGAAGAGGTGAGTGCAGAGGCAAATTCCTTTGGTGATTCTTTCCAATCAATCTGCCAGGCACCAGCGATTAGTTCTGTGGCTTTCTGTTCGGCATTCTGAACCTCATCTTTCTTCGATGCAACGAGAGCTTCTGCGGTAGCTATTCTGCCCTTGCATTCGTTCGTTGCCTTTTCTGCTTCTATCGTTTTTGCGGCTAAGGTCTCTACATTCCTGCGCTTTGTCTCTAATGCTTTTCTGAGTTTTTGGACCTCTGCTTCTTGTGTCTCACCATCTTTGATTTTGAGATTCAGTTCGCCCAATGTCTTTGTTGTGGATTCTTCAAGTGTTTCAAGTGCAGACTGGGTTGTGTCGTCTAACTTCTCTATGACACAAGCATGGCAGGCTTCCAATGCTTTCTGTTCTGCATTGATGACTGATTTGTCTTCATTGAATGCTTTAACGTCGCGCTCGTATACTCTTGATTCTGTTTTGATTTCTGCGTCGAGCTTTACTTTTGCATTAACCTGCTCTTGATGCTCCTTTTCTGCTTCTTCGTATGCTTTCCTCAAGTTGCCAACAAGATTTGACAATTCTTCTTCCAGGGGAAGTGCTGACCTGATTTCCTGACGGCACACGGGACAGATGTCTCCGACTTTAAGCTTTAATCTCAGGGTCGAAGCAAACTTGTCGATAGTATCACTCTGCTTGTCTAACACCTCCTTGCGATCAGCCATCTTGAGCTTGGCACATTGGATAGGAGCTTCCATTTCAGCAGACTTTTTAATCTTCCTGTCAAGTGACAGTTTGCGTTCGGTCAGGTTATTACGTGACTCTTCGCGTTGCGATTTGGCGGATACCAAGATTTCTATACGTTCCTTGGCGGTCGTAATCTTAGCTACTAAATCCTTTGCTGCTTCACGTTTTGCACGCAGTTCCGACAGATGGAGGGTTGCGAAAGCTTCTTCTTGAGCTTTTACTTCCGACTCGTCCCTTTCAAGAGTGTTCTTTGCTCTCTGGGCTTCTTCCTTTGCTTTCTCATAAACAGGAGTCAGTTCCTCGGTAAATTTCTTTTTCTCCCGGTCAATAGTTGTCTGATTCTTACTAATGGCCTTACGTCCCTCTTCGATGGTATTCAGATGACCGACGATGGTTTGGGCATTCTCATACACGATGACTTTATCTGCTTCAGAGGAGACGAATGCTTCAATCTCTCGTATGTCTGATTCTATTTTGTCAACCTCTTTCTCTGCATATTTCTGCCCACCTGACAATACCGAATAAGTGTCGGCAAGCTCAACCAGATCTTTCTTTAGTGCCTCCTGAGTGCTCGAAGCCTTCTTCACCTCAGTCAACCACACTCGTGCATCGATGGTCGCATTCCATTCCCTGACGGTCTGCTCCATCTGCTTGAATTCGTTGCTCTGTATGGCTCTGTCTGCTATACGCAGAGCTTCTGCAGCATCATGCTTTCCCTTGGTAAGTTCGCCGTCTTTCGTCAGCCAGTCACGCTTTGCCACATCTTTGTCGTTGCTGGTCTTAAGTTCTTTGTACTGATTGTCAAGAACCGACACGGTTTCCTGTCTTTCTGCGATTTCCTCGTCCGAGAGCGTGCGAGTACCTTCTACGATGCACTTGGCCTCCTCCCATTCCTTCTTCTTCTGAACGGTCAGTTCATAGACCTTGGAACCAATTCTAGAATAGACATCTACACCCGTAATCTTCTCCAGAATCTCTGCCTTCTCGTCGTCTCTACTGTTTAGGAATCGTGTGAACTCACCCTGTGCAAGCATGGTGGTACGGCAGAACTGATTGAAATCCAGACCTACAGCATCTCGTATTTCATTCTTAATCTCTGCGTCCTTGGTCAAGGTGACGTCTGTACTAAGGTTTCTCAGAGTCCAAGTTTTTGACTGTATGGATCCGCTTACTTTCTTGCGGGCTCGAGCCACAGACCATGTTGCTTCATAGCTCAAGCCATTGCTGCCGATGAATGTGAGTGAAACGAACGCCTCTGGGGTGTTGCGACGCATAATCTGACGCGGATCATCAATCTTGACGTCTTTTTTTGTGTCCATTGTTGCACCTTGCATCCTTGTGCTGTACAGACGCGGAGTATTTGCATAAAGAGCGAGACAAATGGCATCGAGAATGGTGGATTTTCCCGCACCAGTCTTGCCAGTAATGAGAAACACTTCGCTGTCTGCAAGTGGCTGAGCCTCAAAGTCAATTATGGCATCTTCGATGGAAGCGATATTGTGTATGGTAAGTTTCTGGAATTTCATATTTACATTCTCTCCTCATCTTTAAGTGTTGCCAACACCTCGTTGAACATCTCCTTCATCTCGCTGTCGAACTCTATGCCTAAATCTTCGGCGTATCGTTCGGCTATTCCGATGGGTTCCTCCGTCTTAAACTCTTGTACAGACATTACCTTTGCCTCTCTTCTATTGTTCTTCGGTCTTCGCGAGTTGATGAAGCAGAACCTGCATTTCTTCTCTTCGCATATCAGGAGAGCCTCTGCATTTGCCCCTACAGGAAGGAAATCAGCCACCTCAACATTCAGTCGTATGTATGCGTCAATGTCATCGGGGAAGTTTTCCAGTAGCTCCTTGGCATCCTCCCATGTTGCAACACCTTCTGTCGGAAGAGTAACCAACGGACGATGTGGAACTATCTCTATCTCCTTAACTGTTGGTCTTTTGCCGTGCTCGACTATCTCGACGATAGAAACAGAATGCTTAAAGCTCTCATCGAATGAAACGGGAATCGGTGTTCCGCAATATCGGACGTTGTGTTTGCCCGAATGAATAAATTGCCCATGATGTATGTGTCCGAGTGCAAGATAATCATAGCCTGTACCCATTTCATCGAGGTCGTATGAGTCAATACCCCCTACAGTATACTCAGAACCGTTTTCATGGCCGGTAAAGTCACAGCCCCTAACGGTCGTGTGAGCCGTCATTACAACTGGAAGATTGTCGGCATTCTTTTCTTCGACAATGTCAAGCAGCTCTTGAAACAACCCTTTGGGCATATATCTCTCGTTGACGTATGGGACGGCAATTACATATCCTTTTCCGGGTATTTCTACAATCATGTCTTCCTTAAGGCTGTCATCTACATTTCCAACAGCATAAACCTTCAACGCTTTCCAGGGTGTACGGAAAATCTCATGTTTAGTACCACTATCATGATTGCCAGCAGTAACAACAATTGTCATGTCTGGGTTCGCATCGTGAATCTCAACCAAAGCGTTGGTGAACATCGTCTGCACAGCTGCCGATGGTTGAGGCGTGTGATACACATCTCCGCACAGAAGGAAAACATCGGGCTTTTGCTCCTTCACGATATTCACCATCTGCTGGAGCATTACCATCTGCTCCTCCGTGCGATCGTAGTTGTAAAGTGTGTGACCCAAATGCCAGTCACTCGTATGCAGTATTTTCATGGTATCTGCGGTTTACAGTGCAAAAATACTATAAATACCATAAAGAACTGAGATAATTGGAAAAAACGCAATAAAAGCGGTTAGTTCTGATAGGAACCTGTCTGCATAGAATCGTTTTTTCAATTATTTTTATTATTTTCCTACGCACAGGTTATACAATGATACACAAGGTAAGAAAAGTAAGTGGAGATACTCGGCCAAGTATCTCCACATATTTCGCAAAGTATCTCCACATACTTGGCCAAGTATCTCCACATGCTGACAGAGGGGCAGAAGTCCAACGAAGATTGTGGCTATGTTGCAATACCTGAAGAAAAAACTGAGTCTGCGTTGAGACAGATGGGATTAACGACACGCTAATTCAGTTCCAACCATATTCTTAACTTCTCAGGCGTCATGTTGCGTCTCTTGGCATAGTCGGACAATTGGTCTTCCGAGATAGGGCCTACGGCAAAGTGTCGGGCTTGGGCAAGGGAAATCATAAGCCCTGTGGTGCTCGCATGGGGTATCATGGCTCCGCTCTCGGTGAGGGTGATGCCAAGTGAGGCGAAGTTGATTATTTCAGATAGCACGAAGTTTAGGCTTTGGTCTGGCATACTCGGATAGCCTACGGCGGGGCGTTTGCCCTGATAGCGTTCCTTGAACAGATCTTCGGGCGTGAGATCCTCGTCGGGAGCATAGCCCCAAAGCTTGGTGCGTGTGACTTTATGCCCAAGTTCTGCTGTAGCCTCGGCAAGGCGGTCTGCCAGGGTCTGGTCCAACAGAGAGTCTGCCGGGATATGCGTGGTGGAGGCAAATATGCCTATGGTGTGGGGCTCCATGCCTCGTGGCGGAACGAAATCGGCCAGGCAGAGGTAGGGTGGGCGTTGCTGCCTGAGTAGGGGTATATGCTTCTCGTCTTGACCATCTTCGCCGATAATGATAATATCCTCGTCCTGCGAATTAGCCTTGAATAGTCCTACGCGAAACAGCGTGGTCTTCTCTTCTTGCTGCCATTCGTCTAACCTCGACAACGCCTGCGCTTTGAGGGACTCAGCCTCTGCTCCTTTCACTCCCCATGCGTGGTAGAAATATATCCAGTTGATATAGGGTATGAGGTCGCGGATTTCAAATTCTAAGGTGTGAATCATAAATCTGTCAGTCCTATCTCGGCGAGAAAATTGTCTTCATTCATGATTTGCACTCCAAGTTTCTGAGCTTTCTCCAGTTTTGAAGGTCCTATGTTTTCGCCTGCGAGGAGGAAGCTCGTCTTGCCAGAGATGGAGCTTGAATTCTTGCCTCCATGCTGTTCGATAAGCTGCTTGTACTGCTCGCGCGAATGGTGCTTGAAGACTCCGCTGATTACGATGATCTTGCCCTCAAGCGTCGTGCTGTGCTGAGACATTTGCTCGTGCGAGAGCTCAAACTGCAGTCCGGCTTCTCTGAGCCTCATGATGAGTTGCTGATTTTCCGTGTCATGAAGGAAGTCCGTTACGCTCGATGCTATCACCTCGCCTATGCCGTCGGTCTCGAGCATTTCGCCTATGGTGGCTGACGACAGGGCGTCGATGCTCCTAAACTTACGCGCAAGGGTCTTGGCTGCTATCTCTCCTACGAAGCGTATGCCCAAAGCGAAGAGGACTCGCTCGAAGGGTACGGAGAGGCTTTGGGTGATATTGGCCTTGATTTTTTCGTCAAAGTCGATGCGGTAGAAGTCTGATACGTCGCGCAGCAGTCCGAGGTTGAAGTATTGGTTGATGATTTCAGAGCCAATGGAGTTGATGTTCATCGCTTTGCGCGATACAAAATGTTCCAGTTTACCAAGTATCTGGGGTGCGCAATGGAGATCGTTGGGGCAATAGTAGCCTGCCTCGTCTTGCTCTCTGACGAGGGGTGTACCGCATACGGGGCAATGTTTGACGAAGTGTATCTCATGAGTCCCCGTACTTTCTGCCTTGCCTACAATCTTGGGGATAATCTCTCCGCCTTTCTCGATAATCACGTTGTCGCCGATGTGCAGATCGAGTGACTCCATCACGTCGGCATTATGTAGGGTGGCTCTATGCACCATCGTACCGCTGAGGAGTACGGGGTCCATATTGGCTACGGGGGTTATCACTCCAGTCCTGCCTACTTGGAAGGTGATCTCTCGGAGTCGGGTAGTCGCCTGCTCGGCTTGAAATTTGTATGCTATGGCCCAACGCGGCGACTTGGCTGTCAGACCTAAGGATTGTTGCTGAGAGAGTGAATTGACTTTGAGTACGATGCCGTCCGTGGCAACGGGCAGGAGCTTGCGCGCTTCGTCCCAATGTTGTATGTATTCCCAAACCTCGTCGAGATTATTACACAGGCGCATGTCGGGACTGACTTGAAAGCCCCATTCGCGTGCGACTTGCATATTCTGATAGTGTCCCTCGCCTGGCAGTTCGTCGCCCAGCAGGTAGTACAGGTATGCGTCAAGTCCACGATGGGCTGCTACCTTGGGGTCCTTGCTCTTTAGGGTGCCCGAAGCTGCGTTGCGGGGGTTGGCAAAGAGTGGTTCGCCTGCCTCTTCGCGTTCGGCGTTGAGCCTGTTGAAACTGCTCCAAGGCAGGAGTACTTCGCCTCTTATCTCAAACTGCTTGGGGCAGGGGGCTTCAATTACCAGGGGTATGGTGCGTATGGTGCGGACGTTGGCGGTCACGTCGTCGCCTTGCACTCCGTCGCCGCGTGTCACGGCACGCACGAGTCTGCCGTCTTCGTAATGAAGCGAGATGGAGAGTCCGTCGTATTTCAGCTCGGCGCATATCTGGAAGGGCTGTCCGTGGAGTCCGTCTGCCACGCGCTCGTAGAAATCGCGCACCTCGCCGATATTGTATGTGTTTGACAGCGAGAGCATGGGTCTGATGTGCTTCACGGTGGGGAAGTCTGTACTCAAATCGCTCCCTACGCGCTGGGTAGGCGAGTTGGGGTCGAACATCTCGGGGTGGGCAGACTCAAGCTCTTGCAGCCTGTGCATGAGCTGATCAAATTCAATATCGCTGATTATGGGTGAGTTCTGCACGTAGTAACGTCGGTTGTGTTCGTGCAGTTGTTTCCTGAGCGAAAGTATGAGATCTGTATCTGTCATGCTGCGGAGTATTATATTTTCAATATGCAAATGTACGATAGAAATTCTTCTTTTCCTAACATCATGTCCGGGCAAGATGGCTTGGCGGCACAAAAATTCAAATTAAGGAATAATTTACTTGCATTTTCGCCTACTAAATCGTATCTTTGCATGAGAAAGTAAGGATAATTTGTAGATCATAACATAATTTTTATTCACAATGGTAAAAAGCGAATTGCAGAAAGCTCGTGCTGCTTATCAGCCCAAGCTTCCTAAGGCACTCCAGGGTGCTGTTGTTGCCGTCGAGGGTGCTCCTACCCAGTCAGTAGGCAATCAGGACGAAATCAAGGCTATGTTCCCCAACACTTATGGTATGCCTGTCATCACATTCGAGAGTGGTGAGACAAAGCCTATGGAGGCTATCAACGTAGGTATTATCCTCTCTGGTGGTCAGGCTCCTGGCGGTCACAATGTCATCAGCGGTCTGTATGATGGTGTGAAGACTCTCAACAAGGACAGCAAGCTCTATGGCTTCCTGATGGGTCCTGGTGGTCTCGTTGATCACAAGTATGTGGAGTTTACCGACGAGTTTATCGACGAGTACCGCAATACTGGCGGTTTTGATATCATCGGTTCTGGCCGTACTAAGCTTGAGAAGGAGGCTCAGTTTGAGTCTGGTAAGGAGATTCTCAACAAGCTTGGTATCAAGGCTCTCGTCATCATCGGTGGTGATGACTCAAACACTAACGCCTGCGTACTGGCTGAGTATTATGCCGCCAAGCAGTATGGCATTCAGGTGATTGGCTGTCCGAAGACTATCGATGGCGACCTGAAGAATGAGCAGATTGAGACTTCATTCGGTTTCGATACTGCCTGCAAGACTTACTCTGAGCTTATCGGCAATATACAGCGTGACTGCAACTCTGCCCGCAAGTATTGGCATTTTATCAAGTTGATGGGTCGCTCGGCTTCTCATATCGCTCTGGAGTGTGCGCTTGAGACTCAGCCTAACGTCTGCCTTATCTCTGAGGAGGTAGAGCAGAAGAATATGTCTCTCGACGACGTTGTTACGTATATCGCTAAAATCGTGGCTGACCGTGCTGCTGACGGCAACAACTTCGGTACAGTCCTTATTCCTGAGGGTCTTATCGAGTTCATTCCTGCTATCGGCAAGCTTATCAAGGAGCTCAACGAGGTGCTGACTGATCCTGCTACTGGCGAGAGCCGCGTATTTGCCAGCAAGGACGAGCAGGTGGCTTTCGTCAAGGGCAACATCGCTCCTGAGAACCTCGCTATCCTCGAGTCTCTCCCCAAGGACGTAGAGCGTCAGCTTTGCCTCGACCGCGATCCTCACGGCAACGTACAGGTTTCACTCATCGAGACCGAGAAGCTCCTCTCTGCCATGGTGGCTACAAAGCTTGAGGCTTGGAAGGCTGAGGGCAAGTATGTGGGCAAGTTTGCTCCACAGCACCACTTCTTCGGTTACGAAGGTCGTTGTGCAGCTCCTTCTAACTATGATGCTGACTACTGCTATAGCCTCGGCTTCAACGCAAGCCGCCTGATTGCCAATGGCAAGACTGGCTATATGTCTGTCATCAAGAATACTACGGCTCCTGCTGCCGAGTGGATAGCCGGTGGTGTGCCCATCACTATGATGATGAACATGGAGCGTCGTAATGGTGCCATGAAGCCTGTGATCCGTAAGGCTCTCGTTGAGCTTGACGGGGCTCCATTCAAGTTCTTCCAGAGCAAGCGTGAGGAGTGGGCCAAGAATACTTGCTACGTATATCCTGGTCCTATCCAGTACTGGGGTCCTACAGAGGTATGCGACCAATGCACCAAGACTCTCGCACTTGAGCAGGCATAATCGAACGTTCAAGACATGACACAGAAAAGACGTCCCCAACCCCGGAGCAGGAATGTCCGTACCAGGACTACGAGGAGCAGAAAGGGTGTGGGGACGTCTTTCCTCTCGCGTCTGTCGCATATCTCGATATGGGGCTATCTGCTGGCCGTTGTGGTGGCTATAGCTCTGTATTGTTTTGTGTTGTTTTATTTTTTTGTCGACCCGTATAGTTTCCAATGGAAGGCGATATACGGTGAGACTACTTATCCCGAGGGTTATGAAATACGCGGCATAGATGTCAGCCACTATCAGCAGGAGATAAGGTGGGAGAAACTGCGCAACGCCAGCATGGGTACGGATCCTGTCACTTTCGTCATCATCAAGGCTACCGAGGGTGAGAGTATCATCGACGAATATTTCAACGACAATTTCTATCAGGCGTACAAGAATGATTTTGTCCGCGGAGCTTACCACTTTCTCACTCCTGATGTGACGGCCGAGCGTCAGGCTCGTTTCTTTATCCGTCAGGTGCATCTCGAGGTGGGCGACTTGCCTCCTGTACTCGACATCGAGGACGAGCGCAAATGGAGGGCGGCCGGATATAACAACGCCCAAATACAAAAAAAGGCCGCTGAATGGCTACGTATAGTAGAGCAACACTATGGGGTAGCACCAATTATATACAGCGGATACAAGTTTCATCGCGACATACTATCAGACTCCATCTTCGACCGTTATCCGCGCTGGATAGCTCATTATTATGTCGACAAGCCGCGTGATGATGTCAGATGGGCTTTCTGGCAGCATACGGATTGCGGCAAGATAAAGGGTATCAGGGGTAGTGTGGACTGCAATATCTTCAACGGCGATATGGACGCGCTCAACGCCATCTTGATACATTGAGCCGTTCCTACGCTTTCTCAGAAATCTACGTTTACTCTAAAGTTGAACATACGCCCCGTGAGGTAGTTGGGTACGGCGTATTGGTTGTCGGTCACGTCGGTCACCCAGTAGTAGCCACTTACGTTTTCAAAGCCGAACACGTTGAGACAGTCCAGCCCGAGCCATACAGACTTGACGGGGTTGCGTCTCTTGCCGCCTTCGTTGCGATAGGGGCAGTAGTTCATGCCTATGTCTACGCGCTTGTAGGGCATAGAGCGGAATGTGTGCTCTTCCAGACCCGTATGTGGTGCACCAAAGGGCAGACCTCCTGCAAAACAGGCTTTCAGATTGAGCTTCCATCGGGTAGTCTTGGGAAAATAGTCTGAGAAGAACATATTGAGCGACCACGTCTGGTCTGTAGGCTGCGGTACGGATTTTCCCTCGATGTCCATGCGTGCCCTCATGAGCGAGAAGGTGATCCATGAGTCGGTACGGGGTACGAATTCTCCGAAGAGCTTGAAGTCAATACCCATCACGCTACCGCTCGCGCAGTTGCGTCCGTAGTAAACAAGCTTGGTATTGTTAATGGTATACGGGTTGAGATTGCCTTGCAACTTGATGTATGCTTCTGTGGTGAACAGAAAAGGTCTTTGTCCGATACGGAAGCTATAGTCGTAGCCTGTGATGAACTGGTACGAACGTTGCGACTTGATGTCGTGGTTGAGTGTAATCACGTAGCTGTTGGCTGAGTTGCCGTCGTGTATGTCCTGACGCAGCTCTTTGTAGAAGGGACGCTGGTAGTAGAGGCCTGTGGCAAAGCGAAAGGTCATCTGCTTGTTGAACGTCGGCACGATGCCTACGCTTACTCTGGGCGAGAAGAGCCACTCCTTGTTCCACGACCAGTATGACAGGCGTACGCCGTAGCACAACGACATGATGGCACGTTTCCACTCGCGTCGCCATGTGTCTTGGCTGTAGATCTCAAACGAGCCTGCCTTCATGGCTATCTTGCCTGGCGACCTCCTGAGATATATCACGTCGAGCCCATTGGGATTGTGGGGCATGGAGTAGCCCGACGAGTCGCGGTACTCCCACTCGCGGGCGTTCTCGTAGATGTTCTGTACGCTGTATGCTATGCCCGATTCGACCTTGTGCCCCTTTGCTTTGTATTCGTGAGTCAGGCGGAATGTGTGCTGGCTGCTCGACAATACGTTGCGGGCGTGTTCCATATATGTACCTATGGCCAGGTCGGTCTGCATACTCGTGTTGGACAGCCAGTATTGCCCTTGTATATCGTATGAGACGCGTTCCCTCGTGTTGAAGGCATTGTAGTTGAAGCCTATGGTGTGATTCTTGCCTAAGTCGCCATACACCTGTATCGTGCCGTAGAAGGTGCGAAACAGGTCTTGCTCCCAGCCGTCGAAGTACACGTCGAAGTTCTTTACGTCTTGAAGGGTGCCGAAGTTGGTCTGTCGGGTGTGTGGTACGAACTTGTAGTTATTTTCCGAAATGTATCCTACAGCCTCTACTCGCCAGTTCTTGTGGGGCTTCCATGTGAGGTATGCTTGGTAGTCGATGAAGTTGGGCGAGTAGTCGGCGTCTGTCTCCATGGCTCCGAGCAAGTATGAGTTGGTCTTGTAGCGAACGGAGTTGGAGAAGCTGACCTTGCTGTTGCCCCACCCGAAATAGCCGCTTGCTCCGAGCAGGGAGGCGGAGAGGTTGCCTTCCCACTTGGTCGGCTTGCGATATGAGATGTTGAGTACGGACGACATCTTGTCGGCATACTTTGCTGCGAATCCTCCTGCCGAGAACTCTACCTTTTCGACCATAGAGGGATTGATGACCGAGAGTCCTTCCTGCTGTCCGCTCTGCAACAGGAGGGGACGGTATACTTCCACTCCGTTGATGTATACGCAGTTCTCGTCAAACGAGCCTCCGCGTACAGTATAGTTGGACGAAAGCTCGTTTCTTTGAGACACGCCGGCTTGTGTACCGACAAGCTCCTCTACTGCATTTCCTGATGTCGAGGGCATTCTGCCCATCTCGCCAGTCTTAATCTGTACGGTCTGGTCCATATTGCGACGCACGTCCTTCACCTCGACTTCGCCCAAATCGGTATCCTTGTCTTGCATGACGATGTTGAGGGTCAGCTGACCTTTGGGCTTGCGCAAAATCTTGACTCTCTCTTTGTAGCCGAGCATCGAAAACGACACTTTTACTGAGTCGGCAGACGTGAAACTAATCGAGTATACGCCGTCTACGTTGGCTGCCGTACCAACCCCTTGTCCGACGATGCGTACCATACAAAAACTCACCGGAGAGCCGTCTTCGCCTGTGACTCTGCCCTTGAGCTTGACCTGTGTGCCGTCTTGTGACCACGCCAGGGCGCAAATCATGAGGAATATATAGAATATTACAAAACGCTTCATACTTAGATAACGTCAAATCGCCTCATTATCGTGTGTGGGCAGGTGAATTTTTATGGTCTTGGAAATGTGCCTGGGACACAACTGTATCGTTGTGTGTCCTTTAGGAAAGTCTTGGCAAGCTGGACTGACTTGTGAAATGCCGCGTCCTGATGGGGGACGGTGATGAAGAGGTGTATGCTGCCGGGGAGTGTGATGTGGGTGACGGGGACTTGGTTCTGACGTAGTCGCTTGGCAAACTCTACTCCCTGGTCGTAGAGGACGTCGCGCTCGGCGGCTACGATGAGGGTGGGGGGTAGTCTGGAGATGTCGGCATCGGGGAGTAGTAGGGGTGATACGGTAGGGAGGGTGCGCTGGTCGTGGGGAATGTAGGCGTCGGTGAATGCTTCCATAATCTCGGCGTCGCAGGCGTAGCCGCTGGCGTATTGCTGCCAGCTTGGCTCGTAGGGGCGAGACACGTTTGTGACGGGATAGTAGAGTATGAGGGAGTGGATGGGGTGTGAGGTCTGTAGGGACGAGACGATGGCGAGGTTGCCTCCTGAAGAGTCGCCGCCGATGGAGATGTGGGTTGTGTCGGCTCCGATGTCTTTGGCGTGGGAGACGATGTGGTCGAGGGCTTGGCTGATGTCTTGAAGGGCTGAGGGGTAGGGATGCTCTGGGGCAAGACGATAGTCGAGGGCTGCTATGAGTATGTCTGCGCTGGCGCTGAGCTCGGTGCAGTAGCGTGAGCAGCTGTTGATGCTGCCGATGCACCAACCTCCTCCGTGAAGGTAGAGGAGGATGGGGCGCGGCCTGCTACTTTGGGTGGTGGGGGTGTAGAGCCTGAGATTGGGGGCGATCTGACTGACTCTGACGCGATGGTCGGCGTAGTCTGTCTGAGACCGCCCTTGACGTATGTCTTGGAGGGCTTGGGGCTTGCCGTCGATAGCCTTGCGTATGGCTGCGGTTTGGGCTTGCTGTACGCTGAGCTTGCCGCTGGCTATGAACTGGTCTGCCTGGACGCGGTAGATGTCGGTGCTGTCTGGGCAGAGGCTTAGTGTGGCGGCGATGATGACAAGGCAGAGTGTAGTCATGTGACTATTGCTTGATGTCGTGCTCGAGGTCGATACCAGGTGCGAGTTTAAACTTGTTGTTGCGTATGTCGTGGTTGATGACCCGCTCGAAAAGGAAGGTGTGTTGGTTCCAATGGTAGGGAGCGTAGTCGGTGTTGTAGATGATGGTATTGCCTTCGAACTTGATTCCGTCTACGGACTTGGCGTAGAGTATGGGCTTGTCGAAGGTCTGTATGCGGTTGCGGCGTATGGTGATGCCGCTGTGGAAGTATTTCTGCTGCTTGTCGAGATTGGGTATCTCGGGATAGATGGAAATGATGGCGTTGGTGAACTGGAAGCTGTTGGTGAGGGCGTTGATTATCTTGTTGTTCTCGATGAGGACGTCGCGGCAGGCTCCAGTCTCGTACCAACCGTTGCAGTCTCCGCAGAGGAGTATGGCGCAGCCGCTGGTGTGGTCGAAGGTGTTGTTGCGGACGATGACTTGGCGTGGTGTGCTGAAGAGCGAGCCGCGGGCGCGGTTGTTGCGTACGGTATTGCCTGTGAACTCTACGCGTGGACTCCATGTGAGGTTTTCGATGCCGTAGGCTGCTCGGAACGGATTGATGTCTTTAGAGATTGGGTCTGTGAGAGTTATACGGAATTGTCTGACGCCTTTGTTTATCTTGCCTTTGTGTGGGGCGATGCTTCGTATGGTATTGGGGGCGGAGACGACCTCCATGGTGTTGGACTGTATGAACTGGATTGTGTCGCCTGGCTCGCCCCAACGGAATCCGTAGCTCTGGCCGTGCATGTACTGGCCTATGAGGGTGTGGTCATCGATGCGCTCGATTATCTTGAGGTAGGTGCCGTGTACGTTGATGGCGTCGTCCATCATGCCTTCGAAGAGGCCGTTGCGCTCACGTATGATGCCCTTGCAGCCTGAGAAGTGGGTGGCATCGGCTTGTGTGGTGAAGTAGCGGGGGTCGTCTTTGCCGCGCAGGCAGATGCTGAGGCGGTTGATGTCGATGTCGGTACACATCTGTGCGAGGAGTCCCATGCCCTCGGCGTAGTGGACTTTGATGTTGTGGAGGGTGGTGCGGACGTCGTCGGCCAGGAACAGGGCTGGGGCCGGACGATTCCACGTGCGGAGGGCAAAGCGTGTGCCTGGGACGAGGCGTGGGTCTTTCCAAGATGGGGCGTGTATGTTGCCGTCTTTGTCGGTGGTGAGGTTGCTTGTAGGGAATGAGCAGTCGGAGGTCTGAGCTATGAGGTGGCGACTGTTGCCGTCAAATGCTATGCCGCCGTTGGCATGGTAGCGCCAGCCTTCACCTCGGGTGTAGAGAGTTCCGTTCTTGACTTCCCAGTCTACCCAAGGTTCCATCTTGTAGCTGAGACTCTTGCCGTCGTTGTGGGTGATGACGGCTTGGGCGATGTGTGGGTTAGGAAAGTCTATGCTGAAATTGCGCAGGGTGCAATTGGTGCTTTCTATGAGTGAGAGAGGGAGCATCTGGCCGTAGAAGAGTAGGTCGGCTCCGCAGCCGTCAAAGGTGACGTTTCTGAGCCCTTCGAGGGGTATGCCTACGGTCTTGGGCTGGTTTTGATCGTGGTTGGAGATGTAGTACTCACGGGTGGCGGCTTGACGGGGGTGGAAGTGGTATTGTCCTTTGTCAAGTTGTATGCGTACCTTGAGACCTTGGGCGCTGAGGGCGCGTGCTGAGTCGCACATCTGAAGGAGTATGGGTGAGGCGTTGATGCTGGGATTGTTGGGGGAGAGCCCGAAGTCTTTGGCCTTGAGGGTACGTGTGCCGCTCGTGTGGGAGACGCTGACCTCGACGGAGACTTTTAATATCTGTGCTGATGACGTGTGGGCGATGCTGAGCAGAATGGCAATGACGGTGGTGAGGAGAATCGCTTTGTTTGTCATGATAATATTTTTTGGTTTGTTGTTGTGGTGGTGTTATTTTATTGGTCTGGCTTGTCTTTTGTGCGTAGTATGAGGGTGGTGGCTCCGATGGTGATGATATCGCCGTCGCTCAGGGGTATGCGCTGGTTGTCGCGGAGTATGTCGTTCATGTAGAATGTGCCTGTGCCTGAGGGGGCGTCGCGTAGGAGGTATTGCAATTCTCCGCGGCTGTTCTGCTGTACGCGTATGATGCAATGGCGGGTGTCGATGCTTGGGTCGACGGTCTCGATGGGCTTGTTGATGCTGGTGCCTTTGACGTAGCGGCCGAAGACGTTGTCTCCCATCTGGAGTGGTATGACCTGCTTGTAGTGGAAGACGTTCTCGACTACGATGATGCTGCCGAGGTGACCGTTGTTGGCGTTTTCGTCGAGTCGCTCGTTTTTCTGGGTGTCGCGTAGGGTGCTGGTACCGATGCGTATGCCGAACTGCTTGTTGCAGGAGGTGCAGCTGAAGACCAGACGTTGGCCTGGCTGGTATTTGGTCTCGTCAAAGGTGATGTAGGTGTCGCATTTTGGGCATCGTACTCGTTTCATTTCTGTAGGTTTTAGGGGTGTCTCACTTGAACGCCGAAAACCTGATTATGTGGTGGTAATCAGGTTTTCCTTGCAGGCGTATCTGTTGTTAGTGTTATTAATTATAGTATTTTAGCCATGTGCCTGAATACATTTTGTCGATGGCACGTACTACTTCAATCTGGGCTCGGGCTGAGGCTTCGTTGTGGTATCCTGTGAGTAGGACTCGTATCATCTTGCCGTCGTTGTACTCAACGGCGTTATTGACGCCTTCGTTGCGAAGCTTGTCTATGAGGAGTTGTGCTCCGTTGTGGGTGATGGCGCTGGCCATGACGATGCAGTATCCGTGTGGGGCGCTGACATCTGTCTTGGCTTCAGCTTTTGCCTCGGTCTCTGATTCTGTTTCTGTTTCTGTTTCTATTTCTATTTTTGCTTCAGCTCTTACTTCATCTTCTGTCTCAGCATTGGCTTGTGCTATTTGTATCGTCTGCTCAGCACTTGGCTTGGCTTTCGGTGTAGGGGCTACGACACGGGGTTGTGGTGTGGGGGTATGAACGGGGGCGAAGATTGACTCTATGGTCTCGGTGGTGACAACTTTGGCGTATTTGCGGTCTGCCGTCATGTTGCCGTAGTTGGGCAGTATGAGGGTGAGTACTACTATAATGAGGGCGACGGCTGCGGCCACTCGGCTTAGTACGCTTCGTCTGATGCGTATGGTGATGTGGGTGTTTTCAGGGTGATGGGAGCGGCGGCGTGCTTCCTCCGGGAGCTTGGAGAAGTGGAAGGAGTCGAGTCCGTAGAGGTCGGGGGTGTCGACTCCTGCTATGCAGGGCTCGAAGTCTGTGTGACCTTGGTGGCTGACGATGCGTCCGATGGTGCCGACGTCAGTATGACCTGTCTCAAGGAGGGACTGGTTGATGTCTGCAACGTATTCGCTTACCCATTTGCTGGCTGTACGAGCGTTGACGTGATGGAGCTTGACGAGGGTGTCTTGCAGCAGATGGTCATCGTCGTGGAGTCGGGTGGTGTTGAGACTGGCTGTGCGTACGGCTGGCAGGTATAGGTTTTCCTCGGCGACAAACCGGGCTGGCTGATATGTCGTCTCGATGGCACCCAAGCCTGGTATGACTACGCTGTCATACTTGCACAGGAGGTATTCTATATGTCTGCTGAGGTCTTTCACGTCTGCAAATGTACAACAAAAAGTTGGATTAAGCGTATGTTTACGTTACTTTTTTTGTGGGCTCTTTTTGACGTTGTTTGTGTGCCGTTGATGCTTTTTGTGGGGTTTCTTTTGAGTATCAACTGGTTTTGTTTCGGGGCTGTCATGTTTATTCGCTTTAACATTTTTTTTTGCCTCCGGAACTGTTCTTGGATTTGTGGTTGCTGTGGTGGCGTTTTGTGCCTCGGCGAGGGGTGGTGTCTTTGGTTTCGTATGTGGGTGCTTGGCCTAATTGCTCGGGGAGGGGAAGCTTTTCGATGTCTTTGTGGAGGAAGTTTTCAATCTTCCTGAAGTCGTATTGGTCGTTTGGACCTACGAGGGTGATGGCTTGGCCGTTGGCTCCGGCTCGGGCCGTGCGGCCTATGCGGTGGACGTAGTCTTCTACGTCGCGGGGGACGTCGAAATTGATGACGAGGGTGATGTCGTCGATGTCGATGCCTCGGGCTACGATGTCGGTGGCTACGAGTATGTCTGCCTGACCTGAACGGAACTTGTACATGGCTTCGTCTCGCTCTTGCTGCTGGAGGTCGCTGTGCATGGCAACGCAGTTGTAGCCTGACTGTCGGAGGGTGAGGGCGAGGTCTTTGGTGGTGAGCTTGCTGCCTGTGAAGATGATGACGCGCTTGGGGGGATTGTGATGGAAGAGGTGGCGTATGATGGCTGTCTTCTGGGTGTCGTAGCAGATGTATGCGCTTTGGTGTATGCCTTCGGCAGGCTTGCTGACTGCGAGTCTGATCTCGACAGGGTCGGTGAGGAGGGTGCGGGCGAGGTGGCGTATCTTTTCGGGCATGGTGGCTGAAAACATGATGGTCTGGCGCTGGGTGGGGAGGTACTTGGCTATCTGCATGATGTCTTCGCTGAATCCCATGTCGAGCATTCGGTCGGCTTCGTCGAGTATGAAGAAACTGACGTGGCTGAGGTCGATGTTGCCGAGACTGAGGTGTGAGATGAGTCGTCCGGGGGTGGCGATGATGATGTCAGCACCTTTCTGCATACCGCGCTTTTCTTGCTCATAGCGTATGCCATCGTTGCCTCCGTAGACGGCTACGGAGCTGACCTCGGGGAGGTGGTAGGAGAAGCCTTGGAGGGCTTGGTCTATCTGCTGGGCGAGCTCGCGGGTGGGCGACATGATGACGCAGTTGATGTGGTCCTTGGGATAGTCTCCGTATGAGAGCTCGGAGAGTATGGGGAGGAGATAGGCTGCTGTCTTGCCTGTGCCGGTCTGGGCCACGCCGAGTAGGTCGCGACCTTCGAGTATGGGCGGAATGGCTGCGGCTTGTATGGGGGTGCACTCGGTGAAGTTCATGTCGTCGAGGGCATCGAGGACGGGGTCTGACAGATCGGTATCGTAGAAATCCATATAGTATTTTGTTTTTTTGTGGAATTATTCGGAGTAGGTGCTTACCTGGGGGCTTTTTTGTAGAGGTAGATGGCTATGGGGAGGTAGATGATGTTGGGCATCCATGCTGCTAACCATGCTGCCATGCCAGCTTGGGTGCTGAAACTGGCGCATATCCCCTGTAGGAGTATGTAGATGGCGCTGAGGCCTATGCCTATGCCGAGCGAGGTGCCCATGCCGCCTTTTCGTTTGCGGCTAGAGAGGCTGGCGCCGATGATGCTCAGTATAAAGGCGGCAAAGGGGGCTGCTATACGTTTGTGGTATTCGACTTCGAAGTCTTTGATGTTTCCGGTGCCGCGCATTTTCTGGCGGTCTATGTATTCCTTGAGCTGAGTGGAGGTCATGGTCTCCTGCATCTTGTTGGTCAGGAGGAAGTCTTGGGGCTCGAGGGTTATGATGCTGTCGATGGTGGGGTGGTAGGTGATGGTCTCGCGACGTCCCGTCAGCTCGCGTATGGTGACGCCAGATAGGGTCCACCTGAAGCGGACGTCTGAGATGGTGTCATACTGTGCGCTACGTGCGTAGAGGTGGGAGACGAGTTGCTTGTCGCGAAACTTGTCGAGCGAGAGGTGGTAGCCTGTATTGCTGATGCCGTCAAAGTGTTCGATGTAGGCGATGACTCCTGTGTCGACTTGCATGTGTATCTGTTCTGCCCAGGTCTTGGTCTTGATACGTTTCTTATACTGGTTTTCGAATGCAAGTCGCTTGACGCTGCCTCGGGGGATTATCTCGGTGCCGAGGTAGAGGTTGATGCTAGCTATGAGGGTGGAGCAGAGCATATAGGGGAGCATGAGTCGGCGGAAACTGACTCCAGCGGCGAGCATGGCGATAATCTCGCTACGGTCGGCGAGCTTGACGGTAAAGAATATGACGGAGATGAATACGAAGAGGGCTGAGAAGAGGTTGGAGTAGAATGGTATGAAGTTGAGGTAGTATGTGAATACTATCTCGCGCCAGGGGGCATTGTTCTCGGTGAACCTGTCTACGAAGTCGTTGTAATCAAAGATTACGGCTATCGTAATGATGAGTATCAGCGAGAAGAAATATGTCCCGAGAAACTTCTTGATTATGTACCAATCTAACTTTTTTAGCATTATTTGTTGTTTGGTTGTTTGGTTGTTTGGTTGGGTGTTTTATTAACCTCAAAACCTTAAAACCTTATAACCTCAAAACCTTAAAACCTTATAACCTCAAAACCTCACTCATAACCTATTGCTCACTTGCCTTACCATCTGGCTCTTCCATGTAGAGAAGTCTCCCTGAATGATGTGCTGGCGTGCTTCGCCTACGAGCCATAGGTAGAATGAGAGGTTGTGGATTGAGGCGAGCTCGAGGGCAAGGAGTTCCTTAGCTTTGAAGAGGTGGTGCAGGTATGCCTTGGTGTAGTATTGGTCGCAGGCTGCTGTGCCGTAGGGATCTATGGGGCTGAAGTCGTCTTCCCATTTCTTGTTGCGCATGTTGATGATGCCTTGGCTGGTGAAGAGGCAGGCGTTGCGACCGTTGCGGGTGGGCATGACGCAGTCAAACATGTCGATGCCGCGCTCTATGCCTTCGAGGAGGTTAGCGGGGGTGCCTACGCCCATGAGGTAGCGTGGCTTGTCGGTGGGGAGTATGGCGTTGACAACCTCTATCATTTCATACATGACTTCGGCCGGTTCGCCTACTGCGAGTCCGCCTATGGCGTTGCCGTCGGCTCCTTTGGAGGCTATGTATTCTGCGCTTTGCTGGCGTAGGTCTTTGTACGTGCAGCCCTGGACGATTGGAAACAGGCTCTGCTGGTAGCCGTAGAGGGGCTCGGTCTGGTTGAAGCGGGTGATGCAGCGGTCGAGCCAACGGTGTGTCAGTCCGAGGCTTTTTTTGGCGTAGGCGTAGTCGCTGGTGCCGGGGGGACACTCGTCGAGAGCCATTATGATGTCGGCTCCGATGGAGCGTTGTATGTCCATGACGCGCTCGGGGGTGAACTGGTGACGCGAACCATCGAGATGGGACTGGAAGGTGCAGCCTTCTTCGGTGAGTTTGCGTATGCCCGTGAGTGAGAAGACTTGGAAGCCGCCAGAGTCGGTGAGTATGGGGCGATCCCAGCCGTTGAACTTGTGCAGACCTCCGGCCTTCTCGAGTATCGTGGTGCCCGGACGTAGGTAAAGGTGGTAGGTGTTGCCGAGGATTATCTGGGCGCGGACGTCTTCTTTGAGGTCGCGCACGCTGAGGCCTTTGACGCTGCCTACGGTGCCGACGGGCATGAAGATGGGGGTCTGGATGTCGCCGTGGTCGGTGTGGAGTATGCCTGCTCGGGCGTTGGTCTTGTCGTCTGTATGTATGAGATCGAAGGTCATGTGTCGGGTAGGGGGATTACTTGCTTTCTGTCTTGCTGTCTGTATCGTTGTCTTTGAAGACGAAGGTGACCGGGTTATCGACCTGCTCGTCGAGGAGGGCGTAGCCGAGTACGTCCATTACGGTCTCGACGTAGTGGAACTCCAAGCCCGTGAGGTAGTCGGCAGGTATGTCTTCGATGTCCTTGAGGTTGTCCTGACAGAGTATGATGTGTTTGATGCCCGCGCGTTTGGCGGCGAGTATCTTCTCGCGTATGCCGCCTACGGGGAGTACCTTGCCTCTGAGGGTTATCTCGCCTGTCATGGCTATCTTGCTGCGCACCTTGCGTTGGGTGAGTGCGCTGGCCAGAGAGGTGGCCATGGTGATGCCTGCCGAGGGGCCGTCCTTGGGGGTGGCGCCTTCGGGGACGTGGATATGTATGCTGTAGTTGTCGAAGATGCGAGGGTCTATGTTGAGCTCGCGACAATGTGAGCGTATGTATTCGAGGGCTATGCTGGCACTTTCCTTCATGACGTCGCCGAGGTTGCCTGTTAGGGTGAGACGGCTGCTGCGGCTCTCCGATACGCTGGTCTCTATGAATAGTATCTCGCCGCCGACGCTGGTCCATGCGAGTCCCGTGACGACGCCTGCATATTTGTTGCCTTGGTAGATGTCGCGGCTGTAGATGGGCTTGCCCAGCAGACGCTCGACTTCCTCCTCGTCGATAGTGCGGACTATGTTGCCCGGCGAGAGGACGATGTCGCGAGCTATCTCTAATGCTACTTTGCGCAGGAGCTTGTTGATCTGCTTTTCGAGGCCGCGCACTCCGCTCTCGCGTGTGTAGCGTTCGATGATGGCTTCGATGGCGGGATTGCTAATCTTGAGTCTCTTCTCTTTGGCAAGACCGTTGTTCTCCTTTTCTTTGGGGAAAAGGTGTTTCTTGACTATCTCGATTTTCTCCTCGGTGATGTAGCCGCCGACTTCTATGAGCTCCATGCGGTCGAGCAAGGGGCGTGGTATGCTGTGTATGTCGTTGGCGGTGGCTATAAACATGACGTGAGAGAGGTCGTAGTCGATGTCGAGGAAATTGTCGTGGAAGGTGCTGTTCTGCTCGGGGTCGAGGACTTCGAGCAAGGCACTTGATGGGTCGCCGTGTACGCCTGCGGTGGTTATCTTGTCAATCTCGTCGAGTATGAAGACGGGGTTGTCAGAGCCGGCCTTGATGATGTTTTTGATGATGCGTCCGGGCATGGCTCCGATGTATGTGCGGCGGTGTCCGCGTATTTCGCTCTCGTCGTGCATACCGCCGAGCGAGACGCGTACGTAGTTGCGCTTGAGTGCGCTGGCTATGCTCTTGCCGAGGCTGGTCTTACCTACTCCTGGAGGACCGTAGAGACAGAGTATGGGGGATTTCATGTCGGATTTGAGCTTGAGGACTGCGAGATGCTCGAGGATTCGCTCCTTGACCTTCTCCATGCCGTAGTGGTCATGGTCGAGAATCTTCTGGGCTCGCTTGAGATCAAGATTGTCTCTTGTGAATTCTCCCCACGGAAGCTGCAGCATGGTCTGCAGGTAGTTGAGCTGCACGTTGTAGTCGGGGCTCTGGGCGTTGATGCGCGACAGTTTGGCCAGTTCCTTTTCAAAAGTCTCGGCAGTCTGCAGACTCCAGTTCTTGCCGTTGGCCTTCTGACGCAGATCCTGTATGTCGTCAAATTTGTTGGAGAGCTCGTCGGTATTGCCCAGCTCAGCCTGGAGGTTGCGAATCTCCTGGTTGAGGAAATACTCACGTTGTTGGCGGTTGAGGTCTTCCTGAGTCTTCTGCTCTATGTGTCGGCGCATGGCTGCCAGTTGTATCTCCGAATTGAGAAAACGTACCAGAAGCTGGGCGCGTTCGGTATCGCTGTCCTGACAGATGAGCTGCATCTTGCGCTCGGTACTGAACTGTAGGTTGGTACAGAGGAAGTTGACGTAGAAGATGGCGTGGGGCATCTTGTCGAGTAGCTCGCGCATCTCGGGTGGGACGTCGTTGGTCATCTCGGCTATCTGACGGAATCGGTCTTCGAGAATGGAGATGGTGGTCTTGTATTCGTCGTCGTCGGGCTGGGCGTGCTCCTCGGGCATGTTGGCCACGCGTCCGGTATTTCCCTCGCTCGTGGTTATCATGCTGTCGAGACCACAGCGGTTTGAGGCCTGAAGGAGTGCGTTGTAATTGCCGTCGGGGAGCTTCATCAGGTGTATGACACGGCATACGGTACCTACATGGTAGAGATCGTCGTAGCCCGGATCTTCGGTGTCGGGGTTGCGTTGTGCGAATACAGCTATCTGCAACTGGTCCTTCTCGGCCTTTCTGATCAGACGCAGGCTCTTCTTGCGCCCTATGGTGATGGGGGTGACGGTACCGGGAAAGAGGAGATTGTCGCGCAGGGTGAGTATCGGCATGACGCCCTCGTTTTGGGCGTTGATGAGAGCATCGACATCAGTAGTGTACTCTGTTACGAACGATATGGTCGGATTTCTTTTCATATTTGGTCTGAATCTCGTGTCTACCTGTTAGATTTTTATGTAAATTAGTCTGCAAAGGTACGCATTTGTATGAATATATCCAAATTGATATTGCGTTTTTTTGCTTTCTTTTGTTTGTTTGTGTTTTTTCGCCATGAAGAGCGTTTTTTTATGGTGTCATGTTTGTCGCTTTCTTATATTTTTTTCGTAACTTTGCAGCGGTTTACTTATTATTATTATGAATTATTACGTTAGATATTTTGACTCCGAAGGGGTCTTTTCTACTGTGGCTGACTTGAAGGATTTTGTCGCTTCCATTCCCCGCATCAATATGACTGATGATCTGGCTCAGGCTATCCAGCAGTTTTGTGATGACAATACGAATTATCCCCGTCATTTCCGTCTGCCCAACAAGACTACTTTTATCATCATCAAGACCAACGCCCAGTCGCTCGAAGAGTTCAAGCTGCGTGGTGCCAATGGAGGTCAGCTGCCTCAGCCTGTGCGCAAGGAGACGCCTGCTCCTGCTCCTGCTTATGACGAATTGCGTCCGGGGATGTATGAAGTGACGATGGTCTTCCGCAGGGCTTTCGTCAATCCCGAGACTGGCAAATGCCATTATGCTGACGACGAGATTGTGGTAAATATGCTTTCGCAGAGCCAGCGCCAATGCTATGATGTCCTCGTAGAATATCTGCGCGGGCGCGACGATGTCGATTCGCGTTCGCAATTCCCGGGCATACGTAGCGAGAATTTCAAGGCGGCTATTCTAAGCAATTGAAGATAGTGACAGGTATGCGTGTCTTTGCGGTTGTTCTGTTGGGGCTGATGATTTGTCCCGATGCCGCGCTTGCAGACAAGAAGGTGAAGACCAAGAACAAGGAGAAGGAACGCGTGGAGTACTACGTCCCTGAGCCTGATGCCTTGCCCTTGCCTCCGAGACCAGAGGTGCGAGTGGGCATCCTGTCTGAGTGCTCGCTTGAGGCTGGGACAACAGGCGAGAGTGTTGCCTCGGGGAGATTCGGTATCGATGTGAGCCACTATCAGGGGCGCGTGGACTGGCATAGGGTGTCGAGAGACCACAGGGTGAGGTTCGTCTATCTGAAGGCAACGGAGAGCACTTCACTCGTAGACGACACGTATGCCTACAATCTGCATGAGGCAAGACGTTGTGGCATACCCGTCGGGGCGTACCATTTTTTCTCGCCCTCTACTCCTGCCCAGCAGCAGTTGGCACACTTTTTGAGTACTGTAGATGTGAGCAAGCAGGATTTGGTTCCGCTTATCGACGTAGAGCTCGTGCCGCGGCGTGGGGGTAGTGTAGGACAGTTCCTGATGAGACTGCGCCAGTTCGTACAAGGGGTGGAACGTGCTTTCGGTTGCAAACCTATGATTTATACTGGGCAGAACTTCTACAACAAGTATCTCAAGGGTATGTATAAAAGTTATCCCCTGATGATTGCCAAGTATAGCGAGGGGGCTCCTGTGCTCAACGACGGGGCTCGCTATGTGATATGGCAGTTTACGGCTTCGGGCTCGGTAGATGGCGTGAGGGGTAATGTAGACAGGTCGTGCTTTATGGACGATTTTGATGTAGATGATATCCGGATACACAAACGTTGAAAAAATTTAATTGACAAACCATATTTAATCTAAGTACTATGAAGAAATTATTTGTTGTAGCTGCTGCGTTGTTTTGTGCATGCATGGCTTTCGCCGAGGTAAATCCAAAGCCTTTTGTGGTGCCGGAGCTTTCGTCCTGGACGGGTGCAGAGGGTAGTGTGTCTCCTTCGGGGCGTATCGTGGTGCTCTCTCCGTCGCTGATGGAGGTGGCTGAGGCTTTGAAAGCCGACTACCAGACGATGTTCTCACGCGACATGGCAGTCATCAAGGCCAAGCCTAAGGCAAAGGTCATGGACGGCGATATCGTGTTGGCCTGTGTGGACAAGGCGGAGCTCGGCGACGAGGGCTATGTACTCAACGTGGACGGAGCCATACATGTCGAAGCTGCTACGCCTCAAGGCGCATACTGGGCTACACGTACCATACTCCAGATTTCGGAACAGAGCGCATCAAGGAGTCTGCCCTGCGGTAAGGCGGTCGACGTGCCGGCATATCCGCTGCGTGGATTCATGATGGACTGCGGACGCAAGTATATCCCTATGGATTACCTTGATAAGCTGGTCAAGGTGATGTCTTACTACAAGATGAACTGCTTGCAGGTACACCTTAACGACAACGGCTTCAAGCAGTATTTCGGTAATGACTGGTCCAAGACCTATTCAGCCTTCCGCCTTGAGAGCGAGTACTTCCCCGGTCTGGAGGCCAAGGACGGATTCTATACGAAGAAGGACTTCATCCGTTTCCAAAAGGACGCCATGAAGCAGTTCGTAGAGATTATCCCCGAAATTGATGTCCCAGCCCATTCGCTGGCCTTCACCCAGTATCGTCCAAGTCTCGGCAGCGACCGTTTTGGCATGGATCATCTCGACCTGACCAATCCTGAGGTCGTGCCTTTCCTGGATTCGCTCTTTACGGAATATCTGACTGGTAAAGAACCTGTGTTCGTAGGCAAGCGTGTGCATATCGGAACGGACGAGTATTCGAATAGTGACAAGCAGGTGGTCGAGAAGTTCCGCGAGCTGACAGATCATCTCATCAAGAAGGTAGAGTCGTTTGGCAAACAGGCTGTGGCTTGGGGTGCTTTGACTCATGCTAACGGTTCTACGCCCGTCAAGAGTGAGAATGTGCTGATGGATATATGGTATAATGGATATGCTGACCCTGTGGAGATGAAGAAGCAAGGCTTCAAACTCATCAGCATTCCTGACGGTTGGGTGTATATCGTACCTGCTGCGGGCTATTATTATGACTATCTTAACTGCCAATGGCTTTATGGAGCTTGGACTCCGGCCCAGATAGGTGGAGTGAAGTTTGAGGAGCGTGATCCAGACATCGCAGGTGGTATGTTTGCCGTGTGGAACGACCATTGCGGCAACGGTATTACGGTCAAGGATATACATCATCGTCTGATGCCAGCCATGCAGACTTTGTCTACGAAGTGCTGGACGGCCGACTCCACACGTGTAGCTTGGGAAGAGTTTGACTACAAACGCCGCTTCCTGTCGGAGGCTCCTGGTGTAGACGAACTGGCACGCTCGCTCGGACGTACAGGCAAGGTTACGGCCATCTATCCATCGCGTACCATCAAGCCGAATACGAAACTCGATTGGTTCGGACCTGAGATAGGCTACAACTATACCGTATCGTTTGACTTAGTCGCATCGGAGGTCAACAAGGGTGATGTGCTTTTCGTAGGTCCAAACTCCAAAGTCTACCTCGCAAGCGAGTCTGGACACCTCGCATTCGAGCGTGAAGGTCTCGTAAACGAGTTTGACTATATCGTACCCAAGGGACAGAAGGTAAATATCTCCATAAAGGGTACTAACCGCGAGACCGTACTTATGGTCAACGGCCAGTTCCGCCAGTCGCTATACGCTCTCACCATCGGTAGCGCACAGACCAACGCTGGAGCTGCTGGAGCAAGCTCAGACCCTTATTCTGCTGCAAAGATGTACTACCAACGCACGTTGGTATTCCCTCTTGAGGCTACTGGCAATTTCAAGGGTGAGATAAGCAATTTGATCGTTGAGAATGAGTAGTTTTGGTTATCAACAAAACAGCCAAACAACAAATCGACAAAACAACCAACTAAATAACACAACAACTAAATAACCAAACAACAAAAAAAAGAAACAAATGAACAAATTATTTTCTATCCTCTCTACTGGACTTATTTTGCTTGCTAGTGCATTAGTGACCTCATGTGGTGATGATGATCCTGTACCATCAGGCTTGGCCGGCACATGGAATACTACGATGAATGTGAATATCGTTGACGATCTGCCATTGTCGGTCGACGTGGACTATGTGATTAGCGACAACGCAGACGGTAGTATCAACGTCGTCGTGCCAGCATACACTCTGACTGTACAGATGGGTCCTACGAGGCAGATGCAGATGAATATCGGCTCGTTTACGGTCAAGAATATCGCATACGATGTCGACCGGAAGGCTTACTACAAGGCCTTTGCCGATGGAAGTCTCGGACTTGAGTTCAATATGGCTGGAGCTCCTGCCAAGACCTACAAGTTTGACAACAGCAAGTGTACGAGCGAGATTACCGTTTCAGCCACGAACGACGGCAAGGTCAGCATCGTAAACAACTACAGCCTCGAAGGCTCTATGCCTTACGCTATCAAGACAAGCGCGATGTGCGTCAGGAAATGAAAGCTTCCGGCTCTGTGAATACATTCATTGGATTTCATCCGACCTTTTCTGCGCTCGGCAGAGTAAGCAAGCTTCCTCTGCTCTTGCTTAACGAAAACGTTCGTATTATTATATTATCCACCCTCGCACTTGCCATGCTTGCAAGTTGCGAGGGTGCATTCTCGTGGGTTTACGATGAGGTAGGAGACGAGCCTCAGACTACCCCCGATGAGATTTATCTTGACGCCAGCGCATGGGACCGATGGTATTATATTGATTTTGACAACCCTCGGGATATTGTCTCGTATCCCATACCCAAGCAGGCTGTAGGTGAGAGTGTGACGACGATGCCCGATGCGTCGGCTACGGGGCAATACATGTATTGGTATGATATATTCGGACAGGGGCTGGGCAACAATCGCTTCGAATACTTTTTTCCTACCGCAGAGCAGGCAGAGCCAGAGCGTTGGCATATAGCCATACATCGCAACAACTTCCGTACAAATCACGGCTCTGTCTGGGACGAAGAAACCAAGACATGGGTCGAGGACGTGTGGACTACCGACCAAGTCTGGGACGACAACTCCAAGATGATGGACTGCTACGTGCCGAGTCAGGGTATCGCCCTGAATCCCGTTTTGGCGAAGTGGCTCTCCATGTATATCCCCCCTATACCACCATCGTTTACATTCCGTCCTGCCCAATATATTGTTAAGACCGCAGATGGCTCACAATTTGCCGTCGAGCTCAAGAACTATATCAGCAACGAGGGCAAGAAGTGCTGCTTTACCATCAAATACAGAAAGCTATGAAACATGGTCTCCCGTACTATATGTGTATCATGTCGGCCTTATTGCCCGTGCTCGTCATGGCGCAGGACGAGACCGACATGGACGAGCTTGTTGTGACGGCCACGCGTACTCCCCATACGCTAAAGAACGTGCCCGTACAGACGCGGCTCATCACCAATGATGAAATCCGCAAGTCTGACGCCACCAATATCATGGACTTGCTCGAATATGTCTTGCCAGGCATAGAGTTTTCCTATGCCATGAACCAACAGGTAAACATGAACCTTGCCGGCTTTATGGGGCAGAGCGTACTTATCCTGATAGACGGGCAGAGGCTCGCAGGCGAGACTATGGACAACGTAGACTTCGAGCGCATCAGCATGATGGACGTCGAGAGAGTAGAAATAATCCGCGGTTCGGCATCAGCACTCTATGGCAGTAATGCAGCAGGTGGGGTGATAAACATCATTACCAAAAAGGCTGTTGCCCCATGGTCGGTACGTGTCGACTCAAGATGGGCCAATCATGGCAGCCAGCGATATGATGCCTTGGCTTCGTTCAACAAGGGGCGTGTGGGCAATACCTTCGGCTTTGCATATACCGCTCTTGACTCCTACGATGTCAAAGGAACAGGTACTGAGCCGCAGACCACAACCTTCAACCGTGTATATGGCGGACATACTCTCAACTTCAAGGACAAGATAGCCCTGAAGCCTTGTAAGAACTTTGCTCTCGAAGGTCGTTTGGGGTATTTTTACCGCAAGGTAGAGCGTAGTGCCGAGGTTCCCGAGCGTTATCGTGACTATTCGGCAGGCTTGTCTGCCAAGTGGGACATTAGCCCTCGCGACCGCGTTGAGGCATCGTATGCCTTTGACCAGTATGACAAGTCGGACTTCTACAGGATTACCAATCTTGACATTCGCAGGTACAGCAACGTGCAGAATTCTGGCAAGGTGTTGTACAGCCATGTGTTTGGCTCTCCCGATTATGCAAGTTCGGCAGACAAGCATAACGCCACTCTCACGCTTGGAGCAGACTATCTGTATGATTTCATGCTCAACCGTAATGTCGGCGACGGCAAATTCCGTCAGCAGTCCTTTGATGTGTTTGCACAGTATGATTGGGTTGTCAGTCGCAAGTGGGAGATTGTCGCAGCCCTACGTTATGACAACTTTATCGACAAGTCGGGCGGAACAGCAATCGTCAGCCAGCGCGTCACACCTCGTCTGGCTGCGCGTTTCAGCCCTACGGAGCATTGTCGCCTGCGCGCTTCATACGGTATGGGGTTTAGGGCTCCCACGCTCAAGGAGCGTTATTATGACTTTGATATGTCGGGCATTTGGACCATCGAGGGCAACCCCGATCTTCGTGCCGAGAGCAGCCACAACGTCAACCTCAGTACCGAGTATTTCAACGGAGGATATAGCGTGATGCTGAGCGGCTCATACACTCACGCCAACGGACGTATTTCTACGGGCGTCCCATACCAGAAGGAAGATGGCGAATACTATTTGCCGTATATCAATCTTGACCCGATGGACATCTTCAACGTCGAGACCACCTTGCAAGGGAGATGGAGTGGGGGCTGGAGTGCCAAACTGTCGTACAACCTCACGCTTGAATCATCGGCTCCGACATCAGCCACTCCGTATATGCCGGCGCGTCCGCACAGTCTGACGGCTCATGGAGGCTGGGAGCATCGTTTCTGCCGAGACTTCAAGTTTGACGTACAACTGTCGGGACGTTTCCTCTCGGCTGTGAAGAACAACGAGTTCCTGTCGCTCTCTACGCCCGATGCCGGTGTACGCACCATCACATATCCCGCCTACACACTCTGGAAGCTTCAAGCTACGGGGCATATCTCATCGTGGGCAAGAGTGACCTTCACAATCGACAATATCTTCAACTACCGTCCGGAATACTACTACCTGAATGCCCCTCTGACAACGGGCATCTCGTTCATGGGAGGGCTTAGTGTTGATGTGGATAAGATTATTGTAAAGAGAGAGCGTTAAACATTCTTAAAAGTGCGATTTCTCGCCAAGCCAAAGCGAGCAAGCTCCCTTTGGTCTTATGGCTTAACGAAATCATTGGATTTCATCCGACCTTTTCTGCGCTCGGCAGAGTAAGCAAGCTTCCTCTGCTCTTGCTTAACGAAAACGTTCAAAAAAGCTTTCTTTTTGAGGAAGAAACCTATGAAAGTCGTCTTAGTCGTTCTTTCAATAATTCACTATATTTCTCTTTTAATGTTGCACTTAGGAAAGATTTTTGAATTACTGTCTCAAACTTTGTTAATAGTCTGATGTATTTGTTTATCAGACGTTCTGCAATTAGAGAATCTATACCCAGCGTGAAAGCTGACTTAATAAAATCCTCTTTTTGCAGTTTTTTCTTCCGAGCATTCAAGGTCAATGCCAATTCTTCGTCATCCTTGGGGTTGATAATAGCGGCATTCAGCAAATCGTAAGCAGGGGTCAAACGTATCATATCCGCCACCTCGTACAAAGAGAAGTTTTTTAAGTGCATATCGTTATTTCCTGTCAACCAAGAAAAAAGTACCAACTCGAAGAAATTGATAACATCCATTTTAGGTACAGACGAGTATTTCAATATAGCTTTGCCTACACGTTCATAACTACTTTTGTATTTATGCTCTGTTTGCCTTTCTGTCAGTTGACACATATCTTCCATTGCAATCTTCTCTCCAGTAGAAGTTCTGTCAATACGACGAGTAAGATAGCATAGCGTATCGTCTGCCATCCGCATCAACGTATGGGGAACAACTTCAATATGTGCTATCTCAGCAAGGTGCATAGTCAAATCTTCAACCTCTGGCATCATTTCATATTGTGAGGTCTGCGGTTTACAAATGTATCCGCCCCACAGCCCGACAATTGTCAATCGTTTGCAACCTTCATGCTCATTCAAATGCAAAGATAATTTCGGCTGAACACCTGTCAGAGAGGTTTGGTCTTGAATTATTTGCAGGGCAAGCTGGTCGAGTTGTTCTGTAGTATAATCAAGAACAGGTAATGTTGTTGTCCCGAAGAACTTCTTTATGCAAGCCGCGTGCATGTCCTTTTCGCCCTTTAAGAGCGGGCGATAACAATACAGGCAATTACACATTGCTATCCTCCTTTTCTTCAACAGGTACAACACTTACCGCTCCTATACAATCTTTGCAACAGATCATAAGCAACGACATACGGTCAAGAATACTAATGTCTGTATTCCGCAAAGCAACGTCCAATAGCCATCCTTCAGGAATCAAGCCATCGAAAAAAGGAAACAGCACAGGACTTGTGTATGCTTCACTTTGTAAAGGTAGTGTCATGCTAACAGACTTTGCTTTTTCGAGAGAAAGATATTCCGGCAAATAGCAGAATTCATATCCTGCATCATTTTCTGTCAGAATCCCAGCCAATAGGTCTTTGTAAAATATGTGAGCTTGTCTCATTGATTATTGTTTTTTTGAGTGGCGACCATTTCAAAATTGAAAAAGTCCAAGAGTTGATTTACCTTGTCGAGACGTAGAGTTTCTTTGCCTTGTTCTAAGTCTCGCACAAAGCGTAGTCCCACTCCTGACTTCAACGAGAGTTCTTCTTGCGTCAGATTATATTGTTTTCGTAACATTTTGACCGTAGCAGAAAGATTGTTCATAGCGTCATACATTATACCCTTTCGAGTACAAAGTTAGTATAAATATTCGAAATTATATCAGTTTGGGTATAATTTATTGCGTTATTATTGAAATTATATCAGAAAGGGTATATTAGACAGAAATTTTGCAATTCGGTATCAAAAATACATCGCTATGCCTTCGGGATTCGTTCGGGGCGCATTTTTTCCGAAATTGAGAGTTCTTCAGATTTCCTCTTATCGTATTGTTGGCGGAAAATAGTGGGTCGGTATGCCCCGAAATCCCTTCCTATGGGGGGCTGGATACGGGATTTTTGCCTCTCGGTCACGCTCCGACTTTGTGAGGAAACCTTGTAGAGGAAATAATATCTCGCTGTAAATGTGCTTGTTAGATGGAAGAGAAATTGCGTTTTGTGACAATTACAGTTGTTACAGCACTTTATTTCGAGTGTAACTTTTTTCTATACTATATATATATATTTATATATTAATTAATTATATATATATAAGGAGATGTTGTCACTCGATTTTTTTTCTGTATTATCTGTAACTGTAACACTTCGCCTCTCTGTGGTCTCCCCTTGGCGACCTTTTTTCTCTACAAGGCTAAATCTTTTATCACCATCGAGGCGATACACATACCGAAGACGGCTGTGACCTGACATATCGAGCCGTTGACGTGTACTTTGCTGCCTACGAGCGTGTCGCTCGTTTCCGTAGTCTGCCCTTTGTTGGGCATGGGTTGCTCTTCGCTGTACACGCATCTGAACTTGCGGCTTGGGAAGGTCTTGTCTTTCTTGAACCTGTTGCGCAAAGCCCTTGCCAAGGCATCGCCCTTGACGTTCCAAAATTCTGCCTCTCTGACTTTGAAGGGGTCGATGCGTAGAGCTGCTCCCATCGACGAGATAAACGTGACGGAGGCGGGTAGGGAGGTGGCACGGAGTATCAGTTCGGCCTTGTCCCGGAGCGAGTCGATGGCGTCGATGATATAATCATAGCCTTCGAGTCCGAACTCATGGGCGTTATCTTTGCAGAAAAACTTTTCGAGAGCGTGTATTTCTGCCTCGGGAGCGATGTCGAGCAGGCGTTGGCGCAGGGCTTCGACTTTGACCATGCCTATGGTCTTTGATGTGGCCATCAGCTGACGGTTGCAGTTGCTTGGGGCAACCTTGTCGCAGTCTACGAGGGTTATCCTGCGTATGCCGCTCCTGACCAAGCATTCTGCGCACCAGCTACCCACGCCTCCCGTGCCAAACACTATGACTCGTGCCTGTGCAATCCTCTCTATGGCCTCGTCGCCAAGGAGCAATCGTGTCCTGCTGTCCATAAGTATGTCTGAAGATGCTAATGAGGAGGGAAGCTTGTTCCCTCCTCTGTTGATGTTACAATCTTATCTGTTTTTCAAAAGGTCACGAATCTCGGTCAGCAGCTTCTCTTCGGCACTTGGCTCCGGAGCTGGTGCTGGTGCGGCAGGCTCTTCCTTCTTGCGGTTGAACTGCGCGATGCCCTTCACCAGGAGGAAGATGCAGAATGCGATGATGAGGAAGTCTACCACGTCTTGGATAAACTGACCGTAGTTGAGCGTAACGGCCTCTGAGATGACTGTCTCGCCCTCGGTCACGGCCTCCTTGATGGTGAGCTTCAGATTGGTGAAGTCTACGCCGCCTGTGATTACTCCGATGGGTGGCATGATGATGTTGTTAACGATGCTGGTCACGATTTTGCCGAATGCTCCACCGATGATTACACCGACAGCCATATCAACGACGTTACCCTTCATTGCGAAGTCCTTGAAGTCCTTCAAAAAGCTTGTTTTTGCCATAAATTTGTAATTTAGATGTTATGTTTGAGTATAGTTTGAAAAATTTCTCGCTTTTCGGACTGCGAATATAAAAAGAATTTTGTAAATTTGTGACGTAAAAAATAAAAAAAATGAGAAGAGAGTACGTAATTTATCTCCTCGTGGTGCTAACAGGCATCATCATGGTAGCATGCAAGAGTGCTCATTACTGCAATTGCGGGTAGTATGGTCCCTGTCTATATAATAATAATGTAAAAATAGTGATTAAAAACATAAGTAACTAACTTTTAAACATTTTTAAACCAATGGCAACAAAAGTAGCTATCAACGGCTTCGGTCGTATCGGTCGCCTCGCTTTCCGTCAGATGTTCGAGGCTGAGGGTTATGAAGTAGTAGCAATCAACGACTTGACATCTCCTAAGATGTTGGCTCACTTGCTGAAGTACGATACAGCACAGGGTGGTTTCGCCGGCAAGTTTGGCGAGGGCAAGCATACTGTAGAGGCTACAGACAACTCAATCATCGTTGACGGCAAGGAGATTAAGATCTCTGCTGAGGCTGATGCAACAAAGTGCCCATGGGCTGCAAACAACGTAGACGTTGTATTGGAGTGCACAGGTTTCTACACATCAAAGGCTAAGGCTGAGGCTCACCTCGTAGCTGGTGCAAAGAAGGTTGTTATCTCTGCTCCTGCAGGCAACGATCTCCCAACCATCGTTTACAACGTAAACCACAAGACTCTGACTCCTGAGGATAAGATCATCTCTGCTGCTTCTTGCACAACAAACTGCTTGGCTCCTATGGCTGCTGCTCTCCACGCATACGCTCCAATCCAGAGTGGTATCATGAGCACTATCCACGCTTACACAGGCGACCAGATGATCCTCGACGGCCCACAGCGTAAGGGTGACCTCCGTCGTTCACGTGCAGGTGCACAGAACATCGTTCCTAACTCTACAGGTGCTGCCAAGGCTATCGGTCTTGTTATCCCCGAGTTGAACGGCAAGCTCATCGGTTCTGCACAGCGTATCCCAACTCCAACTGGCTCTACTACTATTCTCGTAGCTGTAGTTAAGGGTAAGGATATCACTAAGGAAGGCATCAACGCTGCCATGAAGGCTGCTCAGACTGAGTCTTACGGCTATACTGAGGACGAGATTGTTTCAAGCGACATCATCGGCATGAAGTACGGTTCTCTCTTCGACGCAACTCAGACTATGGTTGCCAAGATTGACGAGGACACATATCAGGTACAGGTTGTATCATGGTATGACAACGAGAACTCTTACACATCTCAGATGGTTCGTACTATCAAGTACTTCAACGAGAACTGCTAATAATATCCTTAGGATTTCATCCGACCTTTTCTGCGCTCGGCAGAGCAAGCCAGCTTTCTCTGCTCTCGCTTAACGAAAACGTTCGTAACAGTTTCTCAGACTGAGATATAGAAAAAACAAGGGGGAGTGTCAGAAATGTCACTCCCCTTTACTTTGTTTTATAATCTCAAAACCTCAAAACTCAAAACCTAAAACATGACCTTAAAACCTTATAACCTTAAAAATAACCTCAAAACCTTATAACCTCAAAACCTTATAACCTCAAAACCTTATAACCTCAAAACCT
>CAMEQD010000023.1:0-37639 GCA_945932615.1 uncultured Prevotellaceae bacterium | reverse complement strand
CTCCTCCCTCGATGGTGTTATAGACCTTGGTGGCATGGAAGCTTAAGGTGGACATATCGCCCCAGTTGAGGATGGATTCGGTCTCAACCTTCTGCTCTTCCCGTTTAATAGGTTTACAAGGTTCGAGGGCGTTGCGCGTTTCATCGAAGGCTCGCTTATAGTCTTCCTCGTGTTTGGGTATCTCAAGGGCAAAGGCATGAGCAGCATCGTAGATGACTTTGAGTCCGTATATGTCGGCTATCTCTTTGATTCTGCGGACATCACAAGGTTTGCCATAGCAATGCACAGGCATGATGGCTGTGGTCTTAGGCGTGATGGCTGCCTCAATCTTCTCCGGGTCGAGATTGCCCGTGCGAGGGTCGATATCCACGAATACTGGCTTGCACCCTGCCCACCAGATGGAGTGGGTGGTGGCTACAAAGCTGTATGGGGTGGTGATGACTTCGCCTGTAATTCTCAGTGCCTGAAGGGCTGTGAGCAACGGAAGGGTTCCGTTGGTGAAGAGACTTACCTGCGGCACACCAAGGTATTCCTTCAATGCAGCTTCTAACTGCTTATGGAACTGACCATTGTTGGTAATCCACTTGCTGTCCCATATCTTCTTGAGTTCTTCGTGGAACTCGTCAAGGTCGGGCAGCAACGGACTGGTTACTGTAATTAAATCTTTTGACATAATTATTATTTATACATATTTTCGTAATACTTCTGATAGTCGCCTGAGGTGACTTTGTCGAGCCACTCTTGATTCTCAAGATACCAACAGACAGTTTTCTCGATTCCCTCCTCAAATTGCAAACTTGGTTCCCAGCCAAGTTCTTTCTGTAGTTTGGTGGAGTCAATGGCATAGCGAGCATCGTGACCAAGGCGGTCGGTGACGTAGGTGATGAGGTTGAGGTCTTCGCCTTCTTTGCGACCAAGGAGTCGGTCAACGGTATTGATGACGACCTTGATGATGTCGATGTTCTTCCACTCGTTGAAGCCACCGATGTTGTAGGTTTCGGCTACTTTGCCCTTATGGAAGATGAGGTCGATGGCACGGGCATGGTCTTCTACAAAGAGCCAGTCGCGCACGTTCTCTCCCTTGCCATAGACAGGCAGTGGCTTGCGGTGGCGGATGTTGTTGATGAAGAGCGGTATCAGCTTCTCAGGGAACTGATAGGGGCCGTAGTTGTTTGAGCAGTTGGTCACGATGGTAGGCATGCCGTAGGTGTCGTGGAAGGCGCGAACGAAATGGTCGGAACTTGCCTTACTTGCTGAATATGGAGAGTGAGGGTTATACTTGGTTGTCTCTACGAAGAAATCTTCTCCGTATGCCTCATGCTGTGCCTCAGATGATGCCTTGGTAGAGAAAGGTGCAGGAATACCCTCTGGATGGGTCATTTCGAGTGCACCATACACTTCATCTGTTGAGATATGGTAGAAGCGCTTGCCCTCGTACTTCTCTGGGAGTGATTCCCAATAGAGCTTGGCAGCCTGAAGGAGAGAGAGGGTGCCCATCACATTGGTGCGTGCAAAAGTGAAAGGATCTTTGATAGAGCGATCAACATGTGATTCAGCTGCAAGGTGGATGATACCATCAATCTTCTCATCCTGCATCAGCTGATAGAACGCTTCGAATTCGCAGATGTCCATCTTCACGAACTTGTAGTTGGGCTTATCCTCGATGTCCTTGAGATTGGCGAGGTTACCGGCATAAGTGAGCTTATCTAGGTTGATGATGTTGTATTCGGGATATTTATTGACGAACAATCTTACAACGTGACTTCCGATGAAGCCAGCACCTCCAGTTATTACTATATTTCTTTTCATTTTATCTGTTGTTTTAAATTATTGATACATTTTTTGAGCGAGTCTGTCCAATAAGGAACTTTGATTCCAAAGGTCTCCTTGATCTTTGTCTTGTCGAGAACTGAATAAGATGGGCGAGTGACAGGTGAAGGGTATTCACTGCTGTAACAGGGTTGAATATCACAACTTGTATGACCTGAATATGCTGCTATCATCTTGGTAAAATCATACCATGAGCATACTCCTTCATTACTATAATGGTAAATGCCTTCAACTGGTCTTTTTAATATTGTTGCTATGGCAACTGCTAAATCCCATGCGTATGTTGGGGTGCCAACTTGGTCAAAGACTACTTTTAGCGCAGGCTTGGTTTCCGTCAGATTAAGCATGGTCTTGCAGAAGTTCTTGCCGAACTCACTGTACAACCAGGCTGTACGTATGATGATGTATTTACAGCCTGTGGCTTTGATTCGCTCTTCTCCTTGAAGTTTCGTCAATCCATATACTCCTGTTGGTGTTCCTTTTTGGCTTTCCTTACAGGGTGTGTTGTAGGGCTCTTTGCCAAATACATAATCTGTGGAAATCTGTACGAACCAGCCATCTACTTCTTTCATGGCTTTGGATAGGTTCTCTGGGGCTATGGCATTGAGTTGCTCAACCAAATCATATTTCTCTGGATCTTCTGCACCATCTACATTTGTCCATGCTGCACAGTTGACGATGGCTTGCACTTTGTTGTCTGCTACCATCTTGCGGATGGCGTCAAGGTCGGTGATGTCAAGGTAGGTCGTTTCTAATCCTTCTACTTGATTGACATCGGTAAATATGTAGTTGTTATCTGATGTCTGGCTGACTATCCTCATTTCGTTGCCAAGCTGGCCGTTGGCACCTGTCACAAGTATATTCATGAATTCTTGTTTTGTGGTATCTTGTTTTGTGGGTTTAGAGATTTGCCTTGCCTGATTCTTTGACTTCGTCTATCACTTTCAGGAGATATTGGCCGTATTGGTTCTTTAGCATTGGTTTGGCTAACTCGCGCATTCGTTCTTCTGTAATCCAACCTTGACGGTAGGCGATGCCTTCCAAACAACCGACTTTCAGGCCTTGACGCTTTTCTAATACTTCTATATATGTTGAGGCTTCTGATAAGGAATCGTGTGTGCCTGTGTCAAGCCATGCGAAGCCACGACCGAGGGTCTGTACCTTCAGCTCTCCGTCTTCGAGGAACTTTTGGTTGACTGTGGTTATTTCATATTCTCCTCGTGCTGATGGTTTGATGTTGGCTGCGACGTCTACGACTTTGTTTGGATAGAAGTAAAGGCCTACTACGGCATAGTTGCTCTTGGGCTTTGATGGTTTCTCTTCGATGGAGAGGCAGTTGCCTTCCTTATCGAACTCTGCTACTCCATAACGTTCGGGGTCGCTTACCCAATAGCCGAATACTGTTGCTTTCTTTTCTTCTTCTGCTGTGCGGACTGCTTCTTTGAGCATCTTGGTGAAGCCGTTGCCTTGGAAGATGTTGTCGCCAAGAACGAGGCAGACGGAATCATCGCCTATGAAGTCCTTGCCTATGGTGAATGCTTGTGCGAGTCCGTCGGGTGAGGGTTGTTCGGCGTATGTGAAGTTGACGCCGTAATCGCTGCCGTCGCCAAGCAGTCGCTTGAAGCCTGGTAGGTCGTAGGGTGTTGAGATGATAAGGATGTCTCTGATGCCTGCGAGCATGAGTACACTGATGGGGTAATACACCATCGGTTTGTCATAGATGGGCATGAGCTGCTTGCTGATGCCTTTGGTGATGGGGTACAGACGTGTACCGCTGCCACCGGCTAATACTATACCTTTCATGTAAAGATGTGGTTTTGGTAAATGTCCGAATTCTGGGTCACCAAGCATTTGCTGCCCGAAAAACAGGCAGTTTGCAAAGTGTCGTAATTTTGGGGAATAGTTAATTTTAATGTTTTTTAATGAGCTTTGTGCCAAAGGTGAGGCATGAAGCTGTCAATTGTACGATTCGAATCGTAAACGTTTGTAATCATTGCCATCGTCACAAGTATGTTTAGGTGTTTAGCTTCTTGCGGCGACCGGTATTTCCTTTGCCTCCCTTGTTGTCCTTCTTCTTGAGTGACGCAGTATTTCGCTGTCCTTGCTTTGAAGCATATCATCCTAAAGTAAGCACTCAATTTAGGGGTGGTATGTCTAATTTAGAACACTTTACTTTGCTCCGTTGTCCTGAGTGCTAAAATAATAGGTGAGTGATTTTACAAAAAGCATCAACCAAAGCTATGTTGACAAAATTAATAAATCTGATTCTTCGCTCTAAATTGACTGCTTACTATCCTAATGAGCTTTGCCTGTGAGAAGGGAACTGAGTAGGCGTACAGCAGATGCGAGTTGCTTGTGTTGGCTTGGTGAAATGCCATCGGGCTCAAAGTGCATGATGTCATTCCTTATAAGCCTTACATCATTCAGCATCTTGATAAACAGACTTTTGTCGAGGTTCAGACCGAGTCGTTCCCATTTGTCGGTCTGTTCTATAATATGGATATATTCACCAAATGTGAGGTCGTCAAGCGTATTCACTTGTCTTTCTCGTTCGATGCATGTCTTTTGGATGTCCTCAAGGTTGAATACATCGCTCAGGAGGAGACGGACTTGATTCTCTATCTCTTGCATCAGCAGATACGGCTCTGTGAGAGTAATATTGTTCTCCAGGATATGAAGCCACACAGTCCTCGTAACTTATTGTTTGTGACAGGAAGTTGGCTATAGTCATTCATTCGCATGAGTGTAGTTGCTTCTACTAAAGGAGCACTATTGGAGACATAGACTGGAACCTTGCTTGCCTCTTCAAGGACGGCAACTCTAAGTATTGGGTCTTTGCTGACATTCGTTCTTGCTATTGGCTTATGTTTCAATGTTATGATGGTATCTATCCATACATTATTGTAGTGTGGTTCAACCATCAGGCTGTTTTCCCTCAGGAAATTATCTACAGCCCAACAGTTGCCGCTTGTACGACGTTCGAAGCCAAGAGAATTGAAGAGTTCCCTACCCGTAATGGGGAATTCCTGTGTTGGATCCTCCACTATGGCTTTTACTTTCTCTGATATGCTCAGTTCCATTGTGTTGGGTATATTTGGCATCAGCCTACCAGTGTTGACAGGTGTCTCCGTGGTGTCTGAAAATCGGTAAAAAAATAAAATAAAACTGATTCTTAGACCTAAATTGAGTGGTTACAGCCTATCATGTTATTTCTTCAGTTCCTTGACAAGAAATGATATGTATTCATCCGACACGTTTGATATTTTTGACTTGTCGTAGATTGACATTAACTAATCTCATAAACTCCGGGAGGAAATCTATTTTGACCTTCATTGTTTATCCATCAGTTTAAACAAATCAGAGGCATCTGGAAGTTCCATATTTGTAGTTCGAGCCTCTTCCAACTCTGCAAATGCTCTTTTAAGGCTTTTATCAACATACTGCTGTTGCTGTAATGTTTTCCTTTGCAGATTGGCTTCTTCCATTCTTCGATACAATGCGTCCTTAACACTTTGGGTCTGTCCTTGAATCAGTACCCAAAGTGCATCTACGGAACTAATATTTGTTGTATAAGATTTTTCCATATCATTGCATTTTTTGAAAGCAAAGGTACACATTAATTCTGAGATTTGCAAGGATTAAAAAAATATATGTGAGCGTAAGCTCTCAATTTAGGAATTACGTAAGCACTCAATTTAGGGCTCACATCTGATTTAACAAACGGCATCAGCTAAAGCTGTGTTGGGGGTATTTTCAGTATGTGGAGATACTTGGCAAAACATGTCGGGATACTTGGCAAAGTATGTGGAGATACTTGGCGAAGTATGTTGGGATGGCGTTTTGCCTATCTGGACGAGACTGGTGGGAGTGCTCTTGTTCTCCTTATATATATATATATGGAGAGGGTGTCTGCGTCGGGGAGTGAGTCTGCTTCGAGGGGCTCTGTGTCGAGGAGACGTTCTGCGAGATGGTCGACATTGGAGATTGGAGCGGCTTCGCTGACGTTGAGGAAAATCTGGTTGTTACCTCCGTTGATGTTGATGATTATGTCTGACATAATGTCTTGGTCAATGGTAAGTCATTGAGGTGTCAATGGTTTGTCAACGCTTGTGAATAGATTTGTTTTGGGCTCCCTGGTGTTGTACCTTTGCAGTGCAGTTCGGAAATAACAATATCGGTCGGGCGCTGTGAACTGCCGGCGTAAGCATCAAGTCCCATACCGACGATGGGCAAGAGTATGATTAATTACAGTGTTTACATGATGCGCAATCCGCAGAATCCTGAGTCGCCAGAGAAGGCGTACGCCAAGAATCAGGTGACTGAAATCTGGTCTTTAGACAAGTTTGCCAGGCATATAGCTGAACACAACGGGGTGTATAGCCGCGGAACGGTGAAGGGTGTGCTGGCTGACTCGTGTGAATGTCTGGTGGAGCAGTTGCTGGACGGAAAGAAGGTGAAACTCGGGGAGTTGGGTACCTTTGGCATCTCGATCAGCAGTGAGGGTGCCCCTTCGCTGAGTGAGTTTACGTCGAAGAACATCAAGGCGGTGAACATATTGTTTGCTCCTGGTCCTGACTTTACGAACCTCATCGACCGTGCTGAGTTCAACCTCGTGGCAAGCCGAGTGGCACAGGCTGCGGTGCTGAAAGCAGAGAAGTCTGGCGATGGTACTGTGGATTTGGCGGCTGCCAAGAACAAGGGTACTTCTGCAGAGCCTATGCCTGACAAGCCTACCGACCCTGACAACACCCCTGGTGGCGGTGAGAATGGTAGCGGAGATGACAGTGGTCTGAATCCCCTGAGCTGAGCATGAGGTAGCAGATGACATTGCTCGTAGTGTTTTACTTAAAATCGAAAGGTATGAAAATGAACTGGAAGAGCATCGTGCTCTATGTTGTCCGTGTGATTGAACTGATTATGACTGGCGCAGCTGGTGGAGCTGTTTCGCAACTGCTGTAAGCGTATGCGTATTATCACACTGATCGTCGTGCACTGCACCGCCAATAGGGCGGGCAGTGCCCTCCGCTTGGCGGATATCGACCGTTATCATCGCTCGCTGGGCTGGAAGGGTTGTGGTTACCACTATGTAATCCCTACGGACGGGACGATTGAGGTTGGACGTAAGGAGGAGGTGGTGGGGGCGCACTGCAGGAATCACAACAGGCACGCTATCGGGGTGGCTTATGTAGGTGGGCTGGCTGCCGACGGTGTGACTCCATGCGACACTCGGACTGAGGCGCAGAAGCGTGCGTTGAGATGTCTGCTGGCGGATCTGCGCAGGCGTTATCCGAGGGCTTTGATTGTGGGTCATTGTGACTTGGATCCGGGGAAGCCTCATTGCCCGGGATTTGATGTGGTCAAGGAGTTTGGAGCGTCACTTCAGCAGTTGGATGTATTCTGACTCTACTTGTATGCCTGCGGAGAGGTTGCACTCCTGAAGGTCGATGAGGAGCCGCTTGTCTTTGCTGCCTCGCTTGCTCATGAGGCGTCCTTCGAAGCCGTTGAGTCGGCCGCCGATGATGCGTATCTGCTTGCCGTAGATGCGGGGTGAGACTTCGTCGTAGCTGAAGTATTCGACATTGTCGGTCTGCTCGACGGCTTCTCTGAACATTCTGAAGTCTTTGTCGGCTACGCTCAGTGCTTCGAACTGTTTGCCGCCTCGTACGTAGCGGTACTGGAGGAGGTGCATACGGCTGACTATGGGGTCGAGTTCTTTTTTGGGCTTGTGGACGAAGACGAGGTCGGTCATGTAGGGGATATAGCGTACCACGCGCTTGCCAAACTCTGTGAACACTCGCTGCTTGAGGGGTATAAACACGCAGTCTGCCATCTCGGGCATCTCTTGGAGTTGCTTGTAGGCGGGGTTCTTGGCGTTTGGGCGTGCCAAGTCGCGCAACACGTACCAACGGTCGTCCATGATCAATTTATAATCTACAATTTATAATTTATAATGGATAATGAAATTTATGATTTATAATTTCATTTTCAATGAGTTGGGGTACTTCTTTTATTCCTGCTTGCTTTTGCTATTGATTGAAAAACAAGCAGTTATGCGGATGTCGGGCGAAAGTTGGCTCTTGGAGCTATACTTTCTGTCAGCTTGCGGTTTCATCTTTGTCTATCATTGCGTTTTTGCTGGATTGTGCGCTTTTTGTTGTCTTTTATCTTTGTTCTTCTCTTGGTAAGAGAAGTACAAAACAGTGTAACAAGCGGATTATCAATGAGCAAAGTAGCAGAGCAAAGATTTTCGCTCAACATTTGTATCAATTTCTGTAAAATAGTCCAACTTGACACAAATCAACAATTTTGTCGGATTTCCAAAGATAATTACACAATTCTTAGGCGGTTTAAAAACTTTTTAATACCTTTGCGTACGGATAAATACTTCTCTTACCAAGAGATGAATATTTTTGTTCTTAAAAGTGCGATTTCTCGCCAAGCCAAAGCGAGCAAGCTCTCTTTGGTCTTATGGCTTAACGAAATCGTTGGTCTACGGGGTGTGTCGGTGCGATGTTTTTTCCTTGCTGGTATTTCTCGCTTAAAGAGTTTTGTGTTTTATTACGTTTATTTATATCAAAATAGATGTCGTTTTTCGTAACTTTGCAGCAAATTTATAATCTAATTTGGTATGACGTTTACTCTTGTGGTCTTGCTGCTCTCGGCGGTGGCTTTTGCTTGGAATAAATTGAGGTCGGATGTCGTGGCTTTGTGTGCGGTGATTGCGCTGCTGCTGGGCGGGATACTGACTCCTGCGGAGGCTCTGGCTGGATTTTCCAACCCTATCATCATCATGATGGCGGGGTTGTTTATCGTGGGGGGAGGTGTGTTTCACACGGGATTGGCCAAGATGGTGGGCTCGAAGCTGATGAGTCTGGCTGGGAGGTCTGAGTCGGGGCTGCTGGTTCTGGTCATGGTGGTGACGGTGATGATTGGGGCGTTTGTGAGCAATACGGGGACTGTGGCGCTGATGTTGCCGATTGTGGTGTCGATGGCTGCTGAGGCTAAGCGTGATGCTACGAGGCTGTTGATGCCGCTTGCTTTTGCGAGCTCGATGGGTGGTATGCTTACGCTGATTGGCACGCCGCCGAACCTCGTGATTGACGAGGTGCTGATGGAGGCTGGTATGGAGGGGCTTTCGTTTTTCTCGTTTCTGCCTGTGGGTGCGGTGTGTGTTGCGGTGGGGGTGGTAGTACTGTTGCCGCTGAGCAAATGGTTGCTGAAGAGCAAGGTGGGGTCTGGGGGTAAGGACGAGGCGGAGGGCAAATCGCTTCGCTCGCTGGTGAGGGAGTATAGGATTGCTGACAATGTGTGTCGCTTTGAGATAGAGAGGGGGAACGGGCTCGTGGGGCTTACTATCGGGGAGCTGGACTTACATCGTCGTTATGGGCTGACGGTTATCGAGGTTAGGAACGAGAGTGGCAAGAAACGCAAATTGGTGCGAGACATCTCTCAGACTATGGCTACGGCTGATGTGCGCGTCAAGGCTGGGGATATTCTCTACATTTCGGGCAAGGGGGATAGCATGGCGATGTTTGCCGAGGAGTATGGGCTGAATGCTTCGCCTTCAAACGGGACGCTCGATTTTTATGATATCGGGTTGGCGGAGATTGTGTTGCTGCGCCAATCAAAATTTGTGGGTATGCGTCTGGCTGACTCGGGGTTCAGGTCGAAGTTTAGCATCAATGTGCTTGCCGTGCGCAGGGGTGGCGAGTATATTCGTGAGAATCTGGCTGAGGTGAAGATGCAGGACGGCGATGTGCTGCTCGTGCAGGGTACGTGGCAGAATATCGGACGTCTGTCTAACGATGAGGAGCATTGGGTGGTGCTCGGGCAGCCCCTAAGGGAGGCGGCACGTGTGGTGCTGGACTACAAGGCTCCTGTGGCTGCTGCTATCATGGTGCTGATGGTGGTGCTGATGGTGTTTGACTTTATTCCGGTGGCTCCTGTGACGGCGGTGCTGATAGCGAGTGTGCTGATGATTCTGACGGGGTGTTTCCGCAGTGTCGAGGCTGCATATAAGACTATCAACTGGGAGAGTATTGTGCTGATTGCTGCTATGATGCCTATGTCGACGGCTTTGGAGAAGACTGGGGCGACGACTCTGATTACTGCGCTGCTGGCGGACAATCTAGGTTCGCTTAGCCCTACAGCGCTGTTGGCTGGTATTTATTTCGCTACTTCGCTCTTGACTATGTTTATTTCAAACACGGCTACGGCGGTGCTGACGGCTCCTATTGCTCTTTCGGCTGCGATGAGCTGCGGTGTGAGTCCTGTGCCTTTGCTGTTTGCCGTGGCTGTAGGTGCGAGTATGTGTTTTGCTTCGCCGTTTTCGACTCCTCCCAATGCTCTGGTGATGAAGGCTGGGCAATATACCTTTATGGACTATATCAAGGTGGGGCTGCCGCTGCAGATTATCATGGGGATAGTGATGGTGGTGGTGCTGCCGCTGATTTTCGGGTTCTGACGGGTGTCTATCCGAAGAGCTCTCTGACTGCCTCTGCTACGCGACGCACGGGGACGATTTCTATCTTGTAGGACGTGGGGGAAAGGCTCTGTGCGTTGTGGTGCGGGATAAGTATGCGTGAAAAGCCGAGACGCTGTGCTTCGGCTATGCGCTGCTCGATGCGGCTCACGGGGCGTATCTCTCCACTCAGTCCTACCTCGCCTGCCATGGCTGTAGATGAGTCTATGGGGGTGTCGACATTGCTCGACAGGACTGCGGCTATGACGCTCAGGTCGAGGGCTGGGTCGGTGACTCGAAGACCGCCTGCGATGTTGAGGAATACGTCTTTCTGTGCCAACTTGAAGCCTACGCGCTTCTCAAGCACTGCAAGCAGCATGTTGAGGCGGCGGCTCTCGAATCCTACGGAGCTGCGCTGGGCTGTGCCGTAGGCTGCTGTAGAGACGAGTGCCTGAGTCTCGATGAGGAAGGGTCGTGCCCCTTCGATTGCTGCTGCGACGGCTGTGCCTGAGAGACCGTCACGATTGTCGGAGATGAGCAACTCAGAGGGGTTGGTGACTGGGCGCAGACCGTCGTGGCGCATTTCGTAGATGCCGAGTTCGCTCGTGGAGCCAAAGCGGTTTTTGATGCTGCGCAAGATGCGGTACATGTAGTGCTGGTCGCCCTCAAACTGTAGGACGGTGTCGACGATGTGCTCGAGCACCTTGGGACCGGCAAGGGTGCCTTCCTTGGTGATATGGCCTATGAGCAGGATACTGACTCCCCCACCCTTGGCGTACTTGAGCAATGCGGCTGCGCACTCGCGTATCTGCGACAGGGAGCCTGGACTCGACTCTACGCCTTCAGTGCTGATGGTCTGGATAGAGTCTATCACCACCAACTGCGGCTCTGTGTTGGCTATCTCGGCGAAGATTTTTTCTAACGAGGTCTCACAGTAGATAAGCACGTCGCTCTGCGAGCCGAGGCGGTCGGCTCGTAGTTTGATCTGACGTGCGCTCTCCTCGCCGCTGACGTAGAGCACCTTGCAGTGTGGCAGTTTTAGTATGGTCTGGAGGACGAGTGTGCTCTTGCCTATGCCCGGCTCTCCTCCGAGCAGTACGAGGCTGCCTGGCACGAGGCCTCCGCCGAGCACTCGATTGAGTTCTGCGTCGTGCAGGTCGAGTCGCGGCTCTTCGTCGGCGCGTATGTCGCAGACTCTGGCTGGTCTGACTCTCTGCTCTTGGGCAGAGGAGGCTTGCATGGCTATCTTGGTCAGTGCGCTTTGGGCTGAGGGTTTCTCGTCGTGAACGTGGATTTCTTTCATGGTGTTCCATCGCCCACAGGCTGGACACTTGCCTACCCAGCGAATGGATTCCTGACCGCAGTAGTCACAGACGAATATGGTTTTATCTTTTGACATGACAAAGTTGGAGTTTTATTCTTATTTCTCTTCAAATCACATTTTCTCGTCCACACTTGGGGCAACGCCCAGACTCGTGTATCTTGCACCCACAAGCGCCACATACTGCACGTGGCCTGTATAATTTCCAATACCTACGTATTGACCAAACAGCATAGACCGCCAGAAAGAGATAGCCGACATACACTACAGCCGAAAGCGAGAACACGAGATACTCCAACATCAAGACTGCCATAAGCGAAGAGAGATACAGCAAGGCCTCCGTGCCTGTCAGAGATCGTCTTACCTCGTCGAGCACGGCTATCAGCAAGATAACCATCAGCCATATACTGCATACGAAGGCTCCCAAAATCAGAGGCAAGCCAAAGGGGTTGAGCGTGGGGTGGAAGTAGTACTGCACCCAGGTCTCTGGCACGTGGGTCTGAATGCTGGCGTATATCGACGCACTAAAACACAGCGACAGGCACAGCAGCGTAGGATAGATGGAGGCAATGTCATTGAAATGCACCATCTTAAACCGCTTGCTGTGCATACGTCTGACGAGCAGCATCAACCCCACCGCTCCGATGAGCGACACGAACCACCACAGATGCCTTTGCGAGAAAAGGTGGATAAACATGCTGATGGGGTCATCGGGCACTACGGCCGGAAGCAGGTCAGACTCGTGAACCCAACCCATCGTCATCTGGTCGCGTGCCACCTTGACCCACACGCTATCGACACTATCCTCGGGTATCACGGCTATCTGTGCCACCACGAGTGGGTCTCCGTTGACGACGTAGACTGTGTCGAGCACCATATTGGAAATGTCGTTGTGCATGGGCTTCTCGACCTGCAACGCCATAGTGTCGGCAATCACCACAAAATTGAAATTGGTCGTATAGTGGCGTTCTCTTTGCACTTGATAATGACAGCCGCACAGCATCATTGCTGAGAGTATTGGGATAATGGCTCGTAGGAAGCGGGGCATTGGGATTTTTTTGTTGTTTGGTTATTTTGTTGTTTGGTTATTTGGTTGGATGTATTGTCATCTGGTCGCGGACAGTCGTTTCTTTTGTTGTTTAGGTCGTTAGAACCAACCAAACAACAAAATAACTAAATAACCAAATAACACCACACACAAAGTTACATTTTTTTTGCCTTATTGGGGAAAGGAAACGGCAGAAAAAGTGATTTTATCTTTTCGAGTCCTGTTTCTGGAGTATCCATAGTGATTTATTCTGTTATGATTTCCCAATGGCCGCCTTTCGTTGGTCCTACATGCTTGATGCGCTTTGCTTTCTTCATCTTGTCCAACTGCTTCTTGATGCCATCAGGAGAGATGCCTATGACCTTGGCAAGCTGTTCGCGAGTAGTAAAAGGATGATTGCGAATCTCGTCCAGTATCATTTCTTGGGTACTTTTGCCTGTTTCTTGGGTACTTTCTTGGGTACTTTTGTCTGTTTCTTGGGTACTACCAGTGTTTTCTTCCCATTTTGCACCCACGATCATGTATCTGCTCTTCAACTCATTATGTTCTCTCATCAGCAAGTTGCGGAAGAATCGCTCCAGGTATTCCGTTGTCTCCGTAATGCCATACTGCATATTGGTATAGTTGGCTCGTACGAGTGAGTTGCGGAAATACTTTGAGTTCTCAGCAAAGATCTCGTTAGTAACCTCAAAGCCTAATTGCCTCAGGAACTGTATAGTAAACACAGCTATTGTGCGTGTGTTTCCTTCGCCAAAAGGATGTATCTGCCATACGTTTGCTATGAAACGGCTTATATGCTTCACCATTTCCTGCATAAAGAGACCTTCGTATGAGAATTTCTTTTCCGTATCAAACTCATACTCCAGAGTGTCGCTTATCAGATTGCCAGATTCGTATCTGACGGTGTCGCCACGCAAAACGAGTTCAGGCTTGGTAATATTGTAATCTCTGTATATTCCAGCGAACTTATAGATACCTTCAAACAGATGGCGATGGATAGATGCAAGGCAGTTAGGACGGAAACTGAACGTCTTGTGTGCAATCAGTTCTGCTATGCGAACAGCCACCTTATCGGCTTCTTCCGTGCGTTTTTCTTGTTGAAGACCTTCCTTCGTGGTATAGTATTGATCAACAAGTTTACGAACTTCTTTAAGCGTTATCTTGCCTTCGATGTTCTGTCTGACCGTATCAAGGAAGTACTGCGAGGGCTTGAGGTCATCAACATCCTGCAAACCGATGGCAGTCATCCAGTTCTTGATACGTTCCTTTTTCTCGGGTTCGCCCTGTATGATGTATTCGCTGTAGTCTTCCATAATGCTTAGCAAACTTTTATCTGTCCTGTCACGACGTCGCTTATGAGGCGTTGTTTGTACTCTTTGAAGGCGTCGATGCGTCGGAGCACCATAAAGGGCAAGATTATCTTTTTGTAGTCTCCTTTCTCGAAGGCGTGTACCAACACGTCGTTGGCAATGTTCCAGATGAAGGAGAAGAGGGCGTTATATTGTTTGTTTTCCATGTTGATTGGTATAATCTTTTTTCTTAACCGAGGTCTTCTCACCCAATCGAGCGACATTAGGCATGCAAATATAATTATTTTTTTTGGCAAAAAAGGGTTTTGAGGTTATTTTTTGAGGTTATAACCTCACCGACAACCTCACCATCCCTACACAATGTGATTGTCCACCTGTGTTGAAGTAGTGCAGGGCTGGCTGTATGGAGAGGACTCGCGTACACGAATAGTTGCAAGTCAGCTCTGTCTGCCATTCGTCAACTTCATCGGCACGGGTGTAGTTGGAAAAAACTCCGAGTTGCATCTTACGCCATTCGAAGCTGCCTCCGATGCCACAAAAGTTCCTGCACACGGCATCGCTGCTGAATGCGTGAGAGAATGCCCCTATGGCTGAAAAGCCTTTGCCAAGGTCCAACTCTGCATAAGTCCATACTACGGGGCGAACCTTGAGTTGAGGCGTCTCGATGCCACATTGCTCTCCATAGTGCAGGCTAGCTCCGAGATAGGCATCTACTTTGGACTTGTGTACTCCGAGCTGAGCCAAGGCAAAGAGGCCGTCACTCTTGGGGCAGAAACGAAAGACGTTGTCCCTGCCACTCCAGGCATTGTGACCGACTCCGTTGTAGATGGAAGACTTCACATCAAAGACTTCGCCCACGTAGTCATAATGCATTCCGATAGATGCCATGGGATAGGCTGCGATGTCAAAATTGGTGGTGATGGTAGGGAAGCCTCCACACGAGCTGCCTGTAAACAATGACAGTCCGTCGCTGCAGAAATAGTCCTCGTCGATACGCCTGATGCCGGCGAAGAGGCGATGTGCATCGTTGATGTGCCACGAGAGGCCTGCCACTGCCAATGCAAAAGGGACTGTCTCTGCGTCGATGTTAGAGTATCCCTGTATGTTGTCTACGAGCGGCTCCGTAGCCGATGTGACGAAACTGACGGACGACACCTCGATGTCGAAGTGCTTGGACAGGGGCAGTACGACTCCCAATTCGAGGAGCGATGCGAATTTGATGCGTCGGAAATCGCTTTGTATTTCACCGGAATATTCTACCGAGAAGGACGGTCTGAGCGAGACACTGTCTCCCTCATTAGCCCACATATCCCCCAAAACAACAAACCAGATAAGTATCAGAAACAGGAGTCTTTTTGTATGTCTAACCATCACATCGTTTTTAGAATTGCGATGCAAAGGTAGGGCTCTGTCGGCAATGCTGCAATACCGAAAAATCACGATACCATGGCCTGCACTCGCACTCATAGTACCAATATGCAATTAAGGTGATAATATGCTATAGGTATGCAGAATAGTGACAATAACGGGGGCTAACCATTATTAGTGATATGGCTATCACTCAAAATTGCGCTTTTTATTGATTGCTGCGTACCCACAGCATGGGTATGGGCTGGGGGCTGCTCTTATGATTGAACTCGTATGTCTGCTCGGCCTGTGTCGGAATGGTTTCTCCACTATATATATATATATAGTATGATGCTCCGGTGCTGAAGACGCTGCTTGCGATATCATCGGCAGCAAACAATACTTTGCTGACTTATGCAATCGGGTGTGTGCTGCGAGTGCCGTCCTTGTAGATTTCGAAAATTTCGTGTGATGATTCTGTGTCTGCCACAATCACTATTTCTGCCGAAGAGAAGAGCGGGCAGAGCGCAAATATGGGCAGCAGCATGAAGATGTGTCTGAGACTGTACATGGGTGTGGTCCGTTTGGTAAAAATGTCAATTCTGATGGCAAGGGTACGGTTTAACTGAGAATTTTGAACAACATATTTTTGGTGTTCTATTGCAAATTTAGTATCAAAAATACTAAATGTAACAAACGTATATCAAAAAGTGAATAAATTACACTAAAAAAACAGAAATACGACACCGTTTATAAGAAAATTTCGTGTATATTTGCGGTATGATTTACAACATTTCTATAGGATTATTATCCCAAAATCGAGAAATACATTGTCAGGAAGACGATTTGGCGTTGTGTGACAGGCACACTCTGATACCATATATCTACGAGTGCTTTCAGACAAATATGCTCATGATTTTTATCTGTCAGGCCGGGCAGCTTAGAATGGAGGTGGGCTACGAGTCTGTCACGCTCAACTCGGGCGACATATATGTATGTAAGCCTGTCACTACTATTCATCGTGTGACTCAAAGTCAGGACTGCCACACGAGCGTATTGTTCTACTCTACGTTTGCGGCAGACCATCTTCTCCCTACGCACCTCACGCTCGTCCATGTACTCGAAGGCGGATATAAGCCTAAGATACATGTCATACAGAGCCAGATGGCGAGCACTATACTGCCACTGCTCAATATGTTGCAACGTAATTTTGAGGATACTGAGATTGCCTTCGGCAGCAATACCATTTTCCACAACTTCGCTCTGCTGCTGTTTGAGATACTCAACAGGACGTGCGACAAGAGTATGACTTCCAGTGATGCCATGATGATTCCCTCACGCTCGGACTCTCTCTTTAACCAGTTTGTAAAGCTTCTGAAGGAGGACGCCGGGAGGCACCGTACCGTGGGGTACTACGCTGACAAGCTATGCGTCACCTCTGAGCACTTGTCGAAAACAATAAAGCGCAACACCAATACGGGAGCACTCCGTTATATCAACCGCCACGCTATACATCAGATAAAATTGGATCTCAAACTGACGGACTCTCCCATAAACCAGCTTGCCGACAAATACCAGTTCAACAGTCTTTCCTTCTTCTGTCATTTCGTCAAGACTCACTTGGGAGTTACTCCTCAGGAGTATCGCTTCATGTCCAAGTAACACTTAAGGGGCTGGGATTACTTTCATCTGACAACGGTGGCAATCGAACCGCAGCTGATAGCGGCGGTTGTCCTTGCCTTCGAGCCATAGTGGGCCTCGGACGGCTTTGGGATTGTCTCGCAGGCATTGTCCTATCTGATAGCGGATACAGTAGCGGCATTCCATCAGAGCCTCGGGGATTTGGGGCTCGGGGGTCTCAGACTCGGGGTGTTGAGGGGTGAGATATGGGGTGGTCTGGGCTGAGGCGGTCTGTCTAAGGTGTGTGTCGAGTCGGTCTACGACTGCGCGTCTCCACTCTGCGAGGGTGCTCCGGGGTATGAAATACTCTGAGGGGCAGTGTACTTGCTCTGCATGGTATATGGTTTGGCCAAGCTTGCCGAGCACGTCGGTAATGGTCGAGGTCTGCGGCGTTTGCGCTCTCTGGTGAGGATAGTCGAAGGCGAGGGTGAGGGGCTGGGCATCGACGAGATGGGCTGTAAGACTGAAGCCTGTGTGGGTGGGGCTCAAGGTCCAGGTGAGGGGGAGACGACGTGTGGCGGTCTGACCGGCAAGGGTTTTCTCCATGACTTGGTCCTGATTGCGATAAAGCGGTGTGCGCGGACGCAATTCTGTGGGGACGGGGCGCAGATAAAGGTGGTTGCCCTCGGCGCGGTTGACGCGGAATCCTATGCCTGTCGGGGTGACAAGGCCATCTCCGCTGGCAAACGGGGTGGTACCACTTACCACGATGTGGTCACGTCGTATCTCTTTGACTGTGCCTACACATTGGCCTATGCTCTTGGGGGTGGTGAGGGTGCAGAGGTCGGGAGTGCGGCGTTGCATGAAATAGTCTGTATAGCCGCGGTTGAAGGTGCGGTGAATGTCGGGGGTGAAGGTGTATTGGTGTATGCCTTGCGAGCTGCGCTGATAGTCGGTGCTGCGTCGGCGCATGATGGCGTCGAGCTTCTGACGATACCATGCTGTGACGTTTTTGACGTAGGCTATGTCTTTGAGACGCCCTTCAATCTTGAACGAGGTGACTCCTGCGTCGAGGAGGTCTTCGAGATAGTCCGTGCGGTTCATGTCGCGCATACTCAGGAGGTATCCTTGGGCGAGGACTTGGTTGTCGCGGGTGAGGAGACGATATGGCATACGGCAGAACTGGGCGCACTCTCCTCGATTTGCGCTGCGATTGTAGCAGACTTCGGAGGCGTAGCAGCGTCCGTTGTAGCTGACGCAGATGGCTCCGTGGACGAAGACTTCGAGGGGCATCGTGGGCACGGCCTGGTGTATGCGGCGTATCTCGTCGATGGTGAGCTCGCGTGCGAGGACGGTCTGCTGGTAGCCTTGTAAAAGACGTTCGCGGACGATGTCTGCATCGCGGTTGTCCATCTGGGTGGAGGCGTGGAAATGTGGGGTCTCGTGGGGGTAGGTGTAGCGGTATAGTTGGACCATGCGGTGGTCTTGGCTGATGATGGCATCGACTCCTGCTGCGAAGAGTTCGTGGGCGAGACCTACGGCCTGTGGCAGCTCGTGGGCGTAGAGGAGGGTGTTGAGCGTGGCGTAGACTTTGACACGAAAGGGGTGTGCGTACTCTACGACTCGGCGTATGTCGTCGGTGGTATTGCCTGCGGCTGCCCGTGCGCCGAAGCTATGGGCTCCGATGTAGACGGCATCGGCTCCGTGGTCGATGGCGGCAATGGCGGTCTCTTTGTTTTTGGCCGGGGCAAGGAGTTCGATGTTTCTCATTGGATATTGTCGATGTCGAAGGGGGTCTCCTGATAGACGTAGTAGTTGAGCCAGTTCTGGAAGAGGAGGTTGCCGTGGGCACGCCATGTGACTTTGACTCCCTTGTCGATGTTGTCGTCGATGTAGTAGTTGTAGGGCATGTGGATAGGGAGTCCCTTGCCGAGGTCGCGCTTGTACTCTGTGTCGAGGGTGAGGGGTGAGTATTCGCTGTGGCCTGTGATGTAAATCTCGCGCCCAGAGCGTGCCATGACCATGCTGACTCCGCTCAAGGGGCTTTCTGCTATGATCTGGAGCTGGGGGACGTTCTGGATGTCTGAGCGGCGTATCTCGGTATGGCGGCTATGCGGCATATTGAAGTTGTCGTCGAATCCGCGGAAGATGGGGAGGCGCGGGTCGAGGGGACGCTGTGGGAAGATGCCGAACATCTTCTGTCCGAGGGGGTATTTGGGTATGCCGTAGTGGTAGTAGAGACCTGCCTGAGCAGCCCAACAGATATACATGGTGCTCTGTACGTGGGTGCGGCTCCATGTGAAGATTTCGGTTATCTCGTCCCAATAGTTGACGTCGGAGTATTCGAGGTGCTCTACGGGAGCTCCGGTGATAATCATACCGTCAAACTTCTCGTGGCGCATGACTTCGAAGTCGCGATAGAAGGCGCGCATGTGTTCGACAGGGGTGTTTTTGGAGGTATGAGCCTTGACCTTCATGAGGTGTATCTCAAGCTGTAGGGGTGAGTTGGAGAGTATGCGCACGAGGTCGGTCTCGGTGGTTATCTTGAGCGGCATGAGATTGAGTATGGCGATGCGCAGGGGGCGTATGTCTTGATGGCTGGCTCGGGCTTCGTCGAGGACGAAGATGTTTTCCTCCTTGAGGAGGTCTATGGCTGGCAGTCTATCGGGAAGTCGTAGGGGCATTGTCTTGTGAGGTTATTTTGTGAGGTTATTTTGTGAGGTTATAAGGTTATAAGGTTATAAGGTTATAAGGTTGTAAGGTTTTGGGGTTGTGAGGTTATAAGGTTTATTTGGTGAGGTTATTTTGTGAGGTTATAAGGTCGCTTCGCTTGTGAGGTTGTGAGGTTTTGAGGAAAACGGCTTGAATCCCTATGAAACCAACCTTATAACCTAAAAACCTCATAACCTCAAAACCTCACTCACCATACCTTCACTCTCTCTTCGGGCTTTACGTACATGGGGGCATCGGGGGTGATGTCAAAGGCTTCGTACCACTCGTCGATGTGGGGCATTTGGCCGTTGACGCGCCATTTGCCGAGCTGATGTGGGTCTCCTTTGACGCGGTTGCGTATCTCCTCGTCGCGGATATTCTGTGCCCAGACTCCTGCGTAGGCGAGGAAGAAGCGTTGGAGACCTGTGAAACCGTCCTTGATGTCGAGATTGATGGCATCGGGGGATTGCTTGGCATATTGGTTTTTGAGGGCTTGGAGCGAGACGACGAGACCTCCGTGGTCTGCGATGTTCTCACCGAGGGTAAACGAGCCGTTGGCATAGAGGCCTGGGAGTACCTGGATTGAGTCGTGGTAGGTTCGCATGGTGGCGATGCGCTGGGCGAAACGCTCTGTGTCTTCGTCTGTCCACCACTGGCGCAGATTGCCGTCTTTGTCGTATTTGCTGCCTTGGTCATCAAAGCCGTGGGTCATTTCGTGGCCTATGACTACGCCTATGGCTCCGTAGTTGAAGGCGTCGTCGGCATTCATGTCGAAGAATGGGCGTTGGAGTATGCCTGCGGGGAAGCAGATTTCGTTGGTGGTGGGATTGTAGTAGGCATTGACGGTCTGGGGGGTCATGTGCCATTCGTCTCTGTCGACGGGTTTGTTGAGACGTGTGGCAACCATGTCGCATATCTGCCACCATTTGCACATGAGTACGTTTTCGAGGTAGTTGGGGCCTATCTCAAGACGGGTGTAGTCTTTCCACTTGTCGGGGTAGCCTACCTTGACGTAGAAGGCATCGAGCTTTTCGTGGGCCACGCGCTTGGTGGCGTCGCTCATCCAGTCTTGCTGGTCGATGCGCTGGCCGAGGGCTTCCTGAAGATTGGCTACGAGCTGAAGCATGCGTTCTTTGGCTTCGGGGGGGAAGAAGCGTGAGACGTAGAGCTGACCGAGGGCTTCGCCGAGACAGTCTTCGACGCTCCTGACGGCTCGCTTCCAGCGTGGGCGGTCCTGCTCTATGCCGCTCTTGGCTTTGCCCCAGAAGTCGAACGAGATGGCACGGCTCTCATCGTCGACATAGTTGGCGGCCATGTCCATGCCGTGCCAGAGATAGAGATTCTGGAGTGCTTCGGGGCCTTCTTGGCTGAGAATCTCCATGGCTTGGGCGAGAGCCTCGGGCTGACCTACGATGACGTGCTTGAGATTTTTGATGCCGAAGTTTGCAAAGTATGCGTCCCAGTCGAGGGCTGGATATTGCTCTTTGAGCTGGGCATAGGTGAGCTTGTTGTAGTTGCGCTCGGGGTCGCGGAGCTCTGTCATGCTACGGCTTGCTGTGGCCATGCGTGTCTCGATGCGCATGACGTCGGAGAGCATACGCTGTGCGTTGCGTTCGCTAAAGCCGCAATGGCGTGCGAGGCGGACTATGTACTGCTCGTAGGCTTGGCGTATGGCTGTGGTGGCGGGGTCGGAATCGAGATAGTATTCTTTCTGTTCGAGTGTGAGTCCTCCTTGATAGATGTAGAGTATGTTGTTTTTGGAGTCTTTCTCGTCGGCTCCGATATAGAAGTCAAAGAGTCCTGTGATGCCTTGCTTCTGCATTCGTGGCCACGCTTGGTCTATCCACTGCTGGGCTATCTCCTTGCTGTCCTGATTGCCGTCGACTTGGAGGAAGAGCTTCATCTGGTTCATGCCGTCGCTGTTGAGCAGGGTGCTGTCCATGGCACTCTTGTAGAGCGTGGCAATCTTGTGTTCGACGCTGCCGGGGGTGATGCCGCTGAGCGAGGCTACGCTGTCGATGATGCTGCGCAGCTGTTCGTTGGTGTTCTCGGCAAGGAGGTCGAAACTGCCGTAGCGGCTATATTCGGCTGTGAGTGGGTGGGCTTTCTGCCACCCTCCTGTGGCGTACTGATAGAAGTCTGTACCGGGCACTATGGTAGTGTCCATATCTGCCTTGTCTATGCCCGAGGTAAGGGGCTTTTGATTACTCCCTGTGCATGATGCCATCAAGCTTATCATGGATATGTATAGGATTCGTTTCATTTTTTTTGTTGTTTTGTTGGTTGTTTGTTGTTTGGTTGGGTGTTTGTTGTTTGGTTGTTTGGTTGGGTGTTTGTTGTTTGGGTCTTTGTCGCTTGTTTGGATTACTCATTAGATCCAACCAAACAACTATTCTCCCTTCGCCGGCGCCACATTGCCTACGAAGGAGACTGAGATTTGTCCTCCCCACAGGCAGTTGCATTTGGAGTTGTCGAGGAGGGCTGGAAACATGGCGACTTTCTCCTTGCCTCCGGGCGACCATGGGGCTACGATGTTGGGTATGCAGGGCATGGGGGTGAGCACTCCTGCCGCGGCGGCTGTGGCCGATGCTACTTGGGGATTGGCCAAGGAGCGACACATGCCGAAGGGTTTGATGTTGAGCATGGGTGCGAAGTCCATAGTGTTTGCCATGGCCTGTCCACCACACTTGGGGCGTGGGCCTACGACAGAAAGCTGTGAGGGTGCCATGCCTTGATTGCAGGTGAGCAGAGCGGTGTTGGTTACGAATTTTCCCATCTTTTATATTAAACTTTAATTTTCGATATATATGAATTCGGTCAGTCCGATGGTGATCTTGTCTCCGTGATATAGGGGGGCAGGCTTTCTGATCTGCTTGCCGCATAGCATGGTGATGCCGCCTTCGTGGGGGTGCAGGTAGGGTCGCAGGCCGTGGAGCCGTATGTCGGCATGAATGGGGGCGAGGTCTGCTTTGGCGTCCCACGTGATGTGGATATGGCAGTCTACGGAGCGGCCTATGGTGACTCTGACATCGGGTGCGGAGCGCAGCCACTTGTAGAGGGCGATGTCCATCTGCTTGATTGGGGCTGCGATGCGTAGGAAAGCATGGTCGTTGTCAGGCATACGCTGCGCTATGAAGACTGAGGCTGCGATGCTCATCAGCATCTGCACGATTGAGACGGAGGAGATACTCTCCACGAAATACATGTCGACGAACAAGTTGGACACGAGCGCCACGACTCCGGCAGAGGCTGCTGCCATGAGATGGTGTCTGTAGTTCTGGCGCACACGGGTGTGGAGGGTGCTCGACGCGGTGATGACGAGCATGGAGAGCGATGCGAACGCCCACCCGTATGTGCCCGAGTCGATGTTTGGCAGGAGGCGTGCCAGGATATTGTATACGACGTAGAGAAGGCTGACTGCGAGCATGGCTCCGAGACAGCGTGCGGCGATGTTGGCAGCGCGGGTGGCGAGCTTACCACGATGGGTGGTGAGAAGCGAGAGCATGAAGGTCAAAATCAGCGAGAGGGATATCATCTGGAGTGCTCCGCTTCGCATATAGCCTGTCTGCATCATGGTATCGTAGTCGACGAAACTGGTGGGAACGAGGCGTACCACGATGCTGAAGAACCCTGGGAAGAGAAAGGCGAGGAGATACGACAGGAGACCTGCCACGCCTGCGAGCATGAGCCACTTCTGATGATAGAGGGCATTGCGAGGGTCAAGGAGATTGCCGCGGTTGTAGTAGTGGGCTCCGTGCGGACATTGGGCTCCGTGTTCGGTACATTTCTGTCCGTTCTCCTCCCAGCAGCTGAGGTGCATGGGGTGCTTGCAGCGTGCCACAATCATCTCGCCCTTGACAAACCTGCCCTTGCAATGATAGCAGGTGGTGCCTACGGTGTTGCCCTGGAGGGTCATCTGCGGTCCTGTGTACGGGCCTGTATATTTGCGTCGGAACTGCAGGTAGCGCAGCCACGGCTCGACTATCTGCATGGCGAGGTATGCGAGCATGAGCAGTATGATGCCAAAGATGGTACCGCGGAGCACGATGACGGTGTAGTAATATGGTGGGCGGCCTACGATGATGGGCTCGTCGATGCTGCCTTTGTCAAAGGTGGCGGTAGCGGTGTAGCGTGTGCTGTCGTTCTTGTCGGTAAAGAGCAGCTGTAGCTCGTTGCGTTCGCCGATGAAATATCGTCCTTGGGGTATCCTGACGGTCATGACATAGTCGTTGAAGGTGATGTCCATGGCCTGGATTATCTTCATTATGGTGCGCGAGGTGAAGGTCTCGTAGTATTTGCCGCCCGACTTTTCGGCTACGAGGCGCATGATATTGGCTCCCTCGATGTCGGAGACTGAGGTGTTCTCGTCTTCGAGCAGGACGCAGAAGATGCGTGTGGTGGTGTTTTCGAGCTGTGCGGCTTTGGTGATGAGCTCTATCTGATGCTGATAGTGGTCGTAGTCGAGGGGGATATCGGCATCCTGGGGGTCATAGACCATGCCGTTGGAGAAGACGGCGAGAGCCTTGTGACGGGACTGCGAGTAGTCTTTGCCTGTGAGATGCATTTGCCGTATGACATCGACGATGCTCTTGTAGAGAAATGAGTACGGGAGGTCGTAGGTCTTCTTGTCTGTCAGGGGGGATACCTGCGAAATATAGTTGTTGATGACGTACTCCGTAGCCGGCATTATCTGCGTTGTCTGACCCTCGGGGAGCATGAATGCGATGTAGAGATTGTCGTGGCAGAACACGCGCGAGAGCACGCTGACATAGTTTCTCTGCAGGGCTATGAGGTCGGGACTGAGCGTGAGGTCGACGAGGGCAAACATGATGACACCCTCATCGAGCATCTTCTGGGCTGCGACGTAGCGGAACGACAGGATATCGAGGGGCCGCTCTGTGCGCAGCACCCCGACATCATGAATCGAGGTGGTGACATTGACGCTCACGGCATTGGTGTCGGTGAGGATCGGGGCGGTACAGTCGGGAGCGATGTCTATCTCCATGGTGAGACTGTCATTGCCGGGCGAGAAGACCTGACGGGTGACGCTGAGCTCGGTGTCGTTGACTTCGCGCCCGAGCAGGTTGGTTATCTCCTGACGGAAAGTGTCGCACGAGCCGAGCAGGGCTGTGAGCAGCAGAGCGATGAGGGCTCTGTATCTGAGACGAGGCGTATGTGGAATCATATTGTGCTTCATATTTCTGGGATTGGCTGTCCGTCCTTGTCGAGCTTGCCGGACAATTGCTCCATCTGTTTCTTAACGGCTTTGGCAGCTTTTATCCTGCTCTGTACCATACTGAATGCCATGAAAAGTATGGCAGAGTATGCCGCATAGGGCAGTAAAGCCTTGATACGGTCTATGGGCGAGACGTACTCCTGCTGCTGAATATGGGCTGACATTTGTTTGATACGTACATAGTCTCCCTCTATGGCGTCCATACTGGCGGCGAGGGAGGCATCGGCCTGAAGACCTTCCTTGGCGATGTTGTACTGCTTGTCGATGTCCGACATGAGGAGCTGCTCGCGCCCTTTGAGATCAGCGAGCTGCTGCGCTGTCTTGGGACTCAGCGAGAGCAGGTCGGCACGCTTCTGCATGTCGAGATATGCGGAGAGCTGGGCGTGTATGTAGGACTGTGCATCGCGGTGAGCCTTGACCTTTTCGGCACGTTGCGTGGCAGAGGCGAGCGAGTCCTGAGCCTGGGCGAGAAGCACCTGCACCTGCGCAGACAAGGTAGTGAGATTCTCGCTCTGGGCTATGAGAGGCATGATGGTCTGCTGGTAGAGCTGCCACTCTATCGTGGTAGTCTGGATATTGCGCCGGAGAATGTCAAGGTCGCCTATGCGCGCTTTCGATATGATGGGCAGCACCCTCTCTATCTTCTGCACATAGTACTGCACCTGCTCTTCGGCTCCCGTTTCCATACTCTCGGCGTAGGGATAGTCGTCGTCTGCCCTGAGATGGCTGCAAGGGCAGAGCGACATGGCGCAAAGGAGCAGGAGTGCCGGCAATATGTGAGTCTGTCGGGGCATCATTTAAAGATTTGAATATGTTTGGGCGTATGATACGGACTTGTCGTAGAGACTCTTGGCATTACGCTGCTCGGGAGTATGTATGCCAAACTGTCTTATCTTCTCGTCGGTAGAGGCCTTGATGTCGCGTATACGAACTATGAGGTCGTGCTTCTCGATGGGGTCCTTGCTGACGAGATACTGCGCCATGGCCTGATCTATCTGGCGTGCCGCAGTCTGAAGTACAGCAGGAGGGAGGTTGATGGAGAGTATTGCCTTGCCGGCTTCGGTCTCCTCCATGGGGGGAACGTACTGGCACTCCACCTTGCCTATGGAGTCGACATAGGCGTTGTAGGAATCTATCAGACCGAGCAGAGCTGCACACTTGGCATCGCGCCCGAGAGAACGGTATTTGTCTTGCAGGAAAGCCTTGTGCTGCTCGAAGAGCTGGAGAGCTTCCTTGCTGCTGACCTTGAGCCCAGGTGCGCTGGAAATGAGGCGTTGCCATGAGTCGCGCACCTCATCGGCAAGAAGGGAGAGAGACTGCTGGCGCGACTCCGTGCCGAAACAAGGATCGCGCTGTATGTGAATCTCATACTGGCGATTGAGGTCGCGGTCGCAGACTATGTCGTAGTGAGGCTTGCTCTTACAGATGAGAGACAGCGGGAAAGGGAGCGGAAAAGACTTGGGAGTGTGGCTCTGGAGTATGAAGAGGTTGCGCAGGGTGATGGTCGTCTTGTCGGTGCGCGGAGTGAGCTGGAGGACTGTGACGACGGAGTCTGGCACGAGCGGACGCACACGCATGGTGTCGACCACGGCAAACGTAGTGTCGGTCTGAATGAAAGGGTTGACTATATGCCTGCTCCGCGGCTTGGCCCAAGTGCGGTATACTCTGCGCAGCAGATGAAACTTGGTCACAGGGGGGACCATCACCTCATAGCCGAGCTTCTGCGGTCTGAGGTTGCGGCAATCGCTGAAGATACGCTTGACAGGCTGCTCGCTCGCCAGAGCTATGAACGGACGGTCCACGCGCATGACTGCCCGAAGCTGATCCTTGCCCTCATCGTACGAGAGGGAGACCTTGACTCGCGCTCCCTGAGGATCGAAAGGAATCTCGACAACGTCCTCGTATGCAGAATCTGCCGACACCAGGGCCAGAACCCTGTCACACTCTGGATAGACAATCTCCTTGTGGCTCGCGCACGATGCCATGGCAGCGATGGCGGCAGCGAGGAGGAGCATGGGCGTATAGTTGTGTCGTTTAGTCATCAGTATCAGTAGTTTGGTCCTGGTTGAAATATATCAGTCTCTTGGGCTCTCCGGTTTCTCTGACCCAGCGCGCCACGTCGAGGTCCTCAGGATACGGAGGGGTCATCTCAGCGTGATAGAGTTCGTATCTGAGATACGAGGCAATACGCTCTACGCCCCACGCGAGGTCCACAAACGTATTCAGGCGGTTGAGACACACGTGTCCGGCCATGTCGCCACGATAGCGGACATTGGGGTGATACGGCACCGGAGGCACGAACCTGAAACACGGCGGAGCGTCTACACACGGATAGTTGGGAGGCAGAGTGATGAGCATCTTGTAGCCACGGTGAAACTCAGGAGCTCCGTCCTCCCCCACCCCGCAAATCGACAGCAAGTCATAGTCGACCACAAACTGCGTCGGGCACCCCTCAGGGTCAGACGCGTCGATGGCCACCCGTATGGACTGCGAATGAGCAAACCTCTGGCGCATGGTCTCCCACTCGTGATATCGTCGTCGTTGCGCTCCTGTCATCGTAGCAGAGAGAATTAGAGTTTATCCAGGGAAAGGATCTGGCACGAGAAACAACGTGTCACCATTAGAGATGCCATAGTCCAGCAGAGTCTGGTCGGCCTTGCCGATACGCGGACGCAGGATATGAATCTCATGCAGCTCCTCGTCTTCCTTGCCGAAGAAGTAGTCCATCGGAGCACCCGTAGAGTCAATCGAGGGGAAGTCGAAGAAGAGCATGCCGTCCTTGTTGGTAGCATGACGCACGTTTGACATAAGCTGAGCCAAAGGCAAAAGAGGGTTGACCACCCTAAACCTCACCGTCTGGTCCTTGTATACTATGTTCAGAAAGAAGTCTTGCATGTCATTCAAGTATGTCTGTCTATATATATATTATAATGTGTATGTTTGTGTGTGACGGTCATTCGTGGAGAGACGCGTTGTAGCCCATGAGAGTCTGCGAAGCGTTGCTGCCACAGACCTCGAAGCGCACCACCATGTCGAAGGGCAACAAGTGTTCACGCAGGAAGTCCGCGAGAGGACGAAGCTCCTCGCTGCGACGGGCATAGGCTGTGGAATCGAGCCCGTCTATCCTGACGGTATAAGTCACCATAGGCAAGCTCGCCACGGTATTGTCATAATCGCTGAAAGACCCCTTGCGAAAGCTCACATCATGCCCCGAAATGAGAGAAAGCAGTCTGCCCACCAGAGCGATGTCGCCACGCATATACCTGACGTAGGGCAACAAGACCGCAGCCTCAAGCCTGAGCTGACTCGTCTCAGCCTCCATATCGTAGGCAAAACAATGGCGCAACACATAGCCCAACTTCATGCCCAGCAACTCGGACGTCTGCCCCTCCAGCCTCATTCTATGGTCGAAAAACACGGAATCGATGGGAGCAAACGCATCGCGCAGCAAGTTGAGCCGCTGGTGAAGACGAGCATAAAGCCTGCGTTTGTCGCCACCGCGCAAATCGCCCTCCTCAGACAAAAACGACTCAGGCAACAAGCTGAGATAACTGTCGCGAGCAAGCTCCACCACGCCCTCGCCGCCCTCAGGAAGAGACATCACATCGGGCGAATAGTTGCGGTAGAAAGTCCCCCGGTGACACACAGCCCACTGGTCAGCCACCTCGGGATAGAGCCGGTTCAACAGAAACTCTGCACTAATCTCCTTAATCATTCCTGCACCCTCATCTTTACAACAATCGGATATATATTCGCCGAACGAGCCTGCATCATCTTCTCCAGACAGACCTCAGCCGTAGCGAGCCTGCCCATCATGGAGCGACGGATATAGGCATTGTTACGAATCGTAATCTCCACCTGTATGGCATAGGTATGAAACTGTCCGCTGTCGAGACGACGATTGCCGACACGAATGTCCTGAATCAACTCAGGCACAATGCTGTAGCGCGTCTGCAGCTCATTGTAGCAAAACAGTTTGAGGTCAGACGGCGTGACGAGCCTGTCGGCCGTAGCCATGTGGTAATGAGCCAGCGAACGCTCAGCCACCTCATCGCGCACCTCGTCCTTGCCATCGAGCACCACGGCCATCACCCTCGTCTCACCCTCGTCGAGCAAGGCAGGAGCCCCCATGGCATCACCCACACGAATACGCCCTGCCCCGGCACCATGAGTGACCAGATAACTGGCCGTCAGCGAAGACACCTCAGCCCCTCGCGTACGCATCACAGGCTCCATCGTCAGATACACCCCCTCAAACGAAGACTCCCTGCTCCCCGACATCGCCAAGATGTCACGCAGCACCCCCCTGAGACGCGAGATAATATCCCTGCCATTGCCCCCCATAGACTGAAAAGCATAGTAGTCAGAATGATAACGCGTAATGAGATTGCTCACGAGCTTCACCAGCCTGCCACGATTGAAGCGATCGGCAGCCACCCTCCTGACCTGCAAAGGCATCGTGGCATAGATCTGCTCGTTGGCAGGACGCAACAAGTGCAGGAACTGCTCCCCCTTAGACCCACGGCCATCACCACAGATACGCACCACAGGCTCAGAGTCCGACAGCTGACAAGAGCGACACTCGGCATTGGCAAGGAGCAAGACATTGAACGTCAGGACATCGGCAGTCAGCTCGAAACCATCCTTCACACCGTGAAACTCAAAAACCAAGTCAACATGATCAGCAAGAGGGAACGTCCCTCCACGCCCCACGCTAAAGAGCAGCACATCATGCGCCGCAAACAAGTCCATCGCCAGATTGGAAGCAAAAGGAGACAGATTGCCCCTCGCCCCACCACTACGCACAGCATGCTTGCGGTTATAAAGCAAAGTGTCGAGCGAGAAAGGCACACTCATAGGCTGATTCGCAGCGTCCCACGGCGCGATGAGGTCAAGCTGCTCGCCCGAAGCCTGCAGACACGTCACCTCCAGCTCACGGAAACGCAAGTCGCTGACAGCAAAAGTGAGCCCCCCGAGGCTGCCCACCTGATACGGGAAATCCAGCCCCACACGCCAGCGTCTGCCATCGAGCCGCTGAATCTCGATATGAGACACAGCATACACCGTAGAGTCCAGCACAGGCATGAAAGGGAAAGACCTCTCGCCCACCTTGTGAGTAAACGTCAGGCTATGGTCCACCCTCACAGGCTCCGCAGCACTCGAAGCAGTCCTCACACACACCGTCGCCGGCACAGCATGCGAAGCCTCCCCCACCCTGAGCATATCGTCAAACTCCTCAAGAATCTCAGTCTTGAGATGCTCTATACAGCCATCAATCTCATTAGCCTGATAAGCCAGCGCAGTCATCAGTACAGCAAAGACCGGGTCCTGCTCAAGCCCCTCAAGCAGTTCGGGACGGTCGCTCGCCTTCCAAATCGCCGCAGCACGCTCCATGAGTTCCTCAGCCCGCTGTCTCGTCTCAAACAAATTCAATGCCATACTTTAATCGTAGTCTTGTATTGATAAGGTAAATTGAGCGACTTGACCACAGCACGAATCGAGAGCACAATCTCCCTCTGCTGCCTAATATAAGTCATCACCACATTAGTATCCGTCAGTCGAGGCTCATAGAGCGAGAGCACACGGTTAAACTCAGCAGCAAAAGTCTGAAGATTGTTGGACGTCCCCGAGAGCTTCTTGCCATAGACCGACTCCCCCGTATCCTTATAGTCAAGCACCGTACCCTCAGCCTCATTGAAATTCTCAAACTTCAGAGCCGTGAGGACAAAGCCATACTGCGGGTCACACACCACATCGCCCACGGCCGTCGACAAGAGACACTCGATATGCCTGTTGAGCGACGTCTTGAGTTTCTCATCGCGCCCAAGCCCCTTAGGAGTAATCTGCAACGGAACGTGTATCATATCATCGGCATATAAGTATCCTCAACCTTCTCGTCAGAACGCACACACATGCCCGAGAGCGCATCCATGAGAGCATCATACAAGTCGCGATACATCGGGTCGCGCAAGTCAACCCCAAGCTGCCTGCGCAACTGCGGACGCAACTCTCCCTCGATATGTTCCAACATGCTCCGCCTGATGTCGTCAGTAAGCTTCGGCACCAGCTCGTCAGTCAGACGCTCACGAATCAGAGGCTCAAGACTCTCAGTAAGACGCGCCGAAAGCTCCGACTCAATCTCACGCTTGACAGCCTCAATGTCAATCTCATCCTTTCTGAGCACCACCCTGTCCAAAACCTCAGGCAGAGCCTCAAGATACCTCCCCATCCACGCCAGATAAGCATTGACATCATACAGCCACGGCACCTCACCGACCCTCGCCTGCAGCGAAGCCACCCCCTCGGGCAAAGCCTCAAGGCCAGCCCCCATCACCTCGACGACGAAATAAGAAGCCGTAAGCACCGCATTGCGACACAGCTCCATCATCACCGGCGTGAGCCGACGGACATCAAGACACCGCAACTCGAACGCACAACGCAGCAACGCCCTACGCCCCTCCGACTTGTCAAGATTCCTATGCTCCGCAAGACGACGGAGCGACAAGGCAAACTTCTCAAGATACTGCCCCAGACGCGGCTCGCCAGCGATGACCAACGTCGGCACGATATAGTCCGAATCAGCACGCAACGTACGATTCTCCACAAAAAAATGCTGCAACGGCAACACATCAGGATTCTCCCTCAACTGCTGTGCCGTAAAGACCTCAAACTCAGGCTTCGAACTGACATAGCCCACCCCACCACGCTCGTAGGCACAGCTCTGCCCACCCTCGCGCAGCACGACATAAAGCTCCCCGCTGCCAGCCTCAACAGCCTCGCTCACCGCCCCCGACGCCGCGAAATCCACGACAAAGTCACCCGACGCCGACAGCATACGCCCCGAAGGCAGCAAGGCAGTACACTCCAGCCCCGTAATCTCGTAATTCTTGCGCACAAACGCACCACTGAAAGCAAACACACTACCCGGCAAAAGCCCCACGAGCCCCCCACCCACAGCAGCACGCAGCGACAGCTCGTCGCGCTGCAGCATATCAGCCTCAAACTGTCTGAGCACCGACGCACTCAGCGCCATGCCGTCCGTCCAATTTATGCGAGCATTATAATCCATCAGAATCTACGTATCAACTTAGAAACAGTCATCTGACCATTCTCATTCATCGTGCGCTCCCCCACATACTGTACCGCGATGCAGAGAATGCAAATATCCATGGTGGCATTATTATTTCCCCCCTCCTCCCTCTGGCTGTCAAAATGCTCATCGAGCGAAACGATATACCCCTCCACGACCATCGCACTCTCATAGTCCACGAGCCTTCCCCCCTCGTCAAACACCGCATTGTTGATGAGCGAAAACTGAGCAGGCTCGCCCACCCTGAGCAAGCGGTACAGCGACCTCGTATTGACATTGACCGAAGTGTTGAGCGTAAGATTGAGCGTACTCCCCGACGTGTCGCCATACGGCAAGCCACTATTGTCGCGAGCCCTCGACAGAGCATAGTCAAACTGCTGCACCAGCATACACCTGTCCCTCTCCACGAGGCTCATCACGGTAAAATCCTCCGTCAGAAACATGGTCTTCGTCCTAATAGTCATACTTCTCGTTAAACTTAGCCAAATCCACATCGACGTGCGCGACACCCCCCAGAGCACCGCCCAACGCCCCTCTCTCGCCATGCCTCAGATACTCCAAGCCATCAAACTCGACAGCCCCGGGCGAGAACGACAACGTCAGATACCTGCGCTGAGGCCTCGTAGCATCATACGTCTCCCTCATGCCAAAACACTGCGCATCCCTAAAGACAATACACCGGCGAGCCGTCTCCGACTCCTCAAGCACATCGAGCCCCACACACAGCAAGCGTCCCGACATACACGTATTCTCCAGATACCACTCCAGCAAAGTCATGTCAGACTTGTCGGGAGCCACCACCGTGACCTCGACCACCTCACACACAGGAGCCGAGCTGGGGTGATAAGCATTGTGCGAGCGGCACACCCTCGTGTGATAGTCAACCACGAGATACTCCTTGTTGAACGAAGCTGAGTCGTTGTCGCCGAACTGCAATTTGACGGTTAGGTTCATGGTTCAAATAACAACCAAAGGTTCCAAGGTCGAAGCCAAGGTCAGGGCGATGCACGCCCACGACCCTAAGACCTCAAAACCTTAAAACCTTAAAGACCTCAGTAAACTTATTTCCAAGGATTCTCGTAAGAGACAGGGCCGTTCTTCAGCGTCTGGCACACGATGCGAATCTTCTCCTGATGCTGTGCGCCCTCCTGCCAAGTCTCAGTATAGTCCACACAATAGCATCCCTTGCCCTCGAGCACCTTCATGTCCGAGCCATCGATGGTATTAGCAAACTTCACCTTGACGTCCTTCGCCAGATTGGGGTCCAAGAGCCAAGCCAGCATCTCATTGTTACCATCATTGAGAGCCTTGATAGTGATATCAATCATACCGCCACGAGGCAGACCCGTGATCTGACCCTCGATATCAGTAGCCTGATTAAACTTATAGTTGACGGCAAGCACTTCGCGAGTCTGGTAGTCAGCCACCTCGAGAGTGATAGGAGTTGTATTTGCCATAATAACAGAATTTTAAGAATTATTACGATAAAAGCAAGTTAGTTTCTCAACGCAGGATTACTTCCAAGGGTTCTCATACTTGATGTTGCCGAAAGTAATGTTCTGACACGTCAGCACCACCCTCTCAGACGGCATCTCGTTGTCAGCCCAATTCTCTTCGTAGTCAACACAGTAAGCGCCCTCAAACTCAATCTTCTTCATCTCCTGACCGCTCTTCGTCTCCTTGAAGACAATCTTGCCATTCTTACGGAGATTCTTGTCGACCATGAAAGCCATCAAGTCAGGATTGCCATCGTTGAGAGGCTTGACCGTAATCTCAATCTTTCCACCGCGAGGAATACCAGTAATCTGGCCCTCAATGTCAGTCTCTTTCTTGAAAGAATATTCCACCTTCAGAACTTCTCTCTCTGCAAACCCCTCAATCTGGAGGGAAACTGGTGTAACTGCCATAGTTTTGTTTATTTTAGGTTATAAGTAAGGTTATAAGGTTTTGAGGTTTTGAGGTTATAAGGTTATTAAGTAAGGTTATAAGGTTTTGAGGTTTTGAGGTTATAAGGTTATTAAGTAAGGTTATAAGGTTTTGAGGTTTTGAGCTCTAAGCTCTCATCTCAGTCTTTGAGGTCAAAGGTATAAAACCTTAAAACCTCACAAGCGAAGCGACCTCACAAGCGAAGCGACCTTACCAGCGAAGCGACCTCAAAACCTCACCAATCTACCCCTCAAGTGCCGCACTCTTATCCTTCTTGTCAGCCGAAACCTTGATGACAAAGTTCTTCGCCGCATAGAACGGAGTCAGCGAGATGTCGCACGTGATCTGCTTCGTCACAGGGTCCTGCTTAGGCTCCTTGATCTCATAAGCCGAGAAGAGGTTGCCATAACCCTTAAACTGGTTGAGGAAGCCCTGAATCTTCTCCTTGAGGTTCTTTGGAGAGTTGTACGGATCCCAATTCTCAAGAGCCACCTCATGCACGAAGTTCATCAGCACCTTCTTGACCCAGTCGAACACACGCACAATCGGGTACTCCTTCATAGCATCGAGGTCACCATTGTAGAGCGTACTGTTGTTGAAAGCCATCACACGACCGTCAGAGTACACCATAGGCACAACCTGATTGTCCATCAGCGCAGCAATCTCACTCTTGAGCATATCCAGGTGTACACCCTTGACCCCGTCGAGCGTACCATACTTCTTGCCGCCGGCACCCTGCGCCATATTAGCACTCTCATCATAGAGCTTGCCACACAGAGCAGCAGCAGGAGCGATATAGAAAGCAGGACTATCCTCCTCGTCGACCGACATCTTCTCACTCTCACGACCCACAATCCAGTTGGCCGTCATGATGACATTCATCAGACACTGGTCCGAATCCTTGTAGCCCTCAGTATTAGCCTGGAGGTCGTCAAACGAATACTCATCAGAATGGTCCGTGATGAGCATCGCCTTATACTTGAACGCCATCTTCGCCCACGTCAGCAAGTCAGTCTTGTCAGTAAACACATCGCCCGGCACACACACCAGCGAATAAGCATCCTTGAGACTCAGACGGTCGAAGCCATTCTTCAGGATATTGTCCACCTCAGCACCAAAGCCCGAATCAGGATCAGCAATATCCTCCTTAACCACATTGATGATACGAAGGTTCTTCACCTTGTCAGTATTAGCCGTCTTAAAGAAGCTGTCAAGCTGACGGTACGAACGCTCCAAATCCTTCGTAGCAAAGAGAGCATCCGTGATACCCTGCTTCAGCACAGCCGTAGCAGCCTCCTCCTTAGCCTTGCAAGCATCGGCAAACTCCGTAGCAGTACCGTGGTCCTCGCCGAGGAGCTCAATCCAACCGCGCAAGTCCTTCTTGAGCTGCTCACGCTTGTCAGCAAAACGCTTGTCAGTAAGGAACACATTCTTCGCCGCCTTCTTGGCAGGATTCATGTTGTCAGCATCAGGCAGGAAGCCACGCACAGCAGCAAAGCCTCCAAAAGCAGCAAGCAAATTGCTCGTATCTCGCGCAGGAGCCGCAGCAGAAGCCCCCTGAGACGAAACCTCAGGAGCCGCAGCCTTTTTCAATTCAGTTTCAGCCATATCTCAATCTTTATTATAATCAGAAAGTAATTACATTATCCCAACTCAGCCAACATACTCTCAAGCATAGCCTTGAGCTCCTCACGCGAGCCAGCGTCCTTGAGAATGTCACGCAGCTTACGGTTCTGCTCGATAGACTTGCGAATCTTCACGTTGGTATCAATCTTGCTCTTGACACCCGACAAGAACTCAGAGTTCTTCACAAGGTTGCCCTTGCCGCCCTGCGCCTCAAAATCGCGAATCTCGCCAAATTTCAAAGTCTCCGTCACGCTGCCCCCCTCCTCGTCAGTGAAGGCAACCTCCACCTGAGGCTTGAAATGAGCAAAAGCATCGCCAATAGTCTGAATGTCCTCCACGAACTCAGGAGAACCAGCCTCCACATCAGTAGTATACTGATCGATCATCAGAGTCTTGTTCGTATCAAGCAAAGAAACCGATGCGCTTGACTCCTCGTCCGGAGCCATGGAGATGAAGTTTTCTTTCATTGCCATAATTATTCTGTCTAAATATTATAATTCTATCGTTTTCCACCACAAAAGTATGAAAAAAATCACACAAAATAATTTCCCAAGCACATTTTTTTTGTTTTTTTGTTGTTTGTTGTTTGGTGGTTTAGTTGTTTAGTTGTTTAGTTGGTTGTATTGGAGTTCAAACAAACGACAATGCCCTCACTCATAAAAGAGCGAAGGCATTGTCATTATACTAACGAAGTTCACAGAGCACTCATACAGCTCGTCACGCCGAGCGAGGTTGCGATAGCAGTCAGTATCGCGGCAACAGTCTGGATTATGAATTTCCAAGTATCATGGTTTTTCATTTTTTTAAGGTTATAAGGTGAGGTTATAAGGTTTTGAGGTTTTAAGGTTGTAAGGTTATTTTGTGAGGTTGTAAGGTTTTGAGGTTATTAGGTTTTAAGGTTATTTTGTGAGGTCAAAGGTATAAAACCTCAAAACCTCAAAACCTCACCAGCGAAGCGACCTCATAACCTAAAGCGAAAGCTTGAACCCCTCCATCACGTCCTCGTGGCGCGGAGCAGAGCCGTTCTCGAACGTCGCCATCGCCTTGACGATGCGAATCATGAGGTCTTTGTCGTTGCCGGCTATCAGGAAGTCGGGAGCTACGCCCACCCTCTTGGACACGAACCTGATGTACGCCTCAGTGTTGTTCTCGCTCGCAGGGGCGAAGCGCGAGATGATGCTTTTAATCGTGTTGCAGCCATACTGCACCCTATACGTACGCAGCAAGCGGAAAGCAGCGCGAAAGCCCCACGCCATCGACTGGAACTGGCAGAACTCCCCGTCCGTCTGCGTTGGCGAGAGACCCAGCCAAGCATTAGCACCACGACGGATATTCAAGGGATTGTTGTTGCGGTAGCCTCTTTTCATGTTTTAGGTTTTAAGGTTATAAGGTTATAAGGTTATTTTGGTTGTTGGGGAGGAATGGGGCTGGCAGCTGATCACCAACCAACCCCATTACCAATTATCCCCTAGGAGTGAGTCCGCCATCTTCGCCACCGCCACCGCCAGAGGGTGAGCCAGAGCCGCTGTCAGAGCCGCTGTCAGAGCCAGTGTTGCCCGTGCCCGGCACATCACCGCGAGTATATTCCACCACCTCGGTGAAGCGAGCGTCCATGTCGAGCTGCTTCTTGGAAATCTCGCCAGTACCCAGAGCGTTGATCGTCGCCTTGACGATGTGGGTAGAAGGTCTGAAAGTCATGGGAGACTCCGCAGGCTTGCTCGTCAGGCCAATGCTGAAGATAGCAAGGTTGTCAAGCTTCACCTTCTTGGAGTCGAGGAGCAGCTCGCGAACGCACGCCACCATGTCCTTCAGCACACCGTGGATAGTACCCTTGGAGTACGGAGTGTTATGCTCACTCATGTGTTTGGCCAGCTCTTCGAGACCAACGGTCTCATCGTGATAAGCACGAGCATAATACTTACCCTTCTCGCCAGCCATGCTGTTGTTCTTGTAGATTCTGTACTTGATAGTTGCCATTTTGTTTAAGGTTTTTTGTGAGGTTTTTTGTGAGGTTTTAAGGTTTTTAGGTTTTGAGGTTTTTTTGTGAGGTTATTTTGTGAGGTTATTTTGTGAGGTTTTAAGCTCTCAGCTTAGTCTTTGAGGTCAAAGGTA
>CAMEQD010000022.1:0-37658 GCA_945932615.1 uncultured Prevotellaceae bacterium | reverse complement strand
ACACCATCAAGAATTTTAATCGTCGAGTAGGCACATACCTCCTCGACCTCCCCAATAACGAGATACGCATCGGGCTCATGGCCAGCCTCCTGCCCAACTATATCCAGCGAGACTCGTACAAGGGCAACACTACGGTAGCAGAGATGTACCTCGCCCTGTACAATGACGACCTTGACGGAATGCTCCGCTTGCTACAGACTTACTTGCTCACTATCCCCCAATATGACAATACTAACTATGAGGGGCACTATCAGCAACTGCTTTATGTCATCTTCTCCCTTCTGGGCAGGTATGTCGACGTAGAAGTGCGCACTTCTAACGGTCGTGTGGATATGGTGATGAACTCGGGCAAGGCTCTATACCTCTTTGAGTTAAAACTAAACCAGTCTGCCGAGGCTGCCATGAACCAGATTAACCTCAAGGACTACCCCTCACTCTTTGCCCTGGGTGGTCTGCCCATCATCAAGGTAGGCATCAATTTCGATATGGAGAAGCATAGTTTGAAAGATTGGGTGATAGAGTGAGATTTTGACTTTTACTCCCTTTTTTTGGAGCAGTAGTACTGCTCCTACTCACTCTACTTTTGCCCTTCAGCGAGCCGTCGTATCTTCGTAGAGCAAATAAGGCTATTATTATGTAGATCAAGACACCAAGACGACTGTCAATTAGGATATGTATAGGACAATAAAAACCATACTGCTATTGCCAATATTGGCATTCATATTATTCTCATGCACAGACAAGCATGCAGATTCCATTATTACTAAGGCAGAACAGCTATTAAGCACTAAGCCGGATTCTGCCCTTGCTGTACTTGATGATATCCGGAAAAGCAAAGAAGATTGGCCTCGTTCGCAACAGATGCGCTATGAGCTTGTCTATGCACAGGCACAGAACAAGGCATTTGTTAACTTTACCACAGATAGCATAGTTCTAAGTTTGGTGGACTATTATGAGCGCCATGGCAATGCTAACGAGCAGATGATGGCAAACTACATGGCTGGGTGTGCCTATAGAGATTTAGAGGATGCACTTTCAGCACTGAAATATCTGAACTTGGCTGTAGATGCCGTTGACGAAAGCGATGAGGATTGCGATTTGAACACATTGATGAGTGTCTACAGTCAGATGGGAGGATTGTATCAGCGCGTTGCAGCGTTTGAGAACGAAAGAATTGCAGATATGCATGCAGAACGATTGGCATGGCAGATTGGAGATACAATATCGGCACTTCGTTTAATGTGGTTACAGGCATGTTGTTTATATGATTCTAGAAATCAATCACAAGCAATCATGATTTTGGATAGTATAGCGCAATTTACAGAAAAGAATGGAATTCAAGAGGATCCTGATTTGATATATCCAATTAAAACTGATTACTATCTTGAACGTAAAGAGATTAAATGCGTAGAAACCCTAATACGTGAATACGAGTACAAGACTGGGATTCTAACAGAATCTCTAGATACCTTGAATTATGACATGGCCCACTTTTATCGTAAGGGAAAGTATTACAACATTGCTCAGAAGCCCGACTCTGCCATACAGATGTTCAATAAATTGTTACATTTGTTAGGGCAACGTCCACTTTATACTTCTCAGCGCCACGGACTGAAAGAGGTCTCCTATCAAGGACTGACCGAAGCCTATTCGCTCAAACACAATCCTGATTCTGTAATTAAATATGCAAAATTATATTGTCAATGGAATGATTCCAGCACTCGGGCAAAATCATCCGAACATCTACTGAGGTATCAATCACTTTACAACTATGCAAAAATTCAAGATCAAGCTCTGAAAGCAGAACAGAAAGCATCACGCCTTCGTGTAACAATGATTTTGTTGGTTGTTATCGGCATAGCCATTGCCATCATTGTGTGGTCAATTTACCAAGAGCGATTAAAAAAAGAACGACAAAAACAGATAGCGACTAACAAGGAGTATCAGTTGTTGATGCATAAATTAGAGAGAGCTGCAGAGGAATTGTTGTTAGTCAAAACGGATTCCGAGAGATTCTTAAAGGAAAAAGATTCCGAGATACACAGTCTCCAAACATCACTGAGTATGTATCAGGGCAACACTTTGGATGTAGAGCAATGGAACAATGAACGCACTATCTTGCAATGTGACCTTGTGCATCATCTACACTCATTGTCTGCACAAGGTAAAGTGGCAACTCAGAATGAATTAGATGGTTTAGTAACCATTGCCCAAAATGTTTTCCAAAAATTTCACCAAACTATAACAGACCCCACAAAGAGGTTGTCAAATCGTGAAATTATTACATGTATATTGATTCGCTTTAAATTCATTCCTTCTGAAATAGCTGTACTGACAAACAATAGTTATCAACAGATAACCAATCTCAAGTCAACAATTAACAAAAAATTGTTCGATAAAAATGGTGCCAAAACGCTTGATTCTAATTTGATGTCTTTAAAATAAGGCTTTACAAGTTCTCTTTAATATTTACCAAGCCATTGTTAATGATGTAAATTAACAACGGTTTGGGTATTTTTTATGTAATATACTCATATATAGTCCTTTCGTGTAAAATATGTATTATGTATCGTAAATGGCTGTATATCAACAATATACCCCCCCTGTATTTTTTGTATATGTAAAATATGTATAGATAAAGATTGACAAAACTCAATTATATTTCATACCTTTGCATCGAGAAAATTAACAACCATAAGTCTAATTTAAAAATTTTCAATCATGAAAAAGTTTTCACTTAGTATCCTTTTTGGAATCATTAGAGCCTGATGTTAATGATTGCAAGAAATTAAACGGATCCACATGCATTGCCCTACATCCGACTGATTCAAGTAAAGATAAAGAATTAACGTAATATAATATGAGAACAATTACAACAACTATATTGACATTGTTTGTCTCGCTGCAGATGCTGGCAGGCAAGGTAATTAAGAATCCTGAGATAGAATACTCTGCCCCATGGATGGTAATCACGGAGATTGAAGTGACCAAGGATGCCACTATCATTCGTGCAACACTCAAACCGTATTCTTCCATTCTCAACAATACCGTGCTTGCCGACCGAAACACTGGCAAGGAGTATAAGTTTCTTCGTGTGGAAGGCATCAAACCACAAGAGCGTTATGAAGTAGAAACGCCCTGTGCTGTATATTTTGAACCACTCGATGCAAACGTCAAGGAATTCAATTATATAGAGGTGGGAAATGATCCAAGGGGTAACTTCTATGGCATCAAGTTGCAGCAAAAGGCTAAGACAAGCAAGAAGTCAAAAGCGACAGGAACGGAATCGCTTGACTATGATTATTGTATGAGTCAGCCGTTCACTCCTGATACTGCATGGCATTTCAGTAATAAGCCATACAAGGATGGTTTCAATTCGGGCAAGGCGCAGCTGAAGATTCATGTGGCAAATGTACCAAAGGAACTTTCAGGCTTACTTCCAGATGCAAGTGCAAAAGTGACAAACCAGATTACCCGTCAGGAGGAGAATTATGTAACTTCGAAAGACGAGAGCAACAGCTATACTCTTAACCTCAACATCCCGCATCCGCAGTTTGTTTACGTTCAGCCTTCCGGTAATGTATTCCTTGCTCCAGGCGACACACTTGAGATGTTCTCTACCATAGAAATGGATCCTGATAGCCGTGAACCTCGTTTCATGACATTCCGAGGCAATAGCGAATCGGCAATGATAAACACCCTTCTGCCTAAGTTCGTGAAGAAGTATGGCAGTAGAGAATACAAGTACAATGAGGTTAAGGCTATTGTGGAAAGTGGAAAGGATGCTACCCAGGCACTCCTTGTGCGTTTGGCTAATCAGACTAACGAGATAGTTGCCAGTGAAGAACTCCGTCAGGCTCTCATCAATTCTCCGCTCAGCACCTATGGCAAAGACCTCGTAATGGTGTCTGTCCTGGCGAACAAGTGTATTGAGATAGAGGATGTAATAGGTAACTACACCAACAATAAATACATCCAAACTCAGCAGGAAGATGGCAATTGGAAGTTGGAACAAAATCCTGATTACGTCGAACTGGATCTGTCCGCTGTCTATAACACTTTGTTGAAGAATAAGGAACTAATCTATGACAATCCTCTTGCCATCAGCGAAAGCAACCAATGGGTGTTCGTAAACCGTACACTCTTTGGTCCTCTGCTATTCTCGTGGGAGACAGTTAAGGTTGATGAAAACCATTATAGCCAACGTCGTCGCGATGATTATGGCATGGCAGGTACTTTCATCAACGATATACGTCTTTCACAGGATGTAACGTGGCGTCTAAAAGAAACCCTGAAGAGTGACAAACTCGGTCAGCTTGAAGGAAATAGGGACATCGTACTTGATTATATGCCTGACTATGTAGGCGAGTCATTGGCTGGCATAAAGAATGTAAAGGTGGCACAGGCGATAGTTGGCGAGTACCGTAAATTCGTGAAAGCAACTGATATGGGTGCTGCGGACAGTGGCAACAACTGGACAGCGGCGCAGAAGGCGCTATGGAACAAGATTGTATCACCTTACAAGGGCAACACCCTCTACCTCGACTTCTGGGGAATGGGTTGCGGACCTTGCCGTGCCGGCATGTTGAACCAAAGGAAACTGGTGGAGGAAATGAAGGACGAGAAAATCAAGTTCCTCTATATCACAACTGATGACCAGAAGACTTCTGCCGAGAAATGGATGGACGAGAACAGCATCAAGGGTGAGCATGTTTACATTACAAACAATGAGTGGAAGCAGTTTGAGACAATGATAAACTTTACAGCCATCCCTCGTGGAGCACTTGTCAATAAGGAAGGTAAACTCATTGAGAGTGACTTCCATATAGGAAACGCCGAAGAACTCAAGAAACTTGTAGATAGATTCTAACCATAAAAGATACGTTGAGGCAGCAAAAATTGTGCTGCCTCTATTTATCTTAACATCCCATTACTCCTCAGAAATCGCCAAGGAATTTGATTCTGCTGGAATCAGGACGGTGTTCATCTTCGAGCCTCAGCAAGATAAAGAGGAGGACGTGAGGTCGTCATTGAGACAACAGGCTTATCCCTTTCTGGGCATAGTCGTCAGAAATGGAGGTTTCGCATCAGCCAATCCTCACCTGCCCTCCTCATCGTTGCTACACAGTTTCCTGCTGGACGAGAGGAATGGGGTAATCGTTGTGGGCAACCCTATCAGAAACGAAAGAATCAAGGAACTGATGCTGAATAGTGTGAAACAATAGATTTTAATAATTAACAACAACGAAAACTAACGATTACGTATGAAAAAACAAATCATTGTGCTATCATGTGTAGCAGCAGTAGCTATTGCAACTTTTGTCGGAAAGAAGGCTTATGAGTTCTCATATGGAGAAAGTAAGACATTATTCAAACAGAATATCGAAGCATTAACTCAGGGTGAAGTTGCTAATGGTTATGTTCGGAAGATAAATCCGATTTACACTAAAACTTGTTATAGAAATTATGTTGATCCTAACAAATATATAACAAAACAAGGGTATGATGAGACAACAAAAACGTATTATACGTACAACGCGTATTATCACTCATACAGGACCTACAAAGTATCACAATGTGATCTTTATCCTGTAGATCGTGCAGTCTTCTGGTGGAAAGATTGTGACGCGCCTCGAGTTGCTAAATGTGATGCAGGAGATACAGACATTAAACCCACGCCATACGAATACTGGGAATAACCCAATTCATAAGTCTGTTGGATTTCATCCAACCTTCTGGCTTTGTCTTCCTCCTCCTCGCTCGGCAAAGTAAGCAAGCTTTCTCTGCCGAGCTTAGTTCCAATTATAATCAGTTCATAACATCAAGTCAAATACCATGAAAATTGCAAGATATATACCAGTGTTAACTTTGTGCTTGGCGTTATTGTCGTCATGCCAAGGTAGTAGTGAAAAAATTCCGTCATTGCGTGAGGTTACTTTAAAACCGCACTTTGCGGAAAGCGGGGAGTCTGTGGACTCCGAGTTTACGGACTTTGAAATTATACCTTTGGAGAATAAACCAGAGTGTATGTTGACGGATATAAAAAAACTCGTTGCAACAGATTCCTGCATATATGTGTTCGATGCGGCTATACCTCCAAGAGTCCTTGCTTTTTCACATGACGGCAGGTTCAAGAGCGAGATTGGCAGTCGAGGACATGCTAAAGGTGAATATCAGATGATACTTAATATAGCTGCTAACTCCAACGGAGATACCGTAGCCATAATCGGCTGTCCCGATATCAATCTGTATAGTGCAGACGGACGGTATAATGGCTCGCTATCCATAGACAACAGCAATGGTGTTGAGGATATGATCTTTACGGACAGAGGTGTGTATTTAGGCTATTTCCACCGGCAGTCGCAGAGTATGTTGTCATTGTATGATGCGCGCAGTATGAAGCACGTGTCGGACTTTGTCGAAACTCCCATTAATCCGATAGGAGAACCCTTAGGAGTCAACAACGGTCAGATACTTCAGACAGACGGGAATAATGTATATTGCCTTGATGTGCTTAATTCGTGCATTTATGTGCTTGACAAGCATGCTCATAGTAAGGTGACCAGATACAAGATCGATTATGATAAAATGCTGAGCGAGAATGAAATCAGAGAAAACCCAGCCACGGAGGCGAGTCGTATAGTATCATATATAGCACACGATGGTATTGTCAGAGGTTTGATAGAACACAGTAAAGGATATTACGATTTCAAGTTTGCGCTGCATGGTCAGACTATAGAGTTCACAAACCACATGGACTGGGATTACTCATTTGACTGTTGTCATTCGAACCGTTTATATAAGGCAGTCCCTGCAAACACTGTAATTGAATATCTGGACAAGAACAAGATGTACATGGAGCCAGTCAGAAAACTGCTGGGAAAATCGTTAAGTGACATAGCTGAACAGGTCGCACCTACGGACAACTACTATATTATAAAGTTTAGAGTCTGTGAAGACTAATCTATGCTCTACGACGTAACGACAGGTCCCTGTCCTCGCCCTATGGAATACATAAAATGGCAGGTCTGCACCCGCGGATGTGGGAAAAAGTTCACACTTACCGTGTGTATAGATAGCGATTGCTGATATTTACAAACAGAAATAACTATAGCAGAATGAGAAGATTAACATTGCTGACATTCATGCGCACATATCTGCAATACGGAATGATTACTGACAAGCATTTGAAAGAAATTGTGAAAAAAGCAGAATTGGGAGACAATCCAATCCTGGTAAAACTTACACTTTAATATTGCACAATCAAGAAGAATGCCAAAAAAACAGTCTTGTAGTGAATGGCTATCTACAGATTAAATGTTTCCGATATTCTTTCAACAAATTGTATTGTACTATTTTATGAAACATAAAGGTAATCATATACATAAACGTACTCCTGCAAACTGCCTTTTGGCGTTGTTCGTACTCCCCACATTATTAGGGTGCGTGCAGGACATACCTGAGCAGACGCAGGGGAACCGATGGGAGCTGTATCGCACGTTGGCTTATTACAAGTATATCGAACGGGATACGCTGAAGTACGCTGCTGCAAGATTTCTGATAGAGAACATGCCCTACCACCATTCTGGGGTACACATACATAAGGACAACGATACGTTGGCACGATGGCGGCATGAGACGGACAGTATATATTATTCCATCGTGCAAGGTATTAAAATGGATAAGTTCCCATGGGATTCTTTGAGACAAGTCAAGAAAGCGCGTCGCGAAATGATCGAGGCCGACACCTTGCCCGACCCCGTAATTGACTACAGCTTGTTGTGCGACATCACGGAACTGGACTTCAATTTCCTGAGCAACCACATAGATAATGCCTTCCGCGTATGGCGCGAATCCCCCTTTGCCTGCAATCTGAACTTCGACGAGTTCAAGGAATACATACTGCCGTACCGCTGTGTGGAGGGATATGGGTTCAACGAGACGGGCAGGACGTATCACGACCTGTTCGCCAAATATGTGATGGCCGACAGCACCGCGGACCTACGCACCACGATACAGTACTACAATGCTGCCATCAACAACCTTCGCGATATGAACGGCAGGACGCACCGCACTCGGCTGGCTGGGGTGTATGACCTTTATTCGCGCGATTTCCATGACTGCGTGGACGTGGCCTCATACGGTTGCAACATACTGCGTGCCTGCGGCGTGCCCGTGGTGGTGGAGCATAATATCTGCTATCGCAGCCTTTCGGGGCGGCATTATCATTGCAGCGTCTATAACGATTCTACGGATACGTGGCAGACATTCAATCCTGAGAGCTCGTTGCCGGGCGATGGCGACTGGGCTTTTGCCGAGACCGCCAACGTTTACCGCTCCACATACGCTGCGCAGAGAGACACGCCGCCTTTCCTGAAAGCCGAAGGGGAGTATGTCCCTCCAGTCCTGGACGACCCTTGCATCAAGGACGTGACAGCGTATCTGGCAAAGACGGTGTCCATCGCTCTACCGTTTCATGAAAGCACAAGGTGTAACTTGGCCTATCTGGCCACCTACAGCCGCGACTGGAAGGGTGCCATCCCTGTCACCTGGGGAGTGATAGACCGTTCCCGTGGCGAAGTCACTTTCAACCACGCCATGCCTGGGCTGCTCTATTTCCCTGTATACTATCCTGATGAGAGTTATCGCACTTTTGGACAGCCTTTCTATATAGAATTGATAGACAGTGTTCCTGTCATTCGGAATATCCCCTATATAGACCAGGCGGATACTTCCCGCATCTCTATCACACTCACGCGGAAATATCCGCGCAAGCCCAGCATGGAGCGTGTGGCGGAGGAACTTGTTGGCGGACGCTTCATAGGCTCGCGCAAGGGTGATTTCAGCGATGCGGTGACGTTGCTTGAGATAAAGGAAGCTCCGCAAGCTGCTTTTCTTACATATCCGTTGTCACACACAGGGCACTACAAGAGCTATCGTTTCCAGGCTTCTGAGAAACACCCCAACGCCCATATATCCATGCTGGAATGGTTGACACCTGAAAGTTATGGTTATGCCAATACCATGCCAGCCATGCATCGGCATGTGTTTTCGCCCTACGACACTACTGCTGTGACTCGCGAAAAACATCTAATGCGTATGATGGACGCGGAGAAATGGGAGGATATGTCGTGGAAGGCTGAATATGACGGCAATATGCAGACTGCTCCAAGTGTCTATCCTAATATTACCCTGTGGCTGAAGGAGCCGCAGGTGGTGACCCATGTCCGTTTCTCTCCCAAGAATGCAGACAACGGCATTCATGCCGGAGATGAATATGAACTGCGCTATTGGGACAATGGTTGGCGGAGGTGTGGCATATCCAAAGCGAAGTACGAATATATTGAGTTCTCGGATGTCCCTCGTGGCAAGCTTTATTGGCTTGTGAACCTAACGCAGGGAAAGGAGGAAATGCCGTTCGTGATTGACGAACAGGGAAGGCAGAGATTTGTGTACTATGACATAATGGATATTGACAATGACTAAAGGTGATAATGTTGAACACCGTGAAAAGCCGTGAAGGACAATGATTGCTGCTAAGCCTATAATACAGAAAGGAGGTGTTGTGATAAGGTACAGAGAAGATAAAAGATAACCATAAATTCGTTCGTTCATAGGATACTATGCAAGGGACAATGGGAATGGTGCCTTGCCCATCAAACAGGCACGAACAAATGAAAACTTATATAACAAAAAAAATTATCATGAACAAAAAAACATTTTATGCAGTGTCTATTGCTGTAGCAGTACTCTCTGGCTACAGTGCTTATAATTCACATAGTAAATCCGAATTGTCAGATGTGATGTTAGCTAATGTAGAAGCATTGGCAGACGATCCTGAATCTTCTGATAATGAATACCCTAAGTATATTAATAAAACGGATAAAAATTCATACAAGGATTTCAAAACAGACATTAAAACAGATTCGACAGGTGCTCAGATCTCAATACAGTATTCACGTACTTGTACGACATATTACACCTATTGTAAACACACAGGAAAGGAAGGAGATATGTGTTATAAGTCATTGAATGGACTTGTAACAGACTGTGAAAGTTGGTCAAAGGATTAATAACTGATAAGTAGATGTTCAATAATTGTATTATACGTATTGATTTTTGACACCTACTTACAAACTGAAAAAAAATTAATACTATAGATTCGTAGTTTATAGTCCCTATATATTTTATGTCATGAATAAGTATACGATTTTGGCCTTCGTTGGCCTATGTATGTGTGTAAGTTGTGCGCCCCCCGTAAGGATTACGATGGTAAATGCAGATTTGGAACAAAGAATATCGCTTGACGCAGTAACCGATTATCTGCAACCTGACAGTTTGGTACTGGTGTCGTCCAATGAATTTGCAATAGCTAATTTTGATAGGACAATTCGTCGTGGTACGGATATTTATATCCTGGATAAGATGCAGCAGGCGGTTTTCAAGGTGAATACCTCTTCCAGAAGTTTGCAACGTATTATCAATTGCAGGGGAAATGCGCAAAACGAATATCTCGGTATTACTGATATTGCAATGGACGAATCTAATAACATCTATGTCTATGATAGCGACTCGAGGAAGATTAACCTGTATAATGCCGACGGCAAATTTCTAAGAACAATGCAAGTCGTATGTGGATCATCAATAGCATTGGCTGACGATGAGATTGCAATAAACACCAATCAGTTGGAAGATAATCAAATTGTTGTCTTTTCGTTGTCAGGAGAACTTCTCTATCAGACCGCTCCGTATGTTGAGCAAAAGCAGAAGTATACACTTGATGATATAGGCAGCATAGTTGCAATGGAGAATGGGTTTCTGTACGTTACGCCATTTGATTTCAACATCTATCAGGCGGACGAGGCTAAATGCTCATCATTTGTGTCGTTGAATTGTGGGGAAAGTCAGTTCGATGTGAGGAAAATGGAAGGACTGGATTATCTGTCTTATCAGAGGATGCTGATGAAGAATTCGGACAAGGTCATGTCTTTCCGTCATCTTTGTGCATATAACAGTCTGATATTCCTTTCCACCGACAGGAGCGATCAACTGATATATGATGCAAAGAAGGATTCCGTTGTGACAATTTCTAATGTAGAGTCACCATATAACACGCTTTTCTCTTCTCCTGTGTCCGTAAGCCGAGATGGTCTGTTCTGCGTGGCATTGAGCAATACAAATATACGCGATGGGTATCTTCCGTGGTTTAAAACCAATAAAACAAAATTGCCTCAGTTGCAGCCAGCGGAAGAGGCTACTGCTGGTAGCGATTCGTTTTGGCTTCTGATGGGGCATGTCCATTAGAATGTAACGCCGGAGATGAATATGAACTGCGCTATTGGGACAATGGTTGGCGGAGGTGTGGCATATCCAATACGAAGTACGAATATATTGAGTTCGCAGATGTCCCGAATTGCTGTCCAAATAGTAGAAATGGAGAAGTAAAAATAATAAGTAATATGCGAACGTTAATCAATAAAATATTGTTACTATTGGTTGTGCTCATGCTTTTAGTACTATTCTATGCCATAGTCCGCATTTTCATTGCCGACCAGTTTGTCATCCCCACATGGTCCATGGCACCGACATTGGTGCCGGGCGACCGTGTGGTGGTGAACAAACTGGTCATGGGGGCGCGGCTCTACACCGACTTTGACTTCCGCGAGGGCGGACAGGAGCTGAGGAGCATGCGCATGAAAGGGCTGCGGAGACTAAAGCATAACGACATCGTGGTGTTCAACTATCCGCAGGTGGGAGACCGTATCGCCTTCAAGATAAACTATGTCTATTGCAAGCGGTGCATAGCTCTGCCCGGAGACTCGCTGAGCATCGTGAACGGTCATTATCGATGCAATAACTATGATGGTGTGTTGGGACTGCAATCGGAGCAGGATCGGCTGGAAACCGTGCCTGATGATGCCTACGATTTTGCAGGCATGGCTGTGCATCCGTTCGATGAGCATGTGGGATGGACCTTCAAGCACATGGGACCGCTCTACATTCCGCGCGAGGGTGACATGATGACACTGACGGCCAAAGAGGGCATCATATACAAAAGCCTGCTTGAATATGAGACGGGAAAGGCGGTGATGGTGGACTGGGACACCGACCGCGTTTTACTGGACGAAAAGCCCGTAGGACGGCACACGTGGCAACACAACTATTACTTCATGGCCGGGGATAACGTACACGACTCCATGGACTCGCGCTATTGGGGACTGGTGCCAGAGGATTATATCGTGGGCGTGGTGAAGTTAATTAGCTATGCCAAGGATAAGGAAACAGATACGATAAAGTGGGAAAGAGTACTTTTGGGTCTATAGACTTGTGGGTGGCCTTGTGCGTCATCTGTTTCGCGGGCAACGTGATAGCCGTGAGCCATACGCCGTGTGCGGGAACCGTGTTGCACGCAGGCGCATGGATAGCGCTCTACATACTGTTGCGTTGTGCTCCCCTCGCGCGAATACCCAACAAGGTATGGGCATACCTCTGTGCCACGCTTGGCTGCATGGAGGTTGGGATAGGATTATGGCAACTGCTGGGCTTCAGTCCATCAGGACACCATCTGTATGCCATGACGGGAACTTTCTTCAATCCCGCACCATTCGGGGCTTTTTTGGCTGTGATGTTAGCCGTGGTTATAGCAACATACAAGCAAGAGGGAGGCAAGTCCCTTGGCTGGGCGGCGGTGGCACTGCTCATTGTGCTACCTGCGGCCTGGAGCCGTGCGTCACTCTTGGCCTGTGCAGTGTGCATGGTCGTACTGTACCGCGCCTATGTAATGAAGTACTGGAAGGTCGTGATCGCGTGCTCTGCGGTGGCTATGGTAGCGTTCTATTTCCTGAAGCAAGGGTCGGCGGACAGTCGGCTACTGATGTTTATCGTCTCGTTCCGCATCTGGATGAAGCATTTCTGGCTGGGTACTGGTGCAGGAGGATACTTGCATGCTTTAGGAGAAGGTCAGGCCGAGTACTTCGCAGCGCATCCTGCCTCCACATTTATCCCAAGTGTGGGCGTAGCCGACATGCCTTTCTGCGAACCCATGCGGTTGGCGGTGGAATTAGGAACCGTAGGATTGATCTTAGTAGCAATCGTCTTGGTATTGACGGCATGGAGACTGTGGAGAGTCAGGTATTCGTTGTTCTACGGATTGTTAGCTCTGTTGGTGTTCTCCCTGTTCTCTTATCCGTTCAATATTCCCGTGTTCGGGGTAATCCTGGCCGTAATTGTGGCCACGGCTGCCAATATGGGTGATGAGAAATGTGTAAGTGCAGGTAAGGTGTGCTCCTTCATCGGGGCTACGGCACTGGGCGTCACTGTCTACGCTCTACTCTTGCCAAGGCTCGAGGCAAAGAAGGAGTATGAAAGATTCTCCTATATGAAAGATGAGGCTTTTATCAAGGATTACTACGAGTTGTTGCAAAAGTTGAATGACAATCCCAAGTTCCTGTTCAACTTCGGCTCACTGTTGCGCGATGCCGATAGGTATAATGACAGCAATGCCATGCTACGCCAAGGAACCTTGTTGAGTGTTGATCCCATGTTCCACATCTTGATGGGGCGTAATTATGAAGACATGCAAGAGTACGGGACTGCCGATTCTCTGTACTGCCACGCCTTCCACATGGTGCCCAACCGCGTCTATCCACTTTATCGCCGTATGAAGCTGTACGAAACGATGAGGGACAGCACAAAGATGCTGAGTATGGCCAAAAGGATAACGGACTTTGAGGTGAAGGTGAAATCACCCGCCACATGCGACATGAAGAAGGAGGCGGAGGAAATGATCATGACATTAACCCATAATCCATAAACATGAATATGCCTAAGCCAAACATCCGAATGGTTACTGCCTACAGCCTGGGCGGAGTCTTCATTCTGTCCGCCGTGACGAAGGCGGTTGCCCTGCCGATATTCGCCGACGAGTTGCAACTATACCTCGACATCTATTTTGGAGGTTGGCTGAGAGACTATAAACTCCTGCTTGCTGGCATGGTGTGCCTGGCGGAACTGCTCATCGGCATTGCCTGCCTGGTTCCAGCACTGCGCCGTCAGGCCAACGTGGCGGCCTTCCTCGCCCTGACATTCTTTGTCTGGCTGACTGGAGACAATTATTTCAATCCATCCCCTCTTGGTCGGATAGAATCCTGTGGTTGCTTCGGAGAACTCATTCATTTCACGCCTTTAGCCTCGTTCATCAAGTCTTTGGTGCTTTGGTGTATGGCAACAACAAATCTATTTTATGAAATCTGCTTTTCATCACATGCGTAAATCACTAATTCTCATCGCCACATTGTTTTTGGCGCAAATCTCTCGGGCGAGCATGTTCATGTCGCTTTCCGAAGCCATTCGGCTGGCTCAGGAGCATTCGCTTGAGGCCAAGATGGCGCGATTCTCTTTCTTGGGAAGCTACTGGACGTACAGATCCTACCGTGCTGAGCTGCTGCCGTCGGTCTCGTTGTCGGGTTCGCTGTTGAACTACGACCGCTCTGTCACCAGCGTGCGTAACTATGATGACGGACGAATCAATTATGTGGAGAACAACTCGCTGAGCAACTCCCTCACGCTGTCTGTCAGCCAGAATATAGTGCCAACGGGTGGCACGGTGTCCCTGCAGTCATATCTCTATCACCTGGAGCAGTTCAACTACGACCTTCGCACGTTCAACTCACAGCCTCTGCGCATCGTGTATGACCAGCCTTTGCGAGCCTTCAACTCATTGAAATGGCGGGGCAAGTCGGAGCCTGTGACATACGAGAAAGCCAAGCGCCAATATCTCACTACGATGCAGGGAATTGCCGTGATGGTGACCAATCTGTATTTCGAAGTTCTTTCGGCACAGTCTGACTATCAGCAGGCTTTGGCTACGTCTGAGGAGCGCCAGCGTCTATACGACCAGACGAAACGGCGTTTCGAGTTGGGTACGGTGTCTAAAAGCGAGTTGCTGCAATTGGAATTGTCTGTAATCAATTCGCAAATGAGTGTCAAGCAGAGACGCCTTGCGCTGGACGATGCTCGATTCCAGCTGTTCAACTATATGCAGGCGGTACAATGGGACGGGGTAGAACTGATAGCTCCAGACCCTGTACCCGACATCTTGCTCATCGAGGACGAGGTCACGCACAGAGCTATGACGGCCTCAACGTATCCTTTGGAGCAACAACTTAAGCTTATCTCCTCGCAAAGCAGCCTTGCACAGGCCAAATCTCAGCGTGGAATCCAGTTGTCGCTACGCAGCGAGGTCGGACTGCGCAATACTGCCGACCGTATAGGTCAGGCCTACAGCCACCTTCAGGACAACGAAATAGTGGGACTTAGCGTCACATGGCCTATCTACGACTGGGGTGTGAGCAAAGGACGTGTTAAGGTGGCCAAGTCAAACCTTGAGGTGGTTAAGACTCAGATTGAACAGGACGAGTCTGCCTACAGGCAGGAGGTTAAGAGGCTCGTGATGCAGTTCAACCTGCAGTCAGAACAATGTCATGATGCTGCTCGGGCTGAGGAGATTGCCGACGAGCGTTATATGCTGATGCTCCAGCGTTTTGAGGCTGGGAGCATCAGTGTTACGGATCTCAACACTGCACAGCAGGAAAAGGAGTCGGCACGCTCGCAATATATCAACCAGCTCAAGACATACTGGACTGACTACTACACCATACAGCGGCACACGCTGTGGGATTATATAAACAAATGTGAGATAACAACTGATTTTGACAAGATAATACGATGAAACACTTACTAATCATCAGTGTACTGCTGTCGCTTGCTTCGTGTGGCAGCAAGAGTGACTCAGAGGCCTCTGGACATAGTCCTCAGACGGAGGCTGTGCCCACGGAGAACTACGTGGATACAATGACCCTACGCCTTGTGTACTTCAACAGGGAGGTGGTATGCAACGGGCATCTGGCTGCCAAGGTCAAGGCACAACTTCAGCCCAAACACAACGATGTGCTTACTGCGATAGGTGTGAGTGAAGGACAATGGGTAGAGAAGGGTACGTTGCTGGCAGTGACCGACGAGACTCTTTACCGACGCGAAGTGGAGCGAGCCGAACGCGAAGTAGAGAAGACTCGTGTAGATCTTGCTGACAAGCTCATCACGATGGGGTATGACGTAGATGCAGACCTCATGCCGCGAGGCGAGATACCCGACGACATTCTGCGCCGGGCAGAGGTCACTTCGGGCTTTTATTCTGCATGCTATCAGTTGCAGACGGCACGTCAGAATCTGTCAGACTGCCGTCTGTCTGCTCCGACAAGCGGACGTATAGCTGACCTCACGGCACGTCTGCACCAGCGTGCCGACAAGTTGTGCAATATCATCGACGATACGGAGTTTGACGTTGAGTTCAGCGTCCTGGAGGCTGAGCTTGCGGTAATACGCCCGGGACAGAGGGTACGTGTCAGTCCGTTCGTGGATGACAGCCTTGTGGTGTATGGGAGCGTAAGGAGCGTGAACCCTTCGGTCAGCGAAAAGGGTATGGTCAAGGTGACTGCCAGGGTCAATGGCAGATCTGAGTTGCTGGACGGTATGAACGTGCGTGTGGTAATCGAGCGCCCAGTGCCGCGTATGTTTGTCGTACCTAAAGATGCCGTAGTAGAGCGCGACGGCTACAATGTGGTCTTCCTCTACGACGATGGCTGTGCGCGATGGACCTACGTCGACATCTTGCATAGCAACATCAGCCATCATGCTATCACTGGCTGCGCTCGCAAGGAGACCGAACTGCACGAAGGCGACATCGTTATCACCAGCGGAAACATGAACCTGGCCGACGGGACGAAGGTGGAACTGAAACAGAAAAACTGATTCCTTAAGAAAACCATGCTGAAACATCTTATACGCCGCCCCATAGCCGTGAGTATGTTTGTGCTGGCACTGGCCATCATCGGCATTCTATCTACTCGGCAGTTGCCAGTGTCGCTCATGCCCGACATTGATATACCACAGATTACCGTCCACGCTTCCTATCCCGGTGCTTCCGTGCGTCAGGTGGAGAGCAAGGTGACTGGACCTTTGCGAGGTCAGTTGGCTCAGGTGCCTGGATTGAAGTCCTTCAGCAGCGAGAGCCGAATGGACGCCTCTACGGTGAGACTGACCTTCGAACCGGGAGCTGATATGGATTTGCTATTCATCGAAGTGGGCGAAAAAATAGACCGTACCATGTCGTGGCTGCCCAAGGAAATAGAACGTCCCAAGGTGATGAAGGCCAGTGCCATGGACATTCCTGCATTTTTTCTGGACATATCGCTGAAGGACAGTATGGCTGGCGACGAGCGTTTCGTCCAGTTGTCATCGTTCGCACAGAGTGTGATTCGCAAACGCATCGAACAACTGCCGCAAACGGCCATGGTGGACGTGAGCGGTACGGAGGGTTCGGAGATTGTCCTCACACCGCGGTCTGATCGCATGGAGGCTCTCGGCATCAGTCCTCGGGACTTAGAGCAGGCCATCACGGCTCGTGACATTACTCTGACTTCGCTGAGCATCGTTGACGGCATCTACCGCTACAACATACACTTTGATGCTGCATTGCTGACGGACGACGACATACGTGATATTATCCTCACTCACGACGACCGTCTGCTGCGTCTGGGCGATCTGTGTGAGGTGGAGCACCGTCCCTCCAGCAACGGGAGGGGGCTGATACGCCACAACGGACGCCGTGCCGTGACGATGGCAGTTGTGAAGCAGCCGCAGGCGAAGATGGAGGATCTTCAGGCGAACATCGATACTCTTATGGCGGAGTTGCGTATGGAGTTTCCCGACATAGCCTTTGATCTTACCCGCGACCAGACGCAGCTCTTGAGCTATTCCATAGACAATCTGAAGACGAACTTCCTACTGGGTGCCCTGCTGGCTTGCCTTGTACTGTTTGTATTCATGCGTAGTATACGGTTGCCGTTGCTTGTCATCATCAGTATTCCCTTGTCGTTGATTCTGACTCTGTTGTCGTTCCGCATTCTGGACATCTCGCTCAACGTCATCAGCCTCTCGGGGCTTATCCTGGGCGTGGGCATGATTGTGGACAACTCTATCATAGTGATTGACAACATACGCCATCGTCTGCAGCGTGAGGTGCTGGATATGGCCGTAGTGGAGGGGGCGAAGGAGGTGTTTATGCCCATGTTGTCGTCAGTGCTCACTACTTGCTCTGTGTTCGTACCGTTGATTTTCCTAAGCGGTGCTGCGGGCGAGTTGTTCTATGACCAGGCCATCGCTGTGACTATAGCTCTGTTTTCCTCGCTGCTGGTGGCAACGATGGTGATACCTGTATACTTCAGGCTTTTCTTCCGCAAGGTCGTGGTTACAGAGCCTAAGAGCGGTGATAGGCTCATGACGGTCTATTCTGCCGTGCTGAAATTCACTTTCCGCCACTCTGTCCTTATGCTGCTGGCATTTGTCATGGCTGTGGTCAGCTCGGTGTTTCTGTTTCAGCATCTGCGTAAAGAACAGTTGCCCGATATGCCGCACGAGGACACCTTGATGACCATCGACTGGAATCTGGGAATTTCGGAGCAGGAGAACGACCGCCGTGTTCGGGAACTGCTTGCCACGCTGGATACAACGTTGCAGACCTCTACGGCCATGGTGGGAGCACAGGCTTTCATTCTCTCACACACTGAGGATATTACGTCTACCGAGGCTGTGGTCTACATGAAGTTCGACAGCGAGGCAGAACGGCTGGATGCCGAAAGGCGACTGACGAAGATCTTGACGGAGCGTTATCCGCGTGCCAGTGTGAAATACGAGACCGTGGGAAGTCTGCTGGACATGGTGTTCCGTTCGGACGAGAGTCGCCTGACCATACAATTGCAGAACAGCAACGGCGGACGTCCCTCGGTGGCACAGGCACGGACTTTCGTTGATTCGCTGCGGGCGGCTTTCCCCGGCTTGTCTCTACAACCCGTGGTGGCCGACAGAACCATAGAATATAAGGCAAATCCAGAACACATGGCCGTATATGGCGTTAGTTATGACAATCTTATACAAGTGCTTCGCGAGCGTGTGGGGCAACGCTGCGTTTTTAGTATCAGCGATGGTTCGGCCATGGTGCCAGTGGTAATCAATGATGCTGTGCCCGACAAGGGTGCCTTGTTGGGTTCCACTATCAATGTGGGCGGCACGACTATTCCGCTGTATCTTTTGGTAAGTACTGGAGCAGGTGAAGATTTCAAACGGTTGAACTCAAATCAGTCGGGCGAATATTATCCCATCAATCTGGACTGCAACGACAAGACTGCACGCGAGGTGATGCTTTGGGCACAGGGCTTTACGGGACGCGACGAGGTGCGCAAGGAGCCTCTGAAGTTGCAAGCTTCGTTCACAGGCGATTATTTCACCAGCCGCCAGTTGGCACAAGAACTGCTCATCGTCCTTTCTGTGGCTTTGGCCTTGCTCTACTTCATCATGGCGGCGCAGTTTGAGAGCTTGGTGCAGCCGCTCATCATTCTGAGCGAGATAGTACTGGATGTTGCTTTGGTGTTTCTCGTGATGTGGGCGATGGACGAGTCGTTGAACATCATGTCTATGATAGGCCTGGTGGTGATGGCTGGCATCGTCATCAACGATTCCATCTTGAAGGTGGACACCATCAACCGCCTGCGCCGTGGTGGTGTGTCAACGCTGACGGCTATAGTGAAGGCTGGCCACAGGCGTCTGCGCCCTATCATCATGACATCGCTGACCACTATTCTGGCCATTCTGCCCTTGCTGTCACGAGCCGATATGGGCAGTGCCTTGCAATACCCTCTTTCACTTACGCTGGTTGTGGGCATGATAGTGGGTACCATGGTTAGCCTGTTTTTCGTGCCGTTGGCGTATTATGTCATATATAGGAGGAGGACCTGACGATGCGAATCAGTAACTTTTCTGTCCTCCTTACGGCCTGTATCCTGCTGATTATCGGCACGGCTCTCACTCCGTTGATTGATGTTGCTTCCAAACCGCGTCCGCGTCAAGGGCGCGACCTGTGGATAAACTACACATGGAGTGGTGCTCCTGCCAAGGTGATTGAGCAGAACGTGACGGCACCTATTGAGGGTATGATGGTGGCAGTGCGCGGTGTGGAAAGCGTGGAGTCGGAATCACGTTTCGGCAGTGGCTGGGTGAAGGTGACGCTGAAGCCCGAGGTGAGGGTGTTTGCCGTAAGGTTCGAGATTGCGTCGCTGCTGCGTCAGCTGCGCGGACGTCTGCCCGATGGTGTCAGCACGCCCACTTTGTCGGGTGGGGACATCGTGGACAACGCGCGCAGGCAAAAGGAGGAAACCGTCCATCTGCTCTCCTACAACATCAGCAGTCCCCTGAACTCCGCGCAGCTACAGGACTACGTGCAAAAGCATGTGCAGCCCGTCCTGCAGCGCAATGAAGATGTGAAATGGGTTAATGTGTCGGGTGGTGTGGGGCGTTACCTTGAGGTGACCTACGACCCCTTGCTGCTGCAAGCCTGCGGTCTCAGTTCGTCTGACATCGAAAGCGGCCTGAAGTCCTTTATAGGTCGCAACGAGATAGTCGGCGAAGTGCTGCACGATAGCGCGCGTGTCACGCTACGCCTGGCTACGGAGACTTTCAACCGCCCCTTGGAACAGATGCCTATCAAGAGTCTGGACGGGCACATCACCTATATGGGCGACCTGGCGCATTACGAGTACAAGAACTACGACCCTTCGTCGTATTACCGCATCGACGGCCACGAGACGGTGAGCCTGAACATCTATGTGAATGCCAATGCCAATCTCATTCGCTTGGCTAAGGAACTGCGCGGGCAGATAGACGACATGCAGCCTTCGTTGCAGCACGGGGTGAGGCTGGAGCTTCAGCACGACTCGTCTGAGGAGCAGCAGGGCGAGCTGGACAGACTCATCACTCGCAGTCTGATGTCTTTGGCCATACTACTGGTGTTTGTGTTTGCGGTGCGTCCGGGTTGGAAGTATGTCAGCATCGTGGCCGTCACGTTGGCCGTATGCCTTGCTCTTGCGGCAATATGCTACTATTTGTTCAACCTGCGTCTGCATGTGTTTTCCATAGCTGGTATCACTGTATCATTGGGGTTGATCATAGATGCTTCCATCGTGATGATAGACCACTATAGCTACTATCGCGACCGCAAGGTCTTCACAGCGATACTTGCCGCGCTGCTTACCACCATCGGTACTTTGGTGGTAATCCTGTTTGCGCCTGAGGGTCTGCAGCACGACCTCTACGATTTCGCGTGGATTATCATCATCAACCTGACGGTAGCCTTGTTAGTGGCTGTGGCTTTCGTACCTGCCTTGGTGGACAGCCTGCGATTTCGCAGCAATCGTTCCATGCGAACCGTCTCGTCACGCCAGCGTTTTATGGCACGCTGGGCTGGACTTTATTTCCGCTATCTCTCGCTGCCCAACAATTGGACGCGCAGCAAGCGTGTCGTTATCTACTCGCTTCTTTTCCTTATTTATATAGGAGGCTTCGGTGGCTCGGCCTACTTGTTTTCAAACTCTCTGGACAGTGCTTCATGGCCTCGCGAGGAAGAGGAAATGAAACTCAACATCAGGGCGCAGATGCCCTTGGGAGGTACGGCTTCTCAGTTGAACGCCAAGGTGAGGCTGTTGGAAGAAACGCTGGTGAACGAGAAGTCCGTCAAGCGTTTTGAGACATGGGTCAATGGTTCTGGTGCCAACATTACCGTACAATTCACTCCTGAAGCCTTGCACACCGCCGCCCCCTATCAGGTGGAAAACCGCGTCATAGGCCGTGTAATCGGCATAGGCGGTGCAGACTGGAGCACGTACGGGGTGAGCCAGCGCGGCTTCAGCAACTCGCTGAACCTGCAATACCGGTCCAATTCCATTGAGATGACTGGGTACAACTACGACCGCCTATACCGCTTTGCGCAGGACCTTTGCGACTTGCTGCGACAGAATCCACGTGCCGTGGACGTGGCGATTGTGACTCCTGGTCATGAGAACCAAGAGGACGAATACTATGTACGCTACAACTGGGAGCGGCTGAAACTGCTCGGCATCACTCCAAGACAAATACACTCGGCTGTGAACGACCTGCTGCTCACTTGGGATTTCGGACGCTACGACTTGCTGAACACCAATATCATCATCAAATCCACACACCGTGACACTCACGATGTGTGGCAACTCCTCAACTCCTATGTGAAGATAGATGGCCGCGATATCCGCCTGAGCGAAGTGATGGACATTCAGCAACGGGAAGCAAATAACGTCATTCCCCGGCGCAACCAGGAGTATGTCTTGCGCGTAGAGTTCAATGTACTCGGTTCCTACATCTACACAAACAACTATATCAAGGAGGTGACAGAAAAGATGGAGACGCTCCTGCCCGTAGGCTTCCGCTGTGTACGTCCGCAATGGGCCGACCGTCTTACAGCTGCAGAACAATACTGGCTGATAGCCCTCTGCCTGCTCATCACCTATTGGCTGATGACCATTCTTTTCGAAAGTCTTTGGCGACCCATTGCCCTGATGCTTGCCCTCATGCCTTTCACACTGACAGCCGTATTCCTAACGTTCTACTTTGCCGGAATACCATTCGGTACGGGTGGACTGGCAGCACTCGTGCTGCTGTGTGGCTTGGTCATCAACGCTGCCATCTACATCATGTACCAATACGACATCATCCGCGAGTCCCATGCCGTAAGTCCGTGCCGCGCCTACCTGCAGGCCTACAACCACAAGATTGTACCAATAGTGCTGACTATCCTCTCCACCGTCTTCTCGCTTATCCCATTCCTTGTGGACGGTCCTGAGAACCATTTCTGGTACACCTTTGCCATCACGGTCATCGTCGGTCTGACGGCGTCATTTGCAGCGCTGGTTTTCATTATGCCGTGGTGGGTGAGATTGACTTTTTGACGACATAGTCTTTGGAATACGGCATATTTTTTGTACCTTTGCAGCAGAATGACAAGTGAATAGATGTTGTTATGATTGAGGTTTTGATAGAATATCAGATCGTCAGAGATGAGGACGTGCTTATTCAAGAAGAATTCACTACTCATATCTCTGACGAGGAGTTGGCCGAGATAGATGCTTATATCTGTGAGTCTATAGAGCACGCGAGTGCAGAACTTGAGAATATCCCTGCCCGCATATACGATCGTCTGTGTGATGATGCTTACACTGATGCCTACAATCGTCTGGAGGGTAGCATGACTCCTCTTGAGGAGAATGATGAGATTGTCTTGCAGACGTACTTGCCTGGCGAAATAGTAGATGCGCTGAGCGACGAGGCTTACAGTATGCTTCCTCCCGAACTGTTTGAGGGAGACGATGCTGTGTATTATTGTGAATGAGGTGTTGATAACCAAACAACAAAACAACAAAATAAAAAACCTAAAAACCTTATAACCAAAAAACCTTATAACCTCATAAAAAAATGACTGAACTGGAACTCAAGTATGGTTGCAACCCCAACCAAAAGCCTTCAAGGGTGTTTATGGAGGAGGGAGAACTTCCTTTCAAGGTGTTGAACGGGCGTCCGGGTTACATCAACTTTTTGGATGCCCTTAATTCCTGGCAATTGGTCAAGGAACTGAAGGAGGCGACGGGTTTGCCTTCGGCTGCGAGCTTCAAACACGTTAGTCCTGCGGGGGCTGCTGTAGGTCTGCCTTTGAGCGACACTCTGAAGAAGATATATTTCGTCGATGACGCTCCGCTACCTCTGACACCGATAGCCTGTGCTTACGCCCGTGCCCGTGGTGCTGACCGCATGAGCTCGTATGGTGACTTTATCGCTCTCTCTGATGTGTGTGACGAGTCGGTGGCTCGACTGATCAATCGTGAGGTGAGCGACGGTGTGATTGCTCCTGGCTATACGACTGAGGCGCTTGAGGTGCTGAAGGCCAAGCGCAAGGGTACGTATAATGTCATTGAGATTGACCCGGCATACCGTCCTGCGCCTGTGGAGCGCAAGCAGTGTTTCGGCGTCACGTTTGAGCAGGGGCGCAATGAGATAAATCTGGCTGACGATGCCCTGTTTGAGAATATTCCTACTCAAAACAAGGTGTTCCCAGCCGAGGCAAAGCGTGATTTGATTATCGCTCTGATCACTCTCAAGTACACGCAGTCTAACAGCGTATGCTATGTCAAGGACGGTCAGGCTATTGGTATTGGAGCTGGCCAGCAGAGTCGTATACATTGTACTCGTCTGGCTGGAAACAAGGCTGATATATGGTGGCTGCGGCAGCACCCTAAGGTGATGGCTCTCCCCTTTGTACCGGGCATACGTCGAGCTGACCGCGACAATACGATTGACATTTATATCGGTCCTGAACGTGATGACGTGCTGCGCGAGGGTGAGTGGCAGAAGTTCTTCACCGAGAAGCCCGAACCTCTGACGGCTGAGGAAGTACGGGATTGGCTTGCTCAGAATACTGGCGTGTGTCTGGGCTCTGATGCTTTCTTCCCCTTTGGCGACAATATCGAGCGTGCTCACAAGTCGGGCGTGGAGTATGTAGCTCAGGCTGGCGGCTCTGTGCGTGATGATCATGTTATCGAGACCTGTGACAAGTATGGTATCGCCATGGCATTCACGGGAGTACGTCTGTTCCATCATTAACAGGTGATTATGTCTGGCGTTTTCGGTGGTGATGATATAGACTCTGTAATTCTCGGCGGTATCACGTTTCGTGGTGGTGCAAAGAAGGTGAGACCTGCTACTGAGGGGACTAAGGTGAAGACCAAAGCCAAAAAGAAGCAGTATATCACTGGTGCTCACGGTAGTGGTGCTGCCAAGAAGAAAGCGGAGATTCGTGCGAGGCGTGCTGCCCGTCCGAGTCAGCGTAAGGGTTAAAGTGAAATCTGGACTGACTATAATATTGCTTCTGATATTCCCTCTCCTGACTATGGCTCAGGAGAGGGATTCTGTGTGCGCAGATTCTGAGACAAGCAGTATGCGTGAGCTGACGGTGTATGGCAGGAGGAGCGAAGAGATTGTCCCCAGTCAGCGTCTTTCGGGGAAAAGGCTTGAGGCTTTGTCATCGTTCTCGGTGGCAGATGCGATGCGTTATTTCAGTGGTGTGCAGATAAAGGATTATGGGGGTGTGGGTGGTCTCAAGACAGTGGACGTACGTAGTATGGGGTCTAATCACATGGGGGTATTTTATGATGGCATACAGTTGGGAAATGCTCAGAATGGTCTTGTAGATCTTGGGCGGTTCTCGTTGGAGAATGTCGAAGAGATAGCTCTGTATAACGGTCAGAAGGCTCAATTGTTTCAAAGTGCCCGTGATTTTGGTACGAGCGGCTCTGTGTATATCCGGACTCGAAGGCCGAGGTTTGAATATGGCGAGAGGTTCAACCTGAGATGTGTACTCAAGGGTGGAAGTTTCGGACAGATAAATCCTGCATTGGTGTGGGAGCAGAAATGGTCTGGGAGAGTATCTTCGAGTCTGAGTGCAGAGTATCTGGGGGCGTCGGGGAAGTATAGCTTCAGGTACCGTAGGGTGCTGCCTTCGGGAGTGGTGGCGTGGGATACTACGGCTGTGCGTCAGAACGGGGACATAAGGGCTATGCGCTATGAGGGGAGCGTCTTTGGCATGACGAGGCGTGGAGCTTGGAACGCCAAGGCGTATTATTATGACAGTGAGAGGGGAATCCCTGGCGCTATCGTCAACAATGTATGGCATTTCGCCCAGCGACAATGGGATCGTAATGCCTTTGTGCAGGGGCAGTGGACTCATCACGTGTCGGACCGTTATAAATTGCAGCTTTCTGCGAAGTATGCCTATGATTGGTTGCGGTATCTTAATCCCGACACTACGACGATGTATATTGACAACAAGTTTGCACAACACGAATTATATCTGTCGGCTGTGAATCATTTTACCATTTCCCGTGGTTGGGAGGCAAGTGTGAGCGCAGACTATCAGTATAACACATTGTCGGCTAATTTGGTAAATTTCAAATACCCGAGGCGTAACTCTCTGCTCGTGGCTTTTGCGTCGCAATATGAAGTGGGGAGATTCAAGGCTCTGGCAAGTGTGTTGGGTACGAATGTGTTTGACTCCAGCGTGTCGGAGAGTTCGGCTCTCAGCCGATGGACTCCAGCACTATACTTGAGCTATGCCCTGCTTAGGGGAGAGGCTGATCTGTCGTTGCGTGCCTTTTATAAGAAGATCTTCCGTATGCCTACGTTTAATGACCTGTATTATACGGAGGTAGGCAATTCCAAGCTTGAGCCTGAGGACACACAGCAGTTCGACCTTGGGGGGATATATTCACAGGATTGGCATAGTGGCTGGCTGCGACATCTTGAGGTCAAGGCAGACGGGTATTACAATATGGTGGACAACAAGATTGTGGCAATACCTAAGGGTAGCGGTCAGTATCGATGGATGATGATGAATATCGGCAAGGTGCGTATTGCTGGATTTGAGGCGACGGCCGAGATGGTGTTGCGCCTGTGTAGCGACGTGAGTCTGACGTTGTGTGCCAACTATACTTACCAGAGGGCCATGGATATGACTGACCCTGAGGACAATGATACCTATTCGGGCACGTATGGGGGGCAGATAGCGTATATTCCCTGGCATAGCGGTAGCGTGGTGGGCAATTTGGCGTGGAGAGGGCTTTCGCTCAATTATTCGTTTGTCTATGTGGGTGAGCGTTATCATTCGAGTGCGAACATTCGCGAGAACTACGAGCAGCCATGGTACACTCATGATCTCAGCCTAAGCTATACTCATGTGTTTGCGGGGTGGAGGGGCAAGAGGGGCTTACCTAAGTGTGTGACTCTCGCCTTGGAGTGTAACAATGTCTTTGACCAGCAGTATGAGGTGGTATTGAACTATCCTATGCCCGGTCGTAACTGGAAGGGGGTGATGAGGATTGAATTATGAGATGTAGGATAATAATAGTGTCACTCGCCTGCATGGCTGTGGTTTCGTGCCGCCATGATGTGATGATATTCCCAGTCGAAGAGGAAGACAGGGGCGAGGTGCAGCAAGGGCCGGTTACGGGATTTTATCTGCTCAACGAGGGTAATATGGGGAGCAACAAGTGTACTCTCGACTTTTATGACTATGGGACGGCCACGTATACGCGTAATATTTATGGGAATGCCAATCCTGATGTGGTCAAGGAGCTGGGCGATGTAGGCAACGACTTGCAGATATACGGCTCGAAGTTGTGGGCTGTAGTGAATTGCAGCAACAAGATCGAGGTGATGGACGCTGGTAGTGCACGGCGTATCGGACAGGTGGATATTCCCAATTGCCGCTATATCGCTTTTAATGGGGGATATGCGTATTGTACGAGTTATGCCGGACCGGTACAGATAGATCCTGACTATAAGCAGTTAGGCTATGTAGCCAAGATTGATACGGCTACGCTTGAGGTGGTAGACAGGTGTGTGGTGGGGTTCCAGCCAGACGGGATCGCTGTGGTCGACGGTCGCATCTATGTGGCTAACAGCGGTGGGTATATGCCAGAGAACTACGAGAACACTTTGTCTGTCGTTGATATTGCCACATTCAGCGAGGTGGGGAGAATAAGCGTGGCGGTGAATCTGCACAATGTGCTTGCTGACCGTATGGGACGCTTGTGGGTGACAAGTAGGGGTGATTATTATGATACGATGGCTTCGCTCTATGTGGTTGACAATCTCGGTGTTGACTCTCCTCGGGTACGTGAGGTGACTGACGAATATGGTGCTAAGGTGCCGGTGTCGTCCATGTGTCTCTGCGGAGACTCGATTTATTATATTGGCAACCAGTTCTCTTACATCACGTATCAGAATGATGTCACGTATGGAATCATCGACGTCAACAGGGCTTCGGTAGTAAATCGGGGCTTCATCTCTGACGGTTCTGATGCGAGGATTTCGATGCCCTACTCTATTGCGGTCAATCCGACCAATGATGAAATATTGATTGGCGATGCCAAGAATTACGTCAACCCTGGGAGGCTGTTCTGCTATGGGGCTGACGGTATACTGAAATGGGACGTGCGTACTGGAGATATTCCTGCGCATATAGCATTTGTGTATTGATTGTTGTTTGGTTATTTAGTTGTTTAGTTGGTTCTAACGACTATCCACGACCAACCAACAAGAATAACAAAACAAACAACAAAATAACAAAATAACAAAAAATGAATCTAAACTTGCGAATAGGTACTTTTGTCGCTACTTTATCTATGGCGGCTGGTGTTTACTCCCAAAGCAGCAATCCGTACATCAACAAGGTGTATGAATATCGTCCTGCTCCCGGACAGTTTGTCAATACCATGCCTGAGTGGGAGGAAGGTGACGGTGAGGCGGAAATGATCGCCAAGTGTGAGGAACTGCTCGTAGGTGATGATGCCAGTATGGTTTGTCTGGGGGCTTATGGTGGATACATTACGTTCGGTTTTGACCACCCATTGGTCAATGTGCCAGGACAGTACGACTTGTTTATCAAGGGAAATGCCTTCATCTCGTCAAGTGCGGACGACGGGGGCAATAGCGAGCCTGGCATCGTGATGGTCAGCGTGGATGACAACGGCAACGGACTGCCTGACGATGAATGGTATGAGTTGAGTGGCTCTGCTGATGTTGACAGTGTGGGCAAGGTAGACTACGGATATGAAATAACGTATACCTATGCGCCTATGGAGTCTGTACCTTGGACAGACAATAGGGGGCAGACGGGTGTGGTCGAACGCAATGCCTTTCATTCGCAGGAGTATTTCCCCATGTGGCTTGCCGACGAGGGACAAATCACGTTTAGCGGCACGTTGCTGCCGGGGAATGCCTACTACAGAGGGACGTTGTGCGTGTTGCGTGCGTTGCGTTTCGGTTATGTTGATAATTTGCCTAACTATGTAGGCGGCGAAAGAAACCCAGCCTGTTGCTTCAATTTGGATTGGGCTGTAGACAGGAACCGTCGTCGTGTCAGTCTTGACCATGTCGATTTTGTAAGAGTATATTGTGCCGTGAACCAGTGTATGCCTATGATTGGCGAGACGAGTACGGAGTTTGCTGGTGCAGAAGACTTGCATCCTGAGGAGATTCCTACGAGTATTGACTTGATACGGACTGATGTAAGCGGTCGAACCTCTGAGATGTATGATCTCATGGGGCGCAGAGTGAGAGGAAAATATGAAGGAGTGATGATAGTCAATGGTTTTTTAGTTTTTTAGTTATTTGGTGGTTTAGTTGGTTCTAATGACTACGATAACCGTATACCAAAACAAACAACAAAAGACCCAAACAACCAAATAGCAAAAAAAACTAAACAACAAAACTTGGATTTGTTCCCACTTATTCGTAACTTTGGGCACGAAAAATGTCAGACTGATTGGAGATTTGTATGAAAAATATTAGTGTAAAGGGAAAAGGAAGTGTCGTATTTGGAGCTGTTTTGACTCTCATCTTGTGTAGTGGCTGCAATCAGTATGACGAAAATTTTACGCCTGATTATGCTGTCGTGACCAACACTTTTGAAGAGGATATGCCTGTCGGTATATGGGATTTACTGCAGCCGGTAAACGTTGTGACCGGAGAGGGCATTGGCTATGACGGCTCCAAAAATTGCGTGCAGATTTCTGAACGACCTATCGAATTCTCGTTTGATGCAGACGAACAGGGCAATTCTGCGTACGTATACGATGCGGTGTATGTGTGCTGTGCGTCGGAAGTGGCAAATGTGAGGTTTGAGGGTACCTTTGTAGACAAGAAGGGTAATGATGTGAGTCGCTCCGTGACGGTCGAGCTGACTCGCGAGGTGAACGCTGACAGCGGCTACCCTATGTGGGTAAGGGTGGATTTGGCCATGCTCAGCTATGATGTCAGCGCAAAAACGTATTCCCCCCTGAAGAGCCTGACGGTGGTGGCGTTTAACCCAGCCAAGGATGGCAATGTGCCGCTGGTATATCTAGACAATGTCTCTGTACGCCTATTTTAGCCAGGCGTTGGTGCGCAGGCCTTTGCCCGTGTCCTGAGGCCTGACCACGAGAGTGGCGCGTGCGCCCTGCAGGCGTATGCTGATGTCGGCACTGGAGATCCAGTCTACCCAATGAAGTCGCAGATTGAGGGTGTTGGGATCGCTCCATGCGTAGGAACCTGCTACGTGCCACGTCTTGGGCAGGTTGGAGAAGTTGTTCATGAACGGGCGCGGGCAGTAGGGATTGCCGTTTATCTCGCTTTCGATCCATTCGTTGTAGCCGAGCTTGATATTGTAGGTGCGGCGTTGCTTGTCGGTGACGCGCAGTCTGACGCCTTCGTAGCTGAGGTTTATGACGAGCGATGTCCAGCCGAGCATGTTGTCGGCAAGGGCGAGCGAGATGTTCCGGTGGTTGTATTTGGGGCTTTGCCGCTCACCGCGTATGGGACGGAGGTGGTATGACTGTTGGGCTTTGCGGAGTTCGGTGAGGTTTGCTCCAGGGGTGAGGGGACGTGGACAGCAGTTGCGCGAGAGCAGGTTGTTTATCCAGCGGTGGAAGGGGACGTTGCCGTGGTTGCATTGCGTGATGGTGATGACCATGTCTTCGGCAGGCATCACGTAGATATATTGTCCGTAGGCCCCGTTGGCTTGAGCCCAGCCTTCGTCTTTGAACTGCCACATCTGATATCCATAGTTCTTACGCTCTGTCTGGGTGGTCATCATCTCCTTGACCCACCACGATGGTATGAGTTGGACTCCATGCTGTATGCCTCCGCGGAGCAGCAGCTGACCGAAGCGCGCCATGCTTTCGGGCTTCATGTAGAGTCCCCAACCTCCACAGCTGATACCCTCGGGACTTTCTTCCCACGCAGCTTCGTGTATGCCCAAAGGTATGAACAGCCGCTCCTGTAGGAAGTCCATGAGGGTCATGCCCGTGACTGTCTGGATTATAGCCGAGAGTATGTAGGTGTCTATGCTGTCATACGCCCATAGTTCCCCTGGTGCAGCCTTGGGTCTGGTATTGAGATAGGCTCTGAGCCAGTTGGTCTCATAGGTGCGCATTCTCGTGTCGACGGCAAGTCCGCTTTCCATGGTGAGCAGGTCGCGAATGCGTATGTTGCGTATGGTGTCGGAAGTGAGTGAGTCAATGTATTGGGACAGGTATTTGCCTATCGAGTCGTTGAGCGAGAGGAGGCTGTCCTGTATGCACATTCCGACGGCTGCAGCTGTAAAGGTCTTGGAGGTGGAGTACATGGTGCTGCCATACTCCTTCTTCCATGGGCTGGGGTATATTTCGGCGATGACGTGTCCGTGGCGCATGATTATACAAGAGTGGATATAGGTGCTCTTGGCTGACATCAGGCTGTCGAAAAACTGCCTGACATAGCGCGAGTCAAGACCCTCGGCTTCGGGGGTGCTCCGTACGAGGTGACTTATCTGTGCTCGCACCGTGGTGACATGAGCGAGGAATATAAGTATGATGATTGTTATAATACGCTTCATTGTCTGTCAGTAATTCGTATGACTTTGCGTCTGGTTTTGTTAGTATTGACGGGTGACGATTCGTATACGGGAGTACTTAGCTCATTGCCCCATTCGTCCATTTGCATAATCTTGACGTTCATTCCCCATACAGCTGCTGCAAGCTGATTGTAGTCGGGTTTCCCCCAATAGACCCGTACGAGATTTTCCGCTTTGTCGGTATCTACGGGGTACGTCTTGGAGGCATAGAGTACGTAGCGTTGTGGAGCTTGCATGGAGTGGTCGGCAGAGCACGTCGAGGGAGAGGTGTGAGGGGTTGGTGGGACGAGCGCAGGCTCGGGATAATAGTGATGACGTATCCATTGCGCAAGTCCTTTCACATCATCGAGCAGGAATTGTGCCCGAAAATATGCTGCACCTCCCATGTTTAATGTGCGTATAAACTGGAGCTGACGTGTTATTTCGACAAGATCCCAGTTCTTCTCGCGGGGGGAGAGGAAATATATGCCCAGACCTGGGGCAACGATGCGTCCGTGGCTTTGTTCCTGCCATTGCGCACAGAAGGGGTAGAAGTGATTGTCCTTGAAGTACATCATGGGAGAGATCATGTCCATTATGCCTTCTTTGAGCCATAGTACCGCATCTTGATAGACGGCTTCGTAGGCGTTCCAGCCGCGTGCACTATATAGCGTGGTGTCGTGGTATTTGCCTACGGGTGAGCATGATACCTTAATCCATGGCTTGCGCTGTTTTATGGTATGATATAATCTGCTAACGATGTGTGTGATATTGTCTCGTCTCCAGTCTGCACGGCCAGGCTTGGTGCGTTCGGGGTAGCGTATGTAGTCAAAATGTATGCCATCGATGTCGTAGTTGTCGGTTATCTCGTTGCAAATGCTTTCGAGGTATTCTGTAGTACCCTCGAGCGAAGGGTCAAGATAGTACATGTCGTTTTGCTTGTAAAGCAAGCGCGGATGGGTGTAAAGCAGCGAACGTCGCCCGAGAGCCTTGGCTCCGTTTATCTTGAAGGCTGGCAGAGTCACTACCCAAGCGTGACATTCCATCCCTCGCTTATGGCATTCTTCGATGGCGAATGCTAAGGGATCATAGCCAGGGGAAAGGTCATAGCGTCCCGTCAGGGCTCCGTCCCAAGGTTCTATCTTGGAGGGGTAGATAACCGTGCCGCGAATGCGAGTCTGAAAATACACAAGATTTATGCCCATTCTTTGCAATTCGTCAAGCTTGTGACACAGTTCCTGCTTTTGTGAGTTCTGCGATGCGGCATCGACGGCCTTGGTACGTGGCCAATCCAGGCCTCCGAGCGTGGTTAGCCATACTGCGCGTACCTCATACTTTGGCGCGCTCGTTGCGTGCAATGTTAATATTGCGAAAAAAGCTAATAAAATCTTTCTCATGGGGTCAAAATTACAACTTTTTTTGTACTTTTGTGGCATAATACCTCGATATATTTTCGTATATGGCTACATTTTGCATCGCGCTGCTGCTTCTTGTCGTGGGCTATTTCGTCTACGGGGGGTTCGTAGAGCGCGTTTTTGCTCCTGACAGCGGACGCGTCGCTCCCTGCTTTGTCAAGAGGGATGGGGCTGATTTTATCCCTATGCCGACTTGGAAGGTCTATACTGTACAGTTTCTCAACATCGCTGGTACAGGCCCGATATTCGGTGCATTGATGGGTGTACTGTATGGGCCTGCAGCGTTTCTGTGGATTGTGTTCGGTTGTCTCATCGGTGGCGCGATGCACGACTACATGTCAGGCATGATCAGCATGAGGCGTTCGGGAGCTTCGCTGCCTGAGATAATCGGTGACGAGCTGGGTGGAGTCTGCCGTTTGCTCATGCGCGTCGTCAGTCTGGTACTGATGGTCTGTGTGGGTGCGAGCTTTACGCTCATACCGGCCGGACTGATGGATCAGCTTACGTCGCAAATCGCTGGCATAGGAGGGACGTACGTGTTTTGGGTGGTGGCGATGATGGCATTCTATGTGTGCGTCACGGTGTTCTCGGTTTCCAAGATTATGGGCAATATATATCCGATATTTGGTGTCGCCCTGCTTTTGATGGCGCTGCTCGTCGGTGTGGGGATTTTTATCAACCCGGGAGACATACCAAGCATTTCGTCGGCCTTCTCCGACCATTACCCTACGCAGATGGATTCGGCTGCCACGCCGCTCTTCCCGGCGTTGTTCATCACGATAGCCTGCGGTGCGGTGAGCGGTTTCCATGCCACCCAGTCGCCTATGATGGCTCGTTGTCTGAAGAATGAGAAGTACGGTCTGAGGTGCTTCTACGGCGCCATGGTGACGGAGGGTGTGGTGGCATTGATATGGGCGGCAGCAGCTATCAAGTTTGTCGACGCCATGGATATGAACGCCGTCTACGGTACAGTACGTGAGTTCGCTACGCCCTATGAGAAGCTATATTATGCCATGACACACACGATAACCAATGGAGAGGTGCATGTCGTCAAGATGAACCCAGCCCTGGTCGTCAATATGATTTGTAACGATTGGCTCGGACGTGTAGGATTGGTGCTGGCTGTACTTGGCATCGTGGCTGCTCCGATGAGCACGGGGGGCAGCGCGTTTAGGGCGGCGCGCCTGATTTGCGCGGATTTCAGCAGTTTCGGGCAAAAGAGCGTTTGGCGAAGAGTGTTGCTCTCTGTGCCTCTGTTTGCCTTGGCAATAGTGATGATCAACGTAGGGAGCTTCAAGTTGTTGTGGCTCTATGTGAGCTGGCTCAATCAGGTGCTTGCCACGTTTACGTTCTACACCATTGCCCACTATCTGCGCAGAGAATGGAGTGAACCCAAATGGGCTCATTCATGGCGATGCCATGCGTGGCTCATTTCGTTTGTCCCCGCGGTGTTCATGTGTGCCGTTAGTGCCTGCTTCATCTTGATTGACAAGACCAACGGCCTCGGTGTCAGTCACGGTACCGGATATGTGGCTGGCATCGGATTTGCCGCCGCAGTAGCTATTATTTATCTGATAAACGACAGGAGGAAATGACGAGTTTTGTAGTTGCGCTGATTGCGCTTGCCGCAGGATACGTGATATACGGCAGGTTGGTGGAAAGATGTTTTGGAGTTGACGAAAGTGCCAAAATGCCCTGCTTTGAGAAGCAAGATGGCGTAGATTATCTGCCCATGCCCACCTGGCGTGTCTTTCTTATCCAGTTTCTCAACATTGCCGGCACAGGACCCATATTCGGAGCGATATTGGGAGTGCTTTATGGTCCGATGGCATACGTATGGATAGTATTGGGCAGCATTTTTGCCGGTGCGGTGCATGACTACATGTGCGGCATGATTTGCATACGCAAGGGCGGCGTGTCGCTGCCAGAGATAATAGGCGATGAACTCGGAGCAGTCATGAGGGCAGTCATGAGAGTGTTCTCGTTGCTGCTACTGGTGCTCGTAGGTGCGGTGTTTGTGACGACACCTGCAGCTCTGCTCGGAAACATGACCTACAGCGGAGAAGGTTTTCTCTTCTCCCAGTGGTTCTGGATTGTTGCCATATTCCTGTATTTCGTGCTTGCCACACTTCTCCCTATCGACAAACTCATAGGCAAGGTCTACCCCCTGTTTGGTCTGGCGTTGCTGGTCATGGCTATGGGAATAGGCTACGGAGTCTTCGTACGCGAGGGGTATGTGCCAGAGTTTTCTGACGCCTTGCTACACACTCACCACCCCGACGGTCTGCCCCTGTTTCCGATGCTGTGCATCACGATAGCCTGCGGTGCCATCAGCGGTTTTCACGCCACACAATCGCCCCTTATGGCACGATGTCTACAAAACGAGCGATACGGGCGTCCGATATTCTACGGAGCAATGATAACCGAGGGCATTGTAGCCTTGATTTGGGCTGCCGCAGCCATAAAATTTGCAGACTCGCTCCCTGGCGAGGCAGGAGCCACCGCCTATGAAAAACTCAAGGCTTTGGGCAATCCTGCAATTGTGGTGAACATGATAGGACAGTCGTGGATGGGCACACTCGGTGCAGTACTTGCCGTGCTCGGAGTAGTGGCAGCACCCATCACGAGCGGTGACACCGCGTTCCGCAGCGCACGCCTGATTATCGCAGATTTCATGCACTTTGAGCAACGAACGTTCGCAAGACGCATCCTCGTGTGTCTGCCCGTATTTGCCGTGGCAGCAGCCCTGATGTTTATGGATTTCAACGCGCTGTGGAGATATTTCGCGTGGACCAACCAGACCTTGGCAATGTTCATGCTGTGGGCAGCAGCAGTATGGCTGTTGAAAAACAGGGCGAGCCGACTCATTGCACACATCTGTGCCCTCCCCGCGGTATTCATGACTGCGGTGTCGGTATCGTACATAATGTATGCCCCCGAAGGCTTCTCGTTGCCATACGAAGCATCGCTGATCACAGGACTCGTGGCGGCAATCGCGGCGTATAGCTTGTTTTTGCTGAGAAAACAACCTACAAAACAACTAAATAACTAAATAACAAAACAACTATGAAAAAGTATTTTGCTATCCTGCTTTTAGCAGTCGTAAGTTTAGGTGCAAACGCACAGTTTGAGAAAGGTACCCACTATACAGAAGCTTCTGTATCAGGCTTTGGTATCGGCGTCAAGGACAAGAAGTTCAACGTCGGCATAGGGGCAAGTCAGGGTTACTTCGTAGCCGACGGTTGGATGATACTCGGCCGTATGGGCTATCAGTACAACGGAGTCCATTCAGCCCTCATACAGGGAGGGTTCCGCTATTCGTTCCAGAAGTTCGGACTGAATCTCGGTGCAGGCGTCCAATATGAGCATCGCGGCAGTTCGGCATCGTCAAAGCAAGACTATATACAGTTCTGCCACCAAGTAGGCTATACCTTCTATCTCAACCGTTGGATTAGCCTTGAGCCGGCTCTGTATTGCGACCTCGCGCTCAATGACGTCAAGTACGGTACCAATGCCGGTCTGAAGATAGGCATAGGCCTGTACTACGGCAAGAAGGACATCAAGAAGGTGTTTGAGTAATCGTCATTGATGTCCACGCCACTCTTCGTATGGTAATCGGAGTCTCGCAGGTATTACAGATCCCTCCAAGGATTTGTTCACGACCTGCCGGCTTCAATTGCCAAACGACAAAATAACCAAACAACAAAAGACAATGGCAAAGCAGATACCATACGGTATGATGAACTTCGTGGCAATCCGCGAAGACAATTATTACTATGTTGACAAGACAAGGTTCATTGAAAAGGTGGAAAGATCCAATAGGTTCTTCTTCTTCATACGCCCACGCCGCTTTGGCAAGAGCTTGACCATGTCGATGCTGCACCACTACTATGACATCAACGATGCTGACAAGTTCCAGCGGCTCTACGGCGATCTCTACATAGGCAAGAACCCTACTCCCAATCACAATAAGTATCTTGTCATCTACCTCAACTTCGCTGTCATCAATGCAGACCTGGGAAATTACCGTAGTGCAATGGACTCTATCTGCAATACTGAGTTCAACTATTTCTGCGACGTGTACGCACAATATCTGCCAGAGGGTATAAAGGAGGAAATGAACAAGAAGAACGGCTGTGTGGAGCAGTTGGACCATCTTTACCGTGAGGCACGCAAGACAGGAGCGAGGATTTATCTCTTCATCGACGAATACGACCACTTTACGAACCATATCCTCTCAGACGCAGCGCGACTCGACGAATACAAGAGCGAGACGCACGGTACTGGGTATCTGCGCACTTTCTTCGACACCATCAAGTCGGGCACGTACTCATCAATTGAGCGCGTCTTCGTCACAGGCGTAAGCCCCGTGACCCTCGACGACCTCACGAGCGGATTCAACATCGGTACGAACTATACGCTCTCATACGCCTTCAACGAGATGGTGGGCTTCACCGAGCAGGAGGTGCGCGAAATGCTGACCTACTATTCGCAGCAATTCGACTTCCACCACAGCACGGACGAGCTCATCGAGATAATGAAGCCGTACTACGACAACTATTGCTTTGCCAAGGAGGCATACGGGAAGACCACGATGTACAATTCCAACATGGTGCTTTCCTTTCTCTACAAGTATATAGACAACGATTGCAACATACCCGACGATATGCTTGACGAGAATATCCGCGTGGACTACAACAAGCTGCGTATGCTCATTCGTAAGGACAAGGAGTTCGCTCACGATGCGTCAGTCATACAGACGCTGGTCTCTCAGGGCTACGTGACAGGCGAACTCAAGAGAGGCTTCCCCGCCGAGAACATCGCCAATGAAGACAATTTCGTCAGCCTGCTCTACTATTTCGGGT
>CAMEQD010000021.1:0-37836 GCA_945932615.1 uncultured Prevotellaceae bacterium | reverse complement strand
ACAACCGGTATCCTTTGGAGCGCTACAGGTGGTATCCTTTGACCGATATTATCAGTTAAACACTCCGATTGTTTATAATTATCAAAAAAAGGGAAATGAAGAACCAAATTTGAGAAATTATATTCATATTGTTAATTCACCTATCAACATTTGCAATCCTATTCTGTCAATAAATCTTAATAATACTGATTTGATTACTGGTTTGCAGTTTGAATTGGAACTTCCAGAAGGCTTTTCTGTGGCAAAAGATGAAAATGAAAAATATAAAGTTAGTTTATCCGTAGATAGAAGTCCTACTGGGGAACATAATATATTAGAAATCTCAAAGTTAAACAATGGAAGGTATCTGTGCATTTGTAGTTCCACATCAAACGCAGTTTTTGAGGGTAATGAGGGTGAGCTTCTTTCGATAGAACTTAACATTGATGAAAGTGCGACAAGTGGCGGATATGTTGTAAATCTGAAAAATATTAGTATATCTGACAATAATGCTGACGTATATAGAGCATCAGAGAAGCAATTTCCAATATCATTGATATCGTACATACTTGGAGATGTCAGCGGAGACTTAGAGATTAGCGTAACTGATGTCGTTAGCATTATCGACAACGTATTGGGCGAAAACTCCAATGAGTTCATATTCCGTGCTGCTGATATGAATGGCGATGGCGAAATCACCGTTACTGATGCTATTTCTGTAATTGACATTATATTAGAGAAAAACAAATAAACAATATCATGAGAAAAACTTATTTTATTCTAATGGCATTCCTATTGACTTTAGGGAATGTGTGTGCCGAGAATGTACTGTCCGTTGAAGATGTGACAATCCCATCAGGCAGCTGTGCTATGATTGAGATTAAATGTGAATTTGATTCATATTTTAAGGGTTATCAGCTTGACATTGAACTTGACGATGGCATCTCTTTGGTACTCGATGATTATGGGAAACCTATTGGAGAAAACGGATTTAATACAGATCATGTAGTATCCAGTTCCAAATTATCAGACAACAAATACCGCTTTGTTGTAGTTTCGTTTTCGGGACAATTATTACCACTTAGTGGTACTGCATTAAAAGTTTACGCAACCGCAGAAGATGGCATAAATGTAGGAGACTCTTTTTCAGGGAAAATTTCTGCAATTGAGTTTACCACAAAAGAGACTAAGCCTTATCATTTTGATGACATTGATTTCAGAATAACATTGGGAGAAGCGGTTGACACAAGGATTATTCTTGACGAGAAATCAGATAGATTGCCAACAGATGCCACAGACGTGAATGTTACAGTGAAGCGAACAATAAAAGCAGGTATCTGGAGTACGATTGTATTACCTTTTGACATGACTACACAACAATTGACGTCCGCTTTTGGTGACGACGTAGAACTCGCAAATTTTACAACTTGGGAGACTACGGATTATGATGATAATGATAACCCAAAAGCCATTACCGTTTTCTTCAAGGAAGCCAATGAGATCAAGGCAAACACCCCCTATATTATAAAAGTTTCTTCTGAGATAAGCGAGTTTAATGTTGATGAGGTCAATATTGTGGTAGAGGAGGATCCTTGTGTTACTGTAGGCAAGAGGCCTCAACACACATTTGGTTCATTTAATGGTAGTTATACACCTCTAACAATAGATGAGCAATACTTATTCCTTAACGACAACAAATTCTGGTATTCGGTCGGTAAAACGCGCATGAATGGTTACAGGGGGTATTTTTATTTTCAAGACATCTTGAGTAGTTATAATTCTCAGGGAACAGCGTATGTCAGAATGAAAATTATACAGGATGATGGAAATGTAACTCACATAACTTCTTTGGATGCAGACCTAACTTCTACGTCCAAGGCATATAATCTTGGCGGTATTAGAGTCCCAATTTCAAATAAGGGAATAGTAATAATGAATGGAAAAAAACAATTAGTATATTAAACAAACATGTTTATGAAAAAAGAAAGAATGAGAAGGTATGTAACTCCAAATGTTGCAATTTATGACATTGCACCAATCGCCCTGTTGGCTAATAGTGGCGTAAACGATCCCGAGTATGGTTTAGGTTATGGAGGAGAGGATGAAGAAGGAAATTTGGAGCCAGATTAAGCAAAGAACAAAGTTGCTCTAACCTCTGGTTGTGCGTACCAAAAGCTTATCTATCCTTAGAATTCGAAAGTTATCAGATAAACATTCAAGCGACTACATATTGTAGTATTCTAGTATTTAACGTATTATAGTACAATAACTACAGCGGTAATTATTTCCAATCAAGGAAGATGCCGCTGTAGTTTTGTTGCTAAAATTTATTACAGCGACTATCACCCTTACCAAAGTTGTCAGCATTCATTCGGAGTCTTTGTCATGCATAGCAGTTATCTGATACACCGCTCCAGTAATTTATGGATGGTTTCTTCCAATTGTTCTCTATACAAGAGACCCTCATTGTATTCCTGTGGAATGGATTGGTAGCCATACTTGGCTCCAAGTATAGCACAAGCCACGGCCGCATTGGTGTCAGCGTCGCCTCCAGCATTTACTACGGAAAGCAGTCCCTCCTCAAACGAATTAGCATGCCAGTAAGCCCAAAGTGCCACGGATAGTGTCAGCAACGTATAGCCCATGTGGTCGTCATCCATCAAATTCATCACATTTTGTTCGCTCCGTGCTTTCTCGATGTAGCGGCATATCTCAGCATCATAACCTAAAGCCATATCCAACATCGTGGATAGCGTAGGAGGCTCAAGGCCATAGACCAACGCGTGTATGAGTTCTGAGACTATAACGCAAGAGCCAACACATCGCGGATCAAAGTGAGTAAGTCGGCAGATGTTCTCCGCACAGGCCTTGACTTCTTTCGGGAAAAGCCCAACTACAGATGTGCGCATCAGTCCACCATTTGCCGCAGACTTTCCCCCACTCATTTCCCATATCTTTTGCGACACTTCAAACGGACGCTCCACGTAGTCGCTCGTCATCAGTACCTTATAGGTGTTTTCGCCAATGCCCATAGGAATGCCATTGGCCCAATCCTTAAAATGTCTGGCGATGTTGTAAAAATCAACACCATTGGATTCAATGACAGCGTCAGCAATGCAGAGCATCATGTCGGTGTCATCCGTCCAGTCGCCAATTTTCCAACGATTCCGATGTCTGTCTTGAAAAATCTGATTGTAGTGCTGGAGTCCACCAGGATATTTCCAAGCCATATCCTCATCGGTCATGCCCTCGGTGCCAAGACCGAGAGCATCGCCAATCGCCTGACCGTAAAGACAGCCTATAAACCTATCAATAATATCTTGTTTCATCTTTCTACACATGATTCTTATTCCTGCAACATAATTTCAGTTACATCAAGACCTCTCTCTACTTGGTATCTCAGCATCACTCCTGTGGGTCAATCTGCCAATCAGATATAGTGCGACGTTCCGAGTCGAAATTTAAACAACTAAACAACAAATAAACCTCACTCCTGATAATATACTCTCTTGACGCGGTCGCTGACCGAGGTGAGTATCTCGTATGGTATGGTGTCGACTATGCTGGCGAGTTCGCTGGGGGTGAGCTCTGAGCCGAAGAGTATGACTTCGTCACCTTCGTGGCAGTCTATGTCGGTGACGTCGATCATGCTGACGTCCATGCAGATGTTGCCTACGTAGGGGGCGGGGTGGCCATTGACGAGACAGTGGGCCCGACCTCGTCCGAAGTGGCGGTCCCAACCGTCGGCGTAGCCTATGGGGATTGCTGCGATGCGGCTGGGGCGTGTGAGTTGGCCACGACGGCTGTAGCCAACGGTCTCGGTGGCGGGGACTTCGTGTATCTGGAGTATGGTGGTCTTGAGGGTGCTGACGTTGTGGAGGGTGTGGTTGTCGCGGGGGTTGATGCCGTAGAGGCCAAGGCCGAGGCGTACCATGTCCATCTGTCGCTCGGGGAAGTGTTCGATGCCTGCGGTGTTGTCGATGTGGCGGAGGATATGGTGTGTGAAGGCCGACTGGAGGGCGTCGGCTCCGATGAGGTAGCGGCGGTATTGTTCGGCGGAGAAGGTGTCGAACTGGTCGTCATCGCTGCCTACGAAGTGGGAGAAGACGCTGCGGGGAATGAGGGCACTCTGGTGGGTGAGGCGGTGTATGAGTTGGGGCATGTCGGTGAGGGGGTCGAAGCCGAGGCGGTGCATGCCGGTGTCGAGCTTGATGTGTATGGGCATGGCGGTGATGCCGGCGTGTCGGGCGGCTTGTATGAGGGCTTGGAGTATGCGGAAAGAGTATATCTCGGGTTCGAGGTTGTACTCGAAGAGGGTCTGGAAGGAGCTCATCTCGGGGTTCATGACGATGATGGGCTTGGTGATGCCGTGGCTGCGGAGCTGGGCACCTTCGTCGGCGACGGCAACGGCGAGGTAGCCGACTTGGGGCTGAGTCTGGAGGAGTTTGGAGACTTCGATGGCTCCGGCTCCGTAGGCGTCGGCTTTGACCATGCAGACGATTTTGGTGGTGGGATTGAGCATGGCGCGGTAGTGGTCGAGATTTTGACGGACGGCGGCAAGGTTGACTTCGAGTATGGTCTCGTGGACTTTCTGTTCGAGGGCGGCGGTGATGTGTTCGAAGTGGTAGGGACGGGCGCCTTTGATGAGTATGATGGTGTTGCGGGCTTCGTAGATGATGGGGAGGTTGGATAGGAGGGTGGCGGTGTCGGGGTAGAAGGTCTTTTGGGCTGTGGTGTGGGAGAAACAGTCTTGGTGGGCTGTGAGTTGGGGACCTACGCCGACGAACTGGTCTATGCCTCGGCTTTGTATGAGGTTGGCGACGTGGGTGTAGAGTTGGCGGGGCTCGATGCCTGACTGGAGTATGTCGGAGAGTATGAGGACGCGGCGTGCTTCGTCGCGCTCGGGGCGGCGGTTCATGAAGTCGAGGGCGATGTCGAGGGAGTTGAGGTCGCTGTTGTAGGTGTCGTTGATGAGGGTGCTGCCGTGGCGGCCTGTCTTGACTTCGAGGCGCATGGCGATGGGTTCGAGGGTGGCGAGACGTTGGTCTATGATGGTTTGGCTCATGCCTAAGTGTCGGCAGACTTGGGCGCAGAGCTGACGGTCGTGTTCGAGGGGGTCGTCGGGGGTGGGGTCGTCAAGTCCGAAGACTGTGGGGCAGTCCTTGAAGAGCTTGAGCTTTTCGCTCTTCTTCTCCTGGAGGGTGGCGAAGTTCTCTTGATGGGCTTGTCCTAAGCCGGTGAAGATGCCGATGGTGGGCTGTATGATGCGCTGGAGGGCGTCCATCTCGCCGGGTTGTGAGATGCCGGCTTCGAAGATGCCTATCTGGCTTTTTTCGTTGAGACCCCATACGCTTAGGGGGACGCCGATTTGTGAGTTGTAGGAACGGGGCGAGCGTGTGATGGTGTAGTCGGGGGAGAGCATCTGGTAGAGCCACTCTTTGACGATGGTCTTGCCGTTGCTGCCGGTGATGCCTATGATGGGTATGTCGTACTCTTCGCGCTTGCGCTCGGCGAGGCGTTGGAGGGCGGTGAGGCTGTCTTCGACGATGAGGTAGGAGGCGTCGGGGTGGAGGGTGAGGTCGGGGTGGTGTTGTACGACGAAGGCTCTGACACCGCGGTCGTAGAGGTCTTGTATGTAGTTGTGGCCGTCTCCGCTTTTGGTGCGTATGGCAAAAAAGAGGGTGCTCTCGGGGAAACAGAGGCTACGGCTGTCGGTGAGGAGCCATTGTATGTCTCGCTGGCTTTGCCGGGTGAGGCGTGCTCCTATCATGCTGGCTATTTCGTTTATCTGCATGGCTGTGTGATTTGTGTTTTATATCTTTCCCATATTATGTCTATGGCTTCGGGTGTGGGGTGGAGGGTGTCGGCGGTGTAGTAGCGGTAGTCGCGGAGTTCGTCGATCATGATTTCGTATGAGGGGAAGTAGCTGACGTGCTGGGGGTGGCGGCTGACGACTTGGTCTACGGCAAGGAGGAGGGTGGCTTTGGAGAGCTGGCTGGCGTGCAGGCCGTATTTGAGGTAGCGGTAGGGGCTGACGGTGAGGGTGATGTGCATCTGGGGGTTGTATGTCCAGAGCTGGTGGAGGGTGGCTTCGAGCGATGCGACGCATTCGGCCTGGCTCATGCGGTGCTCGCGAAAGTGGCGTGAGGGCTGGCGTTGGCAGTTGGTGACGGTGATGCCGCTGTCTGTGAGTTGGTAGCAGACGTTGGTGCCGAGGGTGATGATGCTGTGGGTGGTGTGGCTTAGATGTTGGCTGAGCTCGTGTAGCTTGGTGTTGATCTGGTCGATGAGGGTTTGACGGTCGGTGTGGCGGACGCGGGTATTGGCTATCCATGAGCGCCATTCTTGCATGGTGGGGTCGTAGAAGACGAGGTCGGTGTCGGTGTCTAAGGGAGGGGTGGTGATGGTGAGGCGTATGCTTTCGGGGTTGTAGAGGGTGCCGAGGGGATTGACGAGGGTGTCGTAGCCTTCGACGCGGAGTTTCTCACCTACGTTTTGCGCGAAACAGCTGCCTAAAAGGGTGTATTTTGGGGTGGTTTCTGTCATCTGGACAAACAATATGGGCTATAAGTGTTTTTTTACTCTGCAAAATTACACAACTTCAATGAAAAAAATATAACTTTGTGGCATAAAAATGTTAAAGATGCTGTGAAAAACGACGAACATAATATTTTATCCACCATACTGTACCCTGATGACTTGCGTCGTCTGCCTCTTGAGTCTTTGCCTCAGGTGTGTGATGAGTTGCGTCAGTTGCTCATCAAGGAGGTGAGTGGCAACCCCGGGCATTTTGCAAGTTCGCTGGGGGTGGTGGAGCTCACCGTGGCTCTGCATTATGTCTTTGATACGCCTGAGGATCGAATCGTGTGGGACGTGGGGCATCAGGCGTATGTGCATAAGATTCTCACGGGCAGGCGTGAGGCGTTTCATACGAATCGCCATCTGGGGGGCATCAAGCCTTTTCCCTCGCCTGAGGAGAGTGTGTATGACACGGCTACGTGCGGACATGCTTCGGTGTCGATTTCTGTGGCTTTGGGTATGGCGGTGGCGGCTCAGAGGGAGGGAAAGGAGCGTCATGTCGTGGCGGTCATCGGTGATGGCAGTATGAGTGGGGGCTTGGCTTTTGAGGGGCTGAACAATGCTTCGTCTATGCCTAACAATCTGCTCATCGTGCTCAATGACAACAATATGAGTATCGATAGTAGTGTGGGGGGTATGAAACAGTATCTGCACACTTTGCATACTTCGGCTACTTACAACAGGTGGCGTGACAGGGCTGCCCGGAAGCTTTTGGATTGGGGCTGGCTGACGGACAAGGGGAAGAAGAGGCTGCTGCGTTTCAACAATTCGGTCAAGTCGCTTATCCATAATCAGCAGAATGTGTTTGAGGGTATGGATATTCGCTATTTCGGACCGCAGGACGGGCATAATGTGATTGCTCTGGTGGAGACGTTGCGTAGCATCAAGGATATGAAGGGGCCGCGGTTGCTGCATATTCATACGACTAAGGGTAAGGGGTTTGAGCCTGCGGAGAAGAACCCTACGGCGTTTCATGCGCCCGGGAGGTTTTGTCCGGAGACGGGGGAGCGTATGGAGTGTGAGGTGGCTGGCATGGCTCCTCGCTTTCAGGACGTGTTCGGACATACTATCCTCGAATTGGCGCGTCGCGACGGGCGTATCGTGGGGGTCACTCCTGCTATGCCTACGGGCTGCTCGCTGAGCATCATGATGAGGGAGATGCCGGAGCGGTGCTTTGATGTGGGTATCGCTGAGGGGCATGCCGTGACTTTCTGTGCCGGCATGGCTAAGGATGGGCTTATCCCGGTGTGCAACATTTACAGTAGTTTTGCCCAGAGGGCTTATGACAATATCATTCACGATGTGGCTATCAGTGGCTTGCATGTGGTGTTTTGCCTTGACAGGGCTGGGCTGGTGGGGGAGGACGGGCCTACGCATCATGGGGCTTTTGATATGGCGGCTCTTCGACCTGTTCCGAATCTGGTGATTGCTTCGCCTATGAATGAGGCGGAGCTGCGTCACTTGATGTTTACGGCGTGTCTGCATCATGACGGGCCTTTTGTCATTCGCTATCCTCGCGGTCGTGGGGTGATGAGGGATTGGGAGGTGCCGATGGAGGTGGTGGAGATTGGCAAGGGGCGCAGGCTGGTCGACGGGGCGGACACGGCGATTCTCAGCATCGGGCCTGTCGGCAATCTTTGCAGCTCTGTCGCGAGGGAGCGTGGCTGTGCTCACTATGATATGCGTTTTCTCAAGCCTCTTGACGAGGAAATCCTGGCTGAGGTGGCTTCGCGTTTCTCGTATGTCATCACGGTGGAGGACGGGGTGCGCAACGGGGGGCTGGGGAGTGCTGTGCTCGAATGGTTCTCTGACCATGGCTGCAATGTGCGCCTGACGCGGCTGGGATTGCCTGACAACTTTGTGGAGCACGGGTCGCCTGAGGAGCTGTACAGGATCGTGGGGCTCGACAGGGAGGGTATCGAGAGGTGTATGTATCGGTTGTAGTATATGAAGATAATTATTGCTGGCGCTGGTGCCGTTGGGACTCATCTTGCTGAGCTGTTGGCGAGTGAGAGTCATGATATCATTCTGATTGATGAGAACCCTGAGAAGACTGAACCGCTCTCTGGTGGCAACTATGATTTGCTGACGATGAACGTCTCGCCGACGAGTATCTCCGGGCTTATGGAGGCTGGTGTGGCTCATGCTGACCTGTTTATAGCTGTGACTCCCGAGGAGACTCGCAACATCACGTGTTGTATGATTGCGCATACTCTGGGGGCGCGCAAGACGGTGGCACGTGTGGACAATAGCGAATATACTTCTCCGGAGCATAGCGAGATGTTCAAACAGATGGGTATTGATTCGGTGGTGTACCCTGAGGAACTTGCTGCTGATGAGATTATCGAGGGGTTGAAGCGTTCGTGGGTGAGACAGTATTGGGAGGTGCACGGTGGTGCGCTGTGTCTGCTGGGCATCAAGCTCAGGGAGGAGGCCGGGGCTCTGTTTGACAAGCCTTTGCATGAGCTTTTTGACAAGTCGACGCCGTATCATATCGTGGCTATCAAGCATGGCGATGCTACGATTATCCCTAATGGCAACAGCGAGTTGAGACTTGGGGATATCGCTTATTTCATGACCACGAAGAAGCACATTCAGACTATCCGCAGGATTGTGGGTAAGGAGGACTATACTGACGTGAGGAGTGTCATGGTGATGGGGGGCGGACATATCGCGATGCACGTGGCTCACGCGAAACCTGCCAATATTTCCATGAAGATTATTGAGCAGAACGAACAGCGTTGCCAGCAGCTGATCGAGCATCTTGAAGATGAGGACATCATGGTGATTCAAGGTGATGCCCGCGATTCGGATCTGCTCATAGAGGAGGGGATACATGATGTGCAGGGATTTGCTGCTCTGACGACCAATACTGAGGAAAATATACTGGCTTGCCTGGCTGCTAAGCGTCTGGGGGTGCGCAAGACGGTGGCTCAGGTAGAGAATATCGCGTATGTCTCTATGGCGGAGAAGCTGGACATCGGCACGATTATCAACAAGAAGACTACGGCGGCGAGCCACATTTACCGGCTGCTGCTCGATACTGATGTGGCGAGTATCAGACGTCTGACTATCGCTGATGCTGACGTGGCTGAATTTATCGCGTCTGAGGGTAGCCCTATCACCAAAAAGGCTATACGCGAGTTTCGCTTCCCCTCGGGGATTACCTTGGGCGGACTGGTTCGCGACGGGGTTGGTACGCACGTGACGGGCAACACGCAAATCATGCCGGGTGACAGGGTGATTGTGTTCTGCAAGTCGGGGCTGATCAGGGAGATTGATTCCTATTTTGCTGTGCCGACTTCTGCTATCAGCCGCGCTATGTCTGCCTTGAGTGTCTGAAACGGAGCTGACTTGCGATAGGTGGTACTTTTCCTGAGGGCTATGTCTATGGGTATGGAACTGTGGCGATAGCTGGAGAGTTCGTTCTGAAACTGTGTGGCGTGCAGGGCATACTGTTCTATCTCGCGCTCGCGCTCACGGCGTAGCTGTGTGCAGACTGGGGTGAGGAGCGGAAGGGCAACTCCGTCCTTGAGGGCATGACCTTGTATATATAGATAGGTGTCTTCGGGGTGTATGCCCATATCGAGTAGCTCCTGCATGAGGGGCTTGTATGTCTTCTTGCCTTCGGGGAATCGCTGGTGCAGGCGGTTGATGCGTTTGTTGACCTTGTGGCGGAGCGTCTCCAACGAGTGGGCTATATTGTGGATATTAATGTCGCGGAAGGTGATCGTCTCTGTCATGTCGGTGATGCCAAACTCGCAGTCACGGCCATGTCGGTATGACCATATATTCCAGACGAAGAGCGGCCAGATGATGCGGCTGTACTCTGCAAAAAAAGTTTCGAAGTCTATTAGGATGCGGTCATTGAGAGTGGCACGGGTACAGGATTTGTGCAGTCCGGGGGCATAGCACTGGTAGTTTTCTATGGCATAGACGTAGGTGTGGAGGACATAAGGTGAGGTGCATAGCTGCTGACTGACGGGGGTCGCTCCTTTCAGGAGGTAGTCATAGTCGGCGTCGACACAGGCTATCATATATGGACCAAGGTCGTGGGTCAGGGCGAGTTTCTTGCCTTTGCCCAGAGTGGTACGCGATGGCAGCATAATCTCGAAGCGTATGTCCGGGGTCTCATACTCGTCGAGTATGTCGCGCCAAAATGCTATGTCGTCATAACTCTCTACGTATGCGACAATCTTCTTCTTGACGTGCTTGGGCCTCAACATATTTGCTGCTTGCTGCCACTCGCTTGATATGTTTTGTGTCAGACGCTTCATGAGGGGGCGATGTGGGTGGAGTCAGGATATAATGTCTTCGACGTCTGTGACGCAGTCTGCCCATCCGTTCATGATGACTGCGGGGGAATGGGTGGTGAGGATTATCTGGGCATTGGGGTTGAGCTCGCGCACGAGGGATATGAGCCTCTGCTGCCACTCTACGTGGAGGGAAATCTCGGGCTCGTCCATGAATATGGTGTATGGCTGGCGTTTCTCGATGAGGACTGTCAGCAGAATGATGAGCATTTGCTTCTCTCCGCTGGAGAGCTGGTAGGGGGTGAGATGCTCTTCGTGCTGGAGCATCTCTATTTCGTTGCTCGTACGCACTACCACCTTGCCTGTGTCTGCAAAAAGACTGTCTATTATGTCGTAAAAGCGTGTCTTCTCGGCTGCTATCATGCTTGCCATGCGCTGCGCCTCGGGGTCTTGGGTGGTGAATAGCTGTACGAGACGATTGGACAGGCTCACCTGATAGTCAAGATAGTGGCGTTGCAGCTGGTAGAGCTGGAAATCGAGTTCGGTATGGAGGTTGATGTCGACAACGCGCGACATCACGTCGCTCGTGATGACAGGACGGTCAAACGAACGTATGACATGAATATTGATTCCCGTCGACTCGGGGGGGTCAAACGTGAGCGTCACTCCGTCGCGACTCTTGGCGAGACGGTCTACGCTGGTGAGGTGCTTCACTACGCGCGACAATATGGTGCTCTTGCCCACTCCGTTGACTCCGCTCAGTATATTGACATCTTCGCGCAGATTCCACTGGACATGGTGAAGACCGCTCCATAGCGAATCGATTTCGATTTTGCTGATATATGGCATAAGGGTGGCGTGATATGACGGGGTAATCAGTAGATTGTGGTGCTGTTCCAGGGATAGGTCTGACTCCTCACTCCAAAATAGTCAAGGGCTCGTTCCATCTTGGTCTGCGTCAGGGGTATGTAGCACATACGGGCACTATCACGGCCTATGTATTTCTTTATTTTGGCCGGGAAACGGTCGTGCCATTTCTTCATGGTCTCGTCGGTGACTTCGGTGACCCCGTCGATTGCTACCACAACGGGCAGGTGATAGCGGTTGACGGCACGTGATATCATCCAGTTGAGCCACTTGCTGTCGGGATTGGTATGACGGCTGACCACGACGAGGAGATTGTCAGCCTTCTCAAGCTGGCCGAAGAGGAAGGTCTTGACGTTTTCGTCGACAAAGTCGTCATGACCCGCCATGTAGTCAATACTGTCGATATTGATGAAGTTGAAACGGTTGGGATAACGTTTCTGCCACTCAGCCATCTGGTGAAACAAACCTATGTTACTGTTGGCGGCATCACGTACGGCATCACCGTCAAATGCAATGAAAGTCTTGTTGCTATTCATGGTCTTTGAGTTTTTTTGCGTAGTAAAATTAGCAAAATAATTTGAGATTGGAAACATATTGGCCAACTTTATTTGTTTTTTCGCTCTTTTCGTCGTATCTTCGCATTGCATTACTTTCACATACAACCGATATATCATGCAAGCGGCACTATATTTGATACCTGTCAGCCTCGGCGATACTGAGCTTTCGCAGGTCTTGCCAACCTACAATGTTTCCGTGGTCAGGGAAATCAGACACTTTGTGGTCGAGGAGATCCGCACTGCACGCCGATTTCTGAGAAAGTTGGATCGCGAGTTCCCCATCGATGACTGTACTTTCTACGACATGGGCAAACATGCTCCTGACCGCAGCTTTGCCGAGCCTCTGCGGGTATTGCAGGGCGGCACGGCTGTGGGCGTTATCTCCGAGGCTGGTTGTCCTGCTGTGGCAGACCCTGGAGCTGAGGTCGTAGCCCAAGCACAGCGTAAGGGGCTGAGAGTAGTACCGCTCGTGGGGCCCAACAGCATGATTATGGCGGTGATGAGCAGCGGGCTGTGCGGGCAGTCCTTCGCGTTCAACGGCTACCTGCCCGTAGACGATACCGAGAGGGCAAAGAGGCTCAAAGCCTTGGAATCGCGCGCTCTGAGCGAAGACCAGACGCAATTGTTTATCGAGACTCCTTTCCGCAACCGCAAGATGTTTGAAACGCTGACTCGCACCCTACGCCCACAGACCCGTATGTGTATCGCTGCTGGCATTACTACCGCAGACGAATGGATAAGGACTTGCACCATAGCGGAGTGGAAAAAGACCCCCCTACCCGACCTGAGCAAGATTCCTGCCATATTTCTTATAGGCAAGGGTTAGGCTCTCAAGTCGCTGAAACGCCGCACGCCCCCGACATAGTAGCTCCATAGCAGAGAGATGCCAGACTGCTCGGGCACGGGCGAGACGAGCGTCTTGTCGAGATTCTCCTTGCGGTCAGCCTCAAACTCCTTGCGCATACGGTGGAATTCGGCTCTCGCCCTCCACACGGCGGTAAAACTGCCAAACTGCCCGACCAGCAGGAATTGCAGACTGGCAAGGGCATCAAGCCAAAAGCGCACGAACATGACCCTACCCAGGCTCTTCGCTGGGAGGTTTTTGTAGAGAAGGAGCAGATTGTTGCGGAAGTTGAGGAAATCCTTGCGCGGATTGCCCTGAGGCAGAGTGCCTCCTCCCTGATGGTAGACCATGCTTTGAGTGACGCACACGACTCTGCGTCCTCGCGAACGCAGACGCCAGCACAGGTCTATCTCCTCCTGATGAGCAAAAAAGCGTCCGTCCAGTCCTCCTGATTCTTCCCAATCCTTGCGGCGTATCATCAGACATGCTCCCGTTGCCCAAAGACAGTCGTAGATTGCCATACGCCCTGCCATACGGTCTTGCTCGCTGAGATAGTCATACTGTCCGCAATCGTCTTCCACGTCTTTCATCAGACGTCCTCGGCAATATGGGTAGCCTAATGCGTCTATATATCCTCCACAGGCTCCTGCATACTCAAATGAGCTTTTATTCCACTGGCAACGCAGCTTGGGCTGACATGCTGCAACGTCAGGGTGGACGTCCATGAAATCCGTCAAGATAGTGAGCCATTCTGGAGTTGCCTCGACATCGCTGTTGAGCAGGACATAGTATTTTGGCAATGCTTCGCCCTCTGAGCGATACTGTCGTAAGAGGGCGACGAGTGCCTGATTATACCCCTCGGCAAAGCCGTAGTTTCTGTCGAGCTGCACTCGACGCACTTCGGAGAAATCGCTCATGAGCATATCCGACGAGCCGTCGGTACTGCCATTGTCAGCCACTACAATATCCGCTCCCTGAGAGTAGGTTATGACCGAGGGCAGGAACTGCCTCATCATTTCCCTGCCATTCCAATTCAAGATTACTACTGCTACTTTTGCCACTTTGCTTGTCTATATATTAATATCATCTGATTATCCTGCCGACCAGTGCTGCCCCTTCGGCATTCCAGCCTTGCAGACTTACGTTGACTATTCTGTTGTCAAGCGATGCTGTGTCTTTGCTCTCTATCTCTACCTTGATATAATTGTCTGTAAAACCGTTGATAAAACCTGGGGTGTTGCTATGCTCAAGCAGGACGGAGCGTGTTGTCCCGATGTATCTGTCGTAGAATGTGTGGGTGAGTCTGTCACTCAGTTCAAGTATGCGCTGTGAGCGTGTCTTCTTGTCTGCGGCAGACACCTTGTGTGGTATTTCTAACGCTTTTGTGCCAGGTCGCTCGCTATATGAGAAGACGTGATACTGCGCCACGGGCAAGGATGCCATATACTCATACGCTTGTTCGAAGAGCTGCTCTGTCTCACCGCGAGTGCCAACGATGGTGTCGACACCGATAAAGGCATCGGGCATGAGCTCCAACACGCGCTCCACCTTGGTTCTGAACAGAGCTGTGTCGTATTTGCGTCGCATCAGTCGCAGTACCTCGTCGCTGCCGCTCTGCAAGGGTATGTGGAAATGTGGTACAAACTTCTCGCTGTTGGCACAGAATCGCAGCACCTCATCGGTGAGCAGGTTAGGTTCTATACTCGATATGCGATAACGCTCGATGCCTTCCACCTCATTGAGAGCCCGAATCAGGTCGATGAACGACTCGTTGGTAGATTTGCCGAAATCGCCTATGTTCACCCCCGTGATGACTATCTCTTTGCCGCCAGATTGCGCTGCCTCGCGCGCCTGTGCTACCATACTTTCTATAGACCCGTTGCGGCTACGTCCGCGTGCGAACGGAATGGTGCAGTACGTGCAGTAATAATCACATCCGTCCTGCACCTTGAGGAAATAGCGCGTGCGGTCACCATTCGAGCATGAAGGAACAAACGTGCGTATATCGGCTGTACGCACGGTGTGATGCTCGTGAGCACACATGGCGCGCTCCTCGGGCATCATGTCTATACGCTGGCGTATGGCTTCAATCACCTGTCCCTTCTCATTGCTGCCAAGCACGAGGTCTACTCCCTCTATGGCTGAGACCTGTCCGGGCTTTAACTGCGCGTAGCAGCCTGTCACTATGACCAATGCACCGGGGTGCTGGCGTACAAGACGGTGTATCGCCTGACGACACTTGCTGTCGGCCACCTCGGTCACACTGCAGGTATTGATCACACAGATGTCGGCAATTTCGCCCTGACCCACGGTTCTGACTCCCTCTGCCTTGAGTTGCTTACCTATGGTGCTGGTCTCGGCGAAATTCAACTTGCAGCCCAGAGTAAAAAAGGCTGCCTTCTTTTCCTTCAAATTGCTCATACGTCTGCAAAGGTACAACATTTTTCATTCATATATGTACGCGCATGAAAAGAGTGTATTTTTAACATTTTCTTATTTTACTGATATTCTGCTTGTTACATTTGTGAGACTAAAAAAAATTAAATTTCTCATAAAAAATTTGGGAAAAAGTGAACAACATATTGATAAATTGTCGTACCTTTGCAGCGCAAACGAGAAAAACGGTTGCAGAGATAAGAAGATTGATTGATTGAATAATAATTAAAAAGCAAAACAAAATGAAAAAGTTAGCATTCGTATTTGCAGCTATCGTAGCTGTTTCTTTCGCATCATGTGGTAACAAGACAGAGCAGGGTTCATGCTGCGACAGCGACTCTGTATGCTGCGACACTGTAGCTTGCTGCGACACCGTAGCTGCTGACACTGTAGCTGCTGACACTGTAGTTGCTGAGTAATAAGTACTACATGTCATAGTTGTAAGGGCTCCGTCAGTGAGTCTTTGATAAAGGGTCTTTCCTCTGTGGAGAGACCCTTTTCTTGCGTTCAAAGCATATTTTGCTTGAGAAAATTACAAAATAGCCCAACGTTCACCGTGAAATATTAACGCCCATTAAACAGCTATTAAACGAGCCTTAAAACTCGATAAACTCATAACCTAAAAACCTCACCAGCGAAGCGACCTCAAAACCTCAAAACCTTATCTCCGGTGCCTTGTCGTATGTTGCACGGTCTTCTACTTCAAACATCATTTCGCGGCGGAAACCGAATAATCCTGCTATGAGGTTGGACGGGAAGATGTCTACCTTGTTGTTGTATTCGCGTGTTGTGGCATTGAAGTAGCGTCGTGTGGCAGCGAGCTTGTTTTCGAGCTCTGATACCTCGCTCTGTAGCTGCATGAAGTTTTGGTTGGCTTTGAGGTCGGGATAGGCTTCGAGGCTGACACGTAGTCCTGCGAGAGCCTTGCTCAGCTCTCCTTCTGCCTTGATTTTGTCGTCGATGGAGCTTGCGCCCATGGCTGCCGCACGTGCCTGTGTCACTCCTTCCAGGAGTTCACGCTCGTGTGTGGCATAGCCTTTTACGGTGGATACAAGCTGGGGTATGAGGTCGTGGCGCTGCTTGAGTTGCACGTCGATGTTGGCGAAGGCGTTCTCGCGGTCGTTGCGCAGACGTACCAAACTGTTGTAGCACGACACAAGCCATAGGACAATGACGGCTGCTACTATGATGGTTATGATTGATGTTGTTGTCATAATCCTGTTTTCTTTTGTTGGTATAATGGAGCGAGGGGCTCCTGCCAATGACGGGCTGACCCCTCGCTATGTTAATGTGGTATCAGAGACTGTCGCCAAAGTCCTTGCGGAACTTCTCGGCAAGTTCTTCTTGCCAGTGGCCTATCTCTTTCATGCGGCCGAAGAAGAAGCGGAGCACTTCGGGCTCTTCGGTCCATTCGAGGCCACCGATGAGACTGCGGTTGTCCCAAAGCCACTTGACGCGGTCTGCCACATACTTCAACTGTGAGAGCGTGAAGACGCGGCGTGGTACTGCCAGGCGTTGGAGTTCGAGCTCGGCATAGCGTTCGGTGCCGTCGGGCTCTCGCTGCTCTGATACTGTGCCTCGCTCCATGCCGCGGATACCGCCTGCGATGTAGAGGGCTGCACCGACGGCTGCTGCGGGATATTGGTTGTGGGGCATTTCGGGTACGAAGGCGCCTGCGTTGAGGTGACAGCCGAGACCGCCTGGAGGCAATATTACGGGCACTCCGTATGCGTCGAGCTCCTTGGCAAGATAGTTGATGAACTCTGGACCCTGGCTGATATACTCCATGTCGAGCGATTCGTACAGGCCGACAGCCATTGACTCCATGGTGCGTACGTCTATACCGCCATAGGTGAGGAAGCCTTCATAGAGGGGTATGAAGCCCATGAGCTGCTTGTAGAGGGCTTCGTTTTTAGTGGTGATGATGCCGCCTTTTGAGAAGCTTAGCTTGCGTGCTGAGAAGTATATCAGGTCGAAGTGGTCTGCGAGCAGACGATAGATGTCGCCAACCTCCATAAACTTGCAGCGTGCTTCGCGGGTCTTCATGAAATAGATGTTGTCCTGGAGCAGTGATGCGTCGAGGATGGACAGACAACCTTTTTCGTGACAGATGTCGGTGACGGCCAGCATGTTTTCGAGCGATACGGGCTGACCGCCGATTAGGTTAGTGCCGGCTTCTACGCGAACGTAGGCCACGTTGGCTGAGCCTATTTCGTCGATGCGTTTTTTCAGGAGTTCAAGGTCGTAGTCGCCTTTGAAGGGCTCGTCGTTCTGAGGGACGAGGCCTTTGGGCTGTATGAGCTCCTCTACGGTAGAGCCTACGCGAGTGGCGTGGGCCTTGGTCGTGGTGAAGTGAAAGTTCATCAGGGCTACCTTGCCGGGAGCACAGAATGCTTCGGCCAGAATGTTTTCCGCTGCACGTCCTTGGTGCACGGGCAGCACGTATTCACAGCCGAAGACGTCGTTGATGGCTTTCTTGACTCGCAGGAAGGTGGCGGAACCGGCGTAGGAGTCATCGGCTTGGAATGATGCTGCATACTGATTGTCTGACATACAGTTGACGCCAGAGTCGGTGAGCATATCGAGATAGACGTCCTTGTTCTGGAGGAGGAACGTGTTGTTGCCTGCTTCTTGGATTTTCTTGAGACGTTCTTCGACGGGGAGCAATGATAGTTTCTGAATCATGCGTACCTTGTGCATTTCGAGAGGTACCTGATTTTCGCTTTGATAGAATTTTACTGACATGTTGTTTTTTTGTTTAAGTTTGTTGTTTTTCCGACGCAAATGTATATATTGGGACTTGATTTTTTACTAAACATTTTGAGGTATTTACTACCATTTTTCACTTTCTGTGCGATTTTATACCAATATTACCTACCAAAATGCGGTTTTCTGAAAAAAAAACGGTACATTTGTATTGAAATTATATGCCTATGACGCACAAAAGGGTAGAAAGCATCAGTCAGTTCGACTCATATTTCCATCAGCCTACGTATCATCCGCTCGTCAGTGTCGGGAACCTTGCTGATGCCGATGCGTCGCTGTTCCTGCCTTTGGATTTCGGGATGTACTGCGTTGTGCTGATGGACGCGAGTTTCGGGCAGTTGAAACTGCGTGGCGAGGCTATGCACTATCACCCTGGCGCTATCTTCACGATGAAGCCTGGTGATGTGGTCTCGCTCAATCTCAAGCCTGGCGTCAAACCCAAAGGTTGGATGTTGGTCTTCCGTCCGGAGTTGCTCAACGGCACGGGCTTGGAGCGTGACTTCTATATGTTCAACTTCTTTGACTTTAAGGTGGCTGAGGCTCTTGAGCTTTGTGAGTCCGAACGTAGGGTGGCTCTTAACTGCTTCTTCAATATCAAGGCTGAGCTGGAGGCTCCTAACGACGAGTATACGAGCCACATGCTCCGTCTGGGCATAGGGACGATGTTGACCTGCTGCAAGCGTTTTTATGAGCGTCAGTTTGACACTCGTCAGGTTCGCACTCCTCAGTTCGTATCGCGCCTGGAGGCGCTCATCGACAATTACTTTGCTCCGGGCAGTCCGCTCCCACGGCAATGCGGACAGCCTACGGTGGCATGGTGTGCCGAGCAGTTCAATCTTAGCCCTGGGCATTTCGGCGACACTCTGCGCCGGCAGCTTGGCATGACTGCGCAGGCTTTTATACAGCAGAAAATCATCGAGAGGGGCAAGGTGCTGCTGGCTCGTGCTGACATGAGTGTGAACGATGTCGCTTTCTGTTTGGGATTTGAGTATCCCAACCACTTCACGCGCTTCTTCCGCTCGAAGACGGGTATCACGCCTACGGTGTTTCGCAAACATATACAATCTGACAATTAATTCAATCTGAGATGCTTGGTACTATAATCAACACTACTACGATCCTCGTAGGGGGAGCCTTCGGGGCATTGGCTCGCGAAGGTATCGGCGAAAAATACAAGTCTGCCATGTTTGACGCGCTCGGACTGGCTTGCCTCGTGCTCGGGGCGAATGCTGCTCTGCCCAATATGGCTAAGAGTGAATATCCTGTGATGTTTATCCTCAGCCTTGCTTTGGGGGGTGTCATTGGTACAAAGCTTGACCTTGCGGGACGTATTGACCGTCTCAATGCTCGTCTTAATGCTCGTCATGGCGATGAAAAAAACCGTATCAATGGTTTGGTCACGGGGCTGCTGTTGTATTGCATCGGTACGTTTTCGATAGTGGGTCCCGTGCTTTCTGCCTTGTCCCCCTCGCATGGGTGGGTGCTCGGGGAGAGTGCCAATACTTTTCTCTACACCAATGCTACGCTCGACCTTGTCACGTCGGCGGTACTGGCTGCGTCGTTTGGTTGGATTATGCTTCTGGCCGCTCCGGTCCTATTCTGCTGGCAGGGCATGTTCTACGCTATAGCATACTATTTCGGCGAGGCTATGCCCGAGCCTATGAGGGTGGAGCTGAGCATTGTGGGTGGAGTACTAATCATTTCTTCGGGGCTGGGTATACTGGGTATCAAGGATTGTAAGACTGTCAATCTGCTACCGTCTCTGCTCGTCCCTGTAGTCTTTTATCTGATATGAACAGCAGACCTCAACACGCACCTACCGAGCTGGGGACAAAATCTGTGGGGAGACTGCTCGTACAGTATGCCATGCCTGCCATCATTGCGATGACGGCATCTTCTCTGTATAGCAATATAGACCGTATTTTCATAGGACAATGTGTGGGACCCATGGCTATCTCGGGGCTTGCCACTACCTTCCCCTTTTTGAACATGTCTGCGGCTTTCGGAGCGATGGTTGGGGTCGGTGCGAGCACCCTCATCAGCGTGCGTCTGGGGCAGAAAGACTACAAGGCTGCCAATCTCGTCTTGGGCAACGTTATCACTCTCAATCTTATCCTTGGCATACTTTTCACTTTGGTCTGCTGGGCTTATCTCGACCCCATACTCTACCTCTTTGGAGCATCGAGACAGACGATACCATTCGCCCGCGACTATATGGAGGTTATACTGCTCGGCAATGTGATAAGCCACAGCTATTTCGGCCTTAACGCCGTATTGAGAGCTGCCGGACACCCTCGGTATGCCATGCGCTGTACTATACTGACCGTGATGCTCAATGCCATTCTTGACCCCGTCTTCATCTGGCAGATGGACATGGGTATCAGAGGGGCTGCCATCGCCACAATCATAGCCCAGAGCGTATCGCTGGCGTGGGAGTTCTGGCTGTTTGCGCGCCAGCATGAGATAGTACATCTGCAGAGAGGTATCTATCGCTTGAATCTGACTATCGTCAGACAGACGCTTGCCATCGGGCTTTCTCCCTTTTTGATGAACTTCTGTGCCTGTCTCGTAGTGCTTTTCATCAATCGGGGCATGCGTGACTACGGTGGCGATTTTGCCCTTGGAGCCTATGGCATAGTCAACAGCGTAATCTTCCTTTTTCTCATGGTTGTCATGGGGCTCAACCAGGGCATGCAGCCTATCGTGGGCTACAATTGGGGCGCAAGACAAAACCACCGCGTGTGGCAGACCTTACGTTATACGATGATTGGGGCTACCATAGTTACCACAGTGGGTTTTGCCGTTGGCGAACTCATACCCGAGGCTCTCACCCACATCTTCACCTCGAACGACCATATTACCTCGCTTGCCACACGTGGCTTCCGCCTCTGTGTCAGCGTGTTCCCATTGGTAGGCGTACAGATGGTGATAGGTAATTTTTTCCAGTCTATCGGTCATGCTGGAAAAAGTATCTTCTTGAGCCTTAGTCGTCAGATGCTGTTCCTTATCCCTCTGCTCCACATCTTGCCGCGCCACTTTATGCTCGACGGAGTGTGGCTCAGCATTCCCATAGCTGATGCTGTCAGTTTTGTTTTTGCCACGTGTATGCTATGGTGGGAGATAAGGCACATCAAGAGCAAGACTCCCAATGAATGATCCCCTCGTGATATGCTGTATGTAAAATCTGGTCTTGATTCGGTCTCGCCTGAAGATCTTGCTCGCGACATGGCTCGGCTGCCTCAGTGGCGCAGGGAGAAGGCTATGTCGTACAAGCCTTTCCATATGCAGGTGGAGTGTACTGCTTCGTACCTCCTGCTCTGCGAGGGGCTTGCCCAGGAGTATGGTATAGACTTTATGCCTGTCTTTGCTTTTGACGCTCACGGCAAGCCGTCTTTGCCCGAACTGTCTGATGTGCATTTCAATATCTCGCATTGCAGTCTTGCCGCGGCCTGCGTGATTGACTCTTGCCCCGTCGGAGTTGATGTTGAGGTGTGCGGGCGGTTTAAGGAAAGCCTTGCTCGCTATTGTATGAACGCTTCGGAATTGGATAGCATTCTCTCCCACAGTGACTCTGACCTTGCTTTCACAGAACTTTGGACTCAGAAGGAGGCTGTATGCAAACTCCTCGGAACAGGCATTACTGAAAATTTGCGCGATATACTTTTGCCGCAGAATACTGCTGGCATGTGTATTGAGACAGAGGTGTATGACGGTTTTGTCGTTTCTGTGGCAAAAAAAGGAGGAGTAAGCTTTTAATGGTCGTTAAATGGTCGTTAAACAGCTGTTATATGTACGAAATGAACGCAAGCCAAACAGGATACTAAGGGGATGCTAAAGAAAAGAGCTCAAAATGCTGCTTTTTCGTGCTTTTTCGCATAAATGCAGGTTTTGAAAAATCTTGAAGGAGTACTGCCTATAGCCCCGAAAATGTTGGTAGAGTCCTATCTTACCATCACCTCGTCCACGAATAGCCAACCTCGGCGCGGAGAGCGTTGTGCTTTGATATGTAGGGTGCGAGTTTTGAGTGGTTTGTCTAAGGTATAGGTGCTGACGCAGAATGGGTCATCTTTGATTTCTCCTTGGCATATCTCACCATTGATTGTCACTTGCGCTGGCAGATATATCTCGGGGCCTAAGATTTGCATGAATGGTATGGCGACGCTATTGATCTGCTGCTCGCTGCCGAGGTCTATGGTGATGTCGAGGTCGCAGCAGAATCCTTGCCACCTCCCGTCGTTGTTGTTCCACGACCCTTGGTTTCCGTCGACCAATGCTGCCTCGCCCCCCGCACAGTATGCTTTGCTGTATTGGCAGGGTTCGTTGTATGTGACCTTTCTTTGGTAGGCCTTATGGTAAGCCTTGGTATAGTACTCCTTGCGCTGGCCTTTCTCTTGTCGCAGATCAAAGGCGTTGATACCTTGGCGTCGCAGACTGTCTGCTATGTGGAGTGCCCAAATGCGAAACTCTTCGTATGGGCGTCTTCGTCTATGACCAATCTCGCTTATAGCAAGAGCTCGTGGCCATAGTTGGTATTGTAAGAGCTGAGGGTTGGGAACGTATTCTGTAAATATGGTAGCTTGTACGCCAAGGAGTTTGTCTTGCTGGTGTGGCAGAGTCTCTCCCATTTCCCAGACTTTCTGCAGGGGGCGGTAGCCTCCCATTGCCTCGGGCTCTCCTTCTGGGGCGTCCTGATAGCTGTCTAAATAGCACCATGCGCTCGGACACATTATGACCTGATGTCCAAGCCGGGCTGCGCGTTCGCCAAGTTCGGGATTGCGCCACACCATGATTATGATACTGCTGTCTTGCTCACTTTCCGAGAGGGCTTCGTCCCAGACTATCATCGTGCGCCCGAGACTTTGCACTATGTCGTTTAGGCGACGTATGCCCTCGAAATAGTGTTCTTTCTGCGTTGCTGTCTCGTCGCCTCCACAGTGAATATAGGGCGAGGAAAATACGTCTGCGACCTCACTGAGTACATTGCGCATAAACTCGTATGTCTCAGGGGTTGACAGATTCATCTCTGCGTGATTGTACGCTACTTGAGGGTAGGCAGCACAGACCTCTTCACTATGACCTGGGAATTCTATCTCAGGCACAATGGTCACTCCTTTCTGCTTGGCGTAGCTTACTAATGCGCGTAGCTCTTTTTGGGTATAGTAGCCTCCATATCCTTGTATCTCATCGCTATATGCACGTAGATAACTGAGGTCGGTGTCTGATGTTTGCAAGGGTGCGTTCCACCAGTCTTTCCAGAGTCGGCGTGTACGCCATGCTCCTACTCTGGTGAGCCGCGGATATGCCTTGATTTCCATGCGCCACCCTGCTGCATCTGTGAGATGAAGGTGCAGAATATTTAGTCCGTAAGCTGACATTATGTCTACCTGACGATACAACTCGTCTATGGGGAAAAAGTGGCGGCTGACGTCTATCATCACTCCGCGCCAAGGCATGGGCTCTTCTCTTTGATTGTAGGCCTTTGCAGATAAACCGAAGGCTATGGTCAAAATGGCCAGAATCACGTGTCTCATAGTGAATATTCTTGTTGCGCAATGGCAAAGATACGGTTATACAGGCAAAAAAACAAACAACAAAACTTGTTTTTTCGCTCACTTATTCGTATCTCTGAGCTACGCTCTAAGATACTCACGTTCGGAAAAACACAAATAAATTTGTTTTTTCGCTCACTTATTCGTATCTTTGTCATCGAAGAATATACTTACTATGGCATTTATCAAAGCAATATCATATTATCTTCCTGAAAGAGTTATTTCCAATGAGGAGTTGTTGAAGGACTTTCCCCAGTGGAGCGGTGAAAAGGTGCTTGGCAAGGTAGGGGTCGAATCACGACATTTGGCCGCTCACGACGAGACTGCCGGAGATATGGCAGAAAAGGCTGCACGCAAGCTCTTTGAGGAATATGGCATCGACCCCAAGGATATAGATTTCCTACTGCTCTGCACTACCCAGCCTGACTACATCATGCCTACTACGGCGTGTATCCTGCAGCATCGTCTTGGGATACCGACCTCTGCCGGTGCCCTGGATTACAATTTGGGTTGCTCGGGGTGTGTCTACGGTATGGCAATAGCCAAGGGACTTATTGCCGGGGGAATTGCCAGAAATGTGCTACTGCTCACGTCTGACGCTTTCAACAAGCTTCTACACCCTGAGGATGTCAGCAATCGTACAATCTTTGGCGATGGGGCAGCAGCGTGTCTCATCTCGACCGAGGGTATGGCCGAGATTGGCAATTTCTCTTTGGGCACTGATGGTAGCGGTGCGGAGAAACTTATCGTGAAGAATGGTGCTTCACGACATCCAGAACGCACGGGTGATGTGTTTACAGACGCTGAGGGGCATATACATCGCGATGACTATATATATATGGATGGCTCTGGCATCTTCTACTTTACGGTAGATAATGTACCGCCACTCGTAGAGGAGATTTTGCACAAAAATGGCAAGACTCTCGACGAGATGGATTATTTCGTTTTCCATCAGGCTAACAAATATATGCTCAACACGCTGCGCCGCTCATGTTCTATACCTAAAGAGAAGTTTCATGCTGACCTTTCTGATATTGGAAATACCGTTTCGGCTACGGTCTTGATAGGACTGAAACAGTGTCTTGACAGGGGTATTATACATTCTGGTATGAACGTGCTCATCACAGGCTTTGGCGTTGGATTGAGTTGGGGCGGAACGGTACTGAGGTTTGTATGACCACACCTCGTCTTTGTACGAAGAGACGCATCGCTTGTGTTGTTGCGGTCTTGTTTTGTGTTGTGGTGAGGATATGCGGACAAGGTTTTGTCGGTGTGGAGGGCAGTCACTTCGTGCGCGATGGCATGGTTTATTCGTTTCACGGCACTAACATGTGGTATGCGGCCATACTTGGCAGTACGGGGCAAGGAGGCGACAGAGCAAGGCTCGTACGCGAGCTCGATGAGCTCAAGCGTCGTGGCATAATGAATATTCGTGCTTTAGCTGGCGGCTCCGATGGCGTTTCTGAAAGACCCTCACATATCTGGCCCTCGTTGCAGCCTAAACCTGGTGCATATAATGACACCTTGCTCGTCGGACTGGATTTCTTTATTTCTGAGTTGGAAAAGCGCGGCATGACCTGCGTATTGTATCTCAACAACTCGTGGGACTGGAGTGGAGGATTCGGTACCTATCTCGAATGGGCTGGTGCAGGAGAAGCTCCCGATGGAAGCAAGGACTGGGAAGCATTCCAGAGGTATCACTCTCGCTTTACTCTCAACGAGAAAGCCATGAAGCTTGCAGACAATCATGTGCGCTTCATCGTAGGTCGTACTAATTCCATTACGGGGCAGCCTTACTCTCAAAGCCCTGCCATCATGGCATGGGAGTTGTGCAATGAGCCTCGTCCCTTTGTGCAATGCTCCCTTATCAGCCCAAAAGAAAAGAAAGTCATCAAGCGAGCCTTTGCCAAATGGATACAACGACAAGCCAGACTTATCAAGAATATTGACCGTAACCACCTTGTGACCACGGGGAGCGAGGGTTTTTACGGGTGTGCCCGAGATTCTGCCTTGTTGCGCAAAATTCATTCTTTCGCTGAGATAGACTATTGTTGCATACATTGCTGGCCCAACAATTGGGGGTGGTGTGGACCTGCCATCGCTGATACCGAGAAGTGCCGCACGCGCAATGGAGTGAGTGCACCACAAGATTCTCTCTCGAGTGCTATCAGCAGATCTGAGTGGTATGTCAAGATGAACTGCCAGATACTTGCTCCTTTGGGCAAACCTGTTGTTTTAGAAGAATATGGTTATCCTCGCGACAATTATGATATACGCCCAGGCTCTCCGACTACAGCTCGTAACGAATATTTTCGCCTTATCCGCACCTTGCCCCTTGCCGGTACCAATTTCTGGGGCTGGGGAGGAGAAGCAAGGCCTGCCAAGTCTCAATGGCAGCGTTGGGAACCATATACGGCAGACCCCGCTCAGGAGGAGCAGGGATTGTATTCCGTCTTCGACAACGACTGACGTTTCATACCCTTTTACACGTCTTTGAGCAAAAATTCTACTTCGACATCAGACCTCTGCCAAGCATAGCTCTCTTCGCACAAATACATACCAGCACCTCAGTCCCCATACGCCCTAAGTACCAGTTCGCCAAAGAGGCCATTGACCCACGAGAACCATGAGCGCGTGAAACGAGTAGGGTCAGACGGAAGAAAACTCTCGTGCATGAAGCCAGTACCACCATCAGTCTGCATCAGCACCGAGATACACTCACGCTGCTCGTGCACATCTTTTGTAGTAAGTCCCCTCATGATTATAGACATCGGCCATACCATGTTGAGACCCGTGTGTTGGGACCCGATGCCCCTCACCCCCGATTCCAAGCCCTGCAGTCCACCACCGAAGAAATAAGGATTGTACTCACTCCACACCATACGGCGCGTATTCCGGTAGACAGAGTCACACTCATCAACGATTTCTCCACAAAGATATGGCAGCGACAAGAGTGAAGGCACATTAGCATCATCCATCAAAAGGTGACTCCCGAATCCGTCAATCTCATAAGCAAATACAGGTCCGAACTCGTGGGATTGCACGATAGAATACCTCATCAAGGCATCATACACCTCATCTGCCATGCCACGACAACGCCCGGCAAGAGCCTCGTCGTGCGACACCTCAGTCAGAATCTCAGCCGCCTTGCGCAATGCGCTCACAGCAAAGAAATTGCCAGGGATATTAAATGGGAAAACGCAACTATCGTCCGAAGGTCTGAACATACTGGCGATCAATCCGCAAGGCTTCACCGGGTGTCCCAAGCCGTAATTACTCGTCGTATCATGCTGGGCATGAGTGGTACGTCCGAAACGATATGAAGTTCGCTGCACGCCATCACGACGTTGCTGCTCCGAGAACACACGCAGGATTTCACCCACAGCCCTCACCCACAATTCGTCAAAGATGGAATCATCTCCCGTAATCTGCCAATAAGCATACGCCAGACGTATCGGGTAGCACAGCGAATCTATCTCGTATTTGCGCTCATGCACTCCAGGCAACATGAGGGTAAAGTCACTCCTCCATTGTGTGCTATCAGAGACAGAGCGCAGAAAGGCGTTGGCATAAGCATCACGACAGACAAACTCCAACTGCATACGAATCACCCCACGCACCATCAATCTCAAATCCTCATCAACATCGAGCAAAGACAGGTACGTCCACACCTGCGCAGCACTATCACGGAGCCACATGGCATCAATATCGCCAGTTATGACAAACGTAAAGTCCTCCACCCTACCCGTCACATCGCTACAAGCCCTGAAACGCTTCACCGCCGTATCGAGAGTGTTAGGATAGCAATTACAAAACATAGTCCACAACTTAGGGTTCACCTCCGAGAGCCTGTCTTGCATCACGGCAATCACACTGTCCACAGCAGTACTGCGGAAACAACGCTCCCCGACAAGAGGACGTCTGACAACGAGAGCATCAGCCTCCGATTCACGCACAGCCGAAACATCAGTCACGGCAAGCAATAACGCAACAATCAATCCCAACCTTCTCATTTCGTCAATTCAGCCTCAAGCACACCACCACGCAATATATCCTCCCTCCTGATCGAAGTCCCCACGACAGGCTTTCCGTTGAGGATCCAGCGTTTAGTAAATATTCCCCTACCCTTAGTCCTCACGGTAAACGTCACAGGCCTCCCCTCCGAATCCTGCCCCACTCTCAGTACAGCCTCCCTCACAGCAGGAGTACACAACTCGAAACGCCCACCGCAAGGCTCCACCTGATACATTCCCAAAGACGCGAGCACATACCACGCAGACATCTGCCCCACATCCTCATTGCCACACAACCCGTCATACTTGTCCGAGTAAAGCGAAGTAAGCACCTCATTCACACGCCGCTGCGTCTTACGCGGAGCACCCAGATAATTATATATAAACAAAGTATGATGACTCGGCTCATTGCCATGGCAATACTGCCCAATCAAACCCGTAATGTCAGGATTAGCCCCGGCGTTCAACACACTGCTCGCCGTGAAAAGGCTATCAAGGCGAGTCTCAGCCCTACGCTTCCCACCCATCAAGGAAATCAATCCCTCCACATCATGAGGCACGAGCCACAAATACTGCCACGCATTACCCTCAGTATAATCCACCGTCTGGTGATTAGGATTAAATCCCTCCAACGAACGAAACGCACCCCGCGAATCCCGTCCACGCATAAAACCGACCCGCTCATCATACAACTCACGATACCTCCCAGCCAGACGAGCATACGACACACTGTCCTCCCCCATGCCAAGCCTGCCAGCCACCTTAGCCACACACCACGCAGCCAAATAGTATTCCATACTCTTAGCCACACTCTCCCCCTCACCCACATCATACGGGATATAGCCAAACCTCCACAGAACGTCCTTGCCGCGCCCCCCACTCATACTCTCCTTCATAGCCCTCAGAGCCACCTCACCGTCCAGCCCCTCAACCCCCGAAAGTACCATATCGGCCAGCACAGGCACAGCAGGCTCTCCCACCATACAATAAGTCTCAGTACTATGCAAATGCCACACAGGAAGTTCGCCACCCTCACGCCAAACAGCCAACATCGACTTCCCCCAGTCCGACAATTTATCACGCATCACCAACGTAGCAAGAGGGTGAAGCGCACGATAAGTATCCCACAAGCTCCACGTCGTATAATTATCAAAACCAGGAGTACGATGAATCCTCCCGTCAGCCCCAAAATAGTCTCCCGTCACATCATTCCACAACTGCGGAGCCGTCATCGTACGATACAATGCCGTATAAAACATACGTCTTTGAGCATCACCGTCAAACCTTACGTCCACACGCGACAAAGCCTCCTCCCAAGCCCCCTTAGCCCTCTCCCTCAATTCGTCAAACGAAAAAGCAGAAGCCTCCTTCAACATATTCTGCAATGCACCCATCTCACTCACAGGCGAAATAGCCACCCTTGCACCAACCACCGCACCAGGCTCCACATCAAACACAGCCTGAGCATACCTCGCATTATAATGCTCGATGCCAAAATCCGTCACAGGGCGGTCAAATCTCACAGCATAATACACACAATGCTTCGTCCACCCCCGACTACGTCTATAACCCACAAAGGTATAAGGGTCAATCGGCCAAATACGCGTCTCCACAGGCACATCGCCAATCCCGCTCTCCAAGTCAAGCACCACATTAGCATAGCGGTTGCCCCGGGGGAACGTAAAACGATATGCCGCCACCCTCTCCGTCGCCGTCACCTCAGCCACGATATGAAACCTATCCAACACCACCTTGTAATACCCAGCCTCAGCCTGCTCATTCTCATGCGAGAACCCCGAAGCCACACTTTCCAAAAAAGCCCCGTGCCCAGCATCAGTCACAGGCAATCCATACATAGGCATAATACAAATATCACCCAAGTCCGAACACCCCGTCCCACTCAGATGCGTCTGAGCAAACCCCACGATACTATCCCCACTCCAATGATAGCCCGAACACCAGTCCCAACCATGATACGGCATCACCGGACCAGCACACACCATACCCCACGGCACATTAGCCCCCACGAACACATGACCATGCCCATCACAACCGATACGCGTGTCCACCCATGAAGCATATTCCCCTCCAGCAAAAGCCTGAGAGCACACACAAACAAGCCCCCAACACAGCAGTCCAAACCACCTGAAAAAAGAATCCATAAAGTCAAAATAGCAATTAGATTAGGTCAAATATACAAATATCTGATAGAAAAACAAAATAAATTCCTAACTTTGTAAGACATAAATCCGCAAAACCATAAAACAAACACATAAAAAATGAAAAAAATCACACTTACAGCACTGGCCATGCTCATAGCATTAGCCCCAGTCCACGCACGAAAGAAAGAAAACAAGAAGAAAGGCAAAGCCAAGACCGAAGCCCCCGCCCCGGCCAAGAAGCCCGAGCCTAAACCCAGCATAAGCCGACAAGGCCTCTTCAACGTAGAGAAAGTCGAAAAAGAATGGTATCTCGAGATCCCCGACAGCCTACTCGGCAAGAGCCTCCTCACCACCACACGCTACACCAGCACCCCCTCATCATCAGGGCAATTTGGCGGAGAGCTGTGCAACGAGCAAGTCATCTACTTCGAGCTCAACAACGACAGCACCCTCCTCATGCGCTCACAGATGACCGTCAACGTTGCCGACACCACACAGATGATCAACAAGGCCGTCAACGTCAGCAACGAAAACCCCATCATCGGAGCCTTCAAGATAGAAAGCCACAAAAACGATAAAAGCCGAATCAAAGTCACCCAGTTCCTCAACGAAGACAACCCCCTCGGCATACACCAGAGCCTGAAAAAGTTCTTCAGCCTCACCTCGCCCCAGCCCCAGCTGAGCTACATACAGGACATCAAGACCTTCCCCACCAACACAGAAGTACGCCTCGTCAAGACCTACAACTCCACCAGCCACAGCCTCCCCGGAGCAGCCCAGACAGGCAAGCTCACCTTCGGGCTCAATATCTCATTCGTCATGCTCCCCGAAACCCCCATGCTCGGCCGCTACTACGACCCACGCGTAGGCTACTTCACCGAACGCTACAACAGCTTCGACGACAACCAGCAACGAGTAGAAAGCAAAATCTACATCTCACGCTACCGCCTCGAGCCACGCCCCGAAGACATCGAAAAAATGCGTCAGGGACAACTCGTAGAGCCCATCAAGCCCATCATCTACTACATAGACCCAGCCACCCCCAAGCAATGGCGCAAATACCTCATCGCAGGCGTCAACGACTGGCAGAAAGCCTTTGAAAAAGCAGGCTTCAAAAACGCAATCCGCGGCGAAGAATGGCCCGAGAACGACACCACCATGTCTATGGAAGACGCCCGCTACAGCGTCATACGCTACCTCGCCAGCCCAATCCCCAACGCCTACGGTCCACACATCTCCGACCCACGCACAGGCGAAATCCTCGAAGCCCACGTATGCTGGTATCACAACGTCATGTCGCTCGTACACGACTGGTACATGGTACAAGCATCAAGCATCGACGAAGCAGCCCGCAAGATGCACTACGACGAAGAACTCATGGGACAGCTCATACGCTTCGTCTCCAGCCACGAAGTAGGACACTCACTCGGCCTGCGTCACAACTTCGGCTCCTCAGCCATGGTCCCCACAGACTCCCTCCGCAGCAAAGCATGGGTAGAAGCCAATGGACATACCCCCTCCATCATGGACTACGCACGCTTCAACTACGTAGCCCAGCCCGAAGACAACATCAGCCAAGCAGGCATCTTCCCCCGTATAGGCGACTATGATGAATGGGCCATCGAGTGGGGATACCGCCCCATGCTCGACGCCTACAACTCAGACCAAGACCACCGCGCCCTCGAGCCCCTCGTGCAGCAAGCCCAGCAAAATCCACGCCTATGGTGGGGTGACGGCGAAGGCCTCAGAGGCGTAGACCCACGACGCCAGACCGAAGACCTCGGCGACGATCCCGTCAAGTCAAGCAACTACGGCATAATGAACCTCAAGCGCGAGATGGCAAACCTTGAAGCTTGGACTGCTGACCCCGATGACATTTACGACCGAAACCTTATGGAAATGTACAGCCAATTCCGCAGTCAATACATACGCTATGCAGGTCATGTAGCAGGCTATATAGGAGGCACATACACAACCTATCGCACACGCCAGATGGGAGGCACCCACTACCAGCCCACACCCCTTGAGCGTCAGAAAGCCTCCTTCCGATGGATAGTAGACAACCTGCTCACAGAGCCAGAATGGATGCGAAGCTACAACTACTGCAAGACCCTCGCAGCCGACCCACGCGACCTCACCCTAAGCGTAGCACGCAGCACAGCACGCATTCTTCTGCCTCGCGTATACTACGCCAACGACCTCTATCCGGCACATCAATACATCGACGACCTCGTACGTCACAGCTACAGCGAAGCCCAAAGCGGACAGAACGTAAGCAAATATCGTCAGGCCCTACAAAGTCAGATAGTCAGCGAACTCATCACATACTTCCGCAACGAAGCCAACAGCACCAGTCCAGCACGCGCACACGCCCTCTATATGCTCACACAGATACAACAAAAAATCAAGTCAGCACGAGGCGATGCCCCCACCCGCGCACACTTCCAGAACCTCAACGACCAAATATCACGAGCCTTAGCGATAAAGTAATAACGGAGATCGACACACACCACAAGCCGCAGGACACGACAGTAGTCCTGCGGCTCTATATTTTTGAGCATATCCCACCCTTAGCAGTTCCACAGGCAGCCCTACTCATGCTCAATTTGCTTTTCCGCTCAATGCTCTACTTTTGCCCGTCGGCAAAAGTCGTAACTCTGAGCTTCGCTCCAAATTCTTGGACAAGCCAAGCGAAAACAAGTTTTCGTGATCCTTTCACTCAGGAAATGCAAATTAAAGGAACATTTAAAGAGTCCTATTCATATTTTACTTGCTAATCCATAGCAGTTAATTTATATTAAAAGTATATCGAAAGCTGTATCTTTTTGAGCTATTATTGTTATCTTTAAGGCGAAAAGGAAGAAATTAAGTAAGAAAAATGTAACTAATTCTCAATTTATTTATCATGGCAAAGATTAAATTATACATCGCAAAAGCACAGAGTAGCAACAGTGGTGCAGCAAAGGGAACAGCGGAAAACCCTTACACTGAGGCAGAATACGAGGCAATGCTCAATAATGGCACATGGCCTGGCGGTTATGTCCAGAATTTAGGATATTGCATGAAAGAAGTTGTCATTTCTTCATCCTATCCTGGTTTATCCGATGATTTGGAGTTTTCCGATGATTCTTGGTTTTCCGATGATTTCGACTCATGGGATTTCGGTAGTGATCCGTTGGATAATTCCGGAGATGGTGGATCAACGCAACCTTCAGGAACCGGTGGTTCTGGGAACAATAATAATGGCGGAAATCATGGTGGAAATATTACGTCTGGAGGCAGTGGTACCAGTGGAGGAAACAGTAGTGCGAATATAATAGATGTAATTCCAACATCTGCATTTAAAGGATATTTAGATTCAGACAAGGCGGGATGTTTTAATCGATGTCGTGAAATGCTAGCAGAAGCCAAGTGCCAATTGAATGGCAACGAAATTGCAATGACACATTATGACAGCAACGGGCGTGCAACAACAGCAACAGACAAGTTTAAATCGGGTCTTAATTATATAGATGGACAATTGCGACAGAAAAAACCGGTAATAGTTGCCGTTGACTATAAGAAAGGGACTTCTATGGGAGAAACAAGAGCGGATCAGGCAGGAGACCATTTTGTAATTATTGTAGGAGGTAGCCAAACCAAAGGATACCATTATTATGACCCAGCAACGGCATCTAGAGAGAGAGGTACTAGCTTGAATAATTTATTCAAGATGGACGGGGGGCTAATGAAAAGTACAAATACATGTACAAGTGCTGACCCTTCTCGTCCACCTCGTTATTATATCCTAACCAGCGTAAGAGAGAATAAATAAAGTAAACTATATATAATTATTTAGTTTTGAATTATAAAACAATAAAATTGGCATTATTGTCATTTGTTATTTTGCCACTGACTCACATCTGTGCGCAAGAAGTATCTTTTCGGACTTTCCTCTCTGAACATGAAAAGGTTAACTGCATTGACAGTGTGTCTTTTGGCAAGGCGTTCGACTTAATCGAAGATGTGGAACGTTATTCCGACTTCCTGCCTCCGACAGAGGACAGATACAAGGGTAACATTTATGTAACTTGGGGCTGGCAAAGAGGAAGCTACATTGAGGGTAAGAACTATATCGCTGTAATCCTGCAACGGTATTATTCGGACTTTCTGGATGGGAACCAGCAATGGTTCACGGAAAACGAGGGAACGGACTACGTAATCATCACATATTCCGGTGAAGGTAAAATGCTGGAATGTAAGACGGTGGGGCGCTCCGGCGCAGCTTATTCGCTCCGCATGTCTGCACCAAAACATGGTTTGGGGGTTGTTGTTGAACAGAGGATTTTAGATGATTGCAGTCAACGGCTCCAATATGTAAATCCTGTATATACAGTTTTCACAAGAGAATATGTTCTTAAGTCAGATGGGAAGATTAAGGAACGGGAGCTTGTTGCTCCACACAAGGAAGTCGTGGATGTTATGTCCTCTGTGAAGCAGTTTTCCTTTGAGCAGTTCATGTCTAATTTCCGGAAATGGGATAAGCCTTATGTGGACCACACATTGTTCACCCCGTCAAGCGACCAGGCAGAATTGCCCTTTGAGTCATGTCTGTCCCTGATACCGGACACGTTTGATTATAATTGCTGGCCCAGAGATATCCGATGGATACCATGCCGGTACATCGAAACTGAAGACGCTTTGTACTTTTTTGTTATCAAGGATTGCGCAACGCCCAAAGTTGGGTATGCTCCATACACGGACTGTTTGGCCTTGAAGTTCCATAAAGACGGGACCTTCAAATGCACAAGTAATATCTATCATTGTGATGATAATTCAAACGTGGACGAAGCCACGGCAGAGATGTTGATAACAAAAGTCCTAAAAAATATACAAATAGAAGGAGTATTTAGATAAATTTCATGAAACACGCCATTCTAATATTAGCTCACAAGAACATCGGACAATTGTGCAGGTTAGTTGAATACTTTAAGCACGACTGTGATGTATTCATTCATATTGACAAGAAACAAACAATAAAACCAGCAGATAAAGAAAGAATACTCGGTTTTGAACAAGTCAAGTTTATATCACAAGAATATGATGTAAATTGGGGTGGAACCAGTGTCTTAGAAAGTGAGATGCATCTTTTACGCTTATCCGTTCAACATAGCGATGCCAACTACTTCCATCTGATTAGCGGACAAGACTACCCGACACGTCCGTTAGAGTATTTCTTGGATTTCTTTAAACGCAATATCGGAAAGGAGTTTATCAGTTACCTACATCTGCCACATCCGAATTGGCAAGACAACACTTTCAAGAGGTTACAATATTATTACCCATATGACTATTCGTCTGGGCAAAATAATCCTCGGCAATGGGTTCGGGATCAGGTGCTATTACAACAGGAAAGAGGTATTAAGCGCCCTATACCGGACGAATTTGATCATTTGTATGGGAGTTCACAATGGTTCTCCATTACACGAGATGCTTCTATAGCATTATTGGATTACACCGATAATTCACCTTCACTTTATCGGAAAATGTGGATGACTTTTGCGCCAGAGGAGTGTTATGTGGCTACCGTTCTGGTGAATCTGATGGGGAAAAAGAATATCGTTTCTTGGAACCATCGTTTTATTCGGTGGCAATATGAAAATGGAAACCGGCCTGCGAACCTTGGGAACGAGCATTTTCGTTATTTATTGGAAAATGATTATGTTTTTGCTCGCAAAATAGAACTACCTGTAAGCGAACAATTATTGGACAGGATAGACCAGTATTTACATAAAGACTGCCGTTTAAGCTTAGATTCGACTGGCGGATGGATTTACAATGGAATTTTGAAATATAAATATGATACGAAATTTGCAGAATATGTAATACAAATGTGGCATCGGATAGATGCAAAAACAGGCTTGGATATGGGATGTGGAGCTGGCCTCTATGTGGCAAAATGGCGCGATTGTGGACTCTCATTTGCAGGATATGATGCAAACCCTCATACAACAGAGTTATCCAGTATGCTTCTACCAGATAATGATATACCCTGTGGAGTTGCAGACCTAACAAAGGAATTAGAGGTAGAAAATCAATTTGACATTGTGGTGTGTAAAGATGTATTACCATACATACCTTCAGAACTGGAACAAATCGCAATTAGGAATTTGACAAAGTTATCTGGCCGTTTTATCATATTAAGTTGGGAAGTGTCAGAAGAAATGCCAGAATTACCTCATCGACAAATTTTAGAAGAAACACTGTTAAGCTTAATGAAAAAAGAGAAATTCGGGAAAGAAAAATATATGACAAATGATCTACGTGTTCTACTTAATCGGAAGAATTGTTGTGTACTGACAAAACAAGAATAAGTAGTAAACGATAATTCCTCTCCAATTTAGGTAATTCTATTAGTTGTAGAAATTACCCTATGGTTAATAAAAATCTACTAATCTTAGCTCTTTCTAACGAAGAACTATGGTTAGTAGATGAATAGGCGATTATGATTTGTAAGCACTCAATTTAGGGCTATAAAATAAAGTTTGTACCTTTGCTGCTGAATTTTAAACGTTCCATTATTGAAAAATTCCTCCAAAAGGAGTGAGTTTCTCGGATTTAATTGCTACCTTTGCCATGCCTGTCGGGTTTGATACATGTTTTTATTTGCAACACTAAGATAGGTGAAAAATCCGACATGGCAAAATCCTGAGCAACTTTTTGTTGCTCAAGTACTTAAAAAACAAATTTATAATAGTGTTGCGGAATTAAGGTTTAATAAAAAACATGCCATTGATGATAAAAATACCGCCATAGAGAGTGATCATTTAGGGCTATTCCTTAACTTTGTCAGACAATTATACAGGCTTATTGAACTAATATAAAGAAAATTTAATCCGTCAATACATGTGAAAAATATTATATTCACGAATTCGTTACAGTAAACTATATAATCGCTCCCGAAATATGAGAGAAAACTAAAATATACTTGCACAATGAACGAACTAACTTCAAAACCTTTGGTAAGTGTTATTCTACCAATGTACAATGCTGAAAATACAATCGCAGAATGTATGGACTCTATCATTCGACAAACCTATACCAATATGGAAATTATCGTGATAGATGACGGATCTACGGACAACTCAGTAAAGATTGTAAAAGGCTACAGAGATAAGCGTATAAGAATTTTTCAATATAAGCATAATTATATTGCGAATTTGAATAGAGGTTTTTTGCACTGCAATGGGAAGTATGTTGCACGAATGGATGCAGATGATAAAATGTGTCCTACACGTATAAGCAAACAAGTAGATATATTGGAAGAATACACAAATGTTTCTGTTTGTTGTTCTGCAATGAAGAAATACGGATGTACTGATAGTGTAATGTATGGCAGCAATGGTGTTATACCGAATCTTAAAATACTTCTCCTACGAGGTAACTTTTTAGGCCATCCTACAATGATGTTTAGAAGATCTATTTTACAGGGAGATTTTAAGTACAAGAAGGCTTATATTTATGCTGAGGATTATAAATTATGGGTTGACATGGCTCTCAAGGATATTGTTTTCTATCGCATATCAGAAGCTCTTGTGGAATACCGTAAGTCAAAAGACCAGGTGTCATATCTGTATAATGAACAGCAGAGAATGACCGCTTGGTTAATAAGGCAGGAATTATTGGAAACACTTATAAAACAATGTCATGTACCCTTGCGCAGTAAACTCCAAAAATTATATACAAGTTTACTGAATTTGAATCATGAAAATGTGGTTGGTCCAAAGGAATTTTATAATATAGGGATTGTCGTTTAATTCCAAGAATTTGATATTGATTGACGAGGGTATGC
>CAMEQD010000020.1:0-38723 GCA_945932615.1 uncultured Prevotellaceae bacterium | reverse complement strand
GATACACATTTAATTTATTGTTATAAAATGTGTCTACCTATATCAGTACAAGACAACCAACCAACCAAACAACAAAATAACCAAACAACCAACCACCCAACTATTCTCCCCTTTTCCCCTTTCTCTTCAGAAAATAAAACAGTTCAGAGAGTGTATTGAAGTCTTTTTTTATCTGTATGCCTACGCCTTGGGTGTTGAGGCTTGACTGTACGAAGTAGCGGTCGTTGGCTTTGTTGTAGGCTTTGAGCGAGATGCTGCCGTTTTTGGTCAGCAGGTATTGGATGGTGACATCGCTGATGAAGTTGCGCTGGGTATAGTACTTCTCGCGGTATCCGAAGTTGCCTCCTACGATGAGACGGTCGTCAAAGAGTGTGCCGCTGAGCATACCTTCGACGTCCATATTGCGCCACCCGTCGTCTCCAGTCTTGAAATTCGCGCCAAAGTTCCATTTTGATGTACCTGTGGCGTTGGTGATGAACTGGTTGAGCTGGGTGGAGAGGGTGCTGGATAGGAGCGAATTGACTGCGGTGACGCTTTGGTCCTGTCCGTAGTTGCCTTTGTTGGTGGTGGTATTGAAGAAGCGTCCCATACCGAGAAGGTATACGGCTTGCATGTTGCGCTCTTCGTCGGTGCTGACGATGGAGCGTACCATCTGGCGTTCGTCTTCGGTGGCTTGGGGCAGGTCGAAGTCGAAGGTCACTTGGGGTTGGCGTGGCTGACCTGTGAGGTTCATGATACAGTCTACTTGGGTCTTTCCAAGGCCGAGGTTGGTAGTGGCGAGGTCGTCGATTGAGACGTTGGGGACGCTGTATACGGCGCGGAGGTTGAGGGCTGCAAGGAGTGGGTCGCCACCGAAGACTATGGTGCCGTCTGGGGTGAAGCGGAAATCGCGTCGTATGACGTCTTGAATATTGAGATGGTAGTAGCCTCCTTGGGTTCGGTAGGTGCCGAACATTTGGAATCTGCCTTTGTTGTGGAACTTGGCTATGAGGTGACCTGTGCCTTGGAGTTCGATGGTCTCGCCGCTCTTGGGGTTCATGAGTAGGATGAGACGGGCTTGGGGGGTCATGTGGAGATTAAAGTTGAGAAAGAGATCCGACGAGATGTGGGCGAGTGTAGGGGTGGTGGGGGTTTGTGTGTCGTTGGTCTCTTTCTGCTTGTAGCGTATGAATGTGGTGCTGGTGACGGCGTCTGGGGTAGAGACGTTGTAGGTAAAGGTGGTGCCACTCTGGGGGGTGGCGTCGATGTCGACGGTGAGGCGACCGCTTTGGCCGTTGATGCGGACTTTGCCGCTTGCTATGACGCTGGCTTTGAACACGCTTTCGCCAAAGTCTTGCTGGTCGAAGCCGAGGAAGTTGTCCATCTTGATGTCAAAGTTGTATTTCATGTCTTTGAAGGCGCGGTGGTGCAGGGCTCCGTCGATGGTGGCGGTGTGTGTGTGGCGGTCGTGGAGATTGCCTTTGATGGCTATGGTGCCTGGGGTGAGGATTACGCTGTCTCCTCGTAGAGTGTATTCTGTGCCTAACATGGGGAGGCTTGCTGTGGCTTGGGGGATATACATACGGCCTTCGAGGTCGATGTGATTGAATGGGCCGAATACGCGTACTTTGCCTTGTACCTGCCCTTGGATGTCGTCAAAGATGCCTTTGGTGAACTTGCGGAGGAAGGCGAGGTTGAAGTTGCGTGTGTTGACGTGTAGATCCATACCGTCGCGCTTGTCTTTGGTGCCTAAACGGAATGTGCCTCTGAGGTGGCTGAGTATGTTGTGGACGTTGTCTTGGATTGTGCCTTCGATGCTAAGCTGGTGGGGTGTCTGCCCCCAGTTGGCGTTGAGGTGGAGGTCGCCTTGGCGTGCGTGGTTGAAGCTGAAATCCTTGACTTGAAGTATGCCTTGGGCGGAGGGGTTGCTGAGTGCTCCGCAGGCTGTGATGTGGGCATTGAGCTTGCCTCCAAAGTTGACGCTGCGGAAGTTGATGGTTTCGAGTACTTCGGCTATGTCGATGCCGTCGAGACTTATGTTTAGTGTGTCGCTTGGGCGTGGTGATAGTCGCCCGTTTATGTTGAGACTCTTGCCGCTCTGGTGGCTTAGGCTGAGGTTCTGTATGTTTGTGACTTTGTTGTAGTGTCTGATGGCGGCTGGGTGTATGGTCCAGGGCTTGTCTGCGATTGTTATGGTTGAGGGGGCAAGCCAGAGGTTTGTGCTTAGGCTGCCGTCTGGCATATGGGTGAATGTGCCTGACAGATCTATGTCGCCTCGGTAAGTGGGGGTAGCGTTGTTGTTGGCGTTGGCGCGGAGCCTGATGCGTTGCTCGCCGAGTGTTATTGATGTGTGTAGACTGAGGGCGTTCTTGTCTGTCTGCTTGTCTGTGTTGAGCTCGGCTGTGAGCAGTCTGGCTGAACTGCTTTGTATGTTGAGTTGTGTGTGGGTGAGGTGGTGTCTGTTGATGGTTAGGTCGGGAGCGTGGGCTGTGAGGTTGATGGTGTGCTGCTTGCCGTCGATGCTGCCTTGTGCTGTGAGGGGACGTGGTATTCGTAGGTCGGTGTGCATGAAGCGGTGGAATATGGTGGTGTCGCATAGCTCAAGTTTAAAGTCGAGCTTGTCGTGGGTGTGTGTGGTGGTGGGCTTGGGTATTATTTCACTTATGTGGGTGTGGAGTATGTTTTGTAGGGTGGGGAAGATTGTATTGAGTCTGAATTGCCCTTGTGCGTCAAGGGTCAGATAGTCTGACTGGAGGCTGAGTCGGCGGTCTGTGGCGTCGGTGTAGGTCTCGATGGTGATGTCGCTCGCTGGTATTATGGTGTTTCTGTTGCTATAGTCGGTGATGTGTAGGTTGTGGATTTCTACTTTGCCTGTGATGTCTTCGGCCGATGTGCCTGTGAGGGTGGCACTTAGGTTTGCTGAGATGCGGCTGTCTCCTAATTTGTTTGTTATATTAAGTCGTTGTAGTGCAAGGTTTTTTGCACTAATGTCGGTAGTGATGCTTTTAGTTTTGTCGAGGTCTAAACTGATGTCTGCCCAGAGGTCTCCGTCGGGGTCTTGAAAGGCTGCGGTGAGGGTGGCTGTGTTGTCGGCGTAGGCTCCTTGTATGTTGACTTTGTGGTAGGGGTGGCCTTGTAGGGTCAGTTCGTGTGCGTGTATGTCGGCTTTTATTTCGGGCTTGTCATTTTTGCCTCGTATTGTGCCTTGGACTGCTATGTCGGCGTGGATATTGCTGACGGGTAGTGATTTTGCTGTGCCGATGATTTGTGTGAGGTTGATGGGCGTGGATGAGATTTTGGCATCGAAATGATTCCATTCTCTCATTTCTATGTCTGAACTGAGGGCGAAGTGGTCTGCGGTGGTGGTGAACTTTGCTCTTTGGCGTTGCTTGGATAGTGTCAGTATGCCGTGTGTGTTGGTGGTTCCGATGTTTTTGATGATTTCGTGTGGGTATATGTCTGACGAGGTGTGGAGGTGGCTGATGTTGATTTGGGCTTGTGGTGTGGTGAATGCGTCGTGTATCTGTGCTGTGGCGTTGAGGGTGAGTAGGTCGCTGTGTATGTGTAACGTGTGTATGCTTGCTTTTCCTCTTTGGCCGTCTGCCTTGAGGTTTAGATTTGTTGGAGTGAGGTGGTCATAGGGCAGTTCTGTCAGGGTGATGAGGTCTTGAGGATCTGCGTGTAGATCTATCTCTGCTGTCCACTCTATGGCTTCGTACCATTTTTTTTCTATGTTGGGGTGGGGTAGACTTGGCCATGTGATCTGTAGCTGTGGTATGCTGATGGTGGTGTTGGCCAGTGCGAGGGTCAGGCCGTCGAGTTTGAGGCCTTTGGCGTCGTATTGTACTTCGAAACGCAGTTTCTTGAGTTTGAATTGGCTATTGTGCTCGACAAAGTCCATGCGTTTGACGTCGAGGTCGAGGCTTTCGCGTGTGATGCGCTTGAGGTGGGCTGTAAGCGCTATGTCGCGTAGGTCGAGGTGGTTGATGTCTATCTTGCCGTCTTGTCGTGGGGGCATGTGACGTTTATCCCATCTGATATTGATGCGGCGTAGCAAGAGGGTGCCGATATGAAGGTCGAATGGCTTCTTTTGCTTGTTGTCGCTTTTGAAGCTGTCCAGAACGAACTGGTAGTTTGGCTTTGTGTGTTCGCCGTCTTGGTATAAAAAGGCCCTTGTTCCAAACAACTGGGCGTTGGCTATGTAGATCTGTCCTCGCAATATAGGGAGTAGGTCGATTTTGGCTGCTGCGCGCGATATGTGCAGCATTTCGCTGCCTTGCTTGTCATTGAGTCTGACGTGGTCGATGATGAGGCGGCTGCCGAGTCCGAGCTGTATGCGCTGTATCGTGATGTCCCAGCCCAGATTGTCGCGCAGTATGCTGCTTGCGATGTGGGCTGCCTGGTGTTGCGCCCATGGTAGTATCATTATGGCCTGCAGGAGCAAGTACATGCCTGCGAGTATTCCTATAATCCACTGTATGGTGCGTTTCAGAGTGTGCATTTTGCGTTAAAGATGCCGCTTATTGGACTTTTTGCTTACAAAAGTACGAGATTTTTTCGTCTTTTTAACGATATGTCGTGAAAATTGTGTAATTTTGAATGCGAGAAACATTTTTCATCATACAATCTAAACAGTATATGGCAAAAGTAATCAAATTGCGTAAAGGCCTTGACATCAACCTCAAGGGTAAGGCGGCTTTGGAGATTGCTTCGGTGAAGTGTCCGGGCGAGTATGCTCTCTGTCCGGATGACTTTTATGGGGTCAAGCCTAAGGTCGTTGTCCGTGAAGGGGATGCCGTCAAGGTCGGGGATGCTTTGTTTGTCGACAAACTGCATCCTGAAGTAAAGTTTGTGAGTCCTGTCAGTGGTACTGTCTCTATGGTTGAGCGCGGCGACCGTCGTAAGCTCCTGAGCATTCGTGTTCAGGCTGATGGCAAGCAGGAGGCCAGGACTTTCAGTACAAAGGACGTCAAGGGGGCTCTTATGGAGAGCGGTCTGTTCGGCTTCTTCCGTCAGCGTCCGTACGACGTTGTGGCCAATCCGGACGACAAGCCTAAGGCTATCTATGTGAGTGCCTTCAATTCAATGCCTCTGAGTCAGGACTTCGAATTTGCTCTTAAGGGCAACGAGGAGGCTTTCCAGGCTGGTATCTCGGCTTTGGCTAAGCTCGCTCCTGTGCGTCTCGGCGTGAGCTCAAAGCAGACTGCCAAGGCTCTCCTTGAGGCTAAGGACTGTGTGGTCAACATCTTCCAGGGCAAGGCTCCTGCGGGCAATGTGGGCGTGCAGATCAACAATACTGATCCTATCAACAAGGGTGAGGTGGTCTGGACTCTCGGTGCTGAGGAGGTCATCTTCGTGGGGCGTCTGATGCTTACTGGCAAGGTGGACTTCACCCGTGTCGTTGCTCTTGCTGGCAGCGAGGTAAAGTCGCCCAAATATTACAAGATGCTCGTAGGGCAGAAGCTCAATACTCTCGTCGAGGGCAATGCGAAGCTCGATGGTTCGCGTGTGATTAATGGTAATGTCATGACAGGCATGAAGTCTTGCGCTGAGGCTTATCTTGGTGCTCACGCTACTGAGATTAATGTCATTCCGGAAGGAGACCATGCCGACGAGATGCTTGGCTGGATTATGCCTCGCTTTGGCACATTCTCTACTCACCGCAGCTATTTCTCTTGGCTTTGCGGCAAGAAGGAGTACGTTATGGACGCACGCATCAAGGGCGGTGAGCGCCACATGATTATGTCTGGCGAGTATGACAAGGTTTTCCCTATGGATATCTATGCGGGCTATCTCATCAAGGCTATCATAGCTGGTGATATCGACCGTCAGGAGGCTCTCGGCATCTATGAGGTGGCTCCTGAGGATTTCGCCGTTGCTGAGTTTGTTGACTCTTCTAAGCTTGAGTTGCAGCGTATCGTGCGTCAGGGTCTTGACATCCTGCGCAAGGAGAATGCTTGATGCTCGTTTGCCTTTATTCTAAACTTATAATTTAAGAAAATGAATCCTATAAAAAAACTTTTCGATAACATACATCCCTACGTGGAGGAGGGCGGCAAGTTTCATGCCTTCCGTTCGTTGGTGGACGGTTTCGAGACATTCGCTTTCGTGCCCAACACCACTTCGCGTGTGGGTAGTGTGAATATCCACGATGCTATCGACTCAAAGCGCATCATGAGCTTCGTAGTGATTGCTTTGCTGCCTGCTTTGCTCTTTGGCATGTATAATGTGGGTTATCAGAACGCTCTCGCCGCAGGCGGCGACCTCACGGACTTCTGGTCTCTGTTTCTGTATGGCTTGCTGGCTGTTCTGCCCAAGATTCTTGTAAGTTATATCGTAGGTCTGGGCATTGAGTTCGTTGTGGCACAATGGAAGAACGAGGAGATTCAGGAGGGTTATCTCGTGTCTGGTATCATCATTCCGATGATTATTCCGGTGAATACTCCGCTGTGGATTCTTGCTCTTGCCGTGGCCTTCAGCGTCATCTTTGCCAAAGAGATTTTTGGCGGCACGGGTATGAACATCTTCAACCCTGCGCTTATCACGCGTGCGTTCCTATTCTTCTCATATCCGAGCGTCATGACTGGCGACGACACCGTTTGGGTCGCTCAGAAGTCTATTCTTGGCCTTGGCTACGATGTGCCTGATAGCTTTACGTCAGCCACTCCCCTCGGCCAGACGGCAGTGGAGGGCTTCTCTGGTTTTGATTGCTCTACTATCTGCAATGCCGTTACGGGTCTGATACCTGGTTCTATAGGTGAGACGAGCGTCATTGCCATTGCTTTGGGCGGTCTCTTGCTGTTGTGGACAGGTATCGCGAGCTGGAAGACCATGCTGAGCGTCTTCGTAGGCGGTGGTTTCATGGGATGGGTATTGCAGGCTACGGGAGCAACTCCTATGGAATGGTGGCATCACTTCGTCGTAGGCGGTTTTGCCTTCGGTGCGGTGTTTATGGCTACTGACCCTGTGACGAGCGCACGTACCGAGTGTGGCAAGTATGTATATGGCTTCCTCATCGGTGTGGTGGCAGTCTTGGTTCGCATTCTCAACCCAGGCTATCCCGAGGGCATGATGCTTGCCATCCTGCTTATGAACCTGTTTGCTCCACTCGTGGACTACTGTTTCGTTCAGTCAAATATCAACAAGCGTGCTAGGCGCGCTGCAAAGTAATGGAGGACACCAACAATGGCAAAATTCAAATGTAATATCTGTGGTCAGACATTCGAGGCTGACAAGATGCCTGACAAGTGTCCAATCTGTCAGGCCGACAACTCCAATATCGAGGAGGTGGCGGCTCCCGGTGCTGAGGCCAAGCCTAAGAAGAAAGGTCTTGATACGAGCAGCAACGTATATACGGTGCTCTATGCTGCGGTGATGGTTATCATCGTTGCTTTCTTGCTCGCATTCATCTCAAGTGCTCTCAAGCCTACTCAGGACGCTAATGTAGAGAACGATACCAAGGGGCAGATTCTTACTGCTCTGGGCTATGACAAGTCTGCGATTGATGTGGCTCAGGTCTATGCTCAAAATGTGCAGGACAATCTCTGGAGCGACGGCGAGCTTGTCAAGTATGACGGTAAGTTCAATACCACATACGGTGCGCTCATCAAGGACAACGTGCTTCACGTCTTTTCTGCCAAGGCTGCTGACGGGCAGACCGCGTATGTAATCCCAGTTACTGGTCGTGGTCTATGGGGTGGTCTTTGGGGCTACATTGCCATCAACGAAGACAAGACAACCGTGATTGGCGCCTACTTCTATCACGAGAGCGAGACAGCTGGTCTCGGAGCCCTCATCGGTGACCGTCCTTTCCAAGAGCAGTTTATAGGCAAGCCTATCTTCGCCGATGGCGTCGATGGTGTTGCCCTGACCGTTGTGAAGAATGGTGCGAGCAAGGCCGAGTATGAGATTGATGGCATCACTGGTGCCACCCTTACGAGCAATGGCGTCGCAGCCATGGTCAAGGACGGTCTCTCTGCATACCTCTCATTCATTAACAATAAATAAGGAGGAATATAGACTATGAAATTGTTTTCAGACGAGAATAAGGCAGCATTCTCAAGCCCGCTGAACCTCAACAACCCAGTTACCGTACAGGTGCTCGGCATATGTTCGGCGTTGGCGGTGACAAGCCAGCTCAAGCCTGCCATTATCATGGGTTTGAGTGTGACCATTATCACCGCGGTTGCCAATCTGGTCATCTCGCTTCTGCGCAAGACCATCCCTAACCGTATACGTATCATCGTACAGCTCGTTGTCGTAGCCACACTTGTGACCATCGTCAGCCAGCTTCTCAAGGCTTTTGTCTATGATGTCAGCGTGCAGCTCAGCGTCTATGTAGGACTTATCATCACCAACTGTATCCTCATGGGACGCCTTGAGGCCTTTGCCATGCAGAGCGGACCTTGGTCTTCGCTGCTTGACGGTATCGGCAACGGCTTGGGCTACGCTTGGGTGCTGGTAGCCGTAGGCTTTGTCCGCGAGCTCTTCGGCTCAGGCAAACTGCTCGGCTTCCAGGTTGTTCCTGATGCGCTCTATGAGGCTGGCTATATGAACAACGGTATGATGGTGATGCCGGCCATGTCGCTCATCATCGTCGGTTGTGTAATATGGGCTCACCGCTCATTAAATAAGGAGGAGAAGTAATATGGAACACATGATTTCACTCTTCGTCCGCTCTATCTTTGTGGACAATATGATTTTCGCATTCTTCCTCGGCATGTGTTCGTACCTTGCTGTTTCAAAGAATGTAAAGACAGCATTGGGTCTTGGTGTAGCGGTGACCTTTGTGTTGCTCGTTACTGTGCCTGTCGACTATCTGCTCCAGACCAAGGTGCTTGGTCCTAATTGTATCGTCGATGGCGTAGACCTCTCATTCCTGGCCTTTATCCTGTTTATCGCCGTGATTGCAGGTATGGTACAGCTTGTCGAGATGATCGTCGAGCGTTTCAGCCCCTCGCTCTACGCTTCGCTCGGTATCTTCCTTCCCTTGATAGCCGTAAACTGCGCCATCATGGGTGCCTCGCTCTTCATGCAGCAGCGCATAGGCATGGAGCCTACCAACGCCCAGTTTATAGGCGGTGTGGGCGACTGTGTGGCATACGCGCTCGGTAGCGGTATAGGCTGGCTCTTGGCCATCGTAGGTCTTGCTGCCATTCGCGAGAAAATGGCATACACAGATGTTCCAAAGCCTCTGCAGGGTCTCGGTATCACCTTCATCACCGTAGGTCTGATGGCTCTGGCCTTCATGTGCTTCTCAGGTCTTAACATCTAAAATAACAGGAGGAATATACAATGGATATGAATTTGATATTATCAAGCATTGCAGTATTTCTGGTCATCATCCTCGTGTTGGTAGCCATCCTGCTCATTGCTAAGACTTATCTGTCACCCAGTGGCAACGTTACCGTAACCATCAACGGCAAGGAGAAGCTCTCCGTAGGTCAGGGAGGCTCATTGCTCAGCACCCTCAGCCAGGAAGGCATATTCCTGCCAAGCGCATGCGGCGGCAAGGGCTCTTGCGGCCAGTGCAAACTTCAGGTGCCCGTAGGTGGCGGTGAGATTCTCGACTCAGAAAAGGGACACTTCACGCGCAAGCAGATCAAGGAGAACTGGCGTCTCGGCTGCCAATGCAAGGTCAAGGGCGACCTCGAAGTCAAGGTCGACGACTCAGTTATGGGCGTCAAGGAGTGGGAGTGTACCGTCATCGGCAACCGCAACGTTGCAACCTTTATCAAGGAGTACAAAGTTGCCTTGCCTCCAGGCGAGCACATGGACTTCGAGCCAGGCTCATACGCACAGATCAAGATTCCTGCATTCAATTGTATCGATTACGACAAGGACTTCGACAAGAGCCTCATCGGCGACACCTACCTTCCTGCATGGCAGAAGTTCGGTCTCTTCGGCCTCAAGTGTCAGAATCCAACAGCTACAATCCGTGCCTACTCTATGGCCAACTACCCTGACGAGGGCGACATCATCACCCTCAACGTACGTATTGCCACACCTCCGTTCAAGCCAAAGGATCAAGGCCCTGGCTTTATGGACGTAAATCCAGGTATAGCATCGTCATACATCTTCAGCCTCAAGCCCGGCGACAAGGTCACCATGTCAGGTCCTTACGGAGAGTTCCGTCCAGCGTACGGTACAGGTCGTGAGATGATCTGGGTAGGCGGTGGTGCAGGTATGGCACCTCTGCGTGCGCAAATCATGCACATGCTCAAGGGCCACGGTGTCAAAGACGAGGACCGCAAGCGCCCCATGCACTACTTCTACGGTGCACGTGCTCTCGAAGAAATACCATTCCTCGACGACTTCCTGCAGCTTGAGAAGGACTTCCCCAACTTCCACTTCCATCTGGCACTCGACCGTCCAGATCCGAAGGCCGATGCAGCAGGAATCAAGTACACTCCAGGCTTCGTAGCTCCAGTCATGGGCGACACCTATCTCAAGCAGCATGAGGCTCCCGAAGACTGCGAGTACTACCTCTGCGGTCCTCCAATGATGGCAAAGACTGTGCTTGACCTCCTACACTCACTCGGTGTAGAGGACGACATGATTCGCTTCGATAACTTTGGCGGATAATCCAAGCCAGAGACAACTTTTGACAGTTTACATGATAAAAAGATCGTCCCCTTGTGCATTCTTTTCGCGAGAGGACGCTCTTTTTTCAAAACGACATTCATCTTTTATCAAAACACACCACAAGATTTTATAAAACACCATGAGAAAGTTTTGTCATACAATCATAGCCGCAATGGCGATAGCCACCACGCTGGTTACATCGTGTACATGTTCGTCAGACATCAAGCAAAGCGTGACCATTGGTGGATTGCGAGATTCCATTCCCGAGGGATTCACTCTCGTGTCAGATCGGATTCCAGACGTTATACTTGAAATACGCTATTACTCCACATACAACTTTGTCGGCGAAAGGATAGAAGGCTATGAGGCTCCGGTAGCAATACTTACCGATGAGGCTGCCGAGGCATTGTGCAAAGTCAATGATGAACTTAAAGCGAAGGGCTACAGACTTAAGATATACGATGCTTATCGTCCGCAGCGTGCCGTCAACCATTTTATCAGATGGGCAGAGAATATAGGTGACACCTTGATGAAACCATATTTCTATCCCAATGTGCCGAAGTCTGAACTCTTCGAGCGTGAGTACATAATGGCTCGCTCGGGTCATAGCCGAGGCTCGACGGTCGACTTGACTCTGTTAGACATGCAGACAGGCAAGGAACTTGACATGGGTGGTCCTTTCGATTGGTTCGGAGAACTCTCTCATCCTGACTATACAGATATTACTGATGAGCAGATGTCAAACCGTATGCTTTTGCGCGAGACTATGCTGCGATATGGTTTCGCTCCTCTTGAGTCGGAATGGTGGCACTTCACCCTCAAGGACGAGCCGTACCCCGACACATATTTTGATTTCCCTATATATTGACAGATACGCAGCTGATAGCGCAGACTATTAAATTGATTTGAAAAATGCGAAAGAGAAGGTCCTTCTTACACCAAAGTCTCTATGACAATTCAGAACAGGTAACCGACGGAAGAGGCAAGAACCTGATACCACCCCCTGAGAGAGAACCCCTATGGAAAGCCTATTTGGCGAAATTCAAGGATCCGCTGATAATTGTTTTGTTGGTGGTATTCTTCTTTTCCGTAATAGTCTCCCTCTACGAAGTCTTCTATATGGGGCAGGGCAATAACATTCTCTTTGAGCCCCTTGGCATTCTGTCAGCCCTATTGTTAGCCACAGGCGTAGGCTTCATCTTCGAAGTAAAAGCAGAGCGAGAGTTCGAAGTCCTCAACACCGTAAAAGACTCCAGACCAGTCAAGGTCTTCCGCCGCTATCTCGAAGACGGCAATGAGAAGATACGCATCAGAGAAGTCAAGAAACACGATGTCTGCATAGGAGATTACGTCTACTTGGAAAACGGCGACGAGATACCAGCCGACGGCCATCTTGACGAGACAAGCACCTTCATCGTGGACGAGTCAAACTTCACAGGCGAGCCCTACGCCAGAAAGTCAGCCTACGAGGACGAATTTGAGAGCGAAGCGACCTTCCCCACCAATATGGTACTGCGAGGCTCAACCGTCATAGGCGGCACAGCCATATACCATGTAGACCATATCGGTATGGACACCGTCGAGGGTAGGGGAGTAGCCCAGACCCAAGAAGGTCGCGAAGTCGAGACCCCTCTCAACCAGCAGCTTGACCAATTGGGCAGGCTGATATCCAAGCTCAGCTTCATCATCGCCATACTGATAGTCATCGGAAGAATGGTCTATTTCTTCTTCTTTGACGGAAATGCCGCCAACAACCATTCGCTGATAGAGATAGCAGAGTTCGCCCTTGGCTCAATCATGCTCGCCGTCACCCTCATAGTAGTCGCGGTCCCCGAAGGCCTGCCCATGAGCGTCACGGTCAGTCTTGCCCTCAGCATGAGAAGAATGCTCAAAGAGAACAACCTCGTCCGCAAGCTCCATGCCTGCGAGACGATGGGAGCCACGACCGTCATCTGTACCGACAAGACCGGCACCCTCACCCAAAACAAGATGACCGTAGTAGATTACGACTTCTACGGAGATGATGCCGAAAGACGTATTCAACGCAATATAGCCATCAATTCGACAGCAGAAATCTCCCTCGATGACAACGGAAAGGAAAAGCCTCTTGGCAACCCCACCGAGGGCGCGCTGTTGGCATGGCAGAGGTCAAAAGGTATAAGTTACGAAGATCAGCGTCACCTCTATGAAATAGGACATGGAGAGCCCTTCTCAACTGAGAAAAAATACATGAAGATGGAGTTCGAAGCCAAGCCAGAAGTAGGACTCCCCAACAATGAGCAACACGTCCGCTTCGTAAAAGGCGCACCCGAGATAGTGCTCGATATGTGCGACCTTATATCCGGCAATACCGACAAGAACCACGTCCTCACAAAACTCTCAGAATATCAAGCCAAAGCAATGCGAACATTAGCCTTCGCATCACAGTACGAAACTGGTGGCCGCTGGAGCCCCTTGACATTCGATGGCATCGTAGGCATAGCAGACCCCGTACGCAACGATGTCAAGCAAGCCATAACAGACTGCACTCAAAAAGCAGGAGTCAGAGTCATCATCGTGACCGGCGACACCCAAGGCACAGTCAACGAGATAGGCAGGCAGATAGGACTCTTGGACAGAAACGAGAAGCAGCAGACCATGACAGGAGACAACTTCGAGAAGTTGTCCGACGAGGAAGCCATGAAAATCATCGCCACCCCCGACTTCAAGATAATATCCCGTGCCCGTCCCGACGACAAAGCCCGACTCGTGACCCTATTACAGCGACAGAACCAGGTAGTAGCCGTCACCGGCGACGGAACCAACGACGCCCCAGCCCTCAGCAAAGCACAAGTAGGCCTCTCCATGGGCGATGGCACATCGAGAGCCAAAGAAGCGAGCGACATCACTATCCTTGACAACTCCTTCAGCAGTATAGTCCGAGCCATCATCTGGGGACGCTCCCTCTATCAAAACATACAGAGATTCATACTCTTCCAGATGACCATCAACATCTGTGCCTGTCTCATCGTGCTGATAGGCGCGTTTACTGGTCTTGACTCACCCCTCAATGTGACCCAGATGTTGTGGGTAAATCTTATCATGGACACCTTTGCCGCGATGGCACTCTCTTCATTACCACCCGACAAACGCGTCTTGGACAACAAACCACGCGACCCCAACAGCCACATCATAAACCGAGGCATGGCAGCCCAGATACTTGGAGTCGGAGTCACGTTCTTTATCGTCCTCCTCGGCATGTGGCAGCTATTGTGGCATTGCGACATATCCTCAGTCTCAGACCTCTTTGACAGAGAAAAGATAAGCCTCTTCATCACAGGCATATTGGACCTAAGCAAGACCAAGCAACACCTGAGCACCTATGAGTTGAGCGTATTCTTCACTTTCTTTGTACTCCTGCAGTTCTGGAATCTGTTTAATGCAAAGTATTTCAAGACCTCGCGCAGCCTTATACAAGATATATGCAGAGCGTTCCGTAAAGACGAATGTGTCAAGACCTCCTTCAGCCCAAGCTTCATCTATATAGCATTGGTGATTTTAGCAGGACAAGTCATCATCGTCACCTTCGGCCAGGAAATGTTCGGCGTCTCACCACTATCAGTCAAAGACTGGGCGTGGCTTCTGCTCATCACGTCGCCAGTCCTCATCATAGCAGATATCAAAAGACTGTTCCGACAGGCTGGAGCAGAGAAAAATCACCTTTTCCCATAATGGAGACTTTCGAAGGTATTCTTATTGCGACCACCAATCTCACAGATAACTTTGATAAGGCATTTGAGAGGTGTTTCTTATTCTAGATTTATTTTGAGAAGCCAAAAGCTGATGTCAGACAGCAGATATGGATGTCTGTATTGCCAACGCTCTCGTCAGATGACGCCACCATGCTTGCGACTCGTTACGATTTTACTGGCCTGTCTGGACTATACAATGATAGTGGCTTTGATCGGGAATTGGGAATATTGTCCAAAGATATCACCGGGATTCGCTGAATGTGATTCGCATTTGGTGCCATGGTACTCCTCCGTGTGTGGAGGTGGAGATGCCTTCGTCGGTGTAGCCAAGGGCGGTGTAGAATGGTATCTTGTGTTCTTTGCAGGTTAGTACGAGGCCTTTTCTGCCTTGGAGGCGTGCTTCGTCAATGAATGCTTGCATGAGGCGGCTGGCGTGACCTTGACGTTGGTGGTGGGGGTGGGTGGCGAGTCCGAAGATCATTTGCCACTCGCTGTGTTCGTCGTGGTATGTGGGGGTGTCGTACATTTCGTCGATGAGGTCTTTTTCTTTTGTTACTGGGCCGTTGACGAATGAGATTATTTCTCCTTTGTGCTCCATGACGAGGAAGTGCCCGGGGTAGGTCTGTAGACGCCATCTGAAGCTGTCTTCGCTGGCGGCTTCTGTTGCTGGGAAACAGAGGGCTTCTAAGGCTGTGATGGCTTGGAGGTCGGCGATGGTGGCTCGGCGTATGGTTGTCATGGTTTTCGTTTGGGGAGTTTGGATTTTACGAGGGTGTATGATTCGTTTATCCACTCTTTGAGTGGCTCTTCGGGTATGTGGGTGTAGTATATGTCGCTCCAGTGTTTCTTGTTCCAATGCCAGGCTGGGGTCACGCTTGTGTAGTGCTCGCGGAGTGCTTCGTTTCGCTCTGGGGCAAGCTTGATGGCGAAGCGTGGCTGGCTGGCGGTCATGTCGTGGCTGCTGCTTGTCAGCCATAGGCAGAGGAATATCTTGCCTCCTATACGGTAGGTGATGACGTCGTCTCCGAAAGGTTGGTCTTCGGTGACTTCGGGGAGGCTGAGTGTGTATTCGCGGACTTGTTCGATATTCATATTATTCGTATCTTATGGCTTCGATGGGATCCATCATGGCGGCTTTGCGGGCTGGGACGTAGCCGAAAAGTAGGCCGATGGCGGCGCAGACTCCGAAGCTGACAAGGACGCTCCATAGGGGGACTGTGGCGGGGAGTCCGAGGGCTTGGGCTCCCCAACTGGCGAGGTAGCCGAGGAGGACGCCGATGACTCCGCCTGAGAGGCTGATGAGTATGCTTTCGATGAGGAACTGACGGCTGATGTCTATGCCGCGGGCTCCGACGCTCATGCGGAGGCCTATCTCTTTGGTGCGCTCGGTGACGCTGACGAGCATGATGTTCATGATGCCTATGCCGGCGACGAGGAGGGAGAAGGCGGCGGCGACGACGAGTATGAGGGTGATGGAGTCCATCGTGGAGGACATGGTTTCCATCCATTCTTGCTGGGAGCGGATGTTGAAGTTGTCGTCTTGGCCGGGTTTGATCTTGTGGGTGCGGCGTAGGACTTTGGTGATTTCGTCGATGGCGGCGTCGCTCTTGTCTTCGCTGATGGCACTGGCGAGAATGCTGGAGAAATAGGTCTGGGCGTTGATGCGCTTCATGACGGTGGTGTAGGGGGCGATGATGACGTTGTCTTGATCCATGCCCCATGAGTTGTAGCCTTTGCTCTTGAGTATGCCGATGATACGGAAGGGTATGCTCTTGAAGCGTATGGTCTTGCCGACGGCGTCGTAGTCTTTGTCGCCAAAGAGTTCTTTGACGACGGTGGTGCCCACGAGACAGACTTTGGAGCTTTTCTTGATGTCGTCGTCGTCGAAGTTGTCGCCGTCGCTGATCTCCCAAAGGCGTATGTCGAGGTAGCTGGAATTGCCTCCGTAGATGGTGCTGGTGGTGTTGTTGTTGCCGTAGATGACTTGACCGCTGGAGTTGACTTCGGGGCTGATATTGGTGACGAGGGTGAGCTCTGTGAGGAGTGCTTCGTAGTCGGGCTGCTTGAGGGTCTGCATGGCGCTAGGGTCTTGGCGGACACCGCCTCGCATGTCGGCTCCGGGGCGTATGGTGAGGAGGTTGGTGCCCATCTTGGAGAGCTCGGCGCGGGTCTGCTCTTTGGAGCCTTGGCCTATAGCCATCATGATGATGACGGCTGCTACTCCGATGATGATGCCGAGGGTGGAGAGTAGGGTGCGGCTTTTGTTGCTGAGTATGGCTGTGATTGCTACTCGAAATAGGTTGAGGATACTCATATGTGTACGTGTGTGTGTTAGTCGTCTTGGGGTTGGGGGAGGGCTGCGAGTGCTTCGGCGGCGGAGAGTATGTTGGTGTTGTATGTGTCTTGGCGTATCTTGCCGTCGCGGAGCATGATGTTGCGGCTGGAGTATTGGGCTATCTCGGGGTTGTGGGTGACGAAGATGATGGTGCGGCCTTCGGCGTGGAGTCGCTGGAAGAGGACGAGCATCTCGAAGGAGGTGCGGGTGTCGAGGTTGCCGGTGGCTTCGTCGGCGAGTAGGACGGTGGGGTTGTTGACGAGGGCACGGGCTATGGCTACGCGTTGCATCTGTCCGCCGCTCATCTGGTTTGACTTGTGTTCGAGGCGATTACCGAGGCCTACTTCTTGTAGGGCTTTAATGGCGGCTTCGCGGCGTTGGCGGGCGTTGTAGTTGCGGTTGTACATGAGGGGAAGCTCGACGTTTTCGACAGCGGTGGTCTTGGGCAGGAGGTTGTAGTTTTGGAAGACGAAGCCTATCTTGCGGTTGCGTAGGACGGCTCGCTCGCGGCGTTTCATACCTCTGACGGAGACTCCGTCGAGGTAAAATTCGCCGCTAGTGGGGGTGTCGAGACAGCCTAACTGGTTGAGGAGGGTGCTCTTGCCTGAGCCTGAGGTGCCCATGATGGTGACAAACTCGCCTTCGTAGATTTTGAATGTTATGCCGCGTAGGGCGTGGACGGTCTCGTCGCCTACCTTGAAGTCGCGACGTACGTCTTTTAGCTCGATAACGCACTTGCGGCCGTTGGAATCGATGTTGGTGTTTTCTTTAAACTCTGCCATGGCTCGGGGTTAGCTTTTTTTCTCTTTGTCTTTCTTTTTGTGCTTGGGCATGAAGGGGTTGCTGGCGGCTTCTTGCACTTCTTCGGGTGTGTTGCTTTGTATGGCGGTGATGACTTTGGTGCCGGGGGTGATGCCGCTCTTTATCTGGGTGATGCTGCCGTTGGTGGTACCAATCTCTACGGGGACGGACTTGATGGTGTTGCCTTGCCTGATCCAGACTTTGGATTTGGCTGCGTGGGCTGCGTCGTCGATGGTCTCATCGTCGCTGAGCATGGCTTGGTCGGGTGTGAAGCGGAGGGCTTTGGAGGGGACGCTGAGGGCGTCGTGGAGCTCAAGGGTGTAGATGGTGGCGTTGGCGGTGAGACCAGGCTTGAGCTTGAGGTCGTCGTTGGGGGCGGTGATGACGACTTCGTAGGTGACGACGTTGCTGGTGGTGGTGGCTTGCTGGCGGACTTGGGTGACTTGGCCGTCGAAGGTGTCGTTGGGGAAGGCGTCGACGGTGAAGCTGACGCGCTGACCTTCGCGCACGTCGCCTATGTCTGCTTCGTCAACGTCGGCGATGACGCGCATCTGGGTGAGGTCTTGGGCTATCTGGAAGAGGGTGGGGGTGTTGAAGCTGGCGGCTACGGTCTGGCCTTCTTCGACTTCTTTGCTGAGGACTATGCCGTCGATGGGGCTGGTGATGGTGGCGTAGCCGAGGTTGGTCTTGGCTTTCTTGACGCTTTCGAGGCGTTGGCTGACGGTCTGCTTGGACTGGACGTAGGAGAGTTTGGCTTTGTCGTAGTCGTTGGCGCTGATGAGGCCTTTGTCGTAGAGGTTCTTGTAGCGTTCGTAGTTGAGCTTCTGGTATTCGTAGTCGCTTTGGGCGCTGCTGAGCATGGCTTGGGCTGATTCGAGCTCGCTGATGAGGTTGGTCTTGTCGAGCTCGGCGATGACTTGGCCTGCTTTGACGATGCTGTTGTAGTCGACGTAGAGCTTGCTGACAATGCCGCTGACTTGGGTGCCGACTTCGACGCTGGTCACGGGCTCGATGGTGCCGGTGGCGGTGATGCTTGTGGTGATGTCACGTGGGGCGGCTTCTTGCTCTTCGATGGTGTTTTGGGTGGCTGGCTTGCATGAGCTCAGCATGAGTGCTGCAAGTGTGGCAGCAAGGGTAAGTTGTTTATTCATAGTTGTAGTTCTTTGCCTTGATAGAATCGTAGGAGGGCTATGTTGTAGAGGGTGGTATATTTGCTTTGGAGCATGTCTTGCTCGGCGGTGAGTATGAGATCGCGGCTCTGGAGTACGTCGACTACGTTGGTGAGTCCGTTGTTGAACAGTTCGTTGACGAGTTCGTAGCTGGTTTTCTGACTGGTGGCTTTGGCTTTGGCTGTGAGAAATTTTTGCTGGCCGTTGGTGGCGTTGAGCCAGTATTGCTCGATGGTGCTGGAGAGTTGGTTTTGCTGGTTCTGGAGTTCGAGCTCGGCGTTGGTCTTCTGGAGGAGGGCTTTGGCTTTGGCGGTCTTGGTCTTGCGGGCGTCCCAGATGGGTATGCTGAGGTTGACGGACGCGCTCATGTTGAGGTTGCCTTTGAGCTGCTGGGCGATGGTGTTGTCGCTGCCTGTGTTGTGGCTGTCGCTGATGCCTGCGCTGATGCCGATGGTGGGGTAGTAGCCGCGGCGGGCTATGTTGTATTGAAGCTCGGCGCTTTCGATGTCGAGCTGGGCGTTTTTGATCTCTGGACGGGTGGAGAGGGCCTCAGCGTAGACGCTGCTGGCTGTGGGTATTGGGGTCATGATGGCTTCGTCGTCCAGTGGGGTTTCGGCTATGTCAAATTGGGTGTTGAGGTCGAGCTGGAGGAGGTTCTTGAGCTGTCGTTTGTAGTTGCTGAGGGTGGTCTGATTGTTGACGATGTCGTATTTAGCACTTTCCCATTGGGCTTGGAGCTGGACGACGTCGGCTTTGGACATCTGTCCTTGGCGTTGCATTTCTTCACCGCGTTCGTATTGCTGACGGGCTGTGGCGGCGAGCTCTTCGGAGACTTTGATGCTTTCGCGTGTGTAGAGTATCTGTATGTAGAGCTGGGCTATCTGTTCTTGGATGCTGAGCTCGCTGGTCTGGGTGGTGAGGCGGTTTTGCTGGTTGGTGAGGCGCTGGGCTTCGACTTGTTTGTAGTTGACGCCACCGTCCCATACGGTCCAGTTCATGCCGATGCTGTACGAGCTGTTGCTGCTGAGTTTCTTGCTTTGGTTGAGGACCTGACTTTCGCCTACGCGTATGCTCGATCCGTCGTCGAGGGGGCGGTAGGTGATGCCGTGTGAGGTGCTGAAATTCAGACTGGGCCAGAGGCTTGCTTTGGCTTGGGCGAGGGCTTCTTCGCCTGTCTGCTCTTGGACGCGGTTTTTCTGTACGGTGACGTTGTTGTCGAGGGCGTAGCGTATGCACTGGTCGAGGGTCCATGTTTCTTGCGACGTGGCGGACGTGGCAATCATGGCGCTCATGGCGATGAGTAATAGTTTTTTGTTCATCGGTTTTGGGGGTTATATGTCGGTTGTTTCACGCTTCTTTTGATACAAATTTACGCAAAAGGTTTAAAGGTTTTCTCTTTATCTATATTAATAATTGTCAAAATGTCAAAAAAGTAAAATTATATAGTTACTTTTGCATTGTTAATTTAATCGATTGCTTATATGTTTAGCGGAATTGTCGAAGAGGGTGCGCGTGTGTTGCGCATCGTGCGTGAGGGTGATAATGTTCATTTTACACTCACGTGTAGTTTTGTGTCGGAGTTGAGGATTGACCAGAGTGTGGCGCATAATGGGGTGTGTCTGACGGTGGTTGGTATTGATCTCGTGGAGGGCTCGTATGTGGTCACGGCGATGAGGGAGACTCTTGAGTGTTCGAATCTGGGGCTGCTCAAGGTGGGTGATGTGGTGAATGTGGAGCGTTCGATGTTGATGAATGGTCGTCTTGATGGGCATATCGTGCAGGGGCATGTGGATCAGACGGCTGTATGTGTGGACGTGCAGAATCAGAATGGGAGCTTCCAGTTTACGTTTAGGTATGAGACGTGTAGGGATATGGTGAAGCGTGGCTACTTGTGTGTTGACAAGGGGAGTGTGACGGTTAATGGGGTTAGTCTGACGGTGTGTAGGCCTGCTGAGGATTCTTTCCAGGTGTGTATCATTCCGTATACTTTTGAGCATACTAATTTCCATGATATCGTGGTGGGGAGTGTGGTTAATCTTGAGTTTGATATCATTGGTAAGTATATCGCGCGTATGAATGCTTTGCTGAATTGATTTGTCTGGCTTAGCTTCTTGTGAATAGAAAACAGGAGATAGTGCTGTGTGGGGCGGGCTATCTCCTGTGTGTTTTATTTCCAAATCATGATATGCTACCTGCGCTTGCTTACGATGGCGTCGATTACGGCTACGGCTGTGATGGTGACGATGTCGCGGACGCTGCTTTCGAAGTCGGTGAAGTGTATGGGCTTGTTGAGACCCATCTGGAGGGGACCGATGACTTCGACTTCACTGGCCATGTATTGTATGAGTTTGCTGGCTGCGTTGGCGCTGGTGAGGTTGGGGAAGATGAGGGTGTTGACGTCGCGGCCTTTGAGGCGTGTGAAGGGGTATTTGCGGTCGCGTAGCTGGCGGTCAAGGGCAAAGTTGACTTGCATCTCTCCGTCGAGCAGGCGGTCGGGGTCTTCGTTTTGGAGACGCTCGACGGCTTGGTGTACGTAGACGGGGGTGCCTTCTTTGTCGCAGCCGAAGTTGGAGTAGCTTATCATGGCGGTGACTGGCTCTTGGTTGAAGAGACGGACGGTTTCTTCGGCAAGGCGGGCTACGTCGTAGAGGGTGTCGGCTCCAGGGTGTCGGTTGATGAGGGTGTCGGCGATGAAGTGGGTGCCTTGCTTGGAGTTGAGTATGTGCATGGTGGCGAAGTGGTCGTAGCCAGGTCTGATGCCGATGACTTCTTTGGCGGCTTTGATGGTGTTGCTGTATTTGGTGTAGAGGCCTGTGAGCATGGCGTCGGCTTCGCCTGTCTCGACCATCATCATGCCGAAGTAGTTGCGCTCGAACATCTTGTCGTTGGCTTCTTCGTAGGTGTAGCCTTGGCGTTGTAGCTTGTCGGTGAGTATGCGTGCGTAGCGTTCGCGGCGTTCGGCTTCGCGGTCGTGGCGGAGGTTGATGATTTCGATGCCGTCAAGGCTGAGTTCGAGCTCGGCTGCTATCTTGGCTATCTTTTCGTCGTTGCCAAGGAGTATGGGGTGACAGATGCCTTCGCTGTAGGCTTGTACGGCGGCTTTGAGCATGGTGGGGTGTATGCCTTCGGCGAAGACTACGTGCTGGGGGTTGCGTCGGGCGGTGTCGTAGAGCTGCTGGGTGAGTTTGCTTTCTTGACCCATGATCTGGCGTAGGTGGGCGGCGTAGCTCTCCCAGTCGTCGATGTGCTTACGTGCCACGCCGCTGTCGATGGCGGCTTTGGCTACGGCCATGGAGACTTCGGTGATGAGGCGTGGGTCTACGGGCTTGGGTATGAAGTAGTCTCGTCCGAAGCTGAGGTTGTTGACGTGGTATACTTCGTTGACTACATCGGGGACGGGCTTCTTGGCAAGGGCTGCTATGGCCTTGACGGCAGCAAGCTTCATCTCTTCGTTGATGGAGGTGGAGGCTGTGTCGAGGGCGCCGCGGAAGATATAGGGGAAGCCTATGACGTTGTTGATTTGGTTGGGGTAGTCGCTGCGACCTGTGGACATGAGGACGTCGGGGCGTGCTGCGATGGCTTCTTCGTAGGTGATCTCGGGTTCTGGGTTGGCGAGGGCAAAGACGAGGGGATTGTCTGCCATGGTGCGGACCATCTCTTGGGTCAGTACTTTGCCTTTGCTCAGACCGAGGAAGACGTCGGCTCCGTTGATGGCTTCGGCGAGGGTGTGTACGTCGCGGCGTGTGGTGGCAAATTCCTGCTTTTCGGGGCTGAGATCAGGACGGTCGTCTGTAATGACGCCTTTGGAGTCAAGCATGAGTATGTTGTGGCGTTGTGCTCCGAGGGCGCAGTATAGTCTGGTGCATGAGATGGCGGCGGCTCCTGCTCCGTTGACTACGATTTTAACGTCTTGTATGTTCTTGCCTGCTACTTCGAGGGCGTTGAGGAGTCCTGCGCTGGAGATGATGGCTGTGCCGTGCTGGTCGTCGTGCATGACGGGTATGTCAAGCTCGGCTTTGAGACGTCGCTCGATTTCGAAGCATTCAGGGGCTTTGATGTCTTCGAGGTTAATGCCGCCGAATGTGGGGGCTATGGCTTTGACGGCGGTGATGAATTTGTCAGGGTCTTTTTCGTCTATTTCGATGTCGAAGACGTCGATGCCGCCGTAGATCTTGAAGAGGAGGCCTTTGCCTTCCATGACGGGCTTGCCTGAGAGGGCGCCTATGTCGCCGAGACCGAGGACTGCGGTGCCGTTGGAGATGACGGCTACGAGGTTGCCTTTACTGGTGTATCGATAGGCGTCATCGGGGTTTTTCTGTATCTCTAGACACGGTTCGGCTACGCCTGGGGAGTAGGCGAGGGAGAGGTCGGTCTGGGTGCTGTAGGGCTTGGTGGGGGTTACTTCTATCTTGCCTGGTTTGCCGTTGGAGTGGTAGGCGAGTGCCATTTCTTTTGTTATCTTTGCCATAACTGTTGGTTTGAGTGTTTATAAAAGATAGGTTTGGAAACTTTCGTGCTTCCAAACCTGTATTGTGTTTGATATATTTCGATTTTTGATTAATATGCTGATTTGAATTCGTCGAGGAAACGTGCATCGTTTTCACTAAACATACGCAAGTCTTTTACTTGGTATTTAAGGTTGGTGATGCGCTCGATGCCCATACCGAAAGCGTAGCCTGTGTATTGGGTGGGGTCGATTCCGCCTGCCTCGAGTACGGCGGGGTCTACCATGCCGCAACCGAGAATTTCTACCCATCCTGTCTGCTTACAGAATGAGCAGCCTTTGCCTCCGCAGAGGTGGCATGAGATGTCCATCTCGGCACTTGGCTCTGTGAAGGGGAAGTATGATGGTCGTAGACGTATCTGGGTTTTCTCGCCAAACATCTCTTGTGCGAAGAGCAGGAGTACTTGCTTGAGGTCGGTGAAGCTGACGCCTTTGTCGATATACAGGCCTTCTACTTGATGGAAGAAGCAATGTGCGCGGGCGCTAATGGCTTCGTTGCGGTACACGCGGCCTGGGCAGATGACTCGTATGGGAGGCTGGCTTCGCTCCATGACGCGTGATTGTACGCTGGAGGTGTGGGAGCGTAGTATGATGTCGGGGTGTGCCTCGACGAAGAAGGTGTCTTGCATGTCGCGGGCGGGGTGGTCGTCGGCAAAGTTCATGCTGCTATACACGTGCCAGTCGTCTTCGACTTCGGGACCTTCTGCCATGGTAAAGCCGAGTCGTGAGAATATGTCGACGATTTCGTTCTTGACGATGGAGAGGGGGTGGCGTGTGCCGAGGGGAATGGGGTAGGGGCTTCGTGTGAGGTCTATCTGCGAACCTGAGGCAAGAGTCGTGGCAACCTGCTCTTTGAGACTGTTGATCTTGTCTTGGGTGAACTGTTTGAGCTCGTTGATTTTCTTGCCTAACTCTCGCTTCTGCTCGGCTGGTACGTTGCGAAATTGCTCCATGAGCATCGTGACTTGTCCTTTCTTGCTGAGGTACTTGATGCGGAGTTGTTCTGCCTCTTCGGGCGTGGTGGCTGTGAGCTGTTGGACTTCTGCCCTTATTTCTTCGATTTTCTGAAGCATAATGTTTTTGTGTGGATAAAAAAGTCGCACTGGTGATGTGATGAAACTCCTTTTTGATAGGATTTGAGGGTTCGGATGTCTTTGTAATCCGCTCGGTGGCGGCCCGCCATTAACGTCTGAAGTGACCTCGGTTTGTTGATTTAATTGATGAGAATCCCGATCAAACCAGTGCGACTATGTCTTGTTTCTTGTGCAAATTTACAAATTTATTTTTATTATGTGTGCTTTTGTGTATATAAATATTCTTAAATGTGGTGTTATTTTGTGTTTCATTATGTGTGTCGGGGCTGTGACATCAGAGTTCAATGACTTGTACTCCAGGGTAGTCTTTGCTGGGAAAGTCGAATTGCGTGGGACTGAGGTTGTGGAGGGTTTTGATTCCGCTCATGGAGATGCGGGTCCATTGTCCTTGGTGGTGTATGCGGACGCACATGGGGAGGGAGGTCTGCTTGTCGATGTTGACTATGATGGTCTGTGGGGTAGAATTTTTCTTGCTTTTTGAGCTGAGGGTGACTTCCCATGTGGACTTGCCTCGTAGAGAGACTGTCTTGCTGCTGAGCTTGTAGCCTTTCTTGTAGATGCTTAGGAAAGCTGTGGGTGAGGACTTGTGTAGTTCTTCGTCGGTCGGGACAGTCTGGCTTACTTCGTCGGAGCCTTGTATGTAGGTCCACATCTTGTGGCCGTTGTACCACGTGGTGATCTGTGGCGTCTTGAGGAAATACATCTGACCTTTGAGTTGTAGGGTGCCTGTGACTTTGTCGCGTGGGGTGCTGCCTTCGAAGGTGGTGACGGTAAAGTTTCCGCTGAGTCCGTCGCTTCCGTTGATGATGGTTGCTGTCTTGTCGAGAATCTGTATCGGGGTCTGGGCGTGGAGTTGGGCTCTCGTGATTAGCAGAAGGGCTATGATGCTGAGGAGGATTCTGTTGTTCATCGTCGTCGTGTGTGTGTGTGTTATTTTAGTCCGTCGAGGATATGGAGAAGCTCTACGTCGCCTTGGACGAGGACTTCGCGTGGCTTGCTGCCGTGTGCTGGGCCTACGATACCTGCTACTTCGAGTTGGTCCATGAGACGACCGGCGCGGTTGTATCCTATGGAGAATTTACGTTGTATCATGGAGGTGGAGCCTTGTTGGGTCTGTACGACGAGGCGTGCTACTTCTTCAAACATGGGGTCGAGGTTCTGCATATCGGCATCTGCCGGGCCTGCATCGTCGCCGTCCATGGGTACTGGTGGCAAGGGTGCTGGGCCGAGGTAGCTCTGCTGACATGCTATGTAGCGTGTGATGGCTTCGACTTCGGGGGTATCGACAAAGGCACATTGTACGCGTACTGGCTCGGCTCCGTTGAGTATGAGCATGTCGCCCTTGCCTACGAGCTGCTGGGCTCCGCCACGGTCGAGTATGGTGCGGCTGTCTATCATGGCACTTACTTTGAATGCCATACGGGCAGGGAAGTTGGCCTTGATGGTGCCGGTGATGATGTTGGTGGTGGGTCGCTGTGTGGCTATAATCATGTGTATGCCCACGGCGCGTGCCAATTGGGCTATGCGGCAGATGGGGAGCTCGATTTCCTTGCCTGCGGTCATGATGAGGTCGCCAAACTCATCGATGACTACGACGATGTAGGGCATGAAGCGGTGTCCGTTGTCGGGGTTGAGGTGGCGAGACTTGAACTTCTCGTTGTATTCGCGCAAGTTGCGTGCTCCTGCCTTCTTGAGCAGGTCGTAGCGTTCGTCCATCTCGACGCAGAGCGACTTGAGTGTCTGGACTACTTTCTGTACGTCTGTGATGATGGGCTCTTCGCCTTCGTTGCCTTCGACTTGTGCGAGGAAGTGGTTGACTATGGGGTTGTATACGGAGAACTCTACTTTCTTCGGGTCTACCATGACGAGCTTGAGCTCGGCTGGGTGCTTCTTGTAGAGCAGGGAGGTGATTATGGCGTTAAGACCTACGGATTTACCTTGTCCTGTGGCTCCGGCTACGAGTAGGTGTGGCATCTTGGCGAGATCTGCCATGTAGATTTCGTTGGTGATGGTCTTGCCGAGGGCTATGGGGAGCTCAAATGTTGTTTCCTGGAACTTGCGTGAGTTGCAGATGCTCTCCATGGATACAATCTGGGGCTTGGCGTTGGGGACTTCGATACCTATGGTGCCTTTGCCTGGTATAGGGGCTATGATACGTATGCCGAGGGCTGAGAGTGAGAGTGCGATGTCGTCTTCGAGGTTGCGTATCTTGGAAATGCGTACTCCTGGGGCGGGGGTAATCTCGTAGAGGGTGATGGTGGGCCCGACGGTGGCTTTGATGCTTACTATCTTGACGCCGAAATCGAGAAGAACCTGTATGATGCGGTTTTTGTTGGCCTGCTGCTCTTCCATGTCTATCGTCGAGTCGATGTTGTAATGCTTGAGCAAGTCGAGGGTGGGGTATTTGTAGTTTTCGAGGTCGAGTTTGGGATCGTACGGTTCGAGGGTGCGGTCTTCGCCGAGACGAGCCTCTTCTTCGGGTGTGCCTTGATTGATAATCATAGAGGTATCGCCCTGAGGCTCTGCCGGGGAGTCTTCGGGGGCTGTGATCTCCATCTCGATGGGGGCATCATCGGGGGTAGAGTTATGGGGCTGGTCGGTGATGTCGGTAAATTCGATGGTCGTGGCTGTCTGCACGAAGGACTGGTCGGTATTGTTGATGTCTTCTTCTCCGTTGTCTTCGTCAGAGTATGCGTCTTCGGGGTCGATTCCTTCGCGCATTTCCCCTGCCATCATCTTGCTGTCAGAATCGGGGTGATGCCTGTCGTATCTGCCTATGCTGAGTACTTTGCGAATGACTCCTATGGTTTTTTCGGACAGGTATATGAGGTAGGCTATCAACGAGACTATGAGTATGAAGTAAATGCCTACGTCGCCAAACTTGTCGCGGAGAAAATCGCTCTCGGCCTGTCCGATGGAACCGCCAAGATTGATGAAAGTGCTCTCGGGGAGTATGGGCTGTATGCATGTTGCCATGAATACCGAAGACCATATCATGAGTACGGCACAGTTGAGAAACCATTTCCATAGTCGCACCTTGTAGATTTTCATAGCTCTGAGCGATGAAACCAGCAGAAATAGGGGTATGAAGAGTGAGGCTACGCCCCAGCATCTGTCGTTGAAGAACCGTGCTGTATGCAAGCCGAAAGCTCCCATCCAGTTGCTGGCTCTGACGTGTTCGTAGTCGAAGCGTGCGTCAAGGTGACCTGTGAAGATATGGGATATTATGCTCAGGAGCATGAAGCAACTCGCGAGACATAGTATGGCTCCCAGACAGAAACGGGTGATTTCGGCTTTTGTCATGCCGTCAGCTCCTCCCTCGTGGTCGTAGTCGGTCATCTCTTTCCAAAAAGTGATTATCTTTTGGAGTGGAGTGGGTCCGGTGGCTTGTGGCGTAGACTTGGAAGAGGTCTTTTTATCCTTGGAATCTTTGGTTTTGTTGGTTTTTGTGGTTTTTGTGCTTGCCATATTTGTGTTGTCGATATGCTGGTGGCTAAAATTTTTTGAGTACAAAAATATGGAAAATATTCAAAAAACGCGGTGTTTTATGGATTTTTTAGTAATTTTGTGACTTGAATGTTGATAAAACGCACGAAAAGTTTGTATATATGATTCTATTTTTTACATTCCCTGCCGTATGAAGACGCTGGTGAACAGGTATGACAAGAGGAGTATCAACGCTCTCCCCACGGTACAGTTTGACGGGAGGATTGTAGTAGTCCAGTCTGAGGGTGAAGCCCGTAAGGCTGTAGATTTCCTTCTGAAACATCGCATCTTGGGCATGGATACCGAAACTCGTCCGGTATTTTCTAAGGGGCACGGGATGAATCCTGTAGCTTTGCTCCAGATATCTACTCACAAGGTGTGCTTCCTCTTCAGACTGAATATGATAGGTGTTACGGACGATATCCTGCGTCTGCTCTGCTCGACCGACATCACAATCGTGGGACTCAGTCTGAAGGACGATTTTCTCCAGCTCAGGCGTAGGCGTGATTTCGAGCCTGCCAAGTATGTGGAGCTGCAGACGATTGCCAAAGAGTTCGGTATTGTCGACATGTCGCTCCAGAAGTTGTATGCCAATCTCTACCATCGCAAGATAAGCAAGTCGCAGCAGTTGTCCAATTGGGAAGCTGGGGTGCTGACAGAGCCCCAGAAGCGTTATGCTGCCACCGATGCGTGGGCTTGTGTGCAGCTATATGATGAGTTTATGCGACTGGATAAGTATGGCTATGCCATAGATATGCTACCCGATCCGAATTTTATAGTACAAAATGAGCAAATACAACAAAATCTATCTTAAAAAAGGTAAGGAAGAGAGTCTGAAACGCAAGCACCCCTGGATTTTCTCGGGAGCCGTACAGCCCATGTCGGAGATGCCCGAAGAGGGTGAAGTTATGCAGGTCTTGACAGCCTCGGGAGAGTTTGTGGCCGTAGGGCATTGGCAGGTGGGGAGTATCGCTGTGAGGGTGCTCGCCTTTGACGATGTCGAGATTGATGCCGACTTTTATCGCGAGCGTCTTGCCTTCGCTCTTGACGTAAGGAAGAGCATGGGAGTGGTCAATCCGCCGCACAACGATATATTCCGTCTGGTACACGGCGAGGGTGACGGATTGCCAGGCTTGGTGGTAGACGTCTATGCTGGCACGGCTGTAGTACAGGCTCACAGCGTGGGTATGCATCGCGACCGCCATCTCATAGCTCAGGCCTTGCAGCAGGTACTCGGGACTGAGCTTAAGGCTATCTACTACAAGAGCGAGACGACGTTGCCTTACAAAGCAGATTTAGGACAGGAAAATGGTTTCCTATATGGATATAGTGATGAAAATGTAGCCATCGAAAACGGCTTGTCGTTCCATATCGACTGGCTTAGAGGACAGAAGACGGGATTCTTTGTAGACCAGCGTGATAACCGTTCGCTCTTGGAGTCATACTCTAAGGGACGTAAGGTGCTCAATATGTTTTGCTATACGGGTGGATTCAGCGTCTACGCCATGCGCGGCGGAGCTGAGCTTGTACACAGCGTAGACTCGAGTGCCAAGGCAGTCGAGCTGGTAAATCGCAATATCGAGCTGAACTTCCCGAATGATGATCGGCACAAGGCTTTTGCTGAGGACGCATTCAGATTCTTGGCCGAATGCGGCGACAAATACGACCTTGTCGTGCTCGATCCGCCGGCTTTTGCCAAGCATCGTGATGCCCTCAAGCAGGCTTTGCGCGGATATACCAAGCTCAACGCCAAGGCTATGGAGAGAATGCCCTCGGGCAGCATACTTTTTACGTTCTCGTGCTCGCAAGCTGTCAACAAGGATCAGTTCCGAACGGCGGTATTTGCTGCTGCTCTCCAGACGGGGCGCAAAGTGCGTATCCTGCACCAGCTCCACCAGCCTGCCGACCACCCTATAAATATATACCACCCTGAGGGTGAGTATCTGAAAGGGCTCGTCTTGTATGTCGAATAATAGGTTGTATAAACTTAAATAGCCATGAATATCAAGTTTCGTCTTACGCTTCTGAATTTTCTGGAGTTTGCCGTGTGGGGTGCTTATCTGACGAGTATGGGAGGGTACCTGGCGAGAGTGGGTCTGGGTAGCTCCATCGGGTATTTCTATTCGGTCCAGGGCTTTGTATCGCTGGTCATGCCAGCCCTTGCCGGCATCGTGGCAGACCGCTGGATACAAGCTCAAAGAGTGCTCTCGCTCTGTCATCTCGTGGCGGGAGTGTCTATGATTGCTGCGAGTGTGTATGGAATATGTATGGGGAGCGAGGTAAGCTTCCCTGTACTGTTCGGACTGTATTCGCTGAGCGTGGCGTTTTTCATGCCTACCATCGCTTTGGTCAACTCCGTGTCGTACAACGCCCTCGACATGGCGCATCTTGATTCGGTCAAGGTCTTTCCGCCGATTAGAGTGTTCGGTACGGTAGGATTCATCGTCTCGATGTGGGTAGTAGACCTTAGCGGCTGGCAGACAGAACCTCTGCAATTTATGTGGAGTGGAGCCCTGTCGGTTCTGATGGCACTATATGCACTCACGATGCCTGCGTGCCCCGTGTGTCGCAAGGCCGAACCTTCGGGGCTGGTACAGATGCTCGGACTCGAAGCCTTCAGACTCTTCCGTATCAAGCGCATGGCTTTGTTTTTCATCTTCTCTATGCTGCTGGGTTGCTGCCTACAGGTGACCAACGGCTATGCCGGACCATTTCTCCAGTCGTTTGGAGTTCAGGAGGTGTATAGGGGTACCTTCGGCGTGGAGCATGCCAATATATTGATTTCACTCTCTCAGATGAGCGAGACCTTGTGCATTCTGCTCATTCCGTTCTGTTTGGGTAGGTTTGGCATCAAGAAAGTCATGCTGATGTCCATGATTGCGTGGTTTCTGCGTTTCGGCCTGTTTGCCGTGGGCAATCCTGGTGGTGGCGTGTGGCTCTTGGTATTGAGCATGATAGTCTACGGCATCGCCTTCGACTTCTTCAACATCAGCGGGTCGCTATTTGTAGATATGGAGACAGAGCAGGATATACGCTCTTCGGCTCAGGGGCTGTTTATGATGATGACCAACGGTTTTGGATCATCGATTGGTATGCTCGTAGCTGGGTGGGTGATGAATATATATACTGTAAATACAGACGGTCTTATGATAGACAAACCTGGTACTGGCGGCTGGAGTAGCGCGTGGACGGCGTTTGCCCTCTATGCCTTGGTGGTTGCTGTGCTATTTGCCGTCATGTTTAGATACAAGCATCAACGAGTGAACAAATGAATCTCTCATGAAGGAAACCCGCTATTTCTACGACCCGCAGTTGTCGGGTTCTCTCCCCGAGGAGGAGGCCAGGCATGTAGTACGAGTGCTGAGAATGTCCGAAGGCGATGAAATCAATATTATGGATGGAAACGGAACATTCCATCGGGCTGTGATTACGGCTGCTGCCAATCATCGTTGTCTGTATAGAGTGATGGAAAGCAAGCCTCAAGAGCGTCTGTGGAATGGACATATACACCTCGCCGTGGCTCCTACTAAACTGAACGAACGCATGGAGTGGCTGGCCGAGAAGGCTACGGAAATCGGTTGGGACGAAGTGACGTTCCTGGACTGCCAGTTCTCCGAGCGTAGCACAATCAAGACCGAGCGTATCAGAAAGATTGTCGTATCTGCCGTCAAGCAAAGCCACAAGGCATGGATACCGCGCGTCAACGATATGACCTCGTTCAAGGAATTTGTCCTCGCGCAGGAAAAGAAAGTGGGACAACAGAACTTCATCTGCCATTGCTATGAGGGCGACAAACCTTTCCTAATGGATCAGGTCTGCCAGTCAGGCGATGCCCTCGTCATGATTGGACCAGAGGGAGACTTCTCAACAGCCGAGGTGGATTTCGCCCGTGAGCATGGCTTTATAGCGGTCAGTCTCGGAAATAGTCGTCTGCGTACAGAAACAGCCGCTCTTGCAGCCGTACATATGATGCAGATAGTTAAATATATAAGGTTTTAAGGTTTTGAGGTTATTAGGTTTTGAGGTTATTTTTAAGGTTATAAGGTTATGAGGTTTTAAGGTTATGAGGTTAATAACCAAACGACCAAATAGCCAAAAACACCCAACCAAATAACAAGGAACCAACCAAACAACCAAACAACAACGAACCAACCAAACAACCAAACAACAAAAAAAATGAAACGTCTCCTAATATACCTATCCCTCTCGCTGTTGTCGCTGATTGTCATAGCAGCGGTGGTATGGAAGTTGTTTTTCTCAGCTCCCGATTTGACGGGTCTTGTCCCGTCTGATGCAACGGCTATTGCTATGGTCGATGTGAAGACTATAATTACGGATGCTGGTGTGCCCAAGTCTATGCTGAAAGACATCGACAACGATACAGGTGTTGATTTCTCACAGCCCGTATACATCTTCAGGCGTGGGGCAAATATTGGTTTTGTAGCTGCGGTCGACGAGGTCGACGAGCTTGACGACAATCTCGACAGATGTACACAACGTTCGGGCTATACATTTGGCGTTTTGGGCGGTTTTATGGTCTGTCACGATGATGAGCGGCTCCTGTGTATGGGTCCCTTGGCTTCGCTCTCCGACAAAGCCTTGCTCGACGAAATGGTTAGGTTGATGCGCCTTCCCAATACGCCCTCCTATCTGATGGAGAGGCTGGAGCGCTCCAAGAGTCCTGTAGCAGCGGTCGTCGCACCCCATGCCCTTCCCGAATCGCTGTACGCGCTTGTAGACAAGGCTATGCCTCACGGTCTCAGTACAGACAGTCTCATGTTTGTCTTCGACGGTTCGGTCAGCGAGAACAGTATCAAATTGTCGCTTTTGCCCCAATACTCTACAGATGAGAGCGTAGACATTATGGCCAAACTGCTCGGTGAGTTCAAACCGATAACAGCCACTTTGGTGTCAGCTTCGCCTCAGGATCCTGCCGTATGGCTTTGTATGGGCGTGCATGGCGACAGGCTACTCAAGCAGTTGCGCCTTGTGCCCAAGATTCGCTCAGCTATGCTCGGCCTGAATATGTGTATAGACGCAGACATGATGATGAATGCAGCCGAAGGAGATATGGTCGTGGCGTTTCCTAAGGTATCGCTCAAGAGACAGCCATGGGTGCTCCTCTCAGAAGTCAAGGACACACGCTTCATGCGAAACCGCAGCTCGTGGAACACCTCCGGGCTGGGTTTCGGTATCGATATCATGGGTACAAACACGCTCGTCATGGCAAGCGTTGATGCTGAGATGCCACGTCAGGATGTCGTGAATCCCAATACTTCGCTCACGATGCTCAAGAGCAAGATGATGGGACAGCACATTTTCCTCAGCATCAATGTCCCCAAGGTGCTCAATCCCCTGCTTCCCGCACTTGCCGTATTGGGATACGGAGAGGAGTGGTACCGCCCACTTGACGTTGTAGACAGGGTCAATGTCTCTGTCGGAGTCAAGGAGAGCAGCATAGAACTGACTTTAAACCGCAGCATCAGGGAGATGGTAGAGTCATGGAATCAATAAGTTTTCTCTCCGTATTACCGCAGGTGTTTGCCGCCGAGTGTGAGCTCAGCAGCGAGCTGTGGTGCAAGGATGTAATCTTCAGTAAGGGGGAGTGCACTCTGGTTCAGGCCGCAAGCGGTACGGGCAAGAGTACACTATGCAGCTATATCACAGGTTTCCGACACGACTACTCGGGCAGGATACTGTTTGATGCGTCAGACATCTCGTCATTCTCGCACGCCAAGTGGACAGCCATACGCCGCTCTGAGGTCTCGTTGCTCTTCCAGGAACTGCGTCTTTTCCCAGAGCTTACTGCCATGGAGAACGTCGAAATCAAAAACCGCCTGACAGGCTACCTCTCGCGTAGCCGTATCGAGGAGATGTTTGATATGCTTGGCATAGCCGACAAACTCGATGCGCGCATAGGTCAGATGTCTTTCGGGCAGCAACAGCGTGTAGGCATGATACGCGCACTCGCTCAGCCGTTTGACTTTATTCTGCTCGACGAGCCTGTCAGCCATCTTGACGAGAGCAATTCCGCTACGATGGCATCGCTCCTGTTGGAGGAAGCACGCCGTCAGGGTGCAGGCATTATAGCCACGAGCATCGGCAAACACATGTCCTTACCATACAATCGAGTATTGAAACTATGATTTGGAAACTACTTGGACAACATATCAGCGTACTCCAACTCGTAGGATTTGCTCTCGCAAACCTCGTAGGGACGCTCATCATACTTCTCGCCTTGCAGTTCTATCAGGATTTGACACCTGCCTTCACCTCCGAAGACGGCGTTCTTGGGAGTGACTATCTGATAGTCTCCAAGAGCATCACCACGATGCAAGGTATCAGCGGAGATACAGGAGGCTTCGGCGCTGATGAAATCGAGGACATTTCGCGACAAGGCTTTTGTCTGGAAGCAGGAAGTTTTACCGCCTCCAATTATAGCGTGAGCTGCAGCATGGGGCTCGACGGTATGCCAGCCTTTGGGACTGAGATGTTTTTCGAATCCGTACCCGACGGATTTGTAGACTCGCGCGACGAACGATGGTCATGGGACGAACAGTCCCAGGTCGTACCCATCATTCTGCCCCGTACGTATTTGGCCCTATACAACTTCGGCTTTGCCCAGAGCCGTCAGCTGCCCAAGATGAGCGAGGGGCTGGTGTCGATGATAGACCTCACCCTCACTCTGAGCGGCAACGGACTGAGCGAACGCATGAAAGGGCGTGTCGTAGGCTTTTCGGGCAGGCTCAACACCATACTCGTCCCCGAGAGCTTCATGACGTGGAGCAACAGGCGATATGCTCCCGGAGTTGCCAACGAGCCTACCAGACTTATTCTAAAGGTCTCCAATCCCACAGATCCGACCATACCAGTCTATACCGAGGGTCATGGGTATGAGATACAGGACAATAAGCTTGCCGCTTCGCGCACGACATTCCTGCTCAAGGTCGTCTCTACGGTCATCATCATGGTCGGAGGGCTAATCTCGTTGCTGAGTTTCTACATACTGATGCTCAGCGTCTATCTGCTTGTCCAGAAGAACACCTACAAGCTCCAGAACCTCCTGCTCATCGGCTATAGTACCAGCTCGGTCTGCCTGCCATACCAGATGCTCACAGTAGGTATAAACGCAGCCGTCATGGCAATCGCGCTCGTAGTACTATATTTCGTCAGAAAGTATTATATGCAGATACTTTGGCAACTATTCCCCGATATGCCTCAAGGCAGTATGTGGCTTGCCTCTGGTCTGGCTCTTGCGCTATTCGCAATAGTCTCTACGCTCAATATCGTGGCCATACGCCGTAAAATAGGACTCATTCAGTACTAATCAAGCATACTTCCTGTGTAAAATATGGAAAAACTCATCAATTTGTACACAAAATGGGCTGGCAGCAAGCCTGCCTCGTGGCAGACCCTCAAGGGGGCTGGCAGCAACCGTACATACGTGCGCATCGTCGGGACAGACTCCAGCTCCGTTATCGGAGTCATCGGCACCTCAGCCGAGGAGAACGACGCATTCTGCTATATCGACAGACATTTTGATGCTTGCGGTATCAGCGTCCCCCATCTGCTCATGACCGATGACGACGGTATGCGCTACCTGCAGAGTGACCTCGGCTCCATGAGTCTGTACGACGCCCTGAAAGAAGGGCGTGAGCATGGATATGACGATGAGCACAAGTCGCTTCTCGCCAAGACAGTCCGACAGCTCGTACACATACAATATCGTGGTGCAGAGGGGCTGGATTTCGACAGATGCTACCCGCAGCCCGTGTTTGACAGGATCAACGTCATGTTTGACCTCAATTACTTCAAGTACTGTTTCCTCAAGGCTACGGGAGTAGAGTTCAACGAACTTCGGCTCGAAGAGGACTTCATCAGGCTCGCCGAGGTCTTAGTCGGCCGAGAGAGCCACACGTTCATGTACCGCGACTTTCAGGCGCGCAACGTGATGCTCGTAGGCGGAGAGCCAGTATTCATCGATTTCCAAGGAGGCAGACGCGGTCCTGTACAGTACGACCTCGTTTCGTTCCTGTGGCAAGCATCGGCACGCTATCCGCAATCTCTGAGAGACGAGATGATAGCCCAGTATTGCGATGAGACGCAGAAGTATGCCACGGTCGATGCCACAGCATTCAGACAAGAACTCAACGTCTGGGTGCTATTCCGCACGTTGCAAGTGCTCGGTGCATACGGATTCCGAGGATATTTCGAACGCAAAAAATATTTCCTCGACAGTATTCCACCAGCCATCGACAACCTTCGTGCCCTTCTTGCCGCTGGGGTGACAGAACCATATCCTTATCTGTCGTCAGTACTGAGCCAGATGGCAGAAAAACTTGCAGCTGAAGCCGCATCAAGCCAAAAAGCAAGCGTCTCCAAATACGAAGGTCAAGGTCCCTTGGTCGTGAGGGTAAACAGCTTTTCCTACAAAAAAGGCATACCTGACGATCCGAGTGGAAACGGCGGAGGGTATGTCTTTGACTGTCGCAGTACCCATAATCCTGGCCGTTACGAACCTTATAAAAAACTTACCGGACTCGACGAGCCCGTCATACGCTTCCTCGAAGACGACGGAGAGATTCTTACCTTCCTGCAGCATATATACAAGCTTGCAGACTCTCATACCGCACGCTATATAGAGCGAGGCTTCACCTCGCTGATGTTCTCATTCGGCTGTACCGGAGGCCAGCATCGCAGCGTCTATTGTGCTCAACATTTAGCCGAGCATCTGCATGAGAAATTCGGCATTAAAGTCATTATCAACCATCGCGAACAAAACATACATCAGGAACTATGAAGGCTATGATATTTGCAGCAGGTCTGGGCACACGTCTCAAACCGTTGACCGACACTATGCCCAAGGCTCTTGTCCCCATAGCAGGAAAACCTTTAATCCAGCACGTCACGGAGAAACTCGTTGGGGGCGGATTTACAGACATCGTCGTCAATATCCACCACTTTGCCGATATGATAGAAGAGTGGGGGAGCAGAAATTCGGAGTTGATGGGTTGCACCATGTCCTTCTCAGACGAGCGTGAGGCTCTTCTCGAAACAGGCGGAGGCGTGAGACATGCCGCAAAACTGCTCGAAGCAGCAAATGAAGAAGGACGCTTCCTGATACACAATGTCGACATCTTGAGCAACGTCGACCTCGGCGACTTCTGGCGAGCAGGAGCGAACTGCGATGCCCTGCTGCTGGTGAGCGAGCGCGACACCCAGAGGTATCTCATCTTCGATGCCAACGACCGGCTGGTAGGGTGGACAAATATCAGGACAGGCGAAGTCAAGACCCCATACCCTGCCGTACGCGAAGCCTTTGATGCCGAATATACAGCTCCCATAGATGCGTACAACGTGATAACCTCACCATTCTTCCGCCCCAACGGGGTGGGGCCGTACCGTCTGCTCGCCTTTGCCGGTATCCATCAGATGAACACCCGCCTGCTCAAGCGAATGCAACCATGGCCAGAGAAGTTCAGCATCATAGACTTCTATCTCAGCATGTGCAAAGAGTTTAATATCCGAGCCTATACCTGTCCGTCACTACGCATCATGGACGTAGGGAAAATCGGCACCCTCGACGAAGCCGCCAGATTTGCCGATTCCCTTAAATAGCACATCACTCTACCCAGAGGATATAGCCGAGGCTTGCCACGCTTATCGTAATCCACAGCAGCACACCCTGTATCAGAGGACGCAACCCCACGCTACGCAAAGTCTTGCGAGTGAGCGAAGCACCGATGAAGAAGAGCGAAAGCGTAATCATGTGCTTCGCCAACTTGTTGACAGCACCGCTGAATTGAGTGGCTATTGCCGAGTTAGCCTCGCCAAGTAAAGCAGAATTGCCCAAAATATAAGTGTTGACAAGTATGGCGACTATAAACCAGATGATAAAGAGAGGAATATTCCTATACCAAGGTCTCTGACCTCCAGCATTAGACTGAGCCATAGTCTTCTTGAAAAACAAGGGAGTCAGCACCACGATGACCACTATCCAAAGCGCACGCGTGAGCTTGATAGTCGTGCCTACCTCCAGCGCGCTCATACCGCTTTGCTCGACCAGTAGAGAGTGAGTCGTGTCGTATGCCGCACATGCGCCCACTACCGAAGACGTGTCGTGTATGGCAATAGCCGCCCACATGCCAAACTGTTTAAGCGTCATGCCGATAGCGTCACCAATAGGCGGAAATACAAACAGGGCTACGGCGTTGAGAATGAACACCACGCCAAGGGCTACAGACATACTCTCAGCCTTGGCCTGAATCGTAGGACCAACGGCAGCTATGGCAGAACCACCACATATAGCCGTACCCGATGACAGCAGATAGCTTGTCTGCGAATCAACGCCCAACAGCTTGCGTCCGAACACCCACCCGAGAGCCAACGTGCCGAATACGCTGATGATGGTAAAGAGCATACCCTCGCTGCCCGAAGCCAAGGCTTTCTCCACATTCATGCCGAAGCCAAGCCCGATGACCGAGTATTGGAGCAGTCTTTTGGACATGGTCTTGTTGAACACAGGAAAAGTCTCACCAAATATCAGAGCAAAAACAAAACCTATGGCAAGCGCCACAGGCGAAGTCGCCCATTGGGTAAACCAATCCATGCTACCCAAATCAATACCGAACGTCTCGGCAGCAAAGCCAAGCAGTAGCGACACGCCCATGACAGCGATTATCACGATGTAGCAGACTTCGTTGGCTCCATGCATCAAGCCCTTACTGTTTTTGATATTATCAGTCATAATTGTAGTTTTTTTATAAAATCGATACAAAATTACAGCATTATCAAAACATAACCAAGCATAATGGGCAGAAAAAAAACATAAAGTGCAGAATTTCCCCACGATGAAAGTCTTACATGGTTAAAATATCTACAAATAAGAGCAATATAGTTAAATATACGCAAATAAAAAGCCGTCATAAGCAGTATATCTATATAAATTTACTATATTTGTGGGCTATGCACAACATAAAAATGAAACTGAATATCGACAATTTCAAGTGGACACGGCAACCCGAGAGTTACGTCATCAAG
>CAMEQD010000019.1:0-41201 GCA_945932615.1 uncultured Prevotellaceae bacterium | reverse complement strand
CTTTAATTTGTTATTCCCGAGCGTGAGTATCTTCGACCGCAGGTCAGAGATACGACTTTTGCCGACGGGCAAAAGTAGAGCATAGAGCGGAAAAGCAACCATCTAAAGATACTTGCCCAAGTATGTGGAGATAAATGGCAAAGTATCTGGACATATTTGACAAAGTATGTGGAGATACTTGGCAAGGAATCTCCACATCAGTTTGTGACTGATATATTGATGGTCTCTATGGGGTGGAGTGGGTCGTTGCTGATGAGCAGCACTCGGGGGCGTGCCTTGGAGCGTTTCAGATTTTTGGGGTTGACGATGATTTTGAGTTTGGCTTCCTTGCCGGGCTTGATGCTTCGGTTTGAGAGGGCTACGCCTACGCCTTGGTTGAAGACTTGTATCTTTTTTATCTCTAATGTGGTCTTGCCGTTGTTGCGTAGCTTAAGGGTTTGGGCCTTCTCTTTTTTATTGCCAAAATTGCCGATGGTGATGTCGGTCTGGCTTAGTTCGAGTATGGGGGCTTGCTCCATCTGTGTGGCGTCGAGGGCGGCAAAGGCTGGTAGGAGTACGGCTGAGATGTTGACTTCGTTGTCTTCGCCTACTTTGTCGCCCATGTAGCGCGCGAGGTATACGCTGGTCTGGTTCAGTCCGAGCGAGGGGACTTTGTCGCTGTCGAGGGTGAGGAGGATTTTGCCTGTCTTGCCGCCGGGAATGTTTTCAGGTTGGTATTGGGCGGTGAGGTATGGGGGGAGGTGCATGAGCTGGGGGCGATAGGCGGTGCGCTCGGTGTTGTAGACTTGAAATTCGCAGGTGGGGTGGTCACCGCGGTTGACGTTGTCAAATTCGATGTAGTTGGTGCTCATGCGTACGTTGCCCAAATCGTGGGGGAATCTGCTCTCGGCATCGGCGATGAGCTGGCTCTCGGTGGCTACGACGCGGCCTTGCATGGTGAGGAGTATGGGGGTGGTGGTGGCGTCGGTGTAGACGTGGAGGTGCTTGCTGAAGGTGCCGAGCATGGCCGCGTCGTAGGTGGCTATGATTTCTCCCCGCTGTCCTGGGGCAATGGGGGTCTGGGGGTATTCTACCTTGGTACAGCCGCATGAGGGGTGTACCGAGGTGAGGGTGAGGGGTTTGTCACCGCGGTTGGCGAAGGGGAACGTTATGCGGCGTGGCTGCTTGTAGATGATTTCTCCGGTCTTGATGATTTCGCGGTCTGCTACGAAGCGGGCTTGTGCCTGGAGGGTCTGTGTGGTGGTGAGGAGTAGGAGGGTGAGGATAAGGTGTTGTCTTGGGCTGTTCATTTGGTTTTTGTTTTTTCGAGTGTGCGAAGGGCTGCTTCCATCTGGCGGAGGAGGTCGCGTTTGTCGGTGGAGGGTGAGTAGACGAAGCCTTCTGCGGCTATGACTTGGTGTGTGGTGCTGTCGATGCGTACGAGGCTGACGAAGGGGCCTCCGAGGGCGGCGTTGCGTACTTGCCATAGGCCGCGGACTTCGTAGACTTGCTTGCCGTCGATGTGGCGTGTGCGGCCGAAGGCGAGGGGCTGGTCTTTCTCGCGTGTGGTCTCCATCCATTGGTCGGCTCGCTCACCGGGGATGTTGATCTTCATGACGGAGTCGCGCTTGCTGACGTAGCGGGTGAGGTCGAATTCGTTGCTGCCGTCCCAATCGTAGCGGTAGATGACGATGTTGAGGTCTTTCTGATTGAGATTAGTGCCGCCCCAGAGGAAGTCTTTGCCGCGCTTGGTGGCGGTGAGGTTTTCGGGGACGCGTATGGTCATGCCGAGGGTCTTGTGGAGGTCGTCGCTGACGCGTTTGCTGTATTTCTTGCGGAGCTGGGCTACTCGCATGTCTATCTGTGCGTCGGCGATGATGTTTTGGATCTGCTGAGAGTTGCGGTGGAGGTAGTCTCGCAGCTGGTCGGGGGTGGGCGAGGTGATGGTGACTTCTATCTGCGGACGTGCGGTGACGTCGCGGTTGATGCCCATGATGGTCTTCTTGATGCTGGGGTCTACGTGGACGAAGAGCTTGGAGTGCATGGTGGTGTAGGTGCGCTCGTAGTTGTCGCTGAAGATGCGTGTGATGCGGAACATCTTCTCGGCTTGCATGAGTCCGGTGACTTGGGCTTCGACGATGTTTTCGATGGTGTCGCGTAGGTCTGTCTTCCATACGTCGCGGTCGACGACTACGAGGAGCTCGCTGGGGAGTCCTTTGGACTTGACGAGGGTCTTCTTGCCATTGTCTGCATTGTCGCAGCTTGCTGCGGTGATCAGGATGATAATGGCAAGGAGTGCTTGCTTAGCGTAGTGTAATTTGTTTGTTTTTTCCATGTCCTCTGAATTCTTCGGCGTAGATGCATTTGATGGTGGGTATGCCTGTGTTGTATTGGCCTTTGCGTTCGGCGGTGAATGTTTCTTCGATTATGTATTCGCCGTGGGGGAGGCTTTCGATGTAGTATTCGATGCTTTGGTCGCGGACTTGTCGGTAGTAGCTGATGCCGCTTTGCCATGTGTGGCCTGAGAGGGGATTTTGGGGCTCGAAGGCTGCGGCTCGGGGTATGCTGACTTGTATGTAGTTGTAGTCTCGACAGGCTGTGATTTTGATGCGTGTGGTGTGGTGGTCGTTTGCTTTGATGGTCTCGTCGGGGCTGATGTCTTGGACGCTGAGTTCGGTGCTGTGGCTCTCGACTTTGTCGTAGGGCTGGGTGTAGCTTGCGTAGATGCCTACCCAGATGGGGTCTTGGGCTGTGTTTGTGATGTCGAGGGTGTTGCGGCGTATGATGTCGATGGTGTCTCGACGGATTGGGTCTGGGTGTGTGGGGGCTGTGGGCTTGTGGTCATCGCCGAGGATGGCGAAGGCTGCGTCAACGCAGTTTACGGCGGTGCACCACCCTTGGGTGCGCTTCTGGTTGAGTAGGTGGTGGCGCATGGCGGTGAGGGTCTGGGTGTCGTCGGGGGTGACTTGGCGCAGGGCTTCCATGACTTGGGTGTGTATGTGTATGCGGCGGTCTATGCTGGGGTAGGCTCCTGCGCGGTATGCGAGGTAGGTGCCGTCGGTGTGTGCGAGGCGTCGTTTGAGGGTCTCAAGGCATTTTTGGTTGGTCTTTCCGCTGAGGGCTTTCTCTATGATGAGTCTTATGGACAGGTATTCGCTTTCTTGGTTGTCGTAGTCGTCGTCGAGGTGTTTGATGATGCGCTTGACGAGGGTGTGGGTGGAGTCGGTCTGGGTGGTGCCGCGCGCTGTGAGGACGTAGGCTGTGCGGAGGTCGCTGAGGGTGGGGACCCATCGTTTGTCGTAGGTCTCGCGGTGTTTGAGCTGACGTGTGGTGGTGGTGGTGAGATAGCGGCAGATTCCGTCGAGGAGGGCGTCGGTCTTGGGGTCGCGTTTGTGGAGGCGGCTGAGCATGTAGCCGACTTCGGTGGTGCAGTAGGGGCTGCTGCTGAAGCCTTTGTACCAGCTGAGACCTCCGTCGGGATTTTGCATCTGGGTGAGTTGGTCTATGTAGCTGAGGCTGTCTGTCTGCCCCAAGCGTGTGGTGGCGTAGTGGGCGGCGGCGAGGGTGAGTACGTCGTCTTGTTCGGGCAGGGTGAGCTGCTGGAGGGCTTCTATGGCACTTTGTTTGGGATCGGTGTTGCGCTCGATGATGACTTGACGATGGGTGGAGATGGGGGGGAAGAGGTCTTGCCATGTGAGTTGGGTGCTTTGACCTGGCTCTATGGTGAGGGCTTTGGTGGCGGTGAGATGGGCGGTGTTGGCGTGTATGGGGATCTCGCGTTGCTCGCCGTCGCTGTCGTGGGGGGTGCTGGCGGTGAGTCTGATGCTCAGGCCTTGGATTCCTTCGGGGACGAAGAGTTCGGCGGTGAGTGTGGTGTCGGACTGGGCGTCGAGGGTGAGGGTGTATGTCTGCTTGAGGAGGGCTTTCTTGCCTCCTGTGGGGGTCACGGTAAGTTGTGCCTTGACTTGCTGTTTGGCCTGGGTGGTGTTGGTGATGTGTAGGGGTATGTGGGCCTGGTCACACTCGCGTAGGAAGCGGGGCATTTGTAGTTGTGCCATGAGGGCTTTGCGGGCTATGAATGTTGTGTCGAGTGTGGTGTAGTGCATGTCGGCGGTGTGGGCGAGGCCTCTGACTGCCCATGTGGTGAGGCTTTGGGGTATGGTGAAGCTTACTTGTATGCGTCCTTGGCTGTCGGTGCGTAGCTGGGGGGCGAAGTATGCTGTCTCGTCGAATTGGGTGCGGGCTTGTATGTGGGGGGGCTGCTCTTCGAGGGGGGCTTGCCTGCTGCTTGGTTCGAAGAAATAGTCGCTGCCTTGGCCTCGTGACGACATGGTGCTGTTTTGCTTTTGTGTGTGGGCTTTGGCGTATTCGATGTATGCTTTGTCTCTGAATATGGGGGTGATGCCGGCTGTGACTGGGAGATCGAAGTATTTGGGGTCAAAGGTGCTGTAGTCGTAGTTTTTTATCTTGTAGGTCCAAAGGTCGAAATTCTGGTATGTGGTCATGCGCTGGGGGGCGAAGGCGTTGTTGTAGCGTGTGATGGAATGGGGGAGGTAGTGGTTCATGCTGATGCCTGTGATGCTGGTGTTGCGGTATAGTGCATCGAGCGACTTGTCGTAGACGCTGAGCATGAGGTTGGCTTTGGCGTTTGTGCCGTCGGGCTCTGTGAGGCGCAGGCTCCATTGTTCGACGGCTCCGGGCTGTGTGTAGTCGCGGAATGTGTCCCAGTGTAGCTGGAGGTCTCGTCGGGGCATACGGCGTTTGAATGTGAGTGACTTGTTGTGGACGATTCCGTCCATGACGTATGTGGCTGTGAGGATGAGGCCGTCGCCGTATGATGGGTCGTAGCTGACGGGGTAGCGGCTGAGTGTGTCGCTGACGATGAGTATGGTGTCGATGATGATGTTGTCTTGGGCAAAGCCTGTGAGGAAGACATACATGGGGCGGCTTGTGGTGTTGCGTAGGAGTATGGCTGAGGGGGTGTCGGTGTCGATGGTGTCTGATGTGGCTTCTGCCCATGATGGTTGTTGGGGTTGTTGGGCTTCTGGCTGGGGGTCGTCGAAGAGTCGTAGCATGGCTGATGCTTGGTGGCTCTCGCCGGTGGTGGAGTGTATGCTGAGGCTTACGTGGAGGGTGGGGAAGTAGCGTAGTGGTATGGGGGCTTGTGATGGCTGCTGTGCGTCGTTGATGTGTATGGGCATGGCAAAGCGTCCTTCGCGGTCGGTATAGATGGTGTCGAGGTCGTGTGTGGCTGCTGTGTGTGGACCTCGCCACCACCAGCAGCTGAGGCGGTGGCTCTGACCGGTGACGCGTGCGTTGCGTAGGGGGGTGCCGTTGTAGTTTTGTGCTTGGCCGCTTATCCAGATGGTGCTGTCTTGACGGTGCCAGTCTTTCTCGTTGTCGAGTTGGATATAGAATTGGGGGCGCTTGTACTCTTCTATGCGTATGGTGCGGACGCCTGAGGTGTTGGTGCGTATGGTGTATGTGCCGAACTTGTCGAGGTGTTCGGGTAGACTGAGGCTTATGCTGGCGGTGCCTAACTGGTCGGTGACGGCTTCCTTGGTCAGGATGGTCTTGCGGTCGCTGTCTTGGAGTGTGAATTTGACTTTCTCGCCTGTCTTGGTGCGGGCGTCCCAGTGGCGTTGTTCGTAGACTATGGCGCTTACTTTGATTTCCTGGCCTGGACGATATATGCTGCGGTCTGCGAAGATTTCTGTTCGGGTGGTGTACTTGTCTTGTGGCTTGGTATAGGTGTAGGTCTCCCAGTATTTGATCTTGGGGAGGAAACTGTCTGTGTCGAGTGATATTGATGCGCTTTGGTTCTTGCGGTCTATGTTGATGGTGGCTTGGGGGCATGGTCGTCCGCTCTTGGCGTCGACGGCTTTGACCATGATGTCTTTGGGCTGTGTGGAGGTGGGGCCTGGGGTGTCGATGGTGAAGGCTTGGAGGGTGCTGACGTAGAAGGTGGCTTCGGCGTGGTGTGGCTTGTGGCGCAGACGCATGGCGGCTGTGCTGGTGGCGCGGAGGGTGTATTTACCTGGCTGTGTGGGGGCAAGGAGGGGATTGCTCGTCTTGGTGACGGGTTTGCCTTTGCTGTCGTGTATGGTGTAGGTGATGTCGGTGATGTTTTTGGCTTCAAACTTGATGTTGAGCGAGTCGCCGGGATAGTAGACTTGTGCCATCTTTATCCCAAGACTGGGGGCGTTGCTCCAGATGGAGTCGTTGGCGCGTTGCAGCTTGTCGATCTGGGCTTGTATGGTGGCTGGCTTGGTGTTGCCTTGGGCTGCATAGTAGTCGATGAGCTCCTGACGGGTCATGGGGAGGGAGTCGTGGGGCATGTAGTCCCAGGCTGAGCGCCATACTACGTAGAGCATGCGCTGGCCGTAAATCTTTTCGTCGCGCCCACGCTTGACGAGGGGTATCCAGTCTTTGGTGGGTGCGGCGTAGAGTTCGGCCTTGAATGAGAGTGCTGTGCGGTAGAGCTCGATGCTACGCGCTGTCCATTTGCCTGTGACTTCGGTGTGGGCTCTCTGGGCATAGAGCTGGGCCATGCAGGCTGCTGTCACGGCTCGACGTACTCCTGTGGTGTTCTGGTATTCTTGCTCTAAGAGATTGAGATTCCACTCTATGCTGTCGGGGTGGGTTGCTTCGCGTCGGATACCTTGTTCGAGTAGTGTGGTGAGACGGTCTTCGGTGCTCTGGGCTGGCAATATGCTCATTAGTGTGAAGCAAAGGAATATCAGCTTGTTCATTCTCGGTCGGTGTTGGGGCTGTTGTGTGTGCTGTCTTGTTTTATTTTGTGGTTGCCACTACTTCGATTTCTACAAGGGCTGCTTTGGGCAAATCCTTGACTGCCACGGCGCTGCGTGCAGGGAAGGGGGCTTCAAAGAATTGGGCGTAAACTTCGTTCATGGCTGAAAAATTGGCCATGTCGGAGAGGTAGACGGTGGTCTTGATGACGTTTTGCATTCCTGTGCCTGCGGCTTCGAGGATTGCTTTTATGTTCGTTAGTGACTGGTGGGTCTGTTCTTGTATGCCGCCTGGGGCAAAGGCTCTTGTGGCTGGGTCGATGGGGAGCTGTCCGCTGGTGTAAATAAAGCCGTTTGCTTCAATGGCTTGTGAGTAGGGACCTATGGCGCCTGGGGCTTTTTCGGTGTTTATTTTTTTCATGTTGTTTGGTTGGTTGGTTGTTGTTTTGTTGTTTGGTTGTTTGGTTGGTTCTTTGTTGTTTTGTTGTTTGGTTGGTTCTTTGTTGTTTGGTTGGTTGTTGGTTGAGCTACAAACGAACCAACTAAATAACCAAACAACTAAATAACCAAACAACCAAACAACAAAACAACCAATCCTCAAATTTCTTTCAGCAGGGCTTTTAGGAATGTCCAGAACTTCTCTACGCTTGGGATATTGCAGCGTTCATCGTGTGTGTGTGGGCTGCGTAGGGTGGGCCCGAAGCTGACGAGATCCATCTTGGGATAGACGGCTCCTATGAGACTGCATTCGAGTCCTGCGTGGCAGACTTCGACTTTGGCTTCTTGGTCGAAGCATTGCTTGTAGACTTGGACCATCTTGGCTACGATGGGGCTGTCGAAGTTGGGCTGCCATGAGCCGTATTGCCCACCAAACTCTACTTTCATGCCTATCATGCCAAAGGTGCATTGCATCATCTCTTGAACGAACTCAAGCTGGGTGTCGCATGAGCTGCGTGCCAGTATGAGTACTTCGGCGTTGCCTCCGCCGATGTTGATGATGGCGAGGTTTGAGCTGGTTTCTACTACTGTGGGTATGGAGGGGATAAAACGCAAAACTCCGTTGTGGCATGCCACGATGGCGCTGACGAGGTTGTCTTGGATCTCTTGGGGAACTTCTTTGTCGGGCAGGGCGGTCTCTTCGACTGTCATTGTTATGTCTTGCTCTACGCCGCGGTACTCTGTGCGGAAGGTCTCCAGACAGTATTGTGCGAGTTCCTTGAGGTCGTCGACGTTCTCTTTGGGTAGGGTTAGGACGACCTCGGCTGTGCGTGGGATGGCGTTGCGCATATTGCCGCCTTTCCACGTTGCCAGACGGGCGTCGTCGTCTTGTATGGCTTGGCGTACGAGGCGTGCCATGAGCTTGTTGGCATTGGCGCGGCCTTCGTTTATCTCAAGTCCGCTATGACCACCGCGCAAACCTTCAATGCGTACTTTCAGGGCTACGTCTTCGGTGTCGGTCTCTACTTCTTGGTATTGCATGGTGGCGGTTATGTTGATGCCGCCTGCGCTGCCGATGACGAACTCTCCCATGGTCTCGTTGTCGATGTTGAGGAGTATGTCGCCTTTGAGGGTGTCGGGGGCAAGGTGGTTGACTCCATACATGCAGGTCTCTTCGTCGGCTGTGATGAGGGCCTCTAATGGGCCGTGTTCAATGTCTTTGGCTTCCATTACTGCCATGATGGCTGCTACGCCCATACCGTCGTCTGCGCCGAGTGTGGTGCCTTTTGCCTTGACCCACTCTCCGTCTATCCATGTTTGGATGGGGTCTGTCTCAAAGTTGTGCTCTACTTCGTCGAGCTTCTGTGGTACCATGTCCATGTGGGCTTGCAACACGGCTGTCTTGGAGTTTTCGTGACCTGGGGTGGCTGGCTTGCGCATTACAATGTTTTCGCCTCCATCCTTGTAGGCTTCGATACCGCGCTCTGCTGCCCACTTGAGCAGGAATTCTTGTACTTTGACGAGGTGTCCGCTCGGACGTGGCACTTGGGTGAGCAGATAGAAGTTCTGCCAGATTTCTTTGGGGTTCAGTTCTGTGATTTGCATGTTGGTTGGTTATTTGTTGTTTAGTTGTTTAGTTGTTTTGTCATCCCTAATCCTATGAGCGACCACAGACCCAAGATAGCTACGAGGAGGGTCTGTAAGGTGTGGACTACCAAGGCAAAGATTGCGCCCAGATGGCCTGCTACGCCATAGAGCATTAGTACGGTCTTGACGGCGAAATGCCAGGGACCTGCTCCGTTGGGGGTTGGTACCAGTACGGCAAAGCAACCTGCTACGAAGGCTACCAGGGCGCACGTGGGGCCAAGGTCGGCGGTGAAATCAAAACATTGAAACGCTACATAGAAGTGCAGATAGTAACTGAGCCATATACCGATGCTGTATGTCAGGAACAAGGTGGGGCTTTTTACAGTTCGTACACTGAGCATTCCTTCTTTGAAGTTTGCAAGCCTATTGCTGACTTGCCGGAAGATACGTAGCCTGCTTGCAAGCTTTAATGCGGAGAGTGTCACGAGGAGAGCGCAGATGAGGGTCACGATGTAGCCTGTTGACGTAAACCTGCCGAGCATGGCTGTCACTGACATGCCTGTGGTGTCCATAAAGCGCAGACATACTGGTATTTGGGAGAGTATTGTGATTGCGGTGAGCAGGGCTATCATCGCCATGTCGATGACTCTCTCGGCTACTACGCTGCCTGCAAGGGTACTGAAATCTACTCCTTCGTATTTACGGACTACTCCGCAACGTAGGACTTCTCCGCTGCGTGGTATGGCGAGTGAACTGCCGTATGACAAAAATATACTGTTGACGAGCACTCCTGTCCTTACTTCATGACCTAAGGGGCGGAGCACCAAACGCCATCTCAGGGCTCTGAACACTTGTGCCATGATGCCAAAGGGCATACTGACCAGCATCCACACCATGCAACGGGGCGATGCTGCGGCCTGAACGATTTCTGACCAGTCGATACCGCGGTACATCCACCACATGATGCTTCCTGCTATGAGTAGGGGGAGTCCTGTCTTGATTATTTTGTTGATGACTCTCAATGTCTTGGAGAATTGCGTTTTTGGCAGACATGGCGCACTTTTTAGTTTGCTGTCGCCTGTTTTTACGTTATTTTGTCTATCTTTGTAGACGCAAATATACAAAATATAATTATAATATGAGGCAGGTGAAACCTAAAAAGTTCCTTGGACAGCACTTTTTGACAGACCTTAACACAGCTCAGCGTATAGCTGACACCGTAGATTTGTGTCCTGACCTTCCTGTGCTCGAAGTTGGGCCGGGCATGGGCGTGATGACTCAGTTCCTGATGCGTAAATCTCGCGGGCTCAAGGTGGTCGAGCTCGACTATGAGAGTGTGGACTACTTGCGCCGTACTTATCCTGAGTTTGAAGATAAAATCATCGAGGATGACTTTCTGAAGATGCATCTCGACCGTGTGTTTGGGGGTGAGCGGTTTGTTCTGACGGGCAATTATCCTTATAATATCTCGTCGCAGATCTTCTTCAAAATGCTCGAATACAGGGACTATATCCCTTGTTGTACTGGCATGATTCAGAAGGAGATGGCTGAGCGACTTGCGGCCAAACCTGGTAGCAAGGCTTTTGGCATCATTACGGTGCTGGTACAGCTGTGGTACGATGTGGAGTATCTTTTTACGGTGCCCCCCACGGTCTTCAATCCTCCTCCTAAGGTACAGAGTGCGGTCGTCTGCATGCGTCGCAATGGTGTCACGGATCCTGGGTGCAATGTCTCACTCCTCACGCGTATCGTCAAGCAGGCTTTCCAGCAGCGGCGCAAGATGCTGAGAGTTTCGCTCAAGGGGTTGCTGCCAGAGGGGCATGAGTGGGGTACGCTACGTCCCGAGCAACTGTCGGTCGAGCAGTTTGTGTGTCTCACAAACCAAATTGACGGCTGATAATTATTTTTTTTCATTTGTTTGCGAGACATTACTTTTTTTAGATTATTTTTATTATCTTTGCGTCAAAATCGCGTTATGTTGCTTGGATTATTTATCTTGATAGGCTCGGTGGCCTTGCTGATGTACGGCATGAAGGTGATGAGCGAAGGCCTTCAGAAGATGGCGGGCAGCAGCTTGCGCAATGTTCTTGCCAAAGCTACCACTAACCGCTTTACTGGGCTTGTCACAGGTGCGTTTATCACCACCTGCATACAGTCCTCGACCGCCACTACGGTCATGACGGTGAGTTTCGTTAGCGCTGGGCTTCTCTCTCTGGCTCAGGCCATATCCGTCATTATGGGTGCAAACATAGGCACTACGGCCACAGCATGGATTATGGTACTGGGCGGCAGTTTTGACATGCGGCTGATGGTCTTTGCTGCCATAGTTATCGCCGTAGCTTTGATTTATTCCCACAGGAATACCAATCTCGGAGAGTTTATCATGGGGCTTGCCCTGATGCTACTGGGCTTGACTACACTCAAGACCAACGCCATAGATATGCACCTCGATGAGATTCCTGCCGTCAAGAACCTCTTTGACAGCACCAGCCACCTCGGTCCTGGAGACTATGGCACTTATCTCCTATATTTGCTCGTAGGGGGGCTACTCACATGTGCAGTACAGTCTTCGGCTGCCATAATGGCCATCACTATGACTCTCTGCGCTACTGGCGTGCTTGACGTCTATGCTGGCATAGCCCTCGTCATGGGTGAAAACATTGGAACTACGATTACCTCCAATGTCGTGGCCATGTCGGCATCTACACAGGCGCAACGCGCCGCCCGTGCCCACCTCATCTTCAATCTCTTTGGTGTAGTGTGGGTGCTTTGTATCTATCGGTATTTTGTCAACTTCGTATGCTCGCTTGTAGGCTGCGACCCCAACCACGTCGAGAATCCCATCATTCTCAACGCGGTGCTTGCTGCTTTTCATACGTCTTTCAATCTCTTCAACGTGCTTATCCTCATTTGGTTTGTCAAGCCTATGGAGAAGGTGGTATGCCTCCTCGTCAGCAATGACAACAACGAAGCCGAAGAGGAGCATGGGCTCAAGTTTATCAGCGGAGGTCCGATGAGCACGGCTGAGCTCTCCATCTTCGAAGCAAAGAAGGAAATCAGCCTTTTCGTAGACCGCTGCGTACGCATGTTTGGTTTTACTGTAGATTTGCTCAACACCGAGAAAGGCGAAGACTTTAACAAACTATATTCCCGTATAGAGAAATACGAAGGTATCACCGACAATATGGAAGTGGAGATTTGTGACTACCTCACCAAGGTGGCAGAGGGTAGGCTTTCAGCGGAGTCAAAGCAGGACATACAGCGCATGATGCGCGTGTGCTCGGAGCTCGAAAGTGTCGGCGACGCCTGTTTCAACATCGCGCGCACCATCTCACGCAAGCGCCAGTATTGTCAGGAATCCTTCACCGAAAAGCAGTTGCAGCACATCCATAGTATGCAGCATCTCGTGAGCGATGCCATAGAACAGATGTCTGTCGTCATCCAGCAAGGCGAGCACCGCTACGTCGACCTCAACAAGAGCATCAACACTGAGAACGAGATAAACAACTATCGTACCCAACTCAAGAATCAGAACATCGTAGACATCAATAATAAACTCTACGACTATCAGACTGGAGTCTTCTACATGGATCTCATATCCGAGTACGAGAAATTGGGAGATTACATAATCAATGTCATTGAGGCCAGCGGCATCAAAGAGAAGAGAGGTATAAGATAATGCGTACGTATTGGAATACTCAGAACGGGCTCAGGACCATGGACGACTGGGCTCCGAAGTGTTGGGTGCAGGTCACCTGCCCCACCGAGGAAGACATAGAATTTCTCGAGCAGACGCTTGGCATACCCGACTACTTCCTCGACGACATTGCGGACACCGACGAGCGGCCACGTTACGACCATGACGAAGGTTGGGCTCTCATCATTCTGCGCATACCATACGTCAAGGAGGTAAGGTCGCGCACACCCTACACCACCATACCCCTGGGTATCATCATGAAAGACGATGTCTGTATCACGGTGTGCAACTTTGAGACCAACATGATGATAGACTTCGTTACCTACCAGCAACGACGTGGTCTGGGCTTCACGGACTCGGTCGACATGGTATTCCGTATGTTTCTCAGCAGCGCAGTATGGTATCTGAAGCGACTCAAGCAGATACAGGCTCTTATCGACCAGAGCAAGCGCAATCTGGATCGCAAAGTCGACAACGCCGACCTCATAGCTCTGTCGCGTCTGCAAGACTCTCTCACGTACTTCGTCACCTCAATTCGGGGCAACGAGACACTGCTCTCAAAACTCAAGTTCAAACTCAAGGTAGACGCCCTCGATGCAGACCTCATCGAAGACGTGAACATCGAGCTCTCGCAGGCCCGAGAGACAGCTGGCATCTATACCAACATTCTCGACTCGACCATGGATACCTACGCCAACCTCATCAACAACAATATGTCGCAGGTCATGAAGATGCTCACCTCAGTGTCGCTCATACTCATGTTCCCCACACTCATAGCCAGTCTCTTCGGTATGAACCTCATCAACGGCATGGAGCAGGAGTGGTGGGGCTTCCCCGTGGCCATCGTTATCACGATAGGAATCACAGTCAGCTTCTGGTACTATTTCCGACACAAGAAACTGCTGTAATGCACAAACATATAAGATTATGGAAAACATCGAAAATATAGAAACAAAAGAGCAGGTAGTGGCGCAGGCCATTGCCCTCGTCGAGGGAGAGACTATCCCCGAGAAGACAGACATGGATCAGCTCAAGCAGCTGTTCTACCGTTATCACAACCAGGAGATGCAAGACGCCTACAAGGCTTACATCGAAGGCGGAGGTGCTCCAGAGGAGTATGTGCCGCAGATGGATCCACGCGAGGAGGACTTCCGTCGCGCCATGCAGACTCTACGAGAGCGTCGTCAGGCAGAACAGATGCGCCTTCAGGAGGAACGAATGGCCAATCTGCAGAAGAAGCAGCAAATACTCGATGCGATACAGCAGTTGACCACCACTCCTGAGGAAGCCAGTGCCAACTTCGAGCAGTACAAGCAGCTACAGCAACAGTGGAAAGAGACTGGTCCTGTGCCCGCCGAGCAGGCGACCGAGTTGTGGAAGAACTACCAGCATTATAGCGAGCAGTATTACGACCTTGTCAAGATGGGGCATGAGTTACGCGACTACGATTTCAAGAAGAACCTTGAGATTAAGACCGCATTGTGCGAGAAAGCCGAGTCACTCTCCTCAGTCGAAGACGTCATCACTGCTTTCAACACCCTTCAGGCGTTGCATCAGGAGTGGAAGGAGACAGGTCCCGTAGAGCGCGAACAGCGAGAAGCCATCTGGGCACGTTTCAAGGAAGCCTCAACTGAAGTCAACAAGCGTCATCAGGCACATTTCGAAGCCATCAAGGCACGCGAAGAGGAGAACCTTGTCAAGAAGACTGCACTTTGCGAGCAAATCGAATCCCTCTGCGAGCAGCTTGGCGCTGACGTAGCATCCAAGTGGGGAGACCTCACAAAGCAAGTTATTGCTCTCCAAGCCGAGTGGAAGACAATCGGGTTCGCCCCCCAAAAACAGAACTCTGCCATCTTCGAACGATTCCGTCAGGCTTGCGACAAGTTCTTCACAGCCAAGGCCGAATATTTCAAGACCTTGAAAGACACCCAGGCAGCCAACCTTGCCCGCAAGCAGGCACTCGTCGAACGAGCTCAGGCACTCAAGGACAGCACCGAGTGGCGCAAGACTGCGTCTCAACTCGTAGCTCTGCAAAAAGAGTGGAAAGAGATAGGTCCGGTAGCACGCAAACTCAGCGACCAATTGTGGAACGACTTCCGTGCTGCCTGCGACGCATTCTTCGAGGCTCGTAAGCAGGCCACAAGCGGAGAGCGCGATGAGCAGAAGCAAAATATGGAACAGAAGGCCTCCATTACAGCCCAGCTCAAGGCACTGCTCGACAGTGGTGAAGAAATAGTCATCGACAAAGTCAAAGAGCTGCAGGCGCAGTGGAACGCCGTTGGTCACGTACCATACAAAGACAAGGACGCCGTATACAACGCCTACCGCGAAGTATGCGATGCGCTCTATGAAAAGTCACGTACGAGCCGCATAGCCCAACGCACCGCCTCACGATTCCAGAAGATACAAGAAGTAGCTGGCGATGACAAGCAGCGCCTCCAGCGCATCTACGAGCAGCTCCAGCAGGAGATCAAAACATACGAGAACAACATCGGCTTCCTCACCGCAAGTAGCAAAAAAGGCAACGCCCTTGTCGACCAAATGCAAAAGAAAGTCGAAGCCCTCAAGGCCGAGCTTGCCGAGATGAAAAAAAAGCTCTAAGTGCATCAACTTCCACAAGATTTTCAGCATCTGATGCGCCAGCATTATGATGCAGACATCGCCGAAGCTCTGTGTGAGGCCTTGGTCTCCACAGAGCCGGTTGTTTCCGTACGTCTTAACACTCGCAAGCTCAACTCTCTCCATCACCCCCTTGCCCTACCCGAGTCACATAGAGTCGAGTGGTGTCGTGACGCATTCTATCTCAGCGAACGCCCCCCATTCACCTTCGATCCCCTCTTGCACGCAGGAGCCTACTACGTTCAAGAAGCCAGTAGCATGTACATCGCCCAGCTCATCTCGAACCATACCACTCCCATCGCTGCGCTCGACCTCTGTGCAGCTCCTGGAGGCAAAAGTACCCTGCTCGCTGGCACGTTGCCCCCAGGCTCACTACTGCTGAGCAATGAGCCCGTGCCCAAGCGCGCATATATCCTCGCCGAGAATATGCACAAGTGGACACGTATGCCACTCGGCCTGCAATATCCCGTCATGAGCATCGTCAGCAACAATTTCCCTGCCGACTTCACAGCCTTTACCGCCACCTTTGACCTCGTCGTGACCGATGTCCCATGCTCGGGCGAGGGTATGTTCCGCAAAGAAGAACAAGCCTTACAGGACTGGAGCATCGACAATGTGAAGCTCTGCCAAAGCCGCCAACGCGACATACTCAACGACATCTGGCATACCCTAAAACCCGGTGGACATCTCATATACAGTACCTGTACGTTCAACCGCTACGAAGACGAAGACAACGCACGATGGATATGCACCCAGCTCGGAGGCGAGCTCATACATGAGCGTCACTTCCTCCCTGGGCGCGACCCAGGTGAAGGCTTCTACTGCGCCTCCATACGCAAACACGGTGAGTCTGCCACCTCGGTTCCAACCCACGATGAGATTCGTCGTAAAACCGCGCACACTCTGCGGCTCATGCCACAGCCTTTCGAACTTGATGGTCCAGAAGTGTGTCTCGACTACGACCAAGCCCTGCAATACCTGCGTCGTGAGGCTCTTCGAATACCAGCCTCACGCGGCATGGTCACATTGACCTACCAAGGTCTCCCCCTCGGACCAGGCAAGAGTGTCGGCAACCGTATAAACAACCTATATCCCGAACCATGGCGCATACGCTCTACATACACACAAAAGTGGAGCTTAGGCGAACAGACCTCCAAACAAACAGACAAATGAAAACCTTACTCTCTGCAGCACTGATTCTACTTGCATCGTGCACCATCCAAGCCCAGCAAGCCACCTTGCGCTGGTGGGGTACAGACACACAAGACACCACCATCACCGTATGGAAAGGCGAGCGCATCAGTATCGAAGGCCGCCTCAGCATAGATAGTATCCCCGACGAAGCCATGTATCTCAACGGGCGAGCCAAGAAAGGTATCACTGCTCAAGTTGGTCTACTTGGTGCAGTCATCACTGACGACACTAAAGGGTGTGGACACCACCCCATGGATCGCCCGACACACTTAGCCTATGACATCGTCAACTGCGACAGCGCATGGGCAGGTCCGGCCCCCGACCAAACAGAATCCCGCTTCATGTGTACCATCGAAGTGCCTCGAGACATTAAGTCTGGCCGACACTACATCGAAGTGCGCCTCGTCGGCGAGAGTACACGCCGCCCCTACGGCAATGCAGGTATCTATCTCAACGTCATAGACCGCCAACTGCCCGAAGCCCACGACTACAAGTTTCACACCGACTTCTGGCAGCAGCCCTACAGTGTAAGTCGGTACTATGGCGTAGAACGATGGAGTCAGGAACACTTCGATCTGCTTCGCCCATATATGCGCCTGCTCGCACGTGCAGGACAGAAAGTAGTCAGCGCAATACTCTTCTATGAGCCGTGGGGCGATCAGTCGTACGACAAGTTTACTCCAATGATAGAGACCACCCTCAAGTCAGATAGCACATGGTCATACGACTACACCGTCTTTGACCGATGGGTGAAATTTATGGCAGACTGCGGTATAGACCAACAGATAGACTGCTATAGCATGGTTCCCTGGGACATGAACTTCCGCTACTACGACGAAGCCAAAGGGGACTACTCCTATATCAAATGCACCACCCAAGACAGCATCTATTCCAAACTTTGGACCGATTTCCTTAAGAACTTTGCCCTACATCTCAAGGAGAACAAACTCTTAGACAAGACCTGCATCGCCATGGACGAACGTCAGATGCCCGATATGCTCCGAGCCCACCAGATAGCACAAGCTGCCGTTCCAGGCATCAAGATGACCCTCGCAGGCAACTACCACAAAGAGCTTGCCCACATACTGCAAGGTTACTCCATAGCCTACGGCCAGCACTTTCCCCCCGACACCCTCGCCCTGCGACGTTCACGCCATCAGGTATCAACCGTATACACCTGCTGTACTGAAGCCTACCCCAACATCTTCACCAACTCAGTCCCAATCGAGGGTACATACATTCCCCTCTATGCCATATCAAACGGCTTTGACGGTTATCTCCACTGGTCATGGATGAACTGGGCTGAAGACCCCCTCCACGACAGTCGCTATCGACTCTTCTCGCCTGGCGACACTTACGTCATATACCCCGACAAACACTCCTCAGTGAGATGGGAACGCTATATCGAAGGCGTACAAATGGCAGAAAAAGTGCGAATCTTGCGCGAACTCAAGACTCCAAATATTCAGAACATAGAGGAAGCACTCGACCACTTCAAAGACGGAGATGCCTCCGACCCTGACCAGATTACACACAAGGTGGAACTCCTTAAAACAGAACTGAACAAAGTCGAGACTACTAAATAAAACCACACACGCACCACAAGTCTATGCCCAAAGTTCTCCTCCACTGCTGCTGCGCCCCATGCTCCAGTGCCATCATCGAATGGATGATGGCAAACGCATACGAGCCCGTACTCTACTACTGCAACCCCAACATCTATCCGCACGAAGAGTACCTCATACGCAAGAATGAATGCACACGCTACGCACAGGCACTCGGTCTGCAGATAATCGACGCAGACTACGACCATCGGGCATGGCAATGTGCCACACGAGGCTACGAAGACCAACCCGAGCGAGGCAGCCGATGTCTCGAATGCTTCAAACTCCGTCTGCTTAGAGCAGCACACACGGCACAACGTCTTGGCATCGACATCTTTACCACCACCTTGGCCAGCAGCCGATGGAAATCCCTCGACCAAATCAGCCAGGCAGGACACTGGGCAGCAGAGCAGGTCAACTCTACTCTCTCTTCAGGCCAAAGCCCCGTGGCATTCGATGCACGCAATTGGCGCAAGGGAGGATTGCAGCAACGCCGTGACGAACTGCTGCGCCAAAATCGATTCTATAACCAAGAGTACTGCGGCTGCGAATACAGTCTCAACGCACGTCTGCCCAAGATGAGTAAGACAGACATACGCCGATGGATACGCCAGATAAAGCAAGGGCTTGCCGACGAATTTACTACCCTACGCAAACGCGAGTCAGAGCAAATCTGTCACAAAATTATCTCAGCTTCCCTATGGCACAGAGCAGACACAGTCCTGCTCTATCACCCTCTACCCGACGAAGTTGACACTACCCACCTCCTCACCAATGCCCTCCGTACGGGCAAACGAATCATTTTGCCCAAAGTCAACGGAGATAATCTTACACTTCACGAATACAGAGGCCCCGAAAGTCTCGCACCCGGAGCCTTCGGTATAATGGAACCCACCACTCCGTCCATTCCCCTCCCTACACTCAGCATCCCGCTTGCCATCATTCCAGCTGTGGCATACGACCCACGAGGCCACCGCCTCGGCAGGGGACGCGGCTACTACGACCGACTCCTCCCAGCCCTTGGTCTGAAGCACAGCATCGGAGTATGCTTCAGCTTTCAGTTGCTCCAACGAATACCTATCGAGTCCCACGACATCATTGTCAGCGAGGTAGTTTCGACACACTGCGTTCCAAGCCAAACTCCGTCCCTCTTCTAATCGTTTTATATCGATCATTGCGAGATCATCGTTCGGTTCTCACTCTACCATTATTCGAGCATACGCTTGATCTCGCTTGGTTTAAGTCCCCAACGTGGTGCTATGAGCATGTCTTGAGGCGCGGAGGACACTATGCGTTCGACCTTGATATCTTGTCGGAGGGCTTTGAGAAACCTACCCAGCGTGGCCACATAGTCTTGTGCGGTGGGGAAGATAAGGAAGTCTTCGGGATGCATGGCGTATTCTTGTGCCATTTTGGTATTTCGCAGTATCTGCAACTGGTGTAGCTTGACTGACGAGACTGGCAGGCGTGAGATGATGTGTGCACTCTCGACGATGTCTGCCTCGCTCTCACCGGGCAGACCTAAAATGAGATGCACACAGACATTCAAATCGCGTGACGCGGTGCGTAGGATAGCGTCAGAAGCTTGCTGCCAGGTATGTCCCCGGTTAATGCGTATTAGAGTCCGGTCATGGCAACTCTCGACCCCAATCTCTACCTCTATGTGGGTATGCCGCGAAAGGTCTTGAAGTAGGTCGAGTACGTCATCGTCCAAACAGTCTGGACGCGTGGCTATGATGAGGCCTATAATGTCCTCCTGACTCAGGGCTGCTTCATAACGTTGGCGCAGGATACTGACTGGAGCGTATGTCGCACTGTATGACTGGAAGTAGGCCAGATATTTCATGTCGGGGTATTTGTCGCAGAAGAACTTCTTGCCCTCACTGATCTGCTGTGCTATGCTGCCTGCATCGCGGCAGTATCGGGGAGCGAAACTGTCATTGCGGCAGTAGGTACAGCCTCCCCGACCTACGTTGCCGTCTCGGTTGGGGCAGGTAAAACCACCGTCTATCATTATCCGCTGTATCCTGAATGACATGTTTTTTGTTAGGTTGTTTTGCCATGTCCGGAATTATTTTTAACTTTGTATGGCAAACTATATAGTGAACAATATGAAATTCAAACGCATTTTGCTTAAACTCTCGGGCGAGAGCTTAGCTGGAGAACAGAAGCAGGGTATCAACGTGCAACGCCTTAACGACTATGCCATGCAAATCAAGGAGATTGCACAGATGGGAGTAGAGATAGGCATCGTCATCGGAGGAGGCAACATCTTCCGTGGCCTGACGGGGGCTGGCAAGGGTTTCGACCGTGTCAAGGGTGATCAGATGGGTATGTGTGCCACTGTCATCAATTCGTTGGCTCTGAGTAGTGCCTTGGGGGCTGTTGGGCAGAAGAACCGTGTTCTGACAGCTATTCGTATGGAGCCTATCGGAGAGTTCTATACCAAATGGAAAGCTATCGAGGCGATGGAGAATGGAGAGGTGGTCATCATGAGTGCTGGTACTGGCTCTCCGTATTTCACCACTGACACGGGCTCATCACTACGCGGCATCGAAATTGAAGCTGACGTCATGCTCAAGGGTACTCGCGTAGATGGTATTTATACGGCAGATCCAGAGAAAGACCCAAGTGCAACGAAGTTCCAAGACATCACATACCAAGACGTGATAGCACGCGGGCTGAAAGTCATGGACATCACTGCTACGGCCATGTGTATGCAGAACGATCTGCCTATCTATGTATTTAACATGGACGTCCTCGGCAACTTGAAGAGAGTCATAGAGGGAGAGGAAATCGGTACCTTGGTACACAATTAGGTCTCTCCCCGTTCTATCGTCTGTCAGTCGAATATGACTGTCTGGGCGGCTTCCACCGAAGCCGATACCGTGGCGTTGGTCCTGTGTTTGCGGTATGTACCGCCAATCTTGATGCCTTTTGACTTTCTGCCGGTATTGGCTACGGTGATTTTGCCAGCGTTGATGGTCAGGTTGCCGTCAAGTTTGATGCCCATACTTTTGTGGGGGTCGGCGGCACACTCAGGCAGTGTACACTTGCCTCCTGCTGCGGTGATGTTGATGGTGGTGGGGTTGTCTTCGGTACCGATGACCATACTGCCGTCGCTTTGTATGCCGCGTGAGCCGTTGCCTTGGGCTGTGATGGTTATGTTGCCTCCGCTGATACTGATGTCAGAGTCTGCCTTTATGGCTTTGCAGTCCTGACTTGTGATGGTTGCGCGGATTATGCCTCCTTTGATGAACATCTTGCCGTTGTTCTCTTTAGTGGCATCGGGGGTGACGTCGTCGTCAAGCATGACATACTCTGTCTGAATGCCATCACCGAGGGTGTTGGCATCGATGTTGACTATGCCTCCGTTCATCTGGAAATACTGACCACAGTGTATGGCATCGCTCTGCGCGCGTATGATATTGATGATGCCAGTGCTCTTCTTGAGTTGCAGGTATTCCTTGGTTGCTATGCCATGCCGTGAATTGCCTGTGACGTTGAGAGTGCCGCTACCTTCGATCTCGAGATGTCCCTTGCAGTACAGGCAGCCTTTCTGCGCTCCTCCTGCTGCATCAGCGAGGCTGTTGGTGGTGCCGTCGCACAACTCAAGGGCTATGCGCTTGCCGCACTGTATGTTGAGGGGAGCACCCTTACTGCTGCTAAGGTTGAGAGCGTCCATGATGATGGTGGTCTTGTAGTCGGCAATGTATGTGAGGCTACCATCGTCGCTTGTGCCCGAGATAACAACCTCGATTTCGTTACTCGTGTTAGTATTGGTCAAAGTCACATCTGCTCCGTTGATGACGGCTGTGACATCTTTTTCGACGGATTCGGGTATGCTGACCGTGGCTGTGCTTCCGTTGTATGCCACTGTGATTTCGGGCACTATGATGATACTGTCTATGTCGGATACCCGGTATGATGTACCCTTGATGGTCAACTCACCGGAACTGAATGTGATGCTGCCGACATTTGCTATGCTCATCCTGTCTGACACACCGTTTTGCCATACCCGGATGTGGTGTTGGGCGGAAATGCTTGTGGCGAGGAGAATGGCTACGATATACAATATATAACGTCTCATGGTTTGATGTATTTGATGGTCTCGTTGTTTAGCTTGATAATGTATACTCCTTGGGGTAGGGCTGACAACTCTATCTGGCTGTCAGCTTCTGTACGTGTCATGCTGTGCAGGGTACCGTTGGGGGTATAGATACACAGCAGACCTTGCCGGCCCACGGTGAGCACTCCTCCTGTGACTTTGAGCATACCGCTTTCTGCCTGGAGAGTTGCGATGTCTGTCGGTGAGTCTTCGAAGACAATCTCGCGCATCTCGTCTTGAGGGAATGTCTCTATGCCTTGCGAAGTGGTCACGACTACGTTGCCACTCTCGAAAGTAATCTTCTGTATTGTGGCGAGCCTGATGCTCCTGTCTGAAGTGCTTGTACTCACGGTCATGTAGTTGTAGTCATCTGCCAATGCCGTGATGCAGCATAGGGCAAGGGTGGCTGCTATTAATGTCTTTTTCATATTTTCGGTCATTTAGTCGGACAATCAGAAATTAAATTTGTAACTGGCATTGATGGCGTGCATACGGCTCGTGCCTTCGTCCTCAAACTTGTGTGTGAGAATGTATGACAATCCTACCTTGTGGTGTTTGTTGATGGAGTAGTCCGTACCTACAGAGGTGCGCAACTTGTCGAGATGGAAATTGCTCTGGAGGTTGTTGTGGAATTCCACGCTGACGAAAGGACTCCATTTGAGGTGTTTCTTGTCAATTTCAATCTTCAGACGGCTGCGTAAGATATGGGTATTGACTGACTGTTTGCCGTCAAGCTCCTCTATGGGATAGCCGTCTCGGAGTTCGTATACGGTCTCGCCCGTGTTTCCGTCAGTAATCTTGTCGAAACGATACTTGGTCTCATTGACCGTGACTGAGTCGTTATAGGTGAACTGGTAACGCTCGCGCAACGAGATACGCAGTAACTTCCAAAACTTTATCGTACCTGTGACATCGACGTTGGCTCGGTGACGCGGAGTCCAGTATGCGTCTGTGATTTTGTAGCCGTTCCAGTTTTCGGGGGCTTCGATGTCTTTCTTGTAATGCTCCTTGCGTTTTTCGGGGCTGTATGATGCCATGAAATTATAGCCTGCGCCCAACTTCAGATACTTGCATACCTTAAACCCTACACTCGGACCGATACTGAGACGGTCGATGCGGCTCGTATTGTCTTCGCTGCGCAGTTCGGCATCGAGTCCTACGGACCATCTTGTACCGAAACTCTTGGATGCTGCAGCCTCTACCCATATGCCGAAGTCGTCATCTTGTGCGTAGCACATCATGGGTAGCACTATGCCAAAGGCAATCATCAGAATTTTTTTCATAGTCAGGTGCGTGTATGTAAGTAAGTGTTTATTTTATTTTTGAGATGTTGCCAATGTTCTGTATGCTTGAGCCTTTGTCCATCTCGAGGTCGTAGTAGATGCGCAGCATGACGCTGTCTTTGAGGAAGTCTATAGTACCGACTTCGACGCTGAGTATGGTGAGACCTGTGCGTTTTTCTAGATCGGCAATCAATTCCTGACGTTTCTCGGGGGCAACAAGATTGACATTATCATACTTGATATATTTCGAGCAGTGCTCGTTGAGCAGGCGGCTGCTCTCAAACAGGGCTGCCAAGGCTATGAAGATAAGGTTGGCAAACACTACGGTGACGAGGCCGATACCTTCCCAATAGTCGCTTTTGGCATGGTATTCTGCACGTGACAGGGCGTTGATGACGCTGATGGAGACGAGCATGAACAGATAAGTCATCTCGCGGATGGGGATTGCCTCAGTGCGGTAGCGTATGATGCCAAAGATGGCAAAGAGTCCGAGGGCTGCACCCGTCTGCAGACTGTCACCTCCCATAAAGCTGACAAGCATGAAGATGCTCATGCTCATGATGATGAAGATAAACATGTAGTCGCGGCGCAGGCTCTTGGGGTAATAGAAGGCACGAGCTATTATCCCCACCACCGTAGTGTTGAGAGCAAGACGAATGAGGAGCGACATCATTGCGCTTGTGTCGAGCAGAGTCAGTCCAAGCTGATTGCCGCACCACTGGTTCAATTCTTGTAAGGTAGTGTTCATATTGTTTAGTTTGTTTAGGTTTTTCTATTTCTGACGGCTTATTCGCCGCAAGTCTGTCAGTTTTGGTTTGAAGAGGTTCTGCTTGAGCCCAGAGTTGGTGAGGCATGAGCCGATACAATATTTCGAAAAACCGTGAGGCTTGATGCGTAACTCTCTCAGCAGGGAGAGTATAGGGCTGTATACGTTGCCGTCACGTTTGAGCTCAACAATCACGAGGTTGTCCGTATCATCATCTCTCTCCGTCTCGAAATTGTGGAAGTGTATGTCAAAGTCAATGGTTAGGCGTTCGGTCTTAGCGTAGTTGACGAGCGTGATGCGGTTGAACCTATTTTGGACCGTAGGTTTGATGTCATCAAGAGAGCGTCCCACGAGCATTCGCACAAATTCATCAGGAGTATACGTGTTGCCAGACTTCTTGTCATACTGTGCGCCTGCAGTACGTATGTCCTGAGAGGGTACGGGTATGCGCTTCTTCTTTGTACGGCCATGGTTGTCTTTATTCTTGATTTCAAGAAAAGTGTCGTGAGAATCCATGTAGGTCCTGACTCTGACTTTCTGGCGTGGTGCACGACCATTGTGGTGCTGCATGAAGAAGAAGTGCCCCTCAGTGTCCCAATATGTGGTCTTATAGTCTGCAATACGCGTGCCACAATGCAGTTGTGCGAAATAACACCCCTGACACATCTCTAACAGTCGGACAAGTCGCTCCTTTGTGGTGACAAACTTGGTGTCAGTACGATTCATGAGACGAATGTCTTTCATCTCGTTCAAAGTGATGGGAGCAAACTTGTCAAGTAGCTCCGTAATCTCGGTGTTTATATTGCTCATACCCATCTTAAAAACGCTTTTCGCACTTCAAAGTTACGAATAAGCGAGAGGAAAAGCAAATAAAGCTCGCTTTAATTTGATTTTTCCGAGCGAAAGGAACTTGGAGCGAAGCTCAGAGTTACGAATAAGCGAGAGGAAAAGCAAATATTTTTGTTGTTATTTGGTTGTTTTGTTGTTGCAGACACTTGTCAGTCCTGTTGTTTGTGCTTAGTCTTAATCTTAGCGGAAAAGCAAACCGCATACCAGGACACAAAGCTTTGGTGTGCGGTTTGTAATGTCGATTCCTCCGTACGCAATAAAATAGTTCATATTGCAACAGATGACGAAAAAATCCGAGACAGAGTGTAAATCTTAGTTTGCCACCTTGAGTCTGTAGATAATTTTCAGTTCATAGTTTTCTCCTGCTTCTGAATAACTGTCAGAATCTGTGAGAATCAGAATGTTTCCATCGTAACTAACAGATTGGACTCTGTTGAGGTCCATGCCGATGCCGAAGTCGTTGCTTCTTGAGAACTCCACTTTAGTTTGCTCAGAATTATACCATCTCCATGTAGCAGAAAGCATTTGTCCGTTATCATACTTTATAACGAATGATCCAGACTTTGTAAATATTATGTATTCTGGGCAAAGAAGACTCTTGAGGGTTTCTTCTTTTTCAAGATCACTTATATTGTCTCCATATCCCGCCAAAAACTGTTTTACAAAATCTATGGTGTTATCACCCTTGATATTCATAAACTCCTTTCCATCTATGATTGCGATGAATTCAAGCGACTTTATCTCCCAAGTTCTGCACAGGCGGTCAGTATTGTCGTTACCAGTGATACGGTTAGACAAAGAGGCTGCGCATGTATACGAAGCTCCTGATGTCGGTGTGATGGCAAGACTATGCGATGAACCAGATGTGGTGATTTTTATCTTGCCAAAGCCCTCAAGTATGTATGTGCCATCAGCGTCTACAGTATAATTGCCGAACAGAAAATTGGAGCTTACACTACTCCTTGTGGCACTATTTAATTCAGAATTGCCCGACATGAGATTGAGGAAGAAGGGTTTGACTGCGTTATCACCATAGTCATACACCCCACTTACGGCAGAGCCGTTCCTGACCTCAATGATGTATTTGCCAGTCTCGGTAAATTCAACAGAAGAATAGGGGGACTTGCTGTCAAGAATCTGATACTTTGCAGCATTCGCCTCATATGTGGGGGTCGTAATTTCACCACCATCATCGCTGCAAGAGCAGAATGAGATACCGCTTACTGCCATAAACAGAAGGAGCGCGCAACTCCAAAAGATGTTTCTCTTTTTCATTTTCTTAATTTTTATTAATACTAAATACACTTCAAAAATTTGACACAAAAATACAATAATTATAATTACCTCCCCCCTATTTTTATGTTAAAATATATTAAACATGCGTGATTTTGAAAAATAAATTTTTTAATGTCATTCCTGAATATTACCAAACGAAAAAAACTGCTTTTCCTCTCTATGCTTTACTTATGTCTGTTGGCAAAAGTCGTATCTCTGACCTATGGTCGAAGATACTCACGTTTGGAAAAACTCAAATAAATTTGGTTTTCCCCTCACTTAATCGTATCTTTGTCCCCAAACAATAACATTTTTTGTATGAAAAGACTCTTTACTGCATTAGCGGGACTGATTCCCTCCATGGCATTTGCGCAGGGTGCGCGTCCGAATATCATCTACATAATGTGTGATGATATGGGATATGGTGATTTGGGCTGCTACGGCCAGCAGTTGATTTCTACCCCTAATATCGACCGCATGGCGGCTGAGGGTATGCGTTTCACACAGGCTTATGCCGGCAGTCCTGTCAGTGCCCCATCGAGGGCTTCGTTTATGACGGGGCAGCATTCTGGACATGGTCATGTGCGTGGCAACCGCGAGTACTGGAAGGACGGTATGCGCGACAACATGTATGGCACGCAGAGGGACTATCCCATCATAGGCCAGGAGCCGTATCTGATGACTCATGAGATTCTCCCTGAGATATTCAAGCGTGCCGGCTACAATACGGGTATGTTTGGCAAATGGGCTGGTGGATATTGGAATTCGGACTATCCCGACACGTATGCGGTAGATGCCGATGGCAATACGGATACGGGGCGTTATCGCACCAGTAGCTCGTCGTCGCTGCCCAACAAGCGAGGCATAGATTGTTTTTACGGGCCCATATGTCAGTTTCAGGCTCATACGTACTATCCCAACTTCATAAATCGCTATGACCCTGAGGGACGTGGCGACAGTTATGTGGTAGCGGAGGTGATGGAGCAGAACGTGGAGCACGCTGCAGTCTTCAGTGGCAATGCGGATTTTGAGCTCCGCAGCCAGTATAGTGCAGATTTGATACATCGCTATGCCTTGGAGTGGATAGACCGCATGGCGGACAAGGGGGAGCCATTCTTGGGCATATTTACTTACACTTTGCCTCACGCGGAGTTGTGGCAGCCTAACGATAGTATCTTGCAGCGGTATACGGAGGCGTTTAGGTGTGACGATAAGACTTTCGGTGGCAACTACGGCAGCTGGTACTACAAGAATTCAAATTCGCACGCTCAGTTTGCTGCAATGATTACACGTCTGGATGCTTATGTCGGGGAGATTCGCAAGAGGCTTGAGGAGAAGGGCTTGGCCGACAATACGTTGATTATCTTCACGAGCGACAATGGCCCGCACGAGGAGGGTGGGGCAGATCCTGGGTGGTTTAACCGCGACGGACTCTTGCAGGGTAGGAAGCGTTCGACCTATGAGGGCGGTATACGTATTCCGTTTATCTGCTGTGGGCCTGGTGTGCCTGCGGGGACTGTGAATGACCATCAGTTGGCGTTTTATGACATTATGCCGACTTTCCTTGACTATGTCGGTCTGGAGGAGGAGGCTCGCAGGCATTCGCTCGACAATTCTTCGTCGGAGGATTATTTTGACGGTATTTCGTTTTACAATACGTTGACGGGCAATGATGCGCAGCAGCGTCGCCATGAGTTTTTGTATTGGGAGTTCCACGAGACTGACATGATGGGTTTGCGTATGGGCGACTGGAAAATGGTTGTGTCGAGGGGCGTGTGTCGGCTGTATGATTTGGCTAATGACATTCATGAGGATAAGGATGTGGCTGCGGATTTCCCAGATGTGGTAGAGAGAATGAAGGAGATAATCCGTGCCGAGCATACCGAGAGCTCGTTGTTTAAGATTACCATGCCTAATTGATTGTATCGTATGAGACGATTGTTGATTTTTGTGATGAGTATGGCGCTCTGTCTTGCCTTGAGTGCTGCTGACGGAGCGTGTATACCTGGTATATATCGTATTCCGTGTGGCTCGCTGGCGAGGAATACGTCTCTCACTCGCATAGATGTCTGCGGTGAGGGAGTCCTGACTGAGTTGCACTATTCGCCTGTGAACAATTCGCGCTGGGTGCTGTATACCAAGGAGCGTGCGCGGGTGATGTCGGGGGGTGTGGTCGATGTAACTGGTGTTCTGCAAGGGTGGCAGACGGCGGGTCTTGCGGTCTCGGTGTGTGCTGACTTTGATGGCGACGGGAGTTTCGAGCAGACGGTATTGCCTGACGTGGCTGCGGATATAGCTGTACGCTTGCTCGTGCCTGACGGTGCAGGCGAGGGCTGTGGGCGCATACGTATACGCATAGATCAGAATGGCTCAACGGTTGCCGATGATGACGTTAGTGGCGTGGTGTATGACCTCCCAGTATATGTAGACGCGCCAAGGGAGACGCGCCGTATGTCTGTGGCAGTGAATTCCGATGGTAGGGGTGAGGTGAGTATCGATGGGTATGATACGGGAACGGCGGAGGTGGCGCGCGGTACTGAACTTACTGTTAGGGCTAAGTGTGCTAAGGGATATGTGTTTAAGGGTTGGCGACAAGGGGTGACAATTGTGTCTACCCAGATGGTGTACTCTACGACGATGACGGAGGATAAGAACCTTGTGGCTATGTTTGCTCCCAAGTCTGGAGGCTCGCTCTACGGCGAGGAGTATCTCATTTTGACATTTGATCGCAGTGTGTCGCCCGTGAGGGTGACTGTGTCGGACGAGGACGGCAATGTGGTAGAGGGTGTGGAGGCAAGGTTGCTGACGTCTGCGTATCAGAAGGATTCGTGGAGTGGGGCTGCCGTGGCTGACAAGACTGACATCTCGCCCTCTACGGGAGCGGTGGGTGAGGTGCGGCGTATCCCGTTTGCTCTGACTGGCATTTCGCCCGACTATCATATAGGCAGGATTCATTGTCAGATAGCGGCGGTTAATTATCAGGGTGCGTATCAGGGCGCGGGCACCAACCGTATGTTCCGCTTCTCGGTGCTGACGGGAGCCGACGAGGACAATCTCACGGAATTTGCCGCTTTGGAGGGTAATATCAACAAAAATCCTGGGCAGCGCACGGTATGGACTTTCGCGCAGGAGGGTGTGGTGATTGAGCCAGGAAGTGAGTTTTGCGTGGAGGTACAGCTGAAGAATATTGATACCAATCCTTGCTATAGCGCACTGTATGCCGTAGTATTGCAGAGGGCGGAGACAGACGATGACACTTCGGTGGAAGGTATGCCAGAGTTGAGCTATAGTCCTGCAGATGGCGTATATATAGTGGGGGAGTCGGTGGTGGTCTTCAAGGGCGGACTGAGATACAATCTCTGCGGTCAAAGATTATGGAAGTGATGGATAATGAAGAGCGTCAACCTGAGGGCATACAGGCTGACGCTCTTCGGTGGTGTGAAGGGTTAGAGTTTTACCCTAAAGGGGCCGCTGACTGAATTGAACAGCAAATCGCCATTGTCAAGGTACTGTATGATGGCGTATGTCCCATTGCCTCGGCTTGTGTCGCCAAAGATGACTCTATGACGAGTAGCTCCGGTATACCAATCCAGACCTGTCACTTCCCAACCGTTTGTCTTGCTATAACCGTTGACAAAAACCATCTCCGACTGTGTGCTTACAGCTGGTATCATGCTTGGGGAGCTCACATCAGCACGACTCCATACTGTCTCCCAACGGTTCTCCTTGGTATTCCATTGCAGACGTTCCACTCCCTTTGGTGTCTCGATGAGCGGACCGATGGCGAGTACGTCGACGACTTTGTCGCCTGTCGTGTTTCCTTCGCTGAGTATGTTGTTTACCACAAAGGCACCGTAACCAGCACATACTACAGACTGTTCTGATTGGATCCATTCTGTCGAGGAGGGTAGTCCGCAGCTTATCTCGCGAGTGCCTGCAATGCGTGGACTGCCGCTCACTACCTCGTTGGCATCAGCGGGAATGTTGTCTCGCCAAAATGCTACAATCTTCATGCGTTTCCCTCCATCAGTGATAACGACCAGTTTGTCTTCATCGTCTCCAAATCCCATTAGGGTTGGAGTGGAGCCTGTTCCATATCCCATTTTTATGCTTGGTGCGCTGGGACCGCCGTCGTATTCGGCTTGCCATGCACCATCGGACTCTTTCGTGCTAAGTGTGCCGTTTCTCCAGATTATTTTTTGCATAAGGCCTTTTCCTTCGGGCAGATGGCTGTTGCTCGCTACATATATGCCGCCAGTTTCGTCTACGGCAATGGAGTTGGTTAGGACCTGACCGTCGGGGAGTTGGCAGGTGTCGATAACCTTCGTTAGCTCGCGGTCGGTTATGACTATCCCACGATTGTATCCTACGACCAGGTAACCGTCGTATGTCATCACTACACCTACGAGTACGGTCGCTCCAGCTATGTCGTCTGCTATGTTGAGCTGACGGTCAAGCATGATACCTTGTTCTGGATGTGATGCGTCAACGAGTTTGTATCGGGCTATGGTTGTACCCACGTTGGTGTAGGCATAATTGTCTCTGTCGCATAGTACGTAGTTGCCGCTCGAAATGGCAAACATGGGATTTTGACCAAGGAAGGGAACGATGGCATTGTATAGGTCGGAGACGTTGTCATACTTGGCTGAGAGAATCTGGAGTTGTTCCTGCGTCTTGAGCGCAGTGCCTGGCAATGCTGCTTCACCCAGTTTGACAAACGTGCCGCCAGAGGTCTTGTAGTATGATACCCGGTCACTGCTCATTCCCCACATATAACCCTCTTGTGCGGCCGAAAGTGTCATGAGGTTTACTGGACCGCTCCACCCGCCCTCGCAGCTGTATGGGTCAACTCTGAATGTGCCGTCTGCTACGGTATATGGGAAGGCATCAGTCTGCGCGGAATTGAAATGCGTAATGCTGTAAAGGTCTGAAGCTAAAAATGGATTGCGTGCTGGGACGTTGGCCTTGCTTAGAGCAGGCTGCTCTGTGTCTGGCTTGCCATCGTTGTTTTGGCCATTGTCGTCCAAATTGTCGTTAGTGCAGGCTACTACCGGTAGTAGAGCTGCTGTAAGAAAAAGTCTGGTTAGTTGTTTCATGTTTGGTTTGTCGTTTAGTTGTTATGTCCTATTGGAGTGTTGTTTTTTATTCCATCGCCAAGGAACTCTGCGACAGTGTATTTATGTCCATAAGGTCCGTAGTCGCCCAGTGCAAGGTGGGCAATCATGTTGTTCGGGTCAGCCTTGGCTGTATTCACAGGATCACCATACGGCGTGGGGGTCATCTTTGAGATAGAGTGTTCCCAGTTCTTGTCAGGCAAGATATTTCGATACATGGTGACGATACAGTTGCCGATTTCTTTGCCCTCAACAGACTTCCTCTCTCGATCCCACTCTACCAATTGTATGTTCCTGCCTTCGGTGCGCTCTTTGCTTACTTTGTTTCGTATCTCAGACAGCTGGGGGTTCTGTTTCATGCAGACGACAAATGTGCATTTCTTCCCTTTGGGGACATCGGCTTGGGCATCATATACGGAGTAATAAGAGTGGGTGTCATGCGCTGAGCCGAAACATACCGACCAATATCGTGCTGGAGCTCCGTTGTACTCCTCTACACTACTGGGTAGGGGTACAGGTAGAAAACTGAACACAAGTACCTGATCGTCATTTAGGATAGTGCGGGCAAAGAGATAGTCGGTAGAGTTGTTGGGATAATATGCGCCACGGGTGGCGAGGAAGAATGGCATGTCTGTGTTCTCATCCGACCACAGGGGAGAATAGTTTGTGGGGAAATTCATTACGTTTGAGTTCATGCGCAGGGGTGCTGCCACTTCTTTCATGGTAGTGAGGTCAATGGCATGTATTTCGGGGAGTTCCACACCTCCATACTCGTCAATGCCAAGATACTCACGCAATATGATTGTAGCCTGATTCACACCCTCCTTCAGCTTGCATACGTTGGACGATGCAAGCTGCGCAATCTTTTCGTCAGAAGTATTGGCAGGAACGACGTACACGGTAAAGTAATTGGAGCCAGAGGATGTCGTCACAAAAGGATTGACAGAGCCCTTGTCTGGAACAATTTCGTTGTCTGCGAAACCTCCAATAGCCTCTCCTTTCTCGTCATCATAAAGGCTGAAGCTGAAGAATCGAGCCGAAGGGAACTCTCCTTTGAAACACAGGGCGATGTTCTCATTGCCATTCTCCTTAGTACGCCATGTGTATTCCCAATAGTTTACGTACAAGTCGGGGTAGGCGAAAATAGTGCCGTCACCGCCAGCCATAGTTTTACTCCACTGCTCTTTCGGAGTGGGATTGTGTACTTCAGCATCGCCAGAGTCAGAATCCGAGCACCCCGTTACCAGAGGCAGTGCGAGCATAGTGGCTAAAATAAATTGTTTTGTTTGCATTTGTTTTAGGTTTTAGTCGGACGCAAAGTTAGCGCATGACACAAAAAGAAAACTCATGCAAATGTATAAAACGAGTCCAATTCCTATCAAATAGACGTAAAGGAAGCGGTATTAGACACCTTAATGACCACTGTTATGCTCTCCTCACAACCCGTTGAGATGGCGGGTCAGATACTCTTTGGGGGTCATGCCTACCTTGTCGCGGAAGATATTGTAGAGTTGTGCCCGTGAGGAAAAACCGCAGGCTGCTGAGATGGCATCGTTGCTGTACTCGGGGTGTTCGACCAGCATTCTCTTGGCTGCGAGGAAACGTATATTGGACAACCACACACGAAACGTGGCCTGCTCGTGACACTCGAAATAGACGCTGAGCTCGCGGCGGTTCACGTTTAGCGACATAGACAGAGCAGACAACGTAAGGTCTGTCTTGAGATACCCGTTTGTTGTCACCCACTTGTCAAGCATAGACTTGATATATTCGACCCGTTCGGGTGGCAGCAACTCTCTCTTGATGGTCTTGGAGGGCACCTCAGAAGCTCCTTCGTCGCAATTTTCCTCAATAGTCTGAATCATGGACGCATTATATCCCAAAGCTATGAAGTTTATCACAAACGACAGTAGCAGAGGCAACATAAGAGGTGCTGCGACATATAGTGCGTTGGTTGAGATGATGGTGAAAGGTATGGTCAACGCTGATATGCACAGCAGCGAGAACCCCGTTTTGACGTATAGTAGGTAAGACTTCATGTCACCTCCAGTATTGCTCTCGACTGACATGTATATCCTGCGGATTTCTCTCGTAGGAATAAATATGAAGTAGAGCATACAAATGAGGAACAGTGCGTCTATGATATATAATGATGCTCCGATGTGAAATCCTCCGTTGACAAAACAACTTGCGCAACACAAGGCAAATATTAGACTACAGCCTACCAGTCCCACCTTAAGATGCATTCTCAGCATCTCCCTGCCACACTCCAAATTGAGCACAGCATAGGATATGAGAAAAGCCACAGGCGTGTAAAATAGTATGTTGACCATGGCTCCGATATCGTCTCCGTTGGCTCGAATGTCGAAGACCATCTGCAGCAGATAGTGTACAGACAACAGGGACGTTGCTGATACGAGCAGCCAGCGGGAAGTCTCGTAAGGTCTATGATCGTGGGCAATATATATTCTTGCCAAGGTGAGTGTCAGAGCCATCACAACAGTGAATATTAGACACCCGAATTGCAGAAGGTATAAAGTTGTAGTCATGATTGCTATATGACGCAAAGGTACGACATTTATTTAGAATTTGCTTGTTTTTTTGAAATAAAACACCTACATTTGCCGCACGAAACCAAAAAATATTAGACTCATGATAGACGTAAAAGAAATTCTGGCTCAGGCCGAGGAGAAGATGGAAGAGGCGGTGATGTATCTCGATGAGGCTTTGGCGCATATTCGTGCTGGCAAGGCTAATGTCAAGATACTTGACGGAGTACGTGTAGACAGTTACGGAAGTCTGGTGCCACTCAACAACGTGGCAAGCATCAACACCCCCGATGCCCGCACCATAGCCATCAAGCCTTGGGACAAGAGCATGTTCAAACCCATCGAGAAGGCTATCCTCGACAGCGAGGTCGGCATCACTCCTGATAACAACGGAGAGATTATCCGACTCACTATTCCGCCACTTACGGAGGAGCGCCGCAAGCAGCTGGTCAAGCAGTGCGGCAAGGAGGGCGAGCAGGCAAAGGTCAGCATACGCAATGCGCGCCGCGATACGATTGACAAACTCAAGAAGGGCATCAAGGACGGACTGCCCGAAGACGTCGAGAAGGACGCAGAGGCCGACATGCAGAAGCTTCACGACAAGTATATCAAGCACGTGGAGAGCCTTCTCGCCAAGAAGGAAGAAGAGATTATGACTGTCTGATTGAAGAGTGATGACGGGTACAGTCATACGCAATACGGGAAGCTGGTACGTAGTCCGCACGGACGGTGGCCAGCTTTTCAATGCGAAGGTAAAGGGCAATTTCCGCATCAAAGGTATACGCAGTACCAACCCTGTGGCCGTAGGTGATGTCGTGGAAATCATTCCTGGAGATGATGGCGAGACTGCGTTGATTTGCTCGATACATGACCGTCGCAACTATATCGTGCGCAAGGCCAGCAATCTCTCCAAGCAAAGCCATATCATAGCTGCCAATGTAGACCTCGCTGCACTCATCGTCACGCTGCGTCATCCTGAGACGAGCACCACTTTTGTAGATCGTTTCCTGGCAAGCGCAGAGGCGTATCGTGTCCCAGTAGCCATAATCTTCAACAAGACTGACTTGCTTGATGAAGAGGACAGGCGTCTACTTGATATGTGGTGCGACCTGTACGAGGGTGTCGGCTACGAGTGCTTCCGTGTCTCGGCTCTGAATGGTGAGGGACTCGCGTCTCTTTACGATGTGCTCCGTGGCAAGACTACGCTCTTCTCGGGCAATTCCGGCGTAGGCAAGAGTACCCTCCTCAACGCTCTTGTCCCTGGCATCGGGGCAAAGACGGCAGAAATATCAGAGGCACACGACACAGGTATGCATACTACCACTTTCTCCGAGATGTATGACCTCCCCGACCATGGCGAGGGTTCTGCCATAATAGATACTCCGGGCATTAGGGGTTTCGGCACTTTTGATATGGAGCGTACAGAGGTGGGACACTACTTTCCCGAGATATTCAGAATTTCAGCCGAATGTCGTTTTGGCAATTGTACTCATACACGTGAACCAGGCTGTGCGGTGTTGCAAGCCTTGGACGAGCATCGTATAGCACAGTCACGCTACTTGAGTTATCTGTCCATACTCGAGGATAAAGACGAGGACAAATATAGAGGTAAGTTTTGATTTAAAAAAATGAAGACATTAATCATAGGTAGTGGCCCAGCGGGATATACCGCCGCCATATATGCTAGCCGAAGCGGACTTGATCCAGTCCTATATGAAGGCAATCTCCCCGGTGGTCAGCTCACACAGACTACCGAAGTTGACAATTTCCCAGGTTATCCCGAGGGCACGACGGGCAATGAGCTTATGGAAGACCTGCGTGCTCAGGCTGAACGACTCGGAGCTGACATACGCATGGGTGTTGTGACCAAGGTCGACTTCTCTACCGACGGCACATCGCCTCATCGTGTCACAATCGATGATGGTACAGAGTGTGACGCTGATACCATCATCATCTCAACGGGAGCTTCTGCCAAGTATCTTGGTCTCGATGACGAGAAGAAATATGCTGGTATAGGTGTGAGCGCATGTGCTACCTGCGACGGATTCTTCTATCGCAAGAAAGTTGTGGCCGTGGTGGGAGGAGGAGATACGGCCTGCGAAGAGGCTCAATACCTTGCGACTCTTTGCAAAAAGGTCTATATGATAGTACGCCGCGACGTGTTGCGTGCCTCGGAGGCTATGCAGCACAAGGTTATGGAGACGGAGAATATCGAAATTCTGTGGAACACTCAGGTAAGGGGACTATATGGTACAGATGGGGTAGAGGGAGCTCACCTTTCTACAGGTCAAGACCTTGCTATCGATGGACTTTTTCTCGCCATAGGGCATCACCCAAACAGCGACATCTTCCGCCCATACATAGAATGCGATGCTGAGGGTTACATCAAAGTCAAGCATCCTACAACCGAGACCAATATCCCAGGGGTATTCGCTTGTGGCGACGTAGCGGATCCGATATACCGTCAGGCTATATCGGCAGCTGGCAGTGGCTGTCGTGCTGCCATGGATGCACACAGATATTATATACAGCGTTTTCGCTAAGCGGTTAAGCGTTTTGAGTATCTCAACATAAACGGCAAAGTATCTGAAGATAAATGGCAAAGTATGTGGAGATACTTGGCAAGGTATCTCCACATGCTGAAAAGTAATGGCTGCAGCCAGTCTCGAGAGAGGTGCTGCAGCCATTGCTGTATATTATTGCAGGGAGGCCTGTTACTTCATTATCGTACAGCCTGTGCAGGGCTTGAGTTGCTTGAAGAAGTCGTTGCCTTTGTCGTCGACGAGGATGAAGGCTGGGAAGTTTTCTACTTGTATCTTCCATACGGCTTCCATGCCTATCTCGGGGAACTCGACGCATTCGATTGATTTGATGGAGCTTTGGCTCAGGACTGCGGCTACGCCGCCGATGGTGCCGAGATAGAAGCCTCCGTATTTCTTGCAGGCATCGGTGACTTGCTGTGAGCGGTTGCCTTTGGCTATCATCACGAGTGATCCGCCTGCTGCCTGGAATTCGTCTACGTAGGGGTCCATGCGTCCTGCTGTGGTGGGTCCCATGGAACCGCAGGGGTAACCTTCGGGGGTCTTGGCTGGACCTGCGTAGAGGACGGGGTGATCCTTGAGGTATTGTGGCATGGGTTCGCCTGCATCGAGACGTGCCTTGATCTTGGCGTGGGCGATGTCGCGTGCTACGATGATGGTGCCTCGGAGGTTGACGCGTGTGGATACGGGGTATTTGGTGAGCTCGGCGCGTACGGCGTCGATTCCGCGGTCGAGGTCTATCTCTATGCTGTGGGTGCCTTCGCCGGGCTTGGCGTATTGCTCGGGTATGAGTTCGCTGGGGTTGGAGTCCATCTTTTCAATCCAGATGCCGTCTTGGTTGATTTTGGCTTTGATGTTGCGGTCTGCAGAGCAGCTTACGCCCATGCCGACGGGGAGGGAGGCTCCGTGGCGTGGCAAGCGTATGACGCGTATGTCGTGGGCGAGGTACTTGCCTCCGAATTGTGCGCCGAGGCCTATCTCATAGACTTTCTTGAGGAGCTTCTCTTCAAGGTCGAGGTCGCGGAATGCGCGACCAGTCTCGTCGCCGGTGGTGGGGAGATTGTCGTAGTATTTGATGGAGCCGAGCTTGACAGTGAGGAGGTTCTTTTCGGCACTGGTGCCTCCGATGACTACGCAGATGTGGTATGGGGGACAGGCTGCGGTGCCGAAGTGCTTGATTTCTTCTACGAGCCATGGGAGCAGGGTGCTCTCGTTCTGTATGAGGGCTTTGGTCATGGGGTAGAAGTAGGTCTTGTTGGCGGAACCGCCTCCTTTGGCTACGCAGACGAAGCGGTATTCGGCTCCTTCGGTGGCTTCGATGTCGATCTGGGCTGGGAGGTTGCACTTGGTGTTGACTTCGTCATACATGGTGAGTGGGGCGTTTTGTGAGTAACGCAGATTGTCTTGGGTAAAGGTGTTGTAGACTCCGCGGGAGAGGGCTTCTTCGTCGTCGAAGCCTGTCCATACTTGCTGGCCTTTCTCGGCGTGTATGATGGCGGTGCCGGTGTCTTGACAGAAGGGGAGTATGCCTTTGGCGGCTGTCTCTGCGTTGCGCAGGAACTGGAGTGCGACGTATTTGTCGTTCTCGCTGGCTTCGGGGTCGCGGAGAATCTTGGCTACCATCTCGTTGTGCTCGCGGCGTAGCATGAATTCTACGTCGTGGAAGCATTGCTGTGCTAACTGGGTGAGGGCTTGGGGGCTCACCTTGAGGATCTTGTGTCCTTCAAACTCGCTGACGGTGACTCCGTCTTTGGTCAGCAGGTAATACTCTGTCTTGTCTTCGCCTTTCTGAAACATGGGGGCGTACTTAAATTCTACGTTTGCCATAGTATTATTTTTCAAAATGTTGGTAATCTTTGATGTTGCGCCATGCTCCGCCCCACTTGAATCCGTGCTTGATGAAGAGGCGGTAGCAGAGATTGTCGCGAGTGATGACGCCTGGGCCTTGACGCTTGTGGGCGTAGGGGGCTCCGTTGCGGGGGGAGATGTTGCCTGTACGGAGGTTGACGCAGGGGTTGAGACGGGGGTTGATGTCGATGGCCATGCCTGTGGCGTGTTTGGAGAGTTTACGGGTGCCTGCTATGGTGCGGTAGCAGTAGCAGGAGGTGTTGTTGGCCGACATTGACTTCTCGTCGTCGTTGTCGTATTCTTGTATGGGGCGCATTCTCTCGATCGGATAGCGGGCTTTGTGGAGCTCGCGGAAGATGTCGATGAGGTCTTGGGCTATGGCTGCGTTGCAGATGAGCTCGCCGATGTGTTCCTGGCCTTGGTGGTCGTAGTGTGAGAGGTGGAGGTGGCGTAGGTGTGGCTGACCTTCTTCCGGACTGATGGTGAAGGTCTGCCCCCATGCGATTAGGGCAAGGGTGGCTGAAAGGATGACGCAGATGGCTCGTCTCGTTTTCAATGTCGTTATTGTATTTCGTCGTTTTCTATCTGGAGCAGGCGTTTGTAGTAGCTCCATATCAGGGTGGTGAGCGGTAGGGCAATGATGAGGCCGATGATGCCCAACAGGGAGCCCCATACGGAGAGGGAGAGTAGTATGATGGCTGGCTTGAGTCCCATGACTTTGCCCATGATGCGGGGGGTGAGTATGAGGTCTTGAATGAGTTGCACGACTGCGAATACGATGAGGGCGAGGAGCATTAACCACCAAAAGCTCCTGTCGGTGTCACGGGCTTCGAGTAGGGCCAGGAATATGGTGGGGACAAGACCTATGACTTGCATGTAGGGTACCATGTTGAGCAGGCCTATGAAGAGGCCGAGACCTATGGCCATGGGGAATCCGATTATGCTGAAGCCTATGCTGAAGAGTATGCCGACGGTGAGGGCTATGAGTGACTGTCCGCGGAAGTAGGCGTTCATGCCGTGCTTGACGTCGCCGATGATGCCCGTAGCCAGTGGACGATGCTTCTTGGGTATGAGGTATTGCCACCCGTGGGCTATCTTTTCGTAGTCTATGAGTATGAAGAAGAGGTAGAGCATGACCATCATAGAGTTGACGACGTACATGAGTAGCCCCATGGTCTGGGCGAGGAGACTCCAGACTTGCTGGAGACAGATACTGAGGGCGTCGATGATGTTTTTGTTGTGCATCATGTCTACCCAGTCCATTTCTGAGAGTATATTGTCGGTAAAGTGGTTTATCTCTGCGGCTATGTAGGGGTCGTTGAGGTACATGGTGGCGTAGTGTACGAGGTCGTCGGCGAGGGTCTGTGTCTGCTCTATGGCGTGGGGGAGGGTGAGGACGATGAAGGCTGTGATGATGCCTATGATGAGGGTGAGCGAGACGATGATGCTGAGGATTCGGTAGCGTAGGCGGCACTTGGTCTCGAGGAAATGGACGAGGGGATACATGAGGTAGGCGAGTAGCCATGCTACGAAAAACGGCCACAGGACGCTGCTCAATGCTTTGAGTAGGAAGTATATGCCGATGAGGGCTGCTACGATGAGGCCGCCTCGTACGAAGCGGTCAAAGGTTATCTTTTGGTTGAGCATCGTCGTATTTTTCGAATAGGAAGTCGTTGTAGGGATATTTCTGTACGTGCATCTCGCGGACTCTGTTGTAGAGCACTTGCCGGAGGGTGTCGTAGTTGGTCTTTTCTTTGGCTGAGATGAAGAGGCACTCGCCGCTGAGGCGTGTCATCCATGTGTGGATGAGGGCGTCGAGGGAGACGTTATCGCGGGTGGCGGGGGTGAGGTCGTCGGTGTCTTTTGGTGTCCAACGGTAGGCGTCGACTTTGTTGAAGATGAGCATGGAGGGCTTGTCGGCGCAGCCTAAATCGGCGAGGGTCTTCTCTACGACTCGTATCTGGTCTTCAAACTCGGGATGGGAGATGTCGACGATGTGGAGTAGCAGGTCGGCTTCGCGTACTTCGTCGAGGGTGGACTTGAAGGAGTCTACGAGGTCGTGGGGAAGCTTGCGTATGAAGCCTACGGTGTCGGAGAGGAGAAAGGGGAGGTTGTCGACGGTGACTTTGCGGACGGTGGTGTCGAGGGTGGCGAAGAGTTTGTTCTCGGCAAAGACGTCGCTCTTGGAGAGGAGGTTCATCAGTGTGGACTTGCCTACGTTGGTGTAGCCGACGAGGGCTACGCGTATCATGCGGCCTCGGTTGCTGCGTTGTGTGGTCTTCTGACGGTCTATGTCGGCAAGACGTTGTTTGAGGAGCGACATTCTGTTGAGTATGATGCGGCGGTCCATCTCTAACTGTGTCTCTCCGGGACCGCGCAGACCTACGGAGCCGCCTCGCTGACGTTCGAGGTGAGTCCAGAGACGCTGGAGCCTCGGGAGCATATAGCGGTACTGGGCGAGCTCTACTTGGGTCTTGGCATTGGCTGTCTGGGCTCGCATGGCGAAGATGTCGAGTATGAGCGATGTGCGGTCGAGTATCTTGACTTTGAGTTCGGACTCGATGTTGCGTAGTTGCTTGGCTGAGAGTTCGTCGTCAAAGATGACCATGGATATGATGCGACCGGCGTCTTCTTCGTCGCAGATCCATCTGCGTATCTCTTGGAGCTTGCCGATGCCCAGATATGTGACGCTGTTGGGGCCGTTCAGACGTTGTGTGAAACGCTTGACTGTGACTGCTCCGGCTGTCTCGGCCAGAAATTGCAGCTCGTCAAGGTATTCTGTGGTCTTGCGCTCGTCTTGCTGGGGGGTGACCAGTCCTACGAGGACGCAGGTCTCTTCCTGTGTCTCCGTGGGGGTGCTGCTCATGACTTTCGAGATTCCGTCTTCGAAGGGTAGGCTGCTGCGTGATGAGTTGTAGTGTTTGCTTCGGCTTGTCTTCATCGGTGGTTATCCTTAATTCCGCAACACTATAATTTAACTTTATTTATAAGTTCCTGAGCAA
>CAMEQD010000018.1:0-42749 GCA_945932615.1 uncultured Prevotellaceae bacterium | reverse complement strand
CTATCTGACAACTAATATTAATTTGGGTGACGCATTGATGAAGTCAGGAAATAATTACACACCTGTAAACACAGACGCGAAATTACACAATTCCACCGACAAAACAGAATGTTTTTGAGAAAAAAAGTGTAATTTTGCCAACGATATGAACTACGAAGCATTAAAAGACAAAAATATAGCCGTACTCATCAGCGGCGGAGTAGACAGCGGAGTGGTCACCCACCTGCTATGCCAACATGGATTAAAGCCAGATCTATACTACATCAAGATAGGCATGGAAGGCGAGGATTCTAGCTGTACAGCCGAAGAAGACATCGAGCTATGCATGGCTACGGCACGCAAGTATGGGCTCAAACTCGAAGTCATAGACCTGCAAAAAGAATACTGGGAAAGAGTCGTAGGTTACGCCATCGAGAGAGTCAGGCTCGGGCTCACCCCCAACCCAGATGTCATGTGCAACAAGTTGATAAAATTCGGAGCCTTCGAAGACAAAGTAGGTCACCGCTACGACAAGATAGCCACAGGCCACTACGCCACCATCATCGAAAAAGAAGTGGAAGACGCACAAGGCCATAAAACCGTCAAGACCTACCTCGGCACAGCCAAAGACCCAATCAAAGACCAGACAGACTTTCTCGCACAACTCACAGGGCTGCAAATATCCAAGCTCCTGTGTCCCTTAGGTCCACTCATGAAAGAAGAAGTGCGCCACATCGCCACACAAGCCGGTCTCCCCAGTGCCAAGCGCAAAGACAGCCAGGGCATCTGCTTCCTAGGCAAGATTAACTACAACGACTTCCTGCGCAAATACCTCGGCACACAGGAAGGCAAGATTATCGACATAGAGACCAATCGCATATTAGGCACACACCAAGGATTCTGGTTCCACACCATAGGCCAGCGCAAAGGCTTGGGATTGGCAGGAGGCCCATGGTTTGTAGTAAAGAAAAACGTACGCAAGAACATAATATTCGTAGCCCGAGGCTGGGATACCCAACTACAATACGGCCATAAGTTCCGCTTGGCAGACTTCCATTACATCACCGACCCACTCCCTCTGACCGAAGGCCAGGAGATGGACATCACCTTCAAGATACGCCACGTCGACCACTTCATGCAAGGCACTATCCGACGCGAAGCCGAAGGCTACGTCATCAACTCTCCCCAACCCATACAAGGCATAGCCCCAGGCCAGTTCGGCTGCATCTACGATGCCGACATGACATATATGCTTGGCAGCGGAGAAATATCGCTCTAAAAGCCTCTCGTACAGAGTTTCCCTCCTCCCTCAGCGAACAAAGCTCCACACCTTGTCGCCATCAAACGTATGCACCGTAATACTCAGCGTGTCTCCCACATGCTCCCATGGGCCGACATCATTTGCCCTGATGCTGCAATAAGCATTGGCAGAAAACGACGCAGGGTCGCCATTCTGGTCATGATGAATGCCAAGGCGCAAATGACCATGCGCACGCTCCCCTCCGGCAGGAGTATGAGAAGTCAGGGCATAACCGACGAAATGAGGTCGCTCATGATGAGTCAGAGCCACCAGATGCAAGTTTATATAATTGCCGGCACGCCAGACGCTCACTACATTGAGCGGGTCATACTTGGCGCACGCAGTGCTGTCAGCAAGCACTGCCACAGCACTCAGACGATACAACGTCGCATTACCCTCACTCAGCGTATATCCAGCCACAGCACGATACGTAGTGTCAGGCCTGTAGGTAGACTCCGAAGGCTCATTGGCAATAGCATACGAACAGCCATCGTCGAGCGTCATCGTCACAAAGTGTCCCTTGCTGTCAGTACTGATATCAGCAAAATTGTCAATCACAGGAGGGTATGACTCCTCATCAGAGCCACAGCCCACCATCACTATGCTACAAGCTGTGAGTGCCACAACCCCATACCAGTGTCTCAGCCCCAAGCTCATACCTTGCCACAACTTTTGAGTTTGTTCTCCACAGGGTTGGCATACATGGTCAGTATGCGCCCACGCAAGAACGGTACATCAGGATTGGCCACAGACACCTTGGCAATCTGTCCGTTGAGATACTCGTCAAACTTCTTCACGTCAGCAGCAGAATACCTGTCAGCGAAATGCTTCGTGCCATTCAACTCGTCATAAGCAATGAAGTTGCAAGGATAAAGCATATATCCACGGTGTATCTCCGCAGTGATACGCTCAGCCAGCACTCTGTAAAACTCCTGCTTGGGAAGCTCCGCAAGTTCATCAATCCACTCATTGATACAAGACGCACAATGATAATGAACATGTCCCTTATATCCAAAGATGCCAATGCGCATATTATCCAAGTCGTCCTGCTTGGACTTCTTCCACGAAGCATCATCGCGACGCTGCTGAAACTCCTGAGCCTTGAGGTAATCACAAGGGTCATACTCATACGAGATAGTCAGCGGAGTGATATTCAACTCGCGCAGGCTCTCAACAGGAGGAAGCTCAGCCCCCATCGCCAGCATCTTCAATACACTGTCCTGAGTCTGGTCGCTCGAATCCTTGGCACGCCCCTCACGCTGGGCAATCCATAGATTTTCCTTCTTTTGGGTCACCGCATAGTGGATATAGCTGCTCATCAGGCGCGAACTCTCCAACATCTCCTTAGCCTTGAGCGAGCGACGCACGATGAAAGCTTTGTTCATACGTACAAGAGTCTTGATCCAAGGGTAAATAAGCAAATTGTCCCCGATAGCAATCTCACACGTAGTAGCGAAGCCCGACTTATGGAGCAGATACGAGAGTATGGCACTGTCAAGGACAATATCGCGATGATTCGAGATGAAAGAATAGTTGCCCCGCGAGCAGATAGCATCATGCTCGAAGCTTGCCTTGTTGGCGTGCTTGCGCAATATATGACGCACGATAGGCTTCATAAAACGCACTTGAAAATCCAAAGGAGTTTTGATGCCGACAAAGAGCAACTTAAACAAAGCATTGCGCACCACCTTCGGGAGAGGCAGGAATCCCCCAATCATCTTGTTGAAATGGCGGTCCCTAAGCAACTCATTAAGCGCAAACTTCATCTCCCCCCTCTCAAAAGGCCTGATGTCATCAAAAATGTGAGGATCCATGGTAAGTATAGTCAATAAGAGAGTTAACGCCCTTCAATAATATCCGACATCACCTGACTGATATCAAGTCCGGCAGCACGCACCTGCTGAGGTATAAAACTCGTAGGCGTCATACCCGGCGTAGTATTAATCTCCAAGAGATTTATGACATCACCCTCAGTGATAATATAGTCAATACGAATGATACCATAACAGCCCAGGATGTCATATATCGAGCTTGTCAGCATCTGAATACGCTCCGTCAGACGCTCCGAGATACGCGCAGGAGTAATCTCATCGACCTGACCATTATACTTGGCGTCATAATCAAAGAACTCATTCTTCGTCACCACCTCCGTGATAGGAAACACATGGCTCACCGTCCCCGTCTTGTAGCAGCCGCAAGTCACCTCCGTCCCCTTCATAAACGCCTCCACCATCACGTCCTCACCCTCCCTCAGAGCCAGCTCAATAGCAGGACGCAAAGCCTCGCGCGACTTCACCTTGGTTGTCCCATACGAACTGCCGCCACGACTCGGCTTCACAAAGCAAGGCAGACCGATACGCTTCAGGATATCATCATCAGACACCTCCATGTCGTGCCCCCTGCGCACCACCAGGCTGTCAGCCACCCTCACTCCAAGCGAGCGCATGTAGTTGTTCGTGGCAAACTTGTCGTACGTCAAGGCCTCCACCAGCACACCACTCGTAGAGTAAGGCATACCGATGAGATCCAGATAGCCCTGCAACACACCATTCTCACCAGGAGCCCCGTGAATCGTGATATAGCAAAAGTCGGGACGAATGCGCCTCCCCGTAGCGTCAGCAAACGAGAAGTCATTGCGGTCCACCACACTGCGAAGTGTCGCCTCCCCCTCGCCAGAGTCAAGCAAGGCATTCCACTCACCACGGTGAATCTCCACCAAAAACGTATCATAACGCTCTGAGTCAATAAAAGATTTGATACCCTGCGCCGAATGCATCGAAACGTCATGCTCCGAAGTATCACCACCACATATTATAGCTACAATCTTTTTCATCTTTCTTGTATATTTGTTTAGTTACTAAGTCTACCATCAGACCCTCTTTCTCCATTTGTCAATAAGAGCCGACATGTCAGGAGCAATCTCACTGTCAAAGTTCATCTCCATGCCCCTCGTAGGGTGACAGAAGCCCAAAGTCTTGGCATGCAAAGCCTGACGTGGGCAAAGCTCCATACAGTTGCGGATGAAAGCCTTGTACGAAGCCGTCAGTTCCCCACGCAAAATCTGGTCACCCCCATAGCGCGCATCAGCAAACAAAGGATGCCCGATATGACGCATGTGAGCACGAATCTGATGAGTACGCCCAGTCTCAAGACGACACTCCACGAGAGTCACAGCCCCAAAACGCTCCTTCACCCGCCAATGCGTCACTGCGTGCTTGCCAATATCACTTCCCGCAGGAAAGACCTCCATACGCAGCCTGTCCTTGGGGTCACGGCCAATATTTCCCGTGACAGTACCTTCTTCCTCGGCAAAAGGTCCCCACACCAACGCATTGTAAGTGCGGCGAGTGGTATGGAAAAAAAACTGCTTGCACAGCGAAGTCTTCGCCACAGGAGTCTTTGCCACCACCAGCAATCCACTCGTGTCCTTGTCGATACGATGCACTAATCCCACCTCAGGGTCATTGGGGTCATAGCGCATGTCATCCCTCAGATGATAGGCAATCGCATTGACCAGCGTGCCGTTAAAATTGCCACACCCCGGGTGTACCACCATACCGGCGCACTTGTTGATCACGAGAATCTCCTCGTCCTCATACACAATGTCCAAAGGAATATCCTCAGGTACAATAGCCCAGTCACGTTTGGGCCTGTCCAGCATAAGCGACACCACATCGCCAGCCTTCACCTTGTAATTGCTCTTTACAGCCTTGCCCCCCACCATAATAAAGCCAGCCTCAGCAGCCTTCTGGATACGATTGCGACTCGTGTCGCGCAAGTGGTCCATCAGAAACTTGTCCACACGCATAGGATTCTGCCCGGCATCTGCCACTACACGGCGATGCTCGTAGAGTTCCTCCAGATCCTCAGTGTCAGCCAAGGGTAAAGAATTAACGTCCGCCATGCCTATTCCAAAATTGTCTCAGTCTCCAGGTCTGTATCTGCTCCCGAGTCCGAGTCCTCAAGCATAAAATTCTCATCCTCCTCCTCATATCCGTCCTCCATATCCGTATTGCCCACGACCAAAGTCAGCACAGCATCATATGGCACCCTCTCCCCATTATGCACCTCACGGCCGCGACACTTCACCCCGAATACCCAATCCTTGTCACCCTCGACATACTCACACGGCCCCACCTTGAACCCCATTGCTCTCAGGCGAGTCTCCGCCTCATGCACATCACAATTGTCCGCAATCGCAGGCAGAGCCACAGTAGGGCTCTCCTTCGAATTGACTGTCAGGTAAATCTCCCGTCCGCTCTTGACGATACTGCCAGCCGCAGGCTGCTGCAGCAACACCGCCCCCGTAGCCATGAGCCTGTTGTAGCCAGTATCCGCCACCATAGGGACAAGCCCCACATGCTCCAAGGCCTCAAAGGCATCATCCCTGTTCATGTGAGTCACATCCGGCACCGCAATCTTCTCGCCGTGGCGAGTATATACAGACGTAGCGTATGCAAACGCGACAACAACGGCGCAAACCAACAAAATCATGCCTAAGATATTGTACAGGACATAAGTATTGCGCATGAATAACAACAACTTTTTAAGCATAGTCAAGCGTCAGGGCTTATTAGATTCAGAATTATTGTAGCCAAAGTTACGAAATAAAAACAAAAAAAGGAGTACCGAAGCACTCCTTTTTTATCTACCATGTAAAATTTTCATTATTTGCCATGCTTCTCGTCAGAAACAGTCAGTTTCTTGCGACCCTTAGCACGACGCTTTGCCAATACACGACGACCATTGGCAGTAGTCATTCTCTGACGGAAACCGTGCTTGTTGTTACGGCGACGGTTGTGAGGCTGAAATGTTCTCTTCATAATTATATTACCTTTTTATTTATTCTTCACAATGCGTTTCGGACTGCAAAATTACAGACTTTTATTCAAATACACAAACATTTTGGGCTTTTTTGTTGTCAGAGAGCGCATATTTCAATTAAATGTTGTAACTTTGCACACGTAAAACACATTGTAACAGATAAAAAGAATAAAAGAAATCTTATGATCAACTCACAAGACATCAAGAAAGGCGTATGCATTCGCATGGATGGCAAGTTGTATTTCTGCATCGATTTCCTCCATCGCAAACCAGGTAAAGGCAACACTATCATGAACGTTACCCTCAAGGACGTAGTCAATGGCGGTGTAATCGAGAAGCGATTCAATATCGGCGAGAAGCTCGAAGACGTTCGCGTAGAGCGCCGTCCCTACCAGTACCTCTATGCTGAGGGTGAGGACTACGTGTTCATGAACAACGAGACCTTTGAGCAGGTCAATATCCCAGCCGACCAGATTACAGGCGTCAAGTTCATGAAGGAAGGCCAGAATGTAGAAGTAGTCACAGATGCCAGCACCGAGACAATCCTCTACGCAGAGCTCCCAGCCAAGGTACACCTCGAAGTAGTATGGACCGAGCCAGGACTCAAGGGAGATACTGCCACCAACACACTCAAGCCAGCCAAGGTAGAGTCAGGTGCAGAAGTACGCGTCCCCCTCTTCATCAACGAAGGCGAAATCATCGAAGTGGACACACGCGATGGCAGCTACCTCGGCCGTGTCAAGGCGTAAACCAGCTCAAAAAACCATTAAAATAGAAAAAAGGCATGCAGACGTAAAAGTTGCGTGCCTTTTTTTGATGAAACTTTAATAGCCGTTTAATAGCCGTTAAAAGCAAGTTTAATGGCTGTTAGCTGGGGGGGTTAAACAACCCCAGGGTAGTTCGTCATTCGATAATATCTGCAAACAGATGCTTGGCAGTCAGCTGGCTATGGACTACTGAAGAGTTAATGCCTTGCGAAATGAACCGAATAGAAAATTATTTTCCGACATGGTTTCAATGCCAGATTGTGAGTTGTGGGTATCACATAAAAAATCTTGATACGTATTATCCCGCTTACCCTATGCAGAATCGCTTCAAAACAGCGTTTTTCCCTTAGTATTCCCTACAAAATACGGGCGATGCTAAGAGGATAGTAAGAGGATGCTAAGGGAAACGTAGGGCAAAAGGGCCTAAAATGCGGTTTTTTAGCCAAAGGAGCAGTTTTGAAAAATCTTGAATCCATACCCTGTTAGCGCAACTCAACTATGACAGGCCGGTGATCGGAGGCTATGGGCTCGTTGACAACTTTACGAGTTGTGACCTTTGCCTTACCTGCCCTTTTCTTGTAAATAGTTATGTAATCAAAAAATACAAGCTAACGACCTGAATTGTTGTATTATTCTGAAAATTTTCGTAATTTTGCGTTAAGGTTTAGAGAAAAATGAAATACAGTGTAATAATACCTGTCTATAATCGCCCTGACGAAGTGGACGAATTGCTTTCGAGCCTGTGTATGCAGACGAAGAGTGATTTTGAGGTGGTTGTGGTAGAGGACGGGTCTTCAATACCTTGTGAGGAGGTTGTCAAACGCTATGCGTCGCAGTTGCTTATCCGCTATTTTGTCAAGCCCAACAGTGGCCCGGGTCAGAGTCGTAATTATGGAGCTGAGAGGTCGCAGGGGGAGTATATCATAGTGCTCGACAGCGATGTGGTATTGCCGCGAGGCTATATTGCCGCCGTAGATGAGGCTTTGGCCCGCGAGCCTCTTGATGCCTTCGGAGGTCCTGACGCCGCTCATCCGGATTTTACTCCTATTCAAAAGGCTATCAGTTACTCTATGACGTCGTTCTTCACTACTGGTGGCATACGTGGAGGAAAGAAGCAGTTGGACAAGAAATTTTATCCCCGCTCCTTTAATATGGGTGTCAAGGCAACGCTTTGGAGCAAGTTAGGAGGTTTTGCTGATATGCGATTTGGCGAAGATATTGATTTCTCTATCCGAATCTATGAGAGTGGGGCAAAGTGTAGCCTAATCCCCGAGGCGTGGGTCTGGCACAAGCGGCGCACTGACTTGAAGAAGTTTTTTAAGCAGGTTCACAACAGCGGCATAGCTCGTATCAACCTCATGAAGCGTCACCCGGGGTCGCTCAAACTCGTGCATCTACTTCCAGCGGTTTTCACTCTCGGTGTCTCGACCATGTTCTTGCTGGCATTGGTGGGATTGCCATGGTGTGTGCATGCGCTATGGTGTCTGGCGCCGATGGTATTATACAGTGTACTAATCTTTGTCGACAGCAGTATCGCCAACCGTAGTGCCAAAGTGGGCTTGCTCTCAGTGCCTGCCGCTTATGTCCAGCTCATGGGCTATGGTACTGGGTTCATCAGGGCGTGGTATCTGCGTTGCATCTGCGGCAGGAATGAGGAGCTGCAGGCTTTCAGGGAAAATTTTTACGAGTAACATGATATAAGCGCAGCGTCATGAGTGTCAAGGAGTGGTCAAAAGAGGAGCGTCCTCGGGAGCGTGTCGAGGCTCTTGGAGTGGAGGCTGTGAGCAATGCCGAGCTTTTGGCTATACTCATCGGCAGTGGTACCTCCAAGCGTTCCAGTGTGGAGCTCATGAGGGATTTGCTCTGCGGTAGTGATGACTCGCTCAGGATTTTGGCCACGAAGACTCTCAAGGAGTTGCAGACGTACAATGGTATCGGGCCTGCCAAGGCTATCACTATCCAGGCTGCTATGGAGCTTGGCAAACGTCTCATGCGTGAGAGTCGCGAGCGCATCACTTTTATGAAAGCAAGCGATATGTATGAGTATCTTCGCACCCACATGCTTGATATGCAGCACGAGGAGTGTCATGTCATGCTCCTTGATGCCAAGAACCAGCTCATTTCGCGCAAGCGTGTCAGCAGTGGCGGCATTTCTGAGTCTGTAGCCGACATCAGATTGATACTTCGCGAGGCTCTCATAGCCGGGGCTGTGTCGATAGTGTTTGCTCACAATCACCCGAGCGGCAATCCTGCTCCGAGTCGGCAGGACGACAGTCTCACGCAGCGTCTGGCGGAGGCGTGCCGCGCGGTCAATATAAGGCTGACGGACCATATCATCGTCGGCGACAACAGGTATTACTCGTACTACGAGGAAGGTAGGATTTGACTTATGGACAAGATGAAGATAGAAGAGAGGGTCATCGAGCTTTTGAAGACGGTGTATGACCCGGAGATTCCGGTCAATGTGTATGACTTGGGTCTGATATACAGGATTGAGACTTTCCCCGTAGAGACTGACGGGGGTGAGTCTCTGCGGCTTGAGGTCGATATGACGCTGACGGCTCCGAGCTGTCCTGCGGCTGACTTCATTGTCGAAGACGTACGCCAGAAGCTTGAATCTATTGAGGGGCTCAAGCGTGTGGACGTCAATCTGGTCTTTGAGCCAGAATGGTGTAAGGATATGATGTCGGAAGAGGCCAAGGTGGAGCTTGGTTTCCTTTAATGTGTTTCACGGTGGCAAAGCGGATATATTTCATAAGTGATGCTCACCTCGGCAGTCGGGCTCTTTCAGATCCTAAGGCGCATGAGCGCAGACTGTGTGACTTCCTGACGGGCATCATGTACGACGCAAGAGCAGTGTATATGCTCGGCGATATGTTTGACTTTTGGTTTGAGTATCACAATGTGGTTCCCAAGGGGAGTACCCGCTTTCTTGGCAAACTCTCGGAGCTTGCAGACCGAGGTGTAGAGTTGCACTACTTCACTGGCAATCATGATATATGGGCGTTTGATTACTTGGAGCGGGAATGCGGAGTGGTCATACATCGCGGCCCTCAGGTCATAGAGCTTGAGCGCGATGCTGTCGGCTCACAGGGTTTGGCTGCGCCAATGAGGGTCTACCTTGCACATGGTGACGGGCTGGGCGATGAGAGCCGCTCTTTCAGATTTATCAGGGCTGTGTTTCACTCACGGCTTTGTCAATGGCTTTTCCGCAACCTCGTCCCTGCTGACCTCGGCGTGGAGTTTGGGCTGAGGTGGGCAAAACAAAGCCGGCTGCGTCATACATTCGGAGGGGTCATCACCAATGAGTTTGGCGATGTGTTGGCTACGCATATCAGCCATGAGGAGCCTTTCAAGGGAGAGGACAGGGAGGAGCTCGTGCTCTTTGCCAAGGGGCATCTCTCAGAGCACCCTGAGATTGATGCCTATATCTTCGGGCATCGTCATATTGAGTTGGACCTCATGCTGGGCAAAAACAAGAGGCTCATCATTCTTGGCGAATGGATGAACCTCTGTACCTATGCTGAGTGGGATGGGGCGTGCCTCAGTCTGAACAGTCTTGAAGAACAAAGTTGATGCCCCATAGGAAGTGGCTGTTGGTGTCGCCCTCCATAGCGTGCTGGCTATACGGACGATAATCCAAATCCATAGTGTAGCCCTGACGGTCACATAGTCCGAACCAGGGCTCAACGCATACGTAGGGGCAAAGCAGGCCTGTCATCTGCCATACGAGACAAACGGGGGCATCAAAATATACCTCGGCCAACTCTGTCTCGCCATCTGCGCGATATATAATCATCGACTGAAACTGAGAGTTGTCAAAGATGAGAGCTTCGTTGGCAAAGGTCTCGACGCTAATCGGAATCAAACCTTGTTCGTCAGTCTTGGGCTTGAAGCGCTCTGGTCCCCAACAGCCCTGTTCGCCAGCGCGAACTACGCTCAGATTGTCGGTACGCATATTGCATGGCGCGAGATAACCTATTATCTCCTCGTCGGGAGCATAGTCAGGCAATGCAATGGCAGGGTGTCCTCCGAGCTGATAGTGCATGGTGTGTCCTTCTGTGAGATTGGTCACCTCGGCATCACACTCCAAGACAGACTCACGCAGCGTGTAGGTAATGGTCAGGCGGAAGCGGAAGGGGAAGGATTTCATAGTCTCTTCATTGTCGCACAGCGTCAGACTGATGCTGAAATCATTTTCTCCCAAGAGAGTGTCTTCGGTCTTCTCAAACTCCATAAATTTGGCAAAGCCGTGCTTTTGCATCTTCAGGGGCTTGCCGTCGAGGCGGTACTCACCATTCCACAGACCGCCGCAGGCTGGGAAGAGGATAGGGGAGTGACCCTTCCAGAAAGCAGCATCGCCACACCACCACAACTCTTGCCCCGAGGCCTTGGCGACGACACTCGTCACCTCAGCCCCGAGCGAGTTGACAGTGACCTTCAAGAGGTCATTTTCGAGGAAATATTCCATGATTTAACACAAAGCCTGGGTGTCGAGAGCAATCATAAGCTCTTCGTCAGTTGGGATACAGCACACAGTCACCTTAGAGTCATCGGCAGAGAGCACAGCCTCAGTAGCGCGGCATGCACGATTCTTGGCCTCGTCCATCTTTACGCCCATATACTCCAAGCCTGCTGTGGCCCCCTCGCGTACCTCCCATTGGTTCTCGCCTGCACCACCTGTGAAGAGGATAATATCCACGCCACCCATGGCTGCGGCATACTGTCCGATATACTTCTTGATGCGGTATGTATACATATCTTTGGCAAGGCGGGCCTTGTCGTTGCCGTCGGCGATGCCTGCGAGTATGTCGCGGAAGTCGCTCGACAGTTCGCTCACGCCAGCCAGACCTGACTTCTTGTTGAGCAGGTTTGATATGCCTTTGGTGTCGAGACCCAGCTTGTCCATGAGGAAGGTGACTGCACCGGCATCGATGTCGCCAGAGCGTGTGCCCATGATGAGGCCTTCGAGCGGAGTGAGTCCCATGGAGGTGTCTACACACTTGCCGTCTTTCACGGCTGCTATCGAAGCTCCGTTGCCGATGTGGCAGGTGATAATCTTCTTGCCCTGAGGCTCTACGCCGAGAAACTCGCAGACACGCTGTGAGACGTAGCGATGGCTCGTGCCGTGGAAACCGTAGCGACGTACGCCGTACTTGGCATACAGCTCGTAGGGCAGGGCATACATATAGGCGTAGTCGGGCATGGTCTGGTGGAAGGCTGTGTCAAACACTCCGACCTGGGGGATATTGGGCAGCAATGCGCTCACGGCGTTCACTCCCTTGATATTGGCAGGATTGTGTAGGGGTGCCAGATCGTTGCAGGCTTCGAAGGCTTCCATTACCTCGGGGGTGAGGCGCACGCTCTTGTTGAACTTCTCGCCACCGTGTACCATGCGGTGACCTACGGCATCGAGTTCGTCAAGGCTGCCCAATACGGCATATTCGCCCTGTGTCAGCACTTCGAATATCCATTGTACTCCTGCTGTGTGCTCCTCGATAGGACGCTCCATCTTGTGCTTCTCACCATTGAGTTTGACATTGATAAACGAGTCTGGCAGACCAATCTTCTCAATACCGCCAGAGGTGATAATGCTCTTGTCGTCCATATTGTACAATGCATATTTGATGGACGAACTACCACAGTTTAAAACGAGTATTTTCATTTTTTGGATGTTGTTTTGTTGTTTGGGTCTTTTGTTGTTTGGTTGGTTGTTTGGTTGTTTGGGACTTTTGTTGTTTGGTTGGTTGTTCTGTCAGATAGTCGCGGATAGTCGTTAGAACCAACTAAACAACCAAACAACTAAACAACTAAACAACCAAACAACTAAACAACCAAACAACAATTATCACTTCATAGCCTGACAAGCTGTGATGGCAACCATCTTGTAGATGTCGTCGACTGAGCAGCCTCGTGACAGGTCGTTGACGGGGCGTGCTATACCCTGCAGGATGGGGCCAATGGCGTCGGCACCGCCGAGACGCTGTACGAGCTTGTAGCCGATATTGCCCACTTCGAGACAGGGCACAACGAGGACGTTGGCGTGACCGGCAATGGGGCTGCCTGGGCACTTCTTCTCGCCTACGCTTGCTACCAGGGCTGCGTCGGCCTGCAACTCACCATCGATGGCAAGTTCGGGAGCCATCTCCTTGGCAAGACGAGTGGCCTCTACGACCTTGTCTACCACTTCGTGCTTGGCACTACCTTTGGTAGAGAAGCTCAGCATGGCCACCTTGGGGTCGATGCCGGCTACGCTCTTGGCTGTCTGTGCTGTACATACGGCTATCTGAGCCAGTTGGTTGGCGTCGGGCATGGGGGTCACAGCAACGTCGCCGATGACCAGGATGCCGTTGTCGCCATACTCGGGCTTGTCGGTAATCATGAGCATCGCACCGCTCACACACGTGATGCCGGGGGCACACTTGATAATCTGCAATGCGGGGCGCAGGGTGTCGCCCGTAGTAGACAGAGCTCCTGAAATCTGTCCGTCGGCATCGCCGCTCTTGATGATGAGACAACCGAAGTAGAGAGGATTAAGTACCTGCTCGCGTGCCTTCTCGATGGTCATACCCTTTGACTTGCGCAGCTCATAGAGCAGCTGGGCGTACTCCTCGGTCTTGGAGCTTGTGGCGGGGTCGATGATGGTGGCCTTGTCGAGGTGTGTGAGACCGAGCTTCTCGCCCAGAGCCATGATTTCGTTTTCGTTGCCGATGAGAATGATGTCGGCTATGTCGTCGGCAAGAGCCATGTCGGCGGCAGTAAGAGTACGCTCTTCCAGTGACTCAGGCAGTACGATGCGCTGCTTGTTGGCCTTGGCACGAGCGATAATCTGGTTAATAAGTTGTGACATAATTATGTATGTTTTTTAGATAAAAGTTTGATCAGAATTTGCCGTACATGAGTATACGTTCGAGATGCTCAGCATCGATGTGTGTCCGGTAGGTGTTGTTGTATGCCACGGTGATACCTCCTGTCTCTTCGCTCACCACGATAGCCAGGGCATCGGTGTCCTTAGTGATGCCTCGCGCAGCACGATGCCTCAGACCGAACTCCTTGGGTATGTCCAGGTCGTGGCTGATAGGCAGGATACACGCCGCGGCTACGATTTGGTCTGCCGACACGATCATCGCGCCGTCGTGCAAGGGTGAGTTCTTGAAGAAGATGTTCTCTATGAGCCGCTGCGATATGCGTGCGTCGATGCGTTCGCCTGTGCGTATGAAGTCTCCGAGGGGCAACTCGTTTTGCATCACGATTAGTGCACCGACCTTGTGTTTGCTCATGTTGAGACAGGCCAAGAGTATGGGCATGATTGTCTCGCGGTCATAACGCTGACCGTCATTGAGCAGAGACTGGCTCTTGGGCTTGAAAAAGCGGATAAGCTTCTCCATACGTTCGTGAGTGCCGATGGAGAAAAACAGGTGGCGTATCTCCTCTTGAAACAGTACGATGATGGCGATGGCTCCCACGTTGACAAGCTGGTCAAGCATACTGCCCAGCAGTTTCATCTCCAGCACCTTGCTCACCAGAATCCAGATGCTGATGAAGACAAGCACCCCGTAGAAGATGTTTACGGAGCGTGACTTCTTCATCAAGCTATGGCCGAAAAACAAGGCAACGGCTACAAGCAGTATATCTATGGCGTCTTTTATTCCGAAGTCGAGCACGTTTTTTAGGTTATGAGGTTATGAGGTTTTTAGGTTTTTAGGTTTTTAGGTTATGAGGTTTTCCAGTTATTTTTTATGGTGTCTTTGTTTTATGGTTTTAATGGTCGTTTAATGTCTGTTTAATGGTCTTTCAAAAGGTCGAGGTATATTTTTTTTCGATAGGCTGGAGTAGAGAAAACTCACCTGCTCTGCTCCAGCGTAGGAGACGAATGTGAAACCAACCTCAAAACCTTATAACCTCACCAATCAACTTAACCGTCTGCACGGCTTCCTTGACGTCATGCACACGGAGGATATTCGCGCCTTTGGTCAGGGCTATGGAGTCGAGGGCTATGGTGCCTGCGAGTGCGCCTTGCGGCGTGGTGCCGAGCGGTTTGTAGACCATGCTCTTGCGGCTGATGCCTACCAGTATGGGACAGCCTAACAGGGTGAACTCGTTCAGGCGGCGCAGCATCGTGTAGTTCTGCTCTATGGTCTTGCCGAAGCTGAAGCCGAAGCCAGGGTCGATGATGATGTCTGCTATCCCCATTTCATGCAGGCGTTCTACCCTCTGGCCGAGACTGCGGAACACCTCACACATCACGTCGTCGTACTGGGGGTTCTGCTGCATGTCGCTCGGAGTACCCTGCATGTGCATCAAGATGTACGGCACGTGTAGCTCTGCTACCGTCTCAAACATCTTTTCGTCCATCTCGCCTCCGGCTATGTCGTTGATGATATCTGCCCCAGTTTCGATGGCCTTGCGAGCCACATCGGCGCGGAACGTGTCAATACTGATGATGGCGTCGGGCCACTCCTCGCGTGTCAAGGCTATGGCTGGCAGTAGGCGTGCGAGTTCTTCCTGAGCCGAAACGTCGACTGCTCCAGGGCGGCTGCTGTAGGCTCCTATGTCGATCATTGCTGCTCCTTCATCTCTGATCTGGCGGATACGGGCGCGTATCGCTTCTGTGTCCTGACAGCGACTTTCGGCGTAGAACGAGTCTGGCGTGGTGTTGAGGATACCCATCACCAACGGTTTGTCTAAGGAAACCAGTCTTCCTCTGACATTTATAGTCATATTGTAACTCATGTGCTACAAAAATACTTATTTTTAGTGAAGAAATTAAAATACCAGTCCAAGAAAATCACTTAAAAGTTGTAATTTTGCATCCGAACCTCAGTTTTAGCTAAAAAAACTATGACCATAGAAGAAATTTATGCCATCTACAGGCAGTATCCGCAAGTCACGACCGACAGTCGCCAATGCCCGCATGGCTCGATGTTTTTCGCTCTGCGCGGGGCAAGTTTTGATGGCAATGCGTATGCTGCGGCGGCTCTCGAACAGGGCTGTGCCGTGGCCGTCGTCGACTCTCCGACCTACGCTGTCGAGGGCGACTCGCGATTCATTCTCGTAGACGATGTCCTTCAGACTCTTCAAGAGCTCGCTGCATACCACCGCGAGCAGCTCCGTATACCCGTCGTCCAGGTGACGGGCACTAATGGCAAGACTACCACCAAGGAGCTTATCAGTGCTGTACTCTCGCGCAAATACAGGACGCTCTATACTCAAGGAAATTTTAATAACCATATCGGTGTACCGCTCACTCTCCTGAGGATAGGAGACGAGCACGAAATCGCTGTAATCGAGACTGGTGCTAATCACCCCGGCGAGATAAAGCTGCTCTCTGGCATGGTCAAGGCTGACTGCGGTCTCATCACTAACGTGGGGCGCGCACATCTTGAGGGCTTCGGCAACTTCGAGGGTGTCAAGGCGACTAAGGGCGAGCTATACGATGACCTCCAGAGCCGTGGCAAGTTTACATTCATCAACATGATGGATTGGGATCTCGTCGAGATGGCTATGGACAGGGGGCTGCAGATGATACCTTACGTACAGGGCGTGGTCGAGCAGGATATTTCTGAGCCTGAGTCTCAGCCTTCTGCCCTTCAGACGTGGGCTATGGGGGGAGCCGCTGCTGAGCCTCAGCCTGCAGAGCCTCAGTTCAATCCTTTCCTCAAACTGCGCTGGCTCACGCATGGTGGTACGGCTTGTCAGGTGCAGACTCATCTCATCGGCGACTACAATCTCCCTAATGTTCTCGCTGCCATCACCGTAGGTCTGCACTACGGTGTCGCAATCGATGACATCAATGCTGCTCTTCAGGACTATATTCCCACGAACAATCGCAGCCAGTATCTCACGACTCCGAACAACCAGCTCATCATCGATGCCTACAATGCCAATGCCAGCAGTATGGCGGTGGCTCTCGACAACTTCAAGCAGATACGCCACCCGTCTAAGATGGTTATCCTCGGCGATATGCGCGAGATGGGGCAGGAGAGTACTGCCGAACATCAGAAGGTCGTGGACCATCTCAGCAAGATGCGTCTTGATGAGGTGTGGCTCGTAGGCAGCGAGTTTGCCAAATGTAGGACCAGGTCTCTCAAAAACTACACTCACTTCGATGATGTAGAGGAGGTCAAGTCGCGGCTCACCTCAACTCCCATACGCGACAGGCTCATTCTGATCAAGGGCAGCAACGGGACTCGGCTGTATCAGCTGCCGTCGTGTCTCTGATGTACTTCTACGATTTCAGGGCTTCATAGAGGAGGTCGATGGCCTGCTCGGTGTCGATGGCTATGATGCGCTTCTTGCCCATCTTCTTAGCCAGGAGTATCTGCCCAGTAGGTTGTTGATCTTAGAATCTCCTATACCAAAAAGAGAAGGAGTCTATCGCGTGGTTCGATAGGCTCCTTTTCCCGGTGTTTGACCTGAGGCTAAATCTTAATGACTTGCTGGCATTACACTTGCTGATATGACGTCCCGAACTGCAACTCTGTGAATCTCAAGCTTTGCCAACGCCAATATCTACAGGTCATCTTCATAAGTGTCTATATTGCTCTGTTTTTTTCTGCTTGCAGAATAACACATTTATTTCTGTTTTGCCAAACATTTTGTCAACTTTTTTACGCTTGTTTGCCTATTTTTGTTATCATCATAGACGTTCTCCCCTCTTCCAGAGCTATCTGATTTAGTTGTTTAGTTGGATCTAACGACTGTCAGCAACCAGATTACAGCACAACCAACCAACCAAATAACCAAACAACAAACAACTTAATACTCTGCGTCTTGTGGGTTGAATTCTGTCCAGCCTTGGAGCCAGGTGTCGTTGCTGGAGAGAGCTCCGATGTAGTTCACCTTGTCGAACCATTGGCTGAGGTACGGGTCGGTGAAGCTGGCTGTGCCGATGAGGGGTGAGTCTTGCTGTGGGAAGATGGCTGGAAGACTTGCGATGCGAGAGGTGAGCTTGAGCGAGGCGGCATCGGCGAGGACTTGGTTGCCTGGCTGTGACTTGAAGTAGGTGCTGCTGTAGGACTCGCGGGTGGCGTCGATGACGCTCTTGTTGACGGCGTCGTAGAGGTCGTCGGTGTAGCGTTTGTTGGCGTCGCTACCTGTGATGCCCATGCTGGCGAAGATGATGTTCTGGAGTTTGAGGCTGCTCGCCTTGGCGTATTCCTGAGTGTTGCCTTTCTCTGCATCGATGATGAGACCGATGGGGTAGCCTACAGCGAGGCTGTTGAAGCATGAGAGGTGGCTGCTGCGGCGTATGTGCATGGCAGCTTGGAATTTGCCGAGGGCTGAGCCGTTTTGTGGGAACACGCTGCCTCCGTTGATGTAGTCGGGAGTGTTGTCAAAGTTGTCTCTGCCGATGGGGCCGATGAACGTGACGTTTGAGAAGACGGCTGAGGTGAAGGGGGTGGTGAGGGAGCCGTCGGCGTCGTTGTCGCTCTCGAAGCCGTTGGACTGTGAGGTGTCGGCGATGCGTGGGTCGCGGATAGAGAGGGCGTACTGCACGTTGCCGCTGTAGCCGTTGTCGGTGTCGAACTCGTCGTCCCAGCCGTTGTAGGCTATGAGGTAGCGACAGTTGACGTTGCCGCCGAACCATTCGTAAGAGTCATCGTTGGAGTAGCTGACCTGGAGATGGTCTACTTGGGTGCCTGCGCCTACGCTGCCGAAGGTGATGCCGTTGATTTCCTTGTCTTTCTGGAAGGGATAGCCGGCAAACTCTACGCGGACGTAGCTGAGGATTCCGCTGTTGTCGTTGGGGTTGTCGCCTCCGTGCTTGGTGCGCGGACCGCCTTCGATCTGCTGACCGAGAGTGCCTTTATTGTTGCTGCCACGACCGCAGATGATGAGACCTCCCCAGTCGCCGGGCTTACGGCTGCCTTTGGGTTGGGCTGAGGTGAAGACGATGGGCTGGGTGGCTGTACCCTGTGCGTAGAGCTTGCCTCCGGGCTCAACGATGAGTGATGCGGCTGATGACTTCTCGCCTTTGATGATGGTGCCTGGCTGCAAGGTGAGCTCGGCTCCGTCGGCTACGTATACCCAACCGCGGAGCAGGTAGGTGCCTCGGGGGAGGGTGGCCTTGCCTGTGAAGATTATCTCTTTGTCACCGTTGCCGATGACGGTGCCTTGGGTGTTCTCGCTGCCGTCGGCGTTGAAGAGAATGTGGTCGCAGGTCTTGATGCTACCGTCTGTCCCCCAGGTGTAGGTGATGACTGGGCTTGGCTCGTCGGGATTCTCATCTTTGTTGCTGCATGAGCTGGTGGTCATGCTGAGGGTTGCGGCGAGGATTGCCGCCGGGAATAGAATTTGTTTTTTCATCTTTGTCTGTGCCCCCTCTTTACCTCGCTCCGTGGCGAGGGACTCTGTCGGGGCTGTGGGAGTCGTTTATAGTTTGTATGCTATGCTGAGTGTGATGGTGCGACCAGGACTGAAGGAGCGTGTGGTCTGCTGTACTTCGCCGTTGGGGGTCTGCTCGAATTGCATGAACTGGACGCGCTGGGCGAGTATGTCGCGGAGGGCGAGGCGTATGTCGAAGTGACGGAACGATTTGCAGAGGTTGAAGTCGAGGAGGTGGCGGGGCATCTCGTAGCTGTCGGGGACTCGTACGTCGGTCTCGTTTGTGCCTACGCTGCGGCCTACGCCGATGATGCGGCGCCCGATGGTGTTGTAGAGTAGGGAGGCTGTCCAGCCTTTCTGCCACTTCTTGTCGGGGTGACCGAGGTCGCTGTTGAAGAAGAGGCCTGCGTTGATGAGGTAGGGGGACTGGCCTTGCATGGGGCGGTCGGTCTCGCGGCTGTCTTGAGGGAAGGTGACGCGGGATTGTATCCATGCGGCGTTGACGGAGAGGGAGAACTGGGGAAGGTGGAGGAAGTCGAGGCTTTTACGTATGTCGAGCTCGAGTCCGAAGTTGTTGGCTCCGAGAGCGTTCATGTAGGAGTAGATGAGGTCGGTGCCACCGGCTACGGTGTAGGTCCACTCGATGGGGTCGCGGAAGTGCTTGTAGAAGGCTGAGAGGCTGATGACTTCGCCTGCATGGGGATACCACTCCCAGCCGAGGTCGACGTTGTCGATGTAGGCAGGCTTGAGGTTGTGGTTGCCTTGGACGTTGGAGGCGAGGTCGAAGTCGTAGTAGACGCTGGTGGAGAGCTCGCGAAACTCGGGGCGGTTGGTGGTGCGCCCGTATGCCAGTCGGAACTGGTGCTGGGGGGTGAGGTGGTAGGTGAGGTTGACTGAAGGGAAGAAGTCGTTGTGGGTGTAGAGGGTGGACATGGGGGAGGGTTCAGCGCGTCGGGTGTGGGAGATGAGCTGGGTGTGCCAGCTTTCGAAGCGGACTCCTCCGTAGATCTCGAAGCGGTTGTCAAAGAGGGGGAGCAGGACGGAGGTGTAGCAGCTTCCGAGGGTGTTTCGGGCTTGGTAGTTGTTGCTCCAGTCTACTTGCTCGATGAGGTAGAGGCCTTGTGGACCATAGTTTCCGGGGGTGAGGAGCTGGGTTGGTACGTTGAGGTCGCGGAGGTTTTGGGGCAGCTGTCCGCTGGGCCAGGCGTAGGTGAAGAGACGTGTGTCGTATCGGCGGCGGCGGTGTTCGGCGTAGAGTCCTGCCTTGAGTGTGGGCTGGAGGGTGCCTGAGGTGAAGTGGTGGCTCCAGTTTGCTCCGCTCGATACGATGTGCTCGCCAAGGTAGGAGAACTCGCGGTTGATGTCGTTGAGATTGTCAACTTCGAGGGTGCCGTCTGGCTGGCCAAAGACGGTGTAGCGGCGACGGTCGGGGAGATTGCGGTTGGCGTAGGCATAGCCGAGGTTCCAGTCGAGATCGTCGGCCTCGGTAAGGTTGTGCTTGGCTTGGAGTGAGGCGTTGTATGTAGAGCGGCTCTGGTAGTAGTATTCGGCTTGCTCCATGTAGTCGCTCTGGGCGTCGTAGCCTCGGCGGTAGGTGTAGCGCTTCTTGCCCATCTGGTTGAAGATTTGCTTGAGCTCGATGCGGTGGGCTTTGTCTGTTGACAGCCAGATGAGTCCCAGTTGTGCTCCGAGACGGGCATTGTTGCTGTATTGGTCGTCGGTGGCCTGTCGGAGGTAGTTGGAGCGGTCGTGAGTCTGGTCGTAGGCTCCGAACATGTTGTTCTGCACGTCGGTGAGGGTGCGGTTGTTGTTGCTATAGTTGAGACTCGCGGTGAGTCCGATGGTCTGGTTGCGTGGGGTGTGCCATCGTTGTGAGAAGTCGGTGGCGAGGTTGAGGTCGGGAATTGGCTTTTGGGTCTTGACGGTCCAGTCGTTGTCGAAATCGTTTTGAGTCAGGGATATGCCTCCTGACTCTGACTGGGGGACGAGTGTGGCGCTGAGGCCACCGTCGAGCTGGCGGCGTCCGTTGTCGAAGCCAAGGAAGTCGGTGGGGCTGCCGTGGTATTGTGTGGCATCGTGGGCGTGGGTCTTGTCGTTGATGCCCGTGCTGAGACTGATGTTCCAGGTTCGCTTTTGGGGAACATCTTTGGTGTTGATGACGATGAAGCCTCCGGTGTAGTCAGCGGGGTATTCGGGGGCGGCCGACTTAACGACCTTCATGTTGCTAATCTGCGAGGTTGGTATGAGGTCGAAGGAGAATGCACGTTGGTCAGCTTCGCTCGATGGGACTGCGACGCCGTTCATCCAGACATTGTTGTAGCGTTGGGACAGACCGCGTACCATGACGAATTTTTCATCGATGATGCTCACTCCGGGTATGCGGCGTATGACTTCGCCTGCGTCTTTGTCTTGGGTGCGGCGTATGTGCTGCTCGGAGATGTTGGTCATGGTGACGTGGGCTTGCTGCTGCTCGCGCAGGAGTGAGGCTTCGGTGTCGTGACGGGCTTCGCCTGTGACGGTGACGGTGTTGAGCTTGGCCTCGTCAGGCTGCATGGTGAAGGTTATCTCGGTGGTGCGTGGGCTGACGGTTACCTTTTGGATAATGGTCTGGTAGCCCATATAACGCACGGTGAGGGTGTGCTGGCCGTCTGGTATGTCAAGACTGAAATTGCCGTCGAGGTCGGTGATGGTCCCTTTGCCTTGGGCGTATGTGACTGAGGCACCAATCATTGTCTCGCCTGTCTTGGCATCAATGACTTTACCTTTGACTATGCCGGCTTGGGCGTGTGTCATGCAAATGCACATGACGGGGAAAATAAGCTTCTTCGTTGTTATCATCATTCTGCATCTGTCATCAGTGGGATTGGTATGCCATTTCTGATGACGCTGCAAAGGTACGGTGATGATGTGTCAGCGTTATTACGAAAAGAATACGATTCGGTTACATGTTTTTTGAGGTTATAAGGTTATGAGGTTATAAGGTTATTAGGTTTTAAGGTTGGTCTTTTGTTGTTTGTTTGGTACTACTTGTTAAACGAGCATTACACGAACATTACACGAACATTAAACGAGCATTAAGCAACAAACAACTAAATAACAAAACAACTAAACAAAATCCCCCCGGGACACTATGATAGTTTTGTGATTTGTGATTTGTGAAAAGTGGCCCCCTCCGGGGGGTGTTGTTTGGTTTTGTTGTTGTTTGGTTATTTGGTTGGATCTAATGGCTGTCGTAGCCAAACAGATAAAACAAAACCACTAAACCATAAAAGAACTAAACAACATTTGTTAGCACTTTTCGCTCTTCTTTAAGCTTGTTTAGCAAAAAGGTGAATGAAAGTTTGGAGATAAAATACGTTTATTGTAACTTTGGTGCGAATTTTTAACTCTAAGCCAACGCCAGACCTTGTGGCTGAGATAATGTGTCTGGAGACGACGATTATGAAACAACGTTTTACTCTCTTCATTGCTACGCTCATACTCAGCGTCTGCTTTCCCCTTACTGCCTTGGCGTATGACGTCGTAGTCGATGGTATTTATTATAACCTTGTTGCACAAGAAAAAACAGCAGAAGTCACAAGTGGTGGATATACTGGAGAGATTACGATTCCAGAAACAATTTTCGTAAATTGGGAGGTGTATAACGTGACAAGTATCGGAGAATTTGCTTTCAATGGTTGCACCAGTCTCACCTCTGTCACGATTCCCAATTCCGTGACAAGTATCGGATACCAGGCTTTCTCTGACTGCGCCAACCTCACTTCTGTCACAATCCCAAATTCTGTGACAAGTATCGGATCGGGTGCTTTCTATTGCTGCTCCAGCCTCACCTCTGTCACGATTCCCAATTCTGTGACAAGTATCGGATATGAGGCTTTCTATTGCTGCACCAGCCTCACCTCTATCACAATCCCCAATTCTGTGACAAGTATCGGAAATGGTGCTTTCTATGACTGCTCCAGCCTCACCTCTATCACAATTCCCAATTCTGTGACAAGTATTGGATATAAGGCTTTCCTTGGCTGCTCCAGCCTCACCTCTGTCACGATTCCCAATTCTGTGACAAGTATCGGAGAATTTGCTTTCAATGGTTGCACCAGTCTCACCTCTGTCACAATTCCCAATTCTGTGACAAGTATCGGAGATGGTGCTTTCTCTTGGTGCCCCTCTCTATCTTCAATGTCTGTTGACCCCGATAATACCATCTATAATTCACGAGATAATTGTAATGCAATAATACGGACAAGTGACAACGTTCTTATTGTTGGATGTCAGTCAACAATCATTCCCAATTCTGTGACAAGTATCGGAGAATTTGCTTTCAATGGTTGCACCAGTCTCACCTCTGTTATAATTCCCAATTCTGTGACAAGTATCGGAGATGCTTCTTTCTCTGACTGCACCAGTCTCACCTCTGTCACAATCCTCAATTCTGTGACAAGTATCGGCAGTTCTGTTTTCTCTGGCTGCTCCAGCCTCACCTCTATCTCAATCCCAAATTCTGTGACAAGTATCGGCAGTTCTGTTTTCTCTGGCTGCTCCAGTCTCACCTCTGTCATAATTCCCAATACTGTGACAAGTATCGGATATGGTGCTTTCTATGACTGCTCCAGTCTCACCTCTGTCACAATCCCCAATACTGTGACAAGTATCGGAGTATTAGCTTTCTCTCGCTGCTTCAGTCTCCCCTCTGTCACGATTCCCAATTCTGTGACAAGTATAGGAAATTATGCTTTCGATGGCTGCTCCAGCCTCACCTCTATCTCAATCCCAAATTCTGTGACAAGTATCGGCAGTTCTGTTTTCTCTGGCTGCTCCAGTCTCACCTCTGTCATAATTCCCAATACTGTGACAAGTATCGGAGAAAGTGCTTTCTCTTGGTGTTCCAGCCTCACCTCTGTCACAATTCCCAATTCTGTGACAGGTATCGGCAAATATGCTTTCTTTGGCTGCTCCAGCCTCACCTCTATCACAATTCCCAATTCTGTGACAAGTATCGGATATGGTGCTTTCGATGGCTGTTCCAGTCTCACCTCTGTCACAATACCCAATTCTGTGACAAGTATCGGAGAATGGGCTTTCTATAACTGCTACCGTCTCCCCTCTATCACGATTCCCAATTCTGTGACAAGTATCGGAGGATTTGCTTTCGGTGAGTGCTCCAACCTCACCTCTATCACGATTCCCAATTCTGTGACAAGTATAGGAGAGCGTGCTTTCGCTAGATGCTACAATCTGGAAAATGTATATTGTTATGTAGAAACAGTACCAAGCACAGAAAAAGATGCGTTTGAAAACTCAAACATCGAATCCGCCACACTCCACGTCCCAGCCCCAGCAATCGACTCATACAAAACGACCGAGCCTTGGAGTACATTCGGGAAAATACAGGCTCTTGAAGGAACAGAAGTGGAGATAGAGAAATGCGAGACTCCGACCATAGCATTCAGCGATGGTAGACTGACCTTCTCTTGCGCTACGGACGATGTGGAGTATATCAGCGAGGTGACAAGTGCAGATTTTAACAAGTTCTATACTGCCGAGGTTGCTCTCACCGCCTGCTACGACATCTCTGTCACAGCGACGAAGACAGGCTATGAAAATTCTGACGTTGCTACCGCCAAACTTTATTGGCTCACGTCATCAGAGACCTCTGACGACGATACCAATATCAACAGCATCTCAAAGCGCGGCATCGCCATTCAGACTGCCGCAGGCTTTATCACTATCTCTGGTCTCGACGACAATGAGAAGGTGGATTTTTATACTCTCAACGGGACAGCTCTCGGGGTGGCACGCGCTACGAATGGTGTGGCAACATTCTCCGCACAATCAGGCTCTGTGCTCATTGCTAGGATTGGCAACGAGAGCGTGAAGATTATTGTAGAATAAAATTTGTTTGAGGTTTTGAGGTCTCCCCCCTTGAGGGGGGAGGTGGCTTTGAGTTTTGTGATTTGTGATTTGTGATTTGTGAAAAGACGGCTTCGGTTTACGTCTTACGCGTCAAGCCTTTTATAGCAGGCGGCTCTGTTTGTGGTTCCTATCTTGCGGACGAGACCAGCTTTTATCAGTCTGGAGATTAAGACCTGTATTGCTCTCTTGGACTTGTCGGGCAACGCTGCGCAGGCTTGCGCTACCGTAAAGTTCTCGGGCAGTCGGTCGAGCACGTCGAGCGTCTCATTGGGTCTGCCTGTCGAAGCATATAAATTTATTCCCTCATAGCTCGCAATCTGCTCCGTGCGAAGACGTCTGCTCCACAGCATATCCTGCACATCAAGGCAATACTGCGCCGTACGCACAGCCAGGTCTGACGCAGAGTGTCGCTCCTTATACTTGTCGAGTTCCAGGGCGTGAAGTTTAAACTCATCATACTCTGCCCTTGCCTCTATGAGCTTGCGCTCTATGGCGGCGATTTCGTCCTCAGACGTAGTGATGTCTGACTTGGTCTTGTCGAGCTCCGCCTTGATGCCCTCAATCTTTGCCGTCAGCTCGTCGTCCCTGTCCAAGATGTCCTGCACAATCCATGCACATTGCATCGTTGCCCCCATCGTGTGGGCAATCTCCGCCGAGCGGAAACGGAAACGCGCCCTCTCATCGTTGCGCTGACCTATGGGCAGAGCTTCAAGCTCCGTGCGCACGCGCTCCAGCCAAGCCTCCAACGCCCTGTCGAGCATTGGGGTCAGCAGCAAGCCTGACATCTTCATCATCAGATTTGTGGCGCGGTCTATGTACGTCACGTCCTCCTCGCTATACTGCCTGTAGACTGGCAGACGCTGGTAAGTATTATCGGGCACGAGGCAGATGAGTACACGCTGAGCCGAACCGTCGCTCAGATTCTTAGCCCATTGTTTGATTGTCTGGTCGTGAGTGCCCGACGTCGTCACGTCCCAGTTGCAAGGCGTCTGGAGCGTCACGCTGTCCCCCGTAGCGTTCAGCGTGCCGACATTACCATTGTCGAACATCAGGCGGCAGAAATCACCACGATAATAATAACCCTGACGGTTTAGGTTGAGCGACGAAATCTCTTCGGCAAAGGTGTAGGTCTTTTTACCACCGAGGTAAGCCATTTGCTGAATGTGAGCCTTACGCGTTGTGTCGCACTCCAAGACGCGAAGCCCGAGCTGAGGGAGTTTCTGCTTCTCTCCGTCTTTGGCAGTCTTGTTGTCCTCGATCACCTTGTTGATGATGTTTCGCGTACGCTCGTCCTGCGCCCGCAGCGGCTTGATAAGAGCCTCGATGACCTCGCGAAGCTGACGCTTGCCAGAGCCTGAAAGACCGTCCCAATGCGTCCAGCCATTAAGCCGCGCCACGCCCTTAGAGCCAAACTTCCTGCGCACATCGCTCAGCAGGGTCAGCATCGCAGTATACGAGCCGCAGAGAGTCAAATATCTATATCCGGGCAATACAGGAGTGAGCAGCACGTCCACCCAACGCGGCAGCGTAGGCAAATCCATATCGTCGACGATGCAACGCGCTACGCTCGGATACGGCGACGACACACCGCACATCTCCGCAGCGTTCACGTCGGCAAGGGCTTCGCCATTACTGTCGCCTGCTTCTTCGCCATTTTGAGCTGGCGACTCAGACTGCTGGGAGTCGCGAACCAATATCCTGTTGATCACTTCTTTGAGGTCGCGCGGCATTAGTCCTCGTTCGCGAGCCAGGGCCGAGCGGATTATGCTTTCCACCTCGTTGCGCTCCAAGCCGAGCGAGTACTTGGGCCATATCAGCGACTGGAGCTTGCGCTCGTTGTGCTCACAGATATAGCGCAGACCGTTGCAGAGCGTGAAGAGCGTGGTGTTGCGCATTCCTACGGGGACGTTGGGGAAGGTTGGCTCCTTGATGCGCCCCCACGTCTCGATAATCTCGTCGTACGGCAATTCGTAGGCGTCTTGCGCGTTGGAGTCCAGAGGAGCAGCGTCTTGCGTCTCATGTATGTCCTGTGTGTTGCTTTCATCGTTGGTCTCATGGCTTGGGGTAACGTTCTTGGCTGCTTCGTTGATAAAGAGGTCTTGATGCAGATAGAGGAGGTCTGACTCGCTCGTCGTGGTGGCGAAGAAGACTCGCGTTATGTCCTTGGCTGCCTTGTCGTAGGCCACTCCGATTTTGTCGCTCGCCCAGCGCAGGTTGTCTTCCTGCGACAGTTCTTCGTGGCGGCGAAATACGAGGTGCAGTCCTTTGCTGACGCTTCGCTCCAGGAGCAGTAGACCGAGTTTGTCGCGCAGCCTGATGATACGTTTGATGGTAGCCTTGATTTTACGCTCGTCGGCATCGTCGAAGTCGATGTCCATGCCTACGGAGTTGGACGGTGTCTTGCAGCCTCGCAGCAAGCCGTTCTCACCGGGTATGCAGGAATAGTTGAACTGGGTCAGACGCCGTTTGTCTTCGGTGTGTCCCTGGCGTGCACTCTCGACCAATGCGACGTGGTGTTCGTTTTTACGGATAGACAGATAGTCTTGTATGGAGCTTACGGGCAGCATCACCTTTGCTCCTTCGCGGTATACAATTTTATGACAGCTCATAGCTTGAGGTTTTTAGGTTATAAGGTTTTTAGGTTTTGAGGTTTTTTGTTGGTTAGTTTTTTTGTTGGTTGTTCTGTCATCTGGTTGCGGATAGTCGTTAGAACAACTAAACAACCAAATAACAAAACCACCAAACAACGAATTGTCAAAACACGAGGCGCGAATTAACCAAACAGGGCCCGAGAATGGTAAAAACGCGTTTTTTGTGTTTCACGGTGCAAAGATACGACATCGCGAAAGATCACTTTGGGTTTCGGTGGGTTTCGTTGCGAAAAAGTTGGGAAAAAGTGGTTTCGGTGGGTTTCGTTGGGTTTCCGTGTTTATAATATATATTTATATATATTATATTTGTATGAGAAATGCTGCCCTAAGGGACGTCTTTTCACAAATCACAAATCACAAAACTCAAAGAGTGACCCCCCTGGGGGAGGTTATAAGGTTTTAAGGTTATAAGGTTGATATGACCTTAAATACTCATTAAACAACTCTTAAATGGACATTTAAAACTTAAAACCTCATAGAAAACCTAAAAACCTAAAACCTAAAAACCTCACAAGCGAAGCGACCTTATAACCTCATACATTATATATAAATAAAAATTAATAAGGTATTATTCTAACCTTTATACGCGCGTGAGAGAAAGGGGGAGGGGGGAGGTGGCTTTGAGTTTTGTGATTTGTGATTTGTGAAAAGACGAGATATGGCAAGAGGACGATCTGGCCTTTCACGTAAAAGTTGACATCGTGGACGGGGTTGCTCGCTATGAATGGAAAAGTCTTGATGCGTGAGTTTGAGGGTTGTCTTTTCACAAATCACAAATCACAAAACTCAAAGAGTCCCCCCCTGGGGGAGGTTATAAGGTTTTAAGGTTATGAGGTTACCTCAAAACCGCAATTTCACGTGCTTCTGCTCTGTCGGGTTTGCCTGTGGGCGTGAGGGGTAGCTCGGGGACGATGATGATTTGCTTGGGGAGGCTGTAGGGGGGGAGGAGGAGGCGTAGGACGTGCTCGTCGAGGGATTGGGTGGTGAGGAAGACTATGGCTTCGCCGTATTTGGGGTGAGGGCGGCTTGTGACGATGACGGGGGTGTCGAGGTGTTGTGAGAGTAGGGCTTCGACTTCTTCGGCTTGTATCTTTATGCCGCCTGTACAGATGACGTTGTCTTTGCGTCCGCGTACGATGAAGCCTCCTTGGGGGTTGAACTCTACGATGTCGTTGGTGTGGAGGGTGTGGGGGCATAGGTGGGGGGCGTCGATGATGAGGCAGCTGTCGGAGTCCTTGCTGAGGCTGACGCCGGGCAGGGGCTGGTACCATTTCTCGCCGATGGGGCGCAGGGCGATGTGGCTGAGGGTCTCGGTCATGCCGTATGTGCTCCAGATGTGGTTGGGGGTGTGGGGGTCGTGTCCGAACTCTGCGGCGAGGCGCGATTCGAGGTCGGGGGGTATGGCGCTGCCGCCGATGATGACGTGGCGTATGCGTGAGAACCGCTGGCGTTCGATGGGGACGCGGAGGGTTTCGTAGACTTGCATGGGGACCATGGCGGCGAGGTCGATGTGTTCTTCGACGTCGGCAAGGGGGTGTGAGCTGGGGCGTCGGCGTATGAGGCGTAGGCCTCGCTCTTCGGCGCGGACTTCCATCATGCGGCCTGCGATGTAGAGGGTGTTGAGACAGAGTAGGGCTGTGTCGCCGGGCTTCAGCTGGAGGTAGTCGCAGGTCATGCGTGCTGAGGCGAGCATTCGGCTGTGTTCGACTCGGATTTCTTTGGGGCGGCCTGTGCTGCCGCTGGTGTGGAGTATTTCGATGTCGGGGGTCATTGGGCTATGGGGCTTCGCCAGAGTTTGTTGCGGCGCATTTCGATGTCCATCTCGATGTTGTCGGTGTAGAGTTGGCCTGTGCCGAGGCCTTGGGCGAGGGTGCATCGTGGGCCGTAGACGCTGGCAGCGAGGAGGGCTACGTTGCGCAGGCCGATGTTGCTCTCGAGCGCGCTGGTCATCCAGGTGCCGATGCCTCGCTTTTGGGCGTGGCTGACCCACTCGATGGAGCCTGTGATGCCGCCGTGTAGGGTGGGCTTGATGACGATGTATTGGGGCTTGATGGTGTCGAGCATGTGTTGTTTTTGCTCGGGGTGGTTGAGGCCGATGAGTTCTTCGTCGAGGGCGATGGGGATGGGGCTGGTGGCGCAGAGTTGTGCCATGTGGTGCCAGTGGTACGGGGGTATGGGTTGCTCGATGGAGTGTATGCCGAAGCGTGAGAGGTCTGAGAGTTTTTCGTTGACGAGGGTGAGGTCGATCTCTGTGTCTTTGGGGACGAGGCCTCCGTTGGCATCGAGGCGTATCTGGAGGGTGTGGGGGCTGAAGCGGCTGCGGAGGGTCTCGATGAGGTGTATCTCTTCTTCCCACTTGAGGGCTCCGATCTTGAATTTTATGCAGCGGAAGCCTTGGAGTATCTTTTGTTTGGCTTGGGCGAGCATATTGTCGTAGGTGTCCATCCATACGAGGCCGTTGGTGGGTATGCCTACTTCGGAGTGGGCGAAGGGGGTGTCGTAGAGTATGGGGTTTTGCTGGTAGTCGAAGAGGGCGGATTCGAGGGCGAAGAGCAGGGCGGGGTAGGGGCGCAGGGCTTCTGTGTAGGAGGGGCTGGCGAGGGCTTGGTCGATGAGCTGGGCTACGCGGCTCATGTGTTGGTACTCGTGTGCGTCGCTGCTGAGGTCGGGCAGGGGGGCGCACTCGCCGAGGCCGATGCGCTGGCCTTGCTCGTCGGTGATGCGCAGGACGATGCTGTGGTGGTGGGTGTATGCTCCGCGTGAGGTGCGTGCTGGCTTCTTGAAGTGGTGGGTCTGCTGTGTGAGATTGATTTGCATGGTTCGTGTGGGTGTGGGTCAGGGTATGTAGGTGTCGCCCCAATGGGGTTTGCGTTTTTCGAGGAAGGCGCGGCCGCCTTCTTGGGCTTCGTCGCAGAAGTAGTAGAGCATGGTGGCGTCGCCGGCGAGTTCTTGTATGCCGGCTTGGCCGTCGAGCTCGGCGTTGAGGCCGCGCTTGATCATGCGTAGGGCTATGGGGGAGTGTTGCATGATGCGTTGCGCCCACTCGACGGTGGTGTCTTCGAGCTTGTGGTGGGGGACGACGGCGTTGACCATGCCCATGCGTTCGGCTTCGTCGGCGGTGTAGAGCTTGCAGAGATACCAGATCTCGCGTGCTTTCTTTTGGCCGACCATGCGGGCGAGGTATGAGGAGCCGAAACCGGCGTCGAAGGAGCCTACCTTGGGGCCTGTCTGTCCGAACTTGGCGTTGTCGGCGGCGATGGTGAGGTCGCAGACTACGTGGAGTACGTGGCCTCCGCCTACGGCGAAGCCGTTGACCATGGCGATGACGGGCTTGGGTATGCTGCGTATCTGGCGTTGGACGTCGAGGACGGAGAGGTGGGGTATGCCGTCGGTGCCGATGTAGCCGCCGCGTCCTTTGACGTTCATGTCGCCGCCGGAGCAGAAGGCGTTGGTGGCCATCCATTCTTCGTCGGTCTGACCGGGCTGGCGGGGGGTGTCGGCTCCGGTGAGTATGACGACGCGTACGGTGGAGGAGTCGCGGCAGTAGCGTAGGGCGTCGCTGAGCTCTTCGGTGGTGAGGGGGGTGAAGGCGTTGCGTACGTGGGGGCGGTTGATGGTGATGCGGGCGATGTGTTGCCACTCGTCGAGGAGTATCTCGTGGTAGGGTTTTACTTGTTTCCAGTCTCTCATTGTTTCGCGTGTTTTTTGATTTCTAAGATTGTGCTTTGGGTGGAGTGTATGAATTCGTGCATCTTGTCTGCTCCGGTGAGGTATTTGAGGTGGTAGTGTGCGGCGAGGTGGCTGGCGTCGTGGTCGTGGTGGGCTTGGATATAGTCGCGGCTGCGTGGGTCGGGGGGTATGGGGAGGGTGTCGAAGATGCCTCCGCCGTGGTCGTTGAGCAGGAGTATGTGGAGGTTGTCGGGGAGGTCTGCATTCCAGAGGGCGTTTTGGTCGTAGAGGAATGAGAGGTCGCCGATGATGATGTAGTTGGGGTGTGGGTGGCTGGCTCGGGCATAGCCGACGGCGGTGCTGAGGGTGCCTTCGATGCCGTTGATGCCCCGGTTGCAGCAGATGGTGATGGGGTTCTTCCCGGGGTCGGGGCTGGGTAGTGGGCTGTGTTGGGCGTGGCGTATGGTGCTGCTGTTGGCGAGGTGTAGTATGCTGCCTTCGGGGAGCTGGGAGATGAGCTCATCGATGATGGGCGAGGGGCTGTCGTGGGGCGGCAGTAGGGGGAGGTCGGTGGTGGAGTGGGGGGCTATGTGGGGGAGGTATGACTCGGGGGTGGACTCGATGGCTCGGGTCAGGCTGCCGAAGGTGTCGGCGATGGCTCCGTCGGGGCTGATGTGCCAATGTTGGCTCGGGGGGGTGAGGCGTAGCCTTTCTTTCATGGCTTTGTTGGTGAGGTGGCCGCCGAGGGTGATGACGAGGTCGAAGGGGGGGGTGTGCTCCCAGTCGATGTGGTATGTGTTGATGTAGCGATGGGGGTGTAGGTTGCTGAGGTTTTCGGCTATGACTTTGGCGTCGTGGAGGGTCAGTATGTCGGTGCAGCGGTCGGCGGTGGCTTTGTCCATTTGTCCGATCAGGACGAGGGTTCGCGTATGGGGGGCTATTGTGACTTTTTCGGTGGTTCGCTCGATGACGCGGACGTGGGGGAGGGTCTCGGTTTCGAACTTGTAGATGGGTTCGTCGATGGGTATGTTGATGTGTACGGGGCCGGGGGTGTGGTGGTGGCTTTCGAGTAGGGCTTCGTTGATGAGGCGGTTGGCGTGGTGTGGGTCGTCGAGGGGGAGGGTGACGCTGAGTTTTACCATCTTGCCGAGGGCTCCGTGCTGGGGCATGGTCTGTCCGTCCATCTGGCCTATCCAGCGTGCCGGGCGGTCGGCGGAGATGTAGACTACGGGGACTTGCTGGTAGTATGCTTCGCAGGCTGAGGGGTAGAGGTTGGCCAGGGCGCTGCCGCTGGTCACGATGACGGCGGAGGGACGGTGTGTGGAGAGGGCGATGCCGAGGGCATAGAAGCCTGCGCTGCGCTCGTCGGTGATGCGGTGGCAGGTGAAGCTGTGGATCTGCAGGGCGCTGTGTACGATGCCTGCGTTGCGGCTCCCGGGGCAGAGTACGAGGTCGGTGATGCCGTGGGCTTTGAGGAGGGCGAGGAGCTGGAGTGTGGGTTGGTCTGAGCTTAGCATGGGGGGGGGAAGGGTGTGTGTGGGGCGTTAGAGGGTCATGAGTGTGTCGAGCTTGCGCTTGATTTCTTCTTTTTCGCTGATGTACAGGCTGTCGCGTGTGAGGCCTCCGCCGGCGAAGAAGACGGCTTTGCCGTTGGGGCGTATGTTGCAGCATCGTATGTTGACGTAGATGTTGGTCTCGGCTCTCAGATTGATGGGACCGAGGTAGCCTGTGTAGTACATGCGCTGGTTGCGTTCGTAGCTGCGTATGAAGTTGAGTGCTTGGTTTTTGGGTAGTCCGCAGACGGCGGGGGTGGGGTGCAGGAGGTTGACGATGTGGCGTGCTCCTTGGGGGGTGGGGGTGTGGAAGGTGAAGTCGGTGCGCAGGTGTATGAGCCTGCCTGCTTTGGTGGTGTAGGGGCCTCGTCGTATGACTTGTGCCCGGAGGTCTTGCAGCTGTCCTTCGATGTATTGGCTGACGAGTTCTTGTTCGTGGAGGTTCTTGGCTGACCAGGGAATGGTGGTGTCGGAGGTCATGGTGCCTGCCAGGGACATGGTGCGCCATTTGCGGCCGTAGCCTTCGACGAGTAGCTCTGGGGTGCAGCCAAACCAGCGTCCGCCTTTGCGTGTGTAGACGAGGTAGACCATGGAGTCGCGAAATTTCTCTAATGCGGTCATGTAGAGTTTATCTTCGTGTCCGGAATATCGCCAGGGGGTACACATGCTGTATGAGAGTACCAGTTTTTGGTATTCTTCGCGGTCGAGCTGGTTGCGGAAGGTGCGGAAGGCCATCTTGTAGGTGTCGGACTGGTCGATGTCGCCGTGGGGGCTGTCGAGGGCGATGTTGGACAGGGAGGTACGCCGACGGTTGAGGCTTTGGGTATATTCGTCGATGAGCTGCCAGCCGCTGACGGCTATGTCGGGGCTGATGAGCAGCGTGGGTATGGCTTTGGTCTCGGAAAAGGGGGCAAAGATGAAGCCTGAGCATTCCTCGCCGTCTTGTGGCCGTTCGGCTTCGCCTTCGAGTTGGAGCACGAGGTGTGGTTCACTCTCGTTGGGGAAGCGGTATAATGCAAAGTCGTGTCCGCTGTCTATCAGACGTCGCACGATGTCTTGTTTTTGCATGGATTGTTGTGTCTTTCTCAATGTGCTGTGTGTTTCTCGGATATAGGGAAAATATTCGGTTACGCGTACAAAATTACATTTTTTTTAGGTTATTTTTGAGGTTTTGAGGTCGCTTCGCTTGTGAGGTTATAAGGTTTTTAGGTTTTTTTAGGTTATTTTTTAGGTTATAAGGTCGCTTCGCTTGTAAGGTTATAAGGTTTTGAGGTTGTGCTGTTGGTTTAATGCAGACCAACAAGCCATGCAGACCAAACAACAAAAAACTAAAAAATAACCTCAAAACCTTATAACCTTATAACCTCAAAACCTAAAAAAATTTGTACTTTTGCAGACGAAACCGGAGATTGTGTGTGATTCCGGTGTTAACCAAACAACCCATATAAGTATGAGATTATGAATAGAAAATCTGTGTATATCCGCCCTGAGTGTTGGGTGGTGGAGATTGTGAGTGATGCTTGTCTGATGGAGGCGTCGGGGACGGCTGGGGCTACGGGTGGGGATCTGCCTTGGGGGGCTCGTGAGGGGAGTGTGTATGACTTTAATGATGAAGAGGGTGATGATGGCAAAATCGTTTGGTAGTGTTGCTGCCTTTGTGGCGGTGATGATGCTGGTGGCTTGCTCTGATGATGCTCTCCAGGGTGGGACTGTGAAGGGTGAGTTTGTGGGCGAGGTGCGTGTGGCGGTGGAGGATTTCGTGACTGAGGGGGCGGAGACTCGCAGTAGTTATACGATTGGTGAGGATAAGGTGCATTTTACCTGGGCGAAGGGTGATACCCTCGGTATCTATCCTAAGGATGGCGATCAGGTGTGTTTTCCGATTTCGTCGGGCGATGGAAACAATACTGCTGTATTTGATGGCGGAGCTTGGCGTTTGCGCTCGGACAGGGAGTATGCTGCGTATTATCCGTTTTCGAAGGAGTTCTATACGCTGAGTCCCAAGGCTTTGCCTGTCGTGTATACGGGGCAGAAACAGAAGGAGAATGACAATACTGAGGCTCTTGGGGCTTATGACTTTATGGCTTGTGCTCCTTGCAGTACGGAGTCTAACGGGTGTATAACTTTCCAGATGAAGCATCTGGGTGTGCTGACTTGCTTTGAGCTGACGCTGCCTGAGGCGTGTGAGGCTAAATCGTTGGTTCTGACTTGCGGTGAAGATGTTTTTGTCGAGGAGGGAAAGTATAACCTTACTGTCGCAAAGCCTGTGATTACTCCGACCAAGTATTCTAATACTTTCTCGATGGAGCTTGAGGATATTGCTACTACTGAGAGCAATAAGGTGATTTCTGTCTATGCTATGATGGCTCCAATGAATCTGAGTGGGAAGGGGATTTCTATATTGTTGTTGGCGGAAGGGAAACGCTTTTTGGGGGAGGTGCAGGGCAAGGAAATGGTGGCTGACAAGTCATATAAATATACTGCGAGTTTGACCAGGGAGTACGAGTCTGTTGATTTGGGCATGGACGTAGTGTGGGCTACTTGCAATGTCGGGGCTTCGAAGATGGAGGAGTGTGGGTCTTATTTTGCATGGGGGGCTAAGTCTGCGGGTACGTCTTTCGATTGGTCTAATTGTCCGTATTGGACGAAAACGGATGTGTTCAGCAAGTATACTACTCATAATGCGTGCAGCTCGACGTCTAAGGCTGATGGCAAGGATAAACTCGAAGAGGCGGATGATGTCGCTAATGTGCTCATGGGCAATTCTTGGCGTATGCCGACCAAGAAGGAGTGGGAGGATTTGATAGGTGGGTGCACATGGAAATGGACGGCGGTCAACGGGGTGTATGGCTATATGGGGACTGAAACAGAAAATGGGGGAACAATTTTCTTCCCTGCTTCGGGGTATTACGATGGCAGCGGTATTGGGTATAAGGGTACTGCTGCGTATTACTGGACGAGTTCGTTGTATGAGGGTACCGATGATAACAGCGCTTACAGCGTGTTCTTCAATAGTACGCTAAGCCCACAAAAACCAGTAATGAGCAACATGCTTCGCTACAAAGGCGTCTGTGTGCGTGCGGTGAGGGACAAATCAACCAAACAAACAACCAAATAACAAAATAACTAAACAACAAAATAACAAAAACTAAACAACAAAAACCCAAATTGTCGCTTTTTTTTCATAACTTTGTGCGCGATAACTGAATAAGATATAAGATTATAGATACATGAGCGAAAGATTGTTCATTTTTGATACTACGCTGCGCGATGGCGAGCAGGTGCCGGGGTGTCAGCTCAATACGGTCGAGAAGATTCAGGTGGCACGCCAGCTTGAGGCTTTGGGCGTGGACGTGATTGAGGCTGGTTTCCCTGTGAGTTCGCCGGGCGACTTCAATAGCGTGGTGGAGATAAGCAAGGCTGTGACGTGGCCTACGATTTGCGCATTGACTCGCGCGGTGGAGAAGGATATTGATGCGGCTGCTGAGGCTCTGAAGTATGCCAAGCGTGGGCGTATTCATACAGGCATCGGGACGAGCGAGAGCCATATCAGGTATAAGTTTAATTCTACGCCTGAGGAGATTATCGAGAGGGCTGTGGCTGCGGTGAAGTATGCCAAGCGTTATGTCGAGGACGTGGAGTTTTACGCCGAGGATGCCGGACGTACGGACAACGAGTATCTGGCGCGTGTCATCGAGGCTGTGTGTAAGGCTGGTGCTACGGTATGTAATATCCCCGACACTACGGGCTTCCGCACGCCGTATGAGTATGGCGAGAAGATTAAGTATCTCTACGAGCATGTCGATGCTTTTGCGGCAGGCAAGTGTATACTCTCTACGCATTGCCACAATGATTTGGGCATGGCGACGGCCAATACCGTGGCTGGTGTGCTCAACGGGGCTCGTCAGGTCGAGGTGACCATCAATGGCATTGGCGAGCGTGCTGGCAATACGTCGCTCGAGGAGGTAGCGATGATTTTCAAGACTCACCCGGATTTGGGTATTGATACGAATATCAACACTCAGAAGATTTATCCTACGAGCCGTATGGTGTCTTCGCTGATGAATATGCCTGTGCAGCCTAACAAGGCTATCGTCGGCAAGAATGCCTTTGCCCACTCTTCGGGTATACATCAGGACGGTGTGCTCAAGAATGCTTCGACGTACGAAATCATGGACCCCAGGGAGGTGGGCATAGAGGAGGCAAGCATCGTGCTGACGGCGCGCAGCGGTCGTGCGGCTCTCAAGCATCGTCTGCATATCAATGGCGTGGACGTGGAGGGTGAGAAGCTTGATGCGCTCTACAAGGAGTTCCTCGTCTTGGCGGACAAGAAGAAGGAGGTGACTGACGATGATATTCTCATCTTGGCTGGGGCTGAGCGTAGTGCTACGCAGAATGTCAAGCTCGACTATTTGCAGGTGACGGCGGGCAAGGGTACTCGCTCCGTGGCGAGCATAGGGCTGCTGATAGGCAACGAGCGTTTCGAGGCTGCTGCGAGTGGCAATGGTCCGGTCGATGCTGCGCTCAAGGCTCTCAAGACTATCATTCGCCGCGAGATGACGCTCAAGGAGTTTACCATTCAGGCTATCTCCAAGGGCTCGGACGATTTGGCCAAGGTGCACCAGAGCGTGGAGTTTGACCACAATGTGTACTATGGCTTTGCTGCCAATACTGATATCGTGACTGCCTCGGTCGAGGCTTATATTGATGCAATCAACAAATTCAAGAAATAATGGGAAAGACTTTATTTGACAAGATATGGGACAAGCACGTTGTCCAGAATGTGGAGGACGGCCCTACCCAGCTATACATAGACCGCCTTTACGCTCACGAGGTGACTTCGCCTCAGGCTTTTGACACTTTGCGCGACAAGGGTATCAAGGCTTTCCGCCCTGACCATGTGGTGGCTATGCCTGACCATAATACTCCGAGCGACCAGCAGGAGCGAATCGATGACCCTATAGGCAAGAAGCAGGTGGAGACGCTGAAGGCTAACTGTGAGGAGTTTGGTATCAAACACTTTGCTATGGGTACGCACGACAATGGCATCATTCATGTCGTGGGGCCTGAGAAGGCTCTCTCGCTGCCTGGCATGACGATTGTCTGCGGTGATTCTCACACTTCTACTCACGGGGCTGTGGGTGCTATCGCGATGGGTATAGGTACGAGCGAGGTGGCGCAGGTGCTGGCGAGCCAATGTATTCTCCAGTCTAAGCCTAAGACTATGCGTATCAATATCGAGGGCGAGCTTGCCAAGGGTGTGACTGCCAAGGACGTGGCTCTCTATATCATGGCTCAGATGACGACATCGGGGGCTACGGGCTACGCTGTGGAGTATGCTGGCAGCACGGTGCGCAACATGAGCATGGAGGGGCGTCTGACGCTGAGCAACCTCTCGATCGAGATGGGTTCACGTGCTGGTATCATCGCTCCCGACGAGACTACCTTTGCTTACCTCAAGGGGCGCGAGTATGCTCCGAAGGGTGAGGAGTGGGAGGCTGCTGTGAACGGGTGGCGTGAGTTGCGCAGCGATGATGATGCTGTGTTTGACAGGGAGGTGACATATCGTGCCGAAGACATCGCTCCACGCATCACGTATGGTACTAACCCTGGTGCTGGCATAGCCATCGACGGTGCAATTCCTACGATGGAGAGCCTCTCTGCGGCGGAGCAGACTCAGTTGCGCGGTATGCTGGACTATATGCAGTTTGAGCCTGGTCAGGTGCTTGAGGGTACGCCTGTGGATTACTGCTTCCTCGGAGCTTGTACGAACGGACGTATCGAGGACTTCCGTGCCTTCGCCTCAATTGTCAAGGGTCGCAGAAAGGCTGACAACGTCGTGGCATGGCTCGTCCCCGGCTCATGGCTGGTGCGCGACCAGATTATTGCTGAGGGTATCGACAAGATTCTTGCCGACGCGGGCTTTGAGCTGCGCCTTCCTTCGTGCTCGTCTTGTCTCGCCATGAACCCCGACAAGGTTCCTGCCGGCAAGCTGGCTATCTCGACGAGCAACCGTAACTTCGTAGGTCGTCAGGGACCGGGTGCCCGCACGATTTTGGCTTCGCCGCTGACGGTGGCTGCAAGTGCTGTGACTGGCGTGATTACTGACCCAAGAAAACTTATGAATTGATTATGGCTAAAGAGAAATTTGATATAATTCAGTCTACTTGTATTCCCATAGAGATAGACAACAACAATACGGACAACATTATCCCTGCGCGCTATTTGGCGTTCACTACGCGCGACCCAAAATTCTACGGCGAGGCTTTTATGCACGACTTGCGCTACGATGCTGACGGCAAGCCTGTGGAGGATTTCGTGATGAACAGGCCTGAGTATAGCGAGGCTCCGCGCAAGGGTGTACACGAGATTATCATTGGTGGACAGAACTGGGGCTCGGGGTCGAGCCGTGAGCACGCTGCCTGGGCCATAGCTGGCTATGGCGTGAGGGTGGTCATCTCCAATTCGTTTGCCGACATTCATCGCAACAATCTGCTGAACTGCTTCGTGCTGCCCGTGGTGGTAAGTCGTGAGTTCCAGCTTGAACTGTTTGAGACGGTCAAGGCTGACCCTGACGCGGAGGTTGTGGTCAATCTGCCCGAACAGACGGTGACAAACCTCGCTACGGGACACAGCGAGACTTTCCCTATCAATTCGTACAAGAAGTATTGCCTGCTCAATGCTTTTGACGATATTGATTTTCTCCTCTCTAACAAAGACAAGATTGTAAAGTGGGAAGAATCGAAATAATGGACACCACGCTGCGCGATGGTGAGCAGACGAGCGGCGTGAGTTTTATGCCTCATGAGAAACTCATGGTGGCGCGCGAACTTCTCCAGAAGGTCAACGTTGACCGTATTGAGGTGGCATCGGCGCGTGTGTCTGAGGGCGAGAAGGAGGCTGTGCGCTCTATCTGCCAATGGGCTCTGCGTGCAGGCATGATAGACCGCGTGGAGGTCTTGGGCTTCTGCGATGGTACTACGAGTGTGGACTGGATTGCCGACACGGGGTGCCGGCACATGAACCTCCTCTGCAAGGGTAGCCGCCGCCATTGTGAGGGGCAGCTCAAGAAGACCGTCGAGCAGCATGTGGCTGATATCATCAAGGTGGTGGAGTATGCCACGGGTCGTGGGGTCAACGTCAATGTCTATCTCGAGGATTGGAGCAATGGTATCAAAGACGACCCTGCCTATGTGTTTGCCCTCGTCGACGGTCTGCGCAATACGCCGATAGAGCGTTATATGTTGCCCGATACTCTCGGTGTGATGAACCCTATGCGTATACTCGACAGTATGCGCATGATGAAGGAGCGTTACCCCGAATATCATTTCGACTTTCATGCTCACAATGACTATGATATGGCTATCAGCAACGTCTTGGCTGCCGTGACAGGAGGCTGTGCAGGCATTCACACGAGTGTCAACGGGCTGGGCGAGCGTGCCGGCAATGCTCCCTTGGCGAGCGTGCAGGCTATTCTCAAGGATCACCTCCACGCCGAGACTAATGTCAACGAGGAGATGCTCAATCATGTGAGCCGTCTCGTAGAGAGTTATTCTGGCATAGCCATTCCGCCCAACAAGCCTATAACGGGCGATAGCGTTTTCACTCAAGTGGCTGGCGTGCATGCCGATGGCGACAACAAGGCTGGTCTCTATATGAACGAGCTCCTGCCAGAACGTTTCGGACGCAAGCGCGAGTATGCGCTCGGCAAGAGTAGCGGCAAGGCTAATATTATCAAGAACCTCGAAGAGCTGGGGCTTGAACTGACTCCCGAACAGACCAAGCTGGTCACGGCTCGCATCATCGAGCTTGGCGACAAGAAGGAGATTGTAACTCAGGAGGATCTCCCCTTCATCGTGGCTGACGTACTCCATCACAGCGGCGTTGAGGAGCATGTCAAGTTGCTCTCGTATGTAGTCACTACTGCTTACGGACTGAAGCCTTTGGCGAGCATTCGTCTGGAGATAAACGGCGAGATGTATGAGGAGCAGGCTCAGGGTGACGGTCAGTTTGACGCCTTCGTGCGCGCTATACGTCATATATACAGGGATAGGCTCGAACGCAAATTCCCTTGGCTGACGAATTACGTCGTGAGCATACCTCCCGGCGGTCGTACCGACGCCTTTGTTCAGGCCGTTATCACATGGGATTTCCGAGGCAAGACCTACCGCACGCGCGGACTTGATGCCGACCAGACGGAGGCGGCGATTAAGGCTGTAATAAAGATGTTGAATATTATCGAAAAAGAATACTGATGAAACTCAAGATTGCTGTTTTGGCCGGTGATGGTATCGGCCCCGAGATTATGGAACAGGGCGTGGCTGTGTGCAGCGCCATTGCTGAGAAGTTCGGACATGAGGTGAGCTACAAGGAGGCTCTCTGCGGTGCTCATGCCATCGACGAAGTCGGTGATCCTTTCCCCGAGGAGACCTTCAAAGTGTGTGAGGAGGCTGACGCTGTGCTCTTTGCCAGCGTGGGCGACCCAAAGTTTGACAACAACCCCAGCGCAAAAGTACGTCCCGAGCAGGGCTTGCTCGCCATGCGCAAGAAGTTGGGGCTCTTTGCCAATATTCGCCCCGTCGAGACGTTTGACTGCTTGATTCACAAGTCTCCCCTCAAGGACGAGGTAGTACGTGGCGCGGATTTTGTCTGCATTCGCGAGCTCACAGGCGGTATGTATTTCGGCAAGAAGCAGGAGCCTGCGCTCAATGCTGACGGCGTAGAGGAGGCTCTCGACACCAATTATTATACTCGCCCCGAGGTGGAGCGAATCCTGCGCGTAGGCTACCAGTATGCTCGTGCTCGTCGCAAACATCTCACCGTGGTCGACAAGGCGAATGTGCTCGCTTCAAGCCGTCTGTGGCGCAAGGTGGCTCAGGAGGTGATGCTCGAATATCCCGACGTGGAGACTGACTTTATGTATGTGGACAATGCTGCCATGCGTATGATTCAAGATCCCAAGTTCTTTGACGTGATGGTCACCGAGAATACTTTCGGCGACATACTCACCGATGAGGGTTCTGTGATAACTGGTTCCATGGGCTTGCTGCCAAGCGCATCAACGGGTACGAGCACTCCTGTCTTTGAGCCTATCCACGGCTCATGGCCTCAGGGCAAGGGCTTGAACATAGCCAACCCTCTGGCGCAGATTCTCTCCGTAGCGATGCTCTACGAATACTTCGACCTTAAGGCCGAGGGTGCGCTGATACGAGAGGCTGTAAACGCTTCGCTCGATGCCAATGTGCGCACCCCCGAGATACAGGTAGAGGGTGCTGGCAAGTATGGCACGAAGGAAGTTGGCCAGTGGATTGTGGATTATATATTGAAGTGAGGTTATTCCGTGAGGTTATGAGGTTATGAGGTTTTGAGGTTTTGAGGTTATATTGTTATTTCTTGAAGCTGTTTAATAGCTGTTTAATGGTCGTTAAATGAGCGTTTAATGGACTTTTAATAGTTCAAGGTATAAAACCTTAAAACTTCATAACCTCACAAAACAACCTTATAACCAAACCCTAATCGAAGAATCTCAAGGACTTTACCTCGTCAATGGCATTTTTGTCATCCTCTCTGGCACGTCATGAGAGACGGAAGTCATAATATTTCCAAGATTATCACTCATACCAAAAATGCCTCGAAACTGCTGTTTTGGGCATTTTTCCTTATGTTTCCCATAGTTTTCCCTTAGCATCCTGTTAGCATCCTCTACGAAATATATTACTGTCCGCTAAACCATAAAAAGTCGAGTCCAACTTCTTGAATGGCAGAA